>CAYQXL010000007.1:0-23687 GCA_964421445.1 uncultured Pseudomonadota bacterium
GGTTGATGAACAACGGAGCGCCGGGTTTTTCCCGGCAGTCTGGCTAATCGCCCTTGTATACATCCCGCCGATGACCGATTCTAAGAATAAGAATATCTGAACCCATGATAGTGTAGATGACCCTGTAGTCTCCTGACCGTAACCTACGAAGCCCAGCGAATCGCCCTTTGAGAAGAGGGTTGGATTCCGGGTGTTTTGTCAGTTCATTTTCGATGCGATCGAGAATGTGGCGGGCATCCTCTTTTGATAACTGCTTGAGATCGCGATGTACCGACTTTTTGTAAACAACGTTATAAGCCAAGAGACGTCCTCAGGCTCTCGCCGGAGACAATGGCATCGCTTGTATCGTGGATCCGGTCCAGGGCAATCTGAAGGTCTGCAAAGTCCTCAATATAGGCCTCCAACGCCTTCTGGATGATAAAAGAGCGAGATCTCTCTGTTTCTTTGGCGATGCTGTCGAGCTGCTCCGCGAGTTCTTTGGACAGCCTTACCGATATTGCAGTATTCATGACGCTCTTCCTGTCATTTCTGTATTACACAGTACACACCTCCCGGATACCTGTCAACAGTCACCAACCAGCGATAAAGGGGCTGAACAATAAGCCGACAATCAGCCATACTATTTTTCATGATCGACATAGAGCGACGTGGGCCGGAAATCGAACGTGTATGCAAAGACCTTCCCGTAAAACGCCTCGCCCTTTTTGGGTCGGCAGTAACGGGCAAATTTGGACCGGTCAGCGATGTTGACGGAGATATTGTCAATAGGTGTGTTTAACAAAGTTTCCACCGTATCCTTTGTCTCTTCCATTATGCTGCCCTTGCTCCCGCCTGTTCTATCTCGCCATCAACACAGCGCGTACCGTTCAACACCTGGGGGATGAGGCCATATCCCTTGATCTTCTTCCATGTTGCCTGTGCTTCTTTGGCAAACTTGAAGACCATGGTGAGTGTTGCCAGTCTCGTCCCGCACCCCTTGGTCTTGGCCGTTCTCAGCCGTACTGTTGCAAAAGTGGATTCTATGGGGTTCGTGGACCGAAGGATACGTCTTCTTCTTTGTCATACACAAGATTTGAGTATAGCTCGGAAAAGTATGCCGTGACTGGTAATTGATCGGGGGGGCAGAGCCGGTGCTCCGGAAAGAAACCGGAACAATACCGGAGCATACCGGAACGAAACCATTGACAGGCCTTGCCGGCTCTTTTATACTGAACATGCATTCACATGAACAAACGTTCAGCAGCAGAATCACGACAGAGAATCCTGGCAGCGGCCCTCCCGGTCTTTACGGACAGGGGATATAAAGGGGCAAGTATGAGGGCCATAGCTTCCGGGGCTGGTATCAGCATCGGCGGGCTCTATCTCTATTTCGAGAACAAAGAAACGATCTACATGACAGTCCTGAAGGAGATTTTCGACGAACTGACAACAAAGGTCAAAGAGGCCGTGGGCCAGGTCGACGATCCCGTTCAGGCTCTCACATCGCTTATCACCCTTCGCCTCGCCTATGCACGGAAACACAGGGAACTGATCATTCTCCAGAGCAGGGAACAGGGATTCACCTATGCCCTCACGCTGAAGCGGCAGTTTTTTCGGAATCAGACAGCCATCATCGAAAATATCCTCTCCGCCGGCGTCACCGGCGGCGTGTTTGCGCCCTGCAACGTCAAGGAGGTTGCAAAGATTATCATGGGAACATTGCGTGGTTTTGTCCTCTCTCTTGTCATCGATCCGGCGAGCCTTTTTTCCGCTGATGAATGTGCCCGCTTTCTTCTCCGGGGTCTTCTCGGGAGGAACGGGTAACGATGGTGAAACGAGCCGTTTTTCGATACGCGTTGCCGGTCATGGGAGCAGTCTTCTCTCTCCTGATCGCCGCTCTTCCCCTTTCAGCGCAGACCGTCTACGGTCTCGACGATCTGTATAAAGTCGCCCTTGACCGGGCGGAAAAGATCAAGATCAGCGAGGAAGATCTCTTCATTTCGGAGAAGCAGAAGGATAAGGCCATGTCTCTGCTCATCCCGAAGATTTCTGCCTTTGCGAACTACGTCAGATATACGGATCAGAAGATCTCCGAGTCAGGAACAGTCATCCAGCCCCTCGAAACGCCGTCCTGGCAGATCCGGCTCGATCAGTTCATGTCGCTCAGCGGACGGGAGTTTACGGGCCTGAACATGGCGAAGGAAGGGATCAAAAAGAGCAGGAACGAGGTCTATGCAGTGAGGGAAGGGTATCTTTACGCTCTTACCGCAGCATATTTCGACTGGCTGAGAATCAAGAAGAACCTCGACATTGCAGGCTCAAATGTCTCCCGCCTTTCGGCTCACCGGACTGCCGCCGCCACGCGCCTCAAAATCGGTGAGGTGACAAAAACAGCTCTCCTCAGGGCAGAGGCCGAGCTTTCCGGCGCCCAATCCGATTATACGCGGCTGTCAAATGCTCTTGTCATGTCGAAAGCCGTTGTTGCCCGTCTGGCCGGGGTCGAAAACCCGTTTCAGTTGAAGGAAATCGATCCGTCCGACAGGGCCATCGACGAGATCCTCTTATCCGGCCTTCCCGAGACATGCCGTCCCCTCTCCCTCGACTGCATGCTCAGGCTGGCATCGACAGAACGGGCGGAGATCAAGGCCCTCGGCGTTCAGCAGAAGATTGCCGACCACCAGGTCACATACACGAAGGGAGCCTACTGGCCCACCATATCGGTGGAGGCGGTCTATGCAAAGAAATTTGAAACACCTGAAACATCGGGGATCATCAAAGAGAATATCTACGGCGGGTTCCGGATCTATTTTCCCCTTTATGAAGGGGGCCTCAGGGGCGCCGAGGTGAGTGAAGCAATGGCGAAGAAGCGGCAGGCCGATCTTTCCTATGCCGACCTGAAAAAGTCGGTCGGTATCGAGGTTGAAAATGCCTACAGGGATTTCATGACCCAGACGGAGATTCTTCAGTCGTTGAGCGATCAGGAACGTTTTGCCAGGGACAATTTCTTCGCCGTGTCGAAACAATTCGAGTACGGTCTCGCAAACAGCGTGGATGTGATGGATGCCAACTCTCTCCTCGTCACCGCCGAACGGCAACTTGCCGACGCCCGCTACGGATATATGCTTTCCATTCTGAAAGCCCAGCGGGCGATGGGCATTCTTCTGGCAAACATCACGAGAGGGAAGAAATGAAGACATTCAGAAACACACATACCTTTTCAGCGGTGCTCGTTCTTCTCTGTTTCGTCAGTGTAGCGGCCCTGGGGGCCTGCGGAAAGAAAGAAGGTCCGGCACCGGAAAAAATCTTTAATGTGGAGACGGCAAAAGCAACGAAGACCGATCAGCGACCCTTCATTGAAGCCACCGGAACCCTGAATCCTTTCGAAGAAGTGATCGTCAGCGCCGAGATCGAAGGGATCGTAAGGGCGGTCAAGGTCACCGAGGGATCGGTCGTAAGGAAAGGGGCACTCCTCGCCTCCATCGATGATAAGGAGTTTCGTTTCGAGGCATTGAGGGCAGACGCCGCACTTAAACAGGCTCAGGCAAACCTGGCAAATACCAAGATTGAGTTTTCGAGGAAGGAGGCTCTCTACAAAGAGGAACTCGTCACGAAACAACAGTTCGACGACGTCTCCACCCGCCTCATCGTCGCAGAAGCGGAGGTGGAACGGTCGAAGGCGGCCCTCGCCATCGCCAGGGAAAAACTTTCCAAAACCACGATTGTGGCACCGCTGTCTTCTTCCGTCAAAGAAAAGAAGGTTTCTGCCGGTGATTTTGTGAAGAATGGAACGGCAATGCTTGTTCTCATCCAGCCGGACCCTCTCAAGGTCAAGTTTTCCGTGCCTGAGAGAGAGGTCGGGAAGCTCGCCAGAGGACAGGATGTGACTGTGAGAGTCGACGCCTTCGGACACCGGGACTTCTCGGGACGATTGAACACGATCTACCCGGCATCGGAGGAAAAGACCCGGTCACTCTTTGTCGAAGCGCTTATTCCCAACACCGACGGGGCGCTCAAGCCCGGTCTGTTTGCCAGGGTACTCCTGTATACGGCTGCGCCAAGACCGACGATTCTCGTTCCCATCACGTCTCTCCTCTATGAAGGAGAGAAGGTCCGGCTCTTTATCACGGAAGGGGACCGGGCCAGGGTACGATCGGTGACCACGGGACTCAAATACGGTGAAATGATGGAGATCACCGACGGCATCCAGGAAGGTGACAACGTGGTCATCGCCGGACAGCAGAGCCTTGCAGACGGGGTGAAGGTGGCAGGACAGAACCGGGGCACAGACCGGGACCGCACCCCCAAGCCAGCCCCTCTCCCCGCCGGGACGCCCCGTCCCAAACCCTGACAGGATCGACCATGTGGCTTTCCGATACCTCTGTTAAGCGGCCCGTTTTTGCAACAATGCTCGTTCTCGCCCTCGTCGTCCTCGGCGTTATAAGTTACCCTTCCATCGGTGTCGATCTCTTTCCGAAAGTCGACCTCCCCATCGTCAACGTGATGACCCGCCTGAAAGGTGCGAGTTCCGATGTCATCGACATCGACGTCACTGACAAGATCGAAGAAGCCATAAATACAATCAACGGCGTCAAAACGATCAGTTCTGTCAGTACGGAAGGCTCGTCGGTCGTCACCGTCGAGTTCGTTCTCGAGAGGGATATCGATCTCGCCGTCCAGGATGTGAGGGAGAAACTCTCGATCATCCGGTCGAAGCTCCCGAACGATATCGATGAGCCGATCGTGGAAAAGGTCGATCCCGATGCCACGCCGATCATGTGGCTTGCCCTGACCGGCGACAGGTCGGTCCGGGAACTGTCGACATACGCCGACGAGATTCTCAAGGAACAGATCCAGAAAATCAATGGCGTCGGCGCGGTGAGGCTATCGGGATTGAGGTTGAGGCAGGTACGGGTGTGGCTCAACAACGACAAGCTCCAGGCCTACGGCATCACGTCCCAGGATGTCTTCACAGCCCTCCAGAGGGAAAACGTCGAGCTTCCGGGGGGACGGATCGAAAGTGCCACCAAGGAGTATTCGGTCAAGGTCAAGGGTGAACTCCCCAGGGTTCAGGAATTTAACGATCTCATTGTAGGATATCAGAAAGGAAGCCCTGTCCGGATCCGCGATCTGGGAAGGGCGGAAGACGGGATGGAAGAGAAGCGGACAATCGCCCGGTTTAATGGCGTCAATTCCATCAGCCTCGGTATCCAGAAGCAGTCAGGAACCAACACGGTCGAAATCGTCAACAAGGTAAAGAAGGAACTCGAATCTATACGGAAGACCATACCGCAGGGCATGACCCTCTCTATCGCATTCGATCAGTCCGATTTCATCAAGCGGTCGATCAGCGAAGTTCAACACCATCTCATTTACGGCGGTTTCTTCGCCATCATGGCCGTCCTTCTCTTCCTGAGGAATGTAAGGACAACGATCATCAGTGCCACAGCCATACCGGCGTCGGTCATCGCCACCTTCACGTTCATGAACCTCTTCGGATTCACATTCAACAATATGTCCATGCTGGCCCTGTCGCTCTCCATAGGAATCCTCATAGATGACGCCATCATCGTCATCGAGAATATTCAACGACATATCGAAGAGGGCATGACGCCCCGGGAGGCGTCCTTTTTCGCCACATCCGAGATCGGCCTCGCAGTCTCGGCCACAACCCTGGCCATTATCGTTATCTTCGTACCGGTCGCCTTCATGAAAGGCATCATCGGAAGATTCTTCTTCCAGTTCGGTATGACTGTTATCTTTGCTGTTCTTGTATCGTGGTTTGTTTCGTTCACCCTTACCCCGATGATGTCGTCCCTCTTTCTCAAGGCCCGTCCCCGGAAAACGGAGGTCAAGGAGAATCAGGGGTTGATCGGCCGGAAGCTCACCATCCTGTCCGATCTCCTCGAAAAACAGTACGAACGTCTCGAGGTCGTCTACAGGAAGGTTCTCCTGTGGGCTCTTGGACACCGTCTTCTTGTCATCGTTGTCTCTTTTCTCGTATTCTTTTCCAGTATGTTCATCACACGGTTTATCGGCAAGGAATTCATACCGCCCGAGGATCAGGGACGGTTCGTCGTCCGCCTTCAGACACCGGTCGATTACTCTGTCGATGAGGTGGACCGTATGGGGAGAAAGGCGGAAGAGCTGGTCCGCCGGTTCCCTGAGGTAACGTCCCTGCTCTACACCCAGGGAGGAGGTCAGACCAGAGAGACGAACAAAGCCAACATGATGATCAACCTCAAACCGAGAAACATGCGGAAGAAAGATCAGGAAACGATCAAGGCGGAAGTGAGGAAGGCGCTTCGTACCATACCAGGGTTGCGGGCCTCCATTGAAAACGTCTCGCTGATCGGCGGGGGCCAGCGCCAGGTTTCTATTCTCTACAGTATCAGGGGGAGGGATCTGGGAAATCTCGAAACGTACACACGGGAGATCATGGCCCAGTTTGCCAAACTGCCGGGCATCGTCGATGTGGACACATCACTCGAAACGGGAAAACCGGAGGTCAAGGTCTTTATCGACCGGGATAAAGCCGCCGATCTCGGGGTTGACACGGCGACGGTTGCAGAGGCAATCAACTTCCTCATCAGCGGGGAAGTTGATGTGACAAAGTACAAGGATGAGGCCCGGGGCCGAAGGTACGATGTCCGGGCCCGCCTCGACGGGAAGGACCGGACAGACCCGGACGATCTGGGAAACCTCTATGTCCGTTCCAAAGACGGCCGTCTTGTTCGGCTCTCGAATATTGCAAGCTTTAAAGAGGGTGGCGGGGCAAGCATCATCAACCGCGTCGACCGGCAGCGGGCCATCACAATTTTTGCAAATCTCGAAAAGAAACCCCTGGGACAGGCGAAGGATGAACTCGATAAAATATCATCCACAGTCCTCACCAATGAGTACAGCGGCAGTTACAAGGGCCAGGCCGATACGATGAAAGAGTCGTTCGGTTATCTGATCTTTGCCATGCTTCTCGGTATTGTTATGGCTTATATGGTCCTCGCAGCCCAGTTCGAAAGCTTCACCCATCCTTTCACGGTGCTCCTCTCCATGCCCTTTTCCTTCATCGGCGCCTTCGGTGCCCTCTTCCTTTTCGGCAAAACCATCAACATCTTCAGTTTCATAGGTCTCATCCTTCTCATGGGCCTCGTGAAGAAAAACGCCATCCTCCTTGTCGACTACACCAATATACTCAGAGAGCGTGGCATGACGAAGAGAGACGCCATTCTGACCGCCGGTCCCGTAAGGTTGCGGCCCATCCTCATGACGACCTTTGCCATGATAATGGGCATGCTGCCCATTGCGGTCGGTCTCGGCGAGGGGGCGGAGACGCGGTCACCGATGGCCCTCGCCACGATCGGCGGTTTGCTCACATCCCTTGTGCTCACCCTGGTCGTCGTACCGGTGGCCTACGATCTCCTCGATCAACTCCAGTCGAAACTCACACGAAGGAGGGTACCTACCTCATGAAGATGCTCATCGTCGTTTACAGCGATGCTCTCGATGATGTCCTTGTCGAGACGTTCAAAAAAGCAGGTCTCCGGGGCTACACGAAATGGAAACAGACGGTCGGCGAAGGCACAGAATCGGAACCAAAACTTGGAACCCACTACTGGCCAGGTACAAACAATGTTCTTGCTGCCGTCTGTACCGATGATGAAGCTCTCGGGCTCAAGGAAACAATCCGCGTCCTGAAGGCGGAACACCCGAAGGGCGGCATCAGGACGTTTGTCCTCGAGGTCACCGACACAGTCTGAGACACACCTGATTCTTCACGGATAGCCTTCTGTTACCGCCACAGACCGGCCTCTTTATTTCTGTATTGAGAATACGATCCTGATGGAATAGACTGAAGGGCACACAATGCTCCTCGAAATGACAAAAAAAGGTCTGTATTGCAGCAAGGGGTCCTTTTATATCGACCCCACAGGGGCGGTGGAGAGAGCGGTCGTTACCCACGCCCATGCAGACCACGCCCGTCCCGGCTCCACCCACTATCTCTGCGCTCCGGAAACCGTTCACCTGCTCAAAGACCGGATCGGCGCCGACATCTCTGTTCAGGCTCTCCCGTACGGCGAGAGACTGGGAATATCGAACATCGTCCTCTCCCTCCATCCGTCAGGCCACATGCTCGGTGCCGCCCAGGTGAAGGTGGAACAAAACGGCGAAGCATGGGTCGTGACAGGAGACTACAAACGTACGCCCGATCCCACCTGCCTTCCCTTCGAGCCTCTCCGGGCACACGTTCTTGTCACTGAATGCACCTTCGGCCTCCCTGTCTTCACATGGCCCCCTGCAGACCAGATCATCTCGGCCATCATAGCATGGTGGGAAACGAATGCCCGGGCCGGAAGGACAAGCCTTCTGCTCGTTTACGCCTTTGGCAAGGCACAGAGGATCATCGCAGAACTGGGCCTCAGAGAGTCATCGCTGCCGGGAGACCTTTTCGGTCACTGGTCCGTGCTGAAAGGATGTGATGCCTACAGAAAGGCCGGGGTCATCCTGAATGAGATGCATAATGTCAAGGAGATCGTGCCGCGGGATATCCTCAAGAGGGCTCTTGTCATGGCGCCTCCGTCGGCACTGGGAACAGCATGGGTCAATCGTCTCAGACCTTCCGTTTCTGCCCTGGCATCAGGGTGGATAGCAGATCCACAGTACCGGAAGCGTACTGATGACGGGTTTGTTCTTTCCGATCATGCTGACTGGGACGATATCCTCGGAACAGTCAGAGAATCGGAGGCCCAGCAGGTCTACCTCGTTCACGGGTATACAGAGACCCTCGCCCGGTACCTGAGAGAGGACGGAGGAGTCAAGGCAGACGCGTTCCCGTAACAGGGGCCTGGCAGGGACACCGTCCGGCTGCTCATGGCGGCGGGACCGGTTCCTGAGCATCCTGATCCCTGACGTCTTACTTTGCCTGCCAGAAACATCGTTTCGGAGAGAATATCCTCTCCCCTTCCTTCAGTATTTTCATCGCCTTTTCGACTTCTTTCTTGTCCAGTCCCGTCAGCTTCACAAGTTCCGTGGCATTGACCGGCTTTGCTGCTTTTTCCATGGCCTCGAAGACCTTTTGAACGTTATCCACAATATCCCTCCTTTTGAATTGCCTCCTCATTATACCTAAAGGACCTGTGACAGGCTACGGAGAAATGCAGGGGGGTTCGTCCTTTGTCATCCCTCCTGTGGTATAGTGTCACAACAGTCGAGACTGCAACAGCACAGACAAACAAAGGAGGTAGCCGGTGAAACGGATAGCCCTTATTCCAGGCGACGGTATCGGAAAGGAAGTGGTGCCCGTGGGGACCGCTGTACTTGAGGCGGCAGCACGAAGGTTCGGTTTCGACCTTTCTTTCGACACCTTCCCCTGGGGCTGTGAGTTCTATCTCTCCCATGGACATATGATGCCCGCAGAGGGACTTGAGATCCTTGGACAGTATGATGCCATCTATCTTGGTGCCGTCGGTGACAGGAGAGTTCCTGACCATATCTCTCTATGGGGTCTTCTCATTCCTATCCGCCGGGCATTCATGCAATACGTCAATCTCCGGCCGGTGAAGCTGCTCGACGGCATACCGTCACCGCTCAGGCGGGCCGTGCCCGGGTCCATTGACATTGCCGTGGTCAGGGAAAACAACGAAGGCGAATATTCAGATATCGGCGGCCGGATCTACAGAGGAACAGACCAGGAGATGGCGGTTCAGCAATCCGTCTTCACACGGAAAGGGGTCGAGCGGGTCATGAGGTACGCCTTTGATCTCGCAGGAGAACGAAAAAAACACGTCACCTCGGCCACCAAGTCAAACGGCATACTCCACACCATGCCGTACTGGGATGAGATCTTTCTCGCCGTCAGCGCCGAATATCCCGGGATCACGGCCGATCAGTACCACGTCGACAATCTGGCCGCCCAGTTCGTCCTTCAACCTGAACGGTTCGATGTGGTCGTCGCAAGCAACCTCTTCGGCGACATACTTTCCGACCTCGGCCCTGCGGTCACCGGCAGTCTTGGCATTGCTCCGTCAGCCAATCTCAACCCTGAACGGCGCTTTCCCTCCATGTTCGAACCGGTCCACGGCTCTGCTCCGGACATCGCAGGAAAAGGGATAGCCAACCCTGTCGGACAGATATGGTCCGGCGCCATGATGCTCGGACACCTCGGATACACCGACGCCGCCCGGCTCATCGAAGAAGCCATCGAGACCGTCGTGGCGCAGGAGAACCTGCGGACCCCTGACATCGGTGGAAAAGCAACGACAAAGGATGTAGGCGAGGCAATCATCAAGGTTATCGGGCAATAAGAGACAATAAAAAAGGGCGCCTAAGCGCCCTTTGAGTACTGACTGATCGGTCTTACTTTCCTTTGGGCTCGCCACCAAGAGGTGCGCTGCCAGGACCCTTACCAGGTGCCGGCTGATCTGCGGGAAGAGCTGCCGGTGCCTTGTCAGCCTTTGCGGCTCCCGGCATCTTGGCGAACATTTTTGCCATTGCCTTGTCAGCGGCCATTTCATAGGTTACGCCAACTTTGTCGCCAGCCTTGATGGCTGCTGCATCTTTGTATCCCTTGAACTTTGCGTTGGTGACGTCGAAGGTCTTGCTGTCTTTTTTGCCCTTCACTGTAACCATCATGCCGTCGACTTTTTCAACTGCGCCGGCATACTTCATTGTTGCAACTTTCGCTTTGTCAGCTTTGTCGGCTTTTTCAACTTTCTCGCCTTTCGGTGCAGATGCTGCTCCGGCAGGGCCCGCGCCCGGTTTCGGCTCGTCTTTCTGTGCGAATACTGTTGTGACGAATGCTACACTGATAAGGACTGCCAACATAACCACTAACGCTTTCTTCATAATGCTTTTCCCTCCTATTGGGTTTTTATTTTGTGATGCCTTTTATTTTGCATAAATCGTGCCATGGCTGTTTGTCGTCCGTTAGGATCAATTGACCCCATCTTTGTGCTCCTTTTTTCCCCTCTTTTGTTCCCGGCACGTCACCAGAGTCGAGTCAAGTCCAATTTTTTCGACAACCGGTCTAATTTCTCGGACAAAACGATCAGGCACCCACACCCGTCACCGGAGGGCAGGGAGAAGTCTCCAGACGAACCAGAAGACAAGAACCCCCGCGAGAGCTCCCCCCATGGACAGGCGGATTATCATGATCCCTCTTCTCCCGGCCTTCAGAAGAAATTCATCGGGAAGAGCACTGATCAACACTATAACGGAAAGTATTGCCACAGAGGGATTGACGGCCAGCGCGGAGAAAAGATCGCCCCGGACAAGGGAGAACAGAGCCCGTGTCATCCCGCACCCCGGGCAAGGGAGGGATGTTATGTACTCGAAGGGACAGGGAACAGATAGATACGCCGCAAGGGTCTCGGCAGAGAACATGCCTGTACGGTGGAGAGACCATGCCCCTGTAAAGATCACCACCCACCAGAGGGCAAACTTCCGGGGGAGAAGGTAGGTTCTCATGGTCTACTGAAAAACTTGTTTATCTCGTTCTGCTGGACAGCGTCGGCGGCTATGCTGAATCCGAATATGGCGAGGAGAACACTGAGCAACGGAAGATCGCTGGAGACAGGCCTTCCCATCCGCCGCTGGACTTCCATGATTGCCTGTCCCATGAGGTATTCATAATAGATATGATAGATTCCGCAGGTTATGAGGGTGAGCAGTAACCATTTAATAAAGCTGAACCGCTCCTCTCTCAGGAGGTGGTTGAGGGCACGCATCTGCCGTGCCTGCCAGAAAAGTCCGTAGATACCACAGGTAATCAGGCTAAGGAGGATATCAGCAACAATCCCCGATGTATACCGGCCACCGTCGGTGGGCGGAGTTTCCAGGCCCCAGGGGCTTTCGGTCCCTGTTCGCTTTCCGCAATTACTGCAGTACTGATTGCCAGCCTCAATCGATGCTCCACATCCGGTACAGTTCATGTGACATCCTCCTTTCTCTTTTTTCCGTCCGACTCACCCCTTCCGCTGGTGGCAGGAAGAAAGAAATATTTCAGGAAAAGACCAACGAGAATCATGAGGCAGCTCAAAAGCTGGCCCATGGTCAGAAGACCAAAGAGGTATCCCAGTTGGGCATCAGGCTCCCGGAAGACCTCGGCAATGATGCGGAAGAGACCGTAAAATATCAGAAAGACAGCCAGAACATCACCTTCTTTCTTTTTCCGGTCCTTGTAAAACCAGAGGATGACAAAGAGGCAGAGCCCTTCAAGGAAGGCCTCATACAACTGTGAAGGATGACGGGGAGCGGGCCCGCCGTGCGGAAAGACCATGGCCCAGGGGAGCTCGGACGGTTTTCCGAACAACTCTCCGTTGATAAAATTTCCGATCCTCCCGAACCCGATACCGAGCGGGCAGGTGGGAATAATGAGATCGCTCATCTGGAGAAACCTGAGTCCTTTCCGCTTCATCACATAGAACCCGGCAAGGGAAGCTCCGATCAGACCACCGTGGAACGACATTCCCCCGTGCCACACAACGAGTATTTCCAGGGGGTTGTCGATATAGAAACCGAGATTGTAGAAAAGAATGTATCCCAGACGGGCACCGATAATCAGCCCGAGGATGAGGGCAAAATAGAGATCATCCACTTTTTCCCGGGAGATGGCGAGCTTCTGCCGTTTTATCTGATAGAGGACAAGGAGATAGGACACGGCAAAACCGAGGACGTACATGAGCCCGTACCACCGAAGGGCAAAAGGTCCAATTCGTATGATAACCGGATCAATCACTCTCTATTCCCTCCTTTCACTCTCTCTCAAATACCTTTGTTCTGCAAGGCCCGCCAGAGTTCCGAAGCATTCGTAAAGAGATGCCCTTCCAGGCCTCGCCGTCGACCTGCGTCGACATATTCTTCAACATCGTCAATATAGAGGACCTGTTCCGGGGAGACAGCCATTCTTTCAAAGATTATGTCATATATTCTCTGTTCCGGCTTCTTCGCCCCTACCTCAAACGACAGAATCCACTCGTTGAAGATGTGAACCACCGGGTACCGTTCGATAATATGGCTAAAATGGAGTTCGCTCGTATTACTGAGAAGAATGAGAGGGTAGCCTTTTTCCTTCAGGTATGTCACGATTCTGATGGTTTCAGGATCTTCGGAAAAAATGTTGTTCCAAATGTCTTTGAATCCTTCGTACGTGATATCAAGGGAAAAACGGTCCCTTACAGTGCGAAAGAAACCTTCCGATGACATGAATCCCTTCTCGTAGTCGTTGATGACACCATCGATCTCTCCGAATATGTGGCTGAATATGCCATCAGGCGTACAGTCATTCCGTATGGCCGACCGGTCGTGGAGTTTTCTGGCTATCTGCCTGTGTTCAAAGGGAAGGATGACATTTCCGAGATCAAAAACAAAGAGTTTCGTCATGGCAGAGAATCCTCGTAGGGTGTAAGGGCAAAAAAAGATTATAAGGATCCTGCAGGTGCCGCCACCCGGTAATATGCAGGAATCTGTGCGAACCATAGCGCTTCATGAGCACCTGTATCTTCCGTATCATGAACATATCCCGTATCAGCATTTCGATCGTGTATCCTCCGGGCTTGATTCCGTGGCGGGCAAAAAGCCTGACCATCGCTTCCTCGTTGTGCCGTCCCCCGGTCACTTCTTCGCCCCTTCCCGGGGCGAGGAGCATTCGAAGGTTCGCCGCACCGAATAGTTCATCAGCTTTCCGCAGTCTCAGAAAGGAGAAGAGGTCCATGTCAACGGGATGGACAGGAACATCCTTCTCATGACCATAATCTGTCGCAACCTGATATTCCAGGGGCGGCCGGACAAAAGCCCCGAGGCGGGTTTCTTCATCACGAACACGGTCCCGTTCCCGTGACGGGAGAAGGTCAAGATATTCGCGAAGCCTTTCCAGGAGACGTGCTCCCTGTTCCTCCCTGAATTGAATACCATACGCGCTGACCTCAACAGTGATAACACCGGGATTCACCGTTTCGAGGACCTGGCGGAGCACACGGGAGGCCGGTGCATAATGATGAATGGTGCCAACGAGAAAAAACGGAGGAAAGTCAGAAAACCTTCATCACCTCGTACATTCGTTGTCCCCCGGGAGCATTGAAATTGACTTCATCTCCCACCGACTTTCCGACCAGGGCTCTCCCAAGAGGTGAACTGATGGATATCCGCCCCCTGTCAATATCCGATTCGTACGGGCCCACAAGGGTGTAGGTGACCTCGTCACCGGTACTCATATTGCGGAGAACAATGCCGCATCCGAAAACCACTTCATCGTCGTCAGGCTTCCGGACATCAACGATCTCGGAACTCGTGATCATCTCTTCGATCTCGGCGATTTTCTTCTGGAGAAACTGATACGCTTCTTTCGCTGCATCGTATTCGGCGTTCTCGGAAAGATCACCGTGGGCCCGGGCTTCTTCGATGGCATTCAAGATCTGCGGACGTTTCGTGTTGAGGAGATATTCCCTGTCCTTTTTCAGACTCTCATAGCCTTCCCGGGTAATGGGATACTTCATCGTCATAAACATGTCCTCCGTTGGGCAGAAGGTATAAATTTACACCGAATATCAGGACAAATCAAGAGGTACGGGGCGAAGAACATCTTGAAAAAACATGATGTTGCGTTTTATACTACATCACGTCGCCATGAAATTCGAAGAAGGACTCAGCAAACTCGAGACAATCGTCCAGACCCTGGACAGCGGGAATATCCCCCTTGATGAAGCCCTCACGCTCTTTAAAGACGGACTGGCCCTGACAAAAGAGCTCTCAAAACGGCTCGACGAAGTTGAGAAGAAAGTCGAGATCCTCATCAAGAAAGAGGATGGAACCCTGGAGAAGAAACCCTTTCTCCAGGAGGACGTTTAGTGGACCTGGCATCGTACCTCACAGAAAAAAGTGCTCTCATCGATGGGTATCTCCGTAAGGTCTGCGCCTCTTTTCCGCCCATGCCCTCCGTTCTCAGGGAGGCGATGGAACATACACTTTTCGCACCGGGCAAACGAATCAGGCCTGTCCTCGCCGTCACTGTCGCCGAGGCCCTCGGGACCAGGGCCGAAACGGTCCTTCCCTTTGCAGCGGCCATAGAGATGATACACACATACTCGCTCATTCACGACGATCTCCCGGCCCTGGACAACGACGATCTGAGGAGGGGAAGACCAACCTGCCATGTGGTTTTCGGCGAAGCTCATGCCATTCTCGCCGGTGATGCCCTCCTTACTGAAGCATTCAGGATCATGACCGACCCGCAATATGTGACAGGCGTAGATCCTGCCATTGTCCAGAGACTCGTATTCGAGATATCCGGTGCCGCCGGCGTCGGCGGAATGGTCGGAGGACAGGTTCTCGACATCCTTCTCGAAAATAGCGACGGCACCCCGGAGGACCTTTCCTACATCCACTCCCACAAAACCATGGCACTGATCCGGGTCTCGGTGAGGACCGGAGCCATCGTGGCCGGCGCTTCACAGGATACCCTCGACCATCTGACCGCCTATGGCGAAGCGCTGGGCCTCTGTTTCCAGGTCGTCGATGACATCCTCGATGCTGTCGGCGATGAAGAAAAGGTGGGAAAAAAACTACGGAAGGATGCAGATAAGCAGACCTATATCAAACATTACGGCATCGAGCACTCGCGAAAAACAGTAGAAAAACTGACGGCCACCGCCACGGAGTCAGTAGCCTGCCTGGAGGACAGAGGAACCGTCCTCACCGAGATCGCCCGCTTTCTTGGGGGCCGTATTTCCTGATGATTCTCGACGGCATCAACAGCCCCGAAGACATCAAAGGTCTTTCGGTCAAGGAATTAACGACGCTCGCCGGTGAGATACGGGATCTGATCATCACGACCGTCTCTGCAACAGGCGGCCATCTCTCCTCCAATCTCGGCGTTGTTGAGCTTACCGTGGCCCTTCATCACGTCTTCGCCACGCCAACGGACCGGATTATATGGGATGTGGGCCATCAGTGCTACACCCACAAAATCCTCACGGGCCGGAAGGACCGTTTTCATACCCTCCGCCAGGACGATGGCCTGAGCGGCTTTCCGTCCCGCTCCGAGAGTCCCCACGACGTCTTCACCACCGGTCATGCAAGTAATTCAATCTCCATTGCCACCGGTTTGGCAGAAGCCTACAAAAAGACGGGAAGAACAGACAAGATCGTCCCCGTCATCGGTGATGGCTCCCTGACAGGAGGCATGTCTTTTGAAGCACTGAATCATGCAGGACACCTCAAGAGCGATATTATTGTCATCCTTAACGATAATGAGATGTCCATATCGAAAAATATCGGCGCTCTGTCGTCCTATCTCAACAGGATCATGAGCGGTGAACTGGTCAGCCAGGTCAGGGAAGAGATAAAGTCGAGGATCAAGGGATTGCCCAAGGTTTACCAGACAGCCCGCCGTCTCGAGGAAGTTGTCAAGGGTATCATCACTCCGGGCATCTTCTTTGAAGAGTTGGGATTCCAGTATATTGGTCCGGAAGATGGCCACGACATGAATCGTCTCATTGAGACCCTGAAGAACGCCCGGCGCCTGACGGGGCCCCTGCTCGTCCACATCGTGACAAAGAAGGGAACAGGGTACCCTTACGCAGAAAACGATCCCGCTTTCTTTCACGGCGTGCCGGTCTTCGACCTGGAAACAGGAGCCCCTGTAGACAGCGGCCGGACCTATACGGAAGTCTTCGGTGAAACGATCAAGGAACTGGCGGAGAAGGATCCCCGTGTCATCGCTGTGACAGCGGCCATGGGACTGGGGACAGGCCTCGATACCTTCTCGTGCCTCTTCCCCGACCGTTTTTACGATATCGGCATCGCTGAACAACATGGCGTAACCTTTGCCGCAGCCCTTGCCCTCGAGGGAATGAAGCCATTTGTGGCAATCTATTCCACATTCCTCCAGCGGGCCTATGACCAGATACTCCTCGATGTCTGTCTCCAGGAACTTCCCGTTGTCTTTGCCATTGACAGAGCGGGCATCGTTGGTCCTGACGGACCGACGCACAACGGAGCATTCGATCTCTCCTATCTCCGCCATATGCCGAACCTCGTTGTTATGGCCCCGAAGGACGAGAACGAATTGCGCCAGATGCTCTATTCAGCTTACTGCTACGCCAAACCGGCGGCTATCCGGTACCCGAAGGGAAAGGCGGAAGGCGTGGCCATTGAGCAAGTATTCCGGGAAATTCCTCTCGGAACATGGGAAATTTTAAAGAAAGGAGATGGGGTGCTCATCGTTGCCTGCGGGAGCATGGTCTCCCCCTCCCTTGCCGCAGCAAATGAACTGGAGAACTCGGGCATACGCTGTACCGTCGTGAACGGACGGTTCATTAAACCCATGGATACAGGGCTTCTTGCCACCGAGGCCCGGAAAGCCTCTTCCATTGTCACTGTGGAGGAGAACTCCCTTGTCGGAGGATTCGGAAGCGGTGTCATTGAAATCCTCGCCGAAATGGGCATTGAAAAACCGGTTCTCCGCCTCGGGATCCCCGATATATTTCTTCCTCATGGAGGCCAGAAAACATGCAGGAAGGGATTGGGTCTGGACAAAAGCGGCATAGCCCGAAGCATTGCACAGTGGATAAAGAAAGAATAGACGTGCTCCTCACCGTGAAAGGGCTGGCTCCTTCCCGGGAAAAAGCGAGGATTTTTGTCCTCGCAGGCGAGGTTTTTGTCGGTGGTGAGCGGATCGACAAGCCGGACCGGAAATTCCCCGTCGACACAGTGGTCCATCTGCGCCAGAACATCATACCCTTCGTGAGCTACGGCGGCGTCAAGCTCGATTCGGCGCTGAATGCCCTCGGTCTCGATGTGTCGGGGAAGACAATCGTCGATATCGGAGCATCGACAGGGGGATTCACCGACTGTCTCCTCCAGCGGGGCGCAACAAAAATCTATGCCGTCGACGTCGGGTCACATCAGCTTCACGAGCGGATACACGGGGATCCGCGGGTCGTTATCCTCGATAAGATCAACGCCCGGTATCTTGAGCGCTCCCATATAGGCGAGAGGGTCCAGATGGTGACCATCGATGTCTCCTTCATCTCCCTCAGAAAGATCCTCCCCGTGGTCCCTGATATACTCGAACCGGGAGGTGTCATCGTCTCCCTGGTAAAACCCCAGTTTGAAGTCGGCCGGTACGATGTGGGCAAAGGGGGCATCGTAAAAAACCAGGATAAAATCGACTCGGTTATCGAGGAGCTGAAGCAATTCGGCAGTGAGCTCGGTCTCGAATGGAGAGCCACGGCAGAAGCGCCGAGAGAACGGGAACGGAAGAACAGGGAGTATTTTCTGCTATGGGAGAGGTAAATAGTCCGAAAGCGGTAAAATTTTTCGCGAGCTTTCTCTCCACCGACGCCAGGATAGCCCGGGAGGGCGAGAAAGAAATTGAACGGCTGACAGGCCCCATTCAGATCAGGACCGATTCGGAACTGTTTTCCCATACCACATATTACGAGAAGGAGATGGGGCCAACGATCATGCGCCACTTTGTCCTTTTCAGCTCACTGGGCGACAGAACCCTTCTGCCAATGATAAAATCAGTGACCAACGGGTTTGAAGAAAGGACGTCAATCAACGGACAGCGGGTCGTCAATATCGATCCGGGATTCGTGACCCTGGAAAACGTGATTCTTGCGACAACGAAAAACTTCACCCACAGGATCTATCTGGCCAACGGTATCTATGGAGACCTGACGCTCATCTTCCATCGCCGTTCCTACCAGCCCCTCCCCTGGACCTACCCTGATTATGGAAGCGACACAATAATCGCCCTCTTTAATGAGTGGCGTACCATCTACCGACAGGAGTTGAAATGATTAAAAGCATGACAGGCTTCGCAAAAGCGGAGGTCACCCTGAACGAGACAAAGATCATCGCAGAGGGACGAACACTCAACAACCGGTATCTCGAGATAGGTCTTAAACTGCCCAAGGGTGATATCTTGATAGAGCAAAAACTGCGGGAACTCATAAAGGGACGCATCCGACGGGGAAAGGTCGATATTTCGTTCAAGATAGAGCGTGCACCCGATCAGTCCTCAGGCCCCCGGATCAATGAGCCTGTCCTTCAGCGCTACCTTGAGATAGAACATTACCTCAAGGAAGAGCACCACATCAAGGGGCACCTGGAAATCGATGCTGTCCTGGCCCTGAAAGATATATTTGCCTACGATGAGACTGTTGCCCTGAGCGAGGACGCATTTATCGAGGCCTGCAAGGATCTGCTGTCGAGACTCCACGACGAACGTCTCCGGGAAGGAAGCCTTATCACCGATGAATTCAGCAAAAGGCTCGCTATCGTATCGGCCCTCGTCGAGGAGATCGAGAACCAATGGCCTGTGACCGTGAAGGGCCACGAGGCCAAACTGAGAGAAAGGCTGGAGGAGGTTGCCGGAGCGGCGAACATAGAAGAAGGGCGGGTGCTTCAGGAGATGGCCATCTATATGGAACGTCTCGATATTACCGAAGAGATTGTCAGACTCAAAGGCCATGTGGGCCATTTTGCCGATACGATTCTCACCGATGAAGCAGTGGGGAGAAAGCTTGATTTCATTGTCCAGGAAATGGTAAGGGAGACAAACACCATAGGGAGTAAGGCCAATGACCTCTTTATCGGTGAACGGGTTATTCAGATCAAGGTAGAGATCGAGAAAATGAGGGAGCAGGTACAGAATGTCGAATGAGGCGAGAGGCGTGACAAGAATCGAGGCAAGACCGTCGGTGGGGACACCATGAACCTTGAGAGGAAAGGTATTCTCTTTGTTGTATCAGGACCTTCGGGGGCAGGCAAGTCCTCCATCATCGGCAGGGCACTGGCTTCCGATCCCCGTGTGTCTTTCTCCGTCTCCTTTACAACACGGGCCCCAAGGGAAGGCGAGACTGATGGCATCCACTACCATTTTGTTGATGAGACAACATTTCGGAACATGATTGATGAAGACAGATTCTTCGAGTGGCAGTCCGTCCACGGTCATATGTACGGCACACCGAAACAGGGGATTGTAAACCAGCTCGAGAAGGGTTATGACATGTTCCTCGACATCGACGTGAAGGGGGCCCTCAATGTGCGGAAAGAATGCCCCCGAGCTGTTCTTGTCTTCGTGGAGCCCCCGTCCGTCGAAGCGCTCCGGGAGCGCCTGTTCCGGAGAGGAGAACGGGAAATTACGACGAGAATGAGAATCGTAGGTGAAGAGATGGAAAAGAAATCGTTTTTCGATTATACTATCACAAACGAAGATCTTGATAGGGCGTACAGAGCGTTTCAAAAAATAGTACAACAAGAAAGGGAGAGGAACGATGGCACGAATCACCGTTGAAGATTGTATGGATAAGGTCGAAAATCGTTTTGAACTCGTTCACCTCTGCGCAAAAAGAGCCAAACAACTGATCAAGGGGGAACGGCCCCTCCTCTCTTCCGTGAACAGGGAGATCGTCACCTCTCTCCGGGAGATTGCCGACAAAGCAGTCTATTTTGAAAAGAAGGGGTCTGTTGAAAAGGCTGACGTACCGTACCAGCTTTCAAATTTTTCAGCCTGAGAATTCCGTTTCCAGGTCACATCAGATTTTTTTCTAATATTTTTTTCAATTTGATTTAAGTCAAGGACGAGACAGACTTCCTGTCTTATATTTCTCTCATGCACAAGCAACGAATGAAATCAAACAAGGAGGGTGGCTATGTTTTGTTATCAGTGTGAACAGACAGCAAAAGGTACAGGGTGTGACAAGGTTGGTGTGTGCGGAAAGCAGCCCGACGTGGCATCTTTGCAGGATCTCCTCGTCCGCATTCTTGCAGAGATCTCGTTTCTCGCCATCGAGGGAAGCAAGGTAGGTATCAGGGATCCTAAGCTCAACGCTTTTACCATGGAGGGACTCTTTGCAACACTGACAAACGTGGACTTTGATCCGGACCGCTTCAGTGCCCTCATCTCCGAGGCACGGAACATCAGGGATGATCTTCAGACCAGGGTCAGAACAGCCGGCGGAAAAGCGGACTTTCCCGGAGGATATACACCGGTTAAACCGGGGACAACGCTCGATGAGATGGTGAAGGAAGGCGAAAAGGCCGGTCTCATGTCCGATCCTTCGGCAGACCCCGACATCCGGTCGCTCCAGCATATCGCCCTCTTCGGGATCAAAGGCGTTGCAGCATACGCATTTCACGCCCGAATCCTGGGACAGGAAGACGAGTCGGTTTCAACATTCATTTACGACTGTCTGGCGGCTATACTTAAAAATGAACTCTCCCTCAATGACTGGGTGGGCATGGTCCTGAAATGCGGCGAGGTCAACCTCAAGGCGATGGAACTGCTCGACGCCGGCAACACCCAAACCTACGGGCACCCCGTTCCGACACAGGTACCGCTCGGAGCAAAGAAAGGCAAGGCCATTCTCGTCTCCGGTCACGATCTCAAAGACCTCGAGGAGATCCTGAAACAGACCGAAGGAAAAGGTATCTACGTCTATACCCATGGCGAAATGCTTCCCTGCCACGGCTATCCGGCACTCAAGAAATACGCCCATTTCTACGGTCATTACGGAACAGCATGGCAGAACCAGCACAAAGAGTTTGCCGAATTCCCCGGTGCCGTTCTCATGACAACCAACTGCATTCAGAAACCACTCGATTCCTACAAAGGCAACATTTTTACCTGTGGAACGGTGGGATGGCCAGGCGTTACACACATCTCAGGCCATGACTTCACTCCCGTCATCAGGAAAGCTCTCGAACTGCCGGGGTTTGATGGAGATCAGAACGGGAAATTCGTCACCGTCGGTTTTGCGAGAAACACGGTCATGTCTGTCGCCGACAAGGTCATCGAAGCTGTCAAGGGTGGTAATATCCGCCATTTCTTCCTCGTCGCCGGCTGTGACGGCGCCAAGCCGGGAAGAAACTATTACACCGAATTCGTTGAAAAACTTCCCCAGGATACTGTAGTCCTTACGCTGGCATGCGGAAAGTTTCGCTTCTTCGACAAAGACCTCGGCGCTATCGGAGGCATTCCCCGCCTTCTCGATGTTGGACAATGTAACGATGCATATTCGGCGATCCAGATAGCCGTCGCTCTTTCCAAAGCCTTCAATGTCGGCGTCAACGAACTTCCCCTCTCTCTCGTTCTGTCGTGGTACGAGCAGAAGGCCGTTGCCATCCTGCTGACCCTTCTCTACCTCGGCATCAAGAACATCCGTCTCGGCCCGACACTCCCCGCTTTCGTAACGCCGAACGTTCTTGACGTACTGGTGAAGAACTTTAACATTATGCCGATTACCACACCTGATAATGACATAAAGGCCATTCTCGGGTAACACCGACGTGCCAGCAGGGGGTTCTACCCCCCTGCTGGCCCTACAGAAGGAGAGACCATGTCCGGGAATCGTAAAATCGTCGAGATAGACCAGGAGAAATGTGACGGGTGCGGACTGTGCACGACCGCCTGTGCCGAAGGGGCCATTGAACTGAAGAACGGGAAAGCCGTTTTGGTAAAAGACAGTTATTGCGACGGACTCGGCGCCTGTCTCGGCGAATGCCCCCGGGATGCCATACGGATTATTGAACGAACGGCCGATCCGTTCGATCCTGAAGAGGTAGAGCATCACCTCGAACATCTACGGTCGCAAAAGAGCGCCCGGACAGATTCCCGGCACCCTTCGGGAGAACTTCCGCTCGCATGCGGTTGCCCTTCCACCAGGATGGAGAGCTTTGCACCGACCGGGGGGGGCGAAGGGGAAACTTCCCGGCCGTCAGCGTCAGCACTCTCGCACTGGCCTGTCCAGATCCGCCTCATTCCACCGACGGCGCCCTTTCTCCGTGACGGCAGCCTGCTTGTCGCCGCCGATTGCACCCCTGTGGCATACCCCGACTTTCACAGTCTTATCAAGGGGAGTGCCGTCATGATAGGCTGTCCCAAATTTGACGACACAGACGAATATGTGGCAAGGTTTACTGAGCTTTTCCGGCAGAACGACATCCAAACCGTCAAAATCGTGATCATGGAAGTGCCCTGTTGTTCCAGACTCCCTCTTATCGTACGGCGAGGCATGGAGCTCGCAGGTAAGAATATTCCTGTCGAACTGATTACCATCGGGACACGAGGTTCCGTTGTAAGACGGGAGAAGGAGCAGGCAGCATAGATTTTGCCCCCCACCGCCCCGGCTGTGAGGAACCTGGATCCCCGTGATCCCGGCCCTACCCCCACCCCCCAAGACACCTCACGCCGGAGCGGCCTCTTTTACACATCGCCCACTGGTATCGCCCCCGGACCGGGTTTTGTCCAGAGCCCGCGGTACAGCCAGTGTCACCCCGGAAAATCGTGACGAACGATAATTTTCCCTCAGTATTTCTGTCAGACGATGATAGGCTTGCCGCACTTTTCATGGTAATATTAGTCTATGGTCGTCATGATAAAAGGCCCCCATCCTTCCTGTCCAAGATTCACAGCACCCTCTGACCCGGACAGCGAGAGCGGCCGGACAGGGACTGCAATAACACCGGGACAGACAGGATGAATGTAACCGAACGATGCGGCAGTTGCCTTAAGGGTCTCGCAAAAACAACAGTGGAGCTCTCGGGAGGAGGACCGGACCTTCTTCTCCTGTCAGAACGGAAGATCGATGAGATGATAAAAGAAGGGGGGACACCTCCCGACATGGCAAACAGGATTCTTTCGTTCATCCGGCACGTTACAGGCGTGTACGACCCCTTCGCCGCCCGGAAAAAAGAGGAATTCGACGAAG
>CAYQXL010000007.1:23787-49496 GCA_964421445.1 uncultured Pseudomonadota bacterium
GTTACAGGCGTGTACGACCCCTTCGCCGCCCGGAAAAAAGAGGAATTCGACGAAGCAATCAGGGCTGTCTCAAAGGCATGGAAGACGTTTCCGTCAACGCTTCACGATGCCCTTCTTCTGTCCGCCCTCGGTAATTCAAAAGACTTCTTCTCTGATGACAGCCACGATGGCCGCGCTGCCACCCTTCACGGCGATATGGATAAAATCGAAAAGGCGATTTATAATAACAATGGTCTCGTACTGATTATCGGTGACAACCCTGGGGATTTCATATTCGATATGCCCCTGGCATCGTTTCTCAGCAGGGAAGGGATCGATGTAGTCTATGCCGTTCGGGAGCACCCCGTACAGAATGACTTCTCGCTTCCCGATGTCGAACGGTTTGGTTTGCGGAGTATCTTTCCGAATATCATTTCAACAGGGAGCGGAGAGGTCGGCGTACGACCGGGAACGTTCAGTGGAAGAATTCGGGAACTCTGGGACAGGGACATACCGGTGATCGCCAAGGGGATGGGTAACTACGAAACGCTATCTGACGGAGCGGGGCAAAGGCCCGTTATTCACGTGATGCGGATCAAGTGCCCTGCTGTTGCCGAGCATACGGGACAGAGCGTGGGGACCTATATCGCACTATTAGGTGGTGAGTAAGATGGCTGGAAAAAAAGATTACTATGAGATTTTAGGCGTTGCCAAAACAGCATCGGAAGATGAAATCAAGAAGGCATACCGGAAGCTGGCTCTCAAGTACCATCCTGACAGAAATCCGGGCGATAAGAATGCAGAAGAACAGTTTAAGGGGATAAACGAAGCGTATGCCGTCCTGAGCGACAAAGAGAAGCGGAAAGAGTATGATACGTACGGAATGGGGGGATTCCAGCAGCGCTATTCGGAAGAGGATATATATCGTGGTTTCAATGTCGGCGACCTCTTCAAGGATCTCGGCTTCGGCGGACAGGATATCTTCCGGGTCATCTTCGGCGGGCAGGGGAGACCGCGGGGAGGGGGTAGACAGCAAACATACAACACCCAGGACTTCGGCGACTACATTACAAGAGAACAGAAGGCCGAAGGAAATCTCGACCTTCACTATGAACTGGAGATTCCGTTCATGGACGCAGCCAGGGGCGGCGAAAAGCGGATATCCTTCTCGACCCAGCACGGAGGACCGGAAGAGGTCAATATCAAAATCCCGAAAGGCATAGCGTCAGGAAAGAAACTGAGACTTCAGGGAAAAGGGAACAGAAACCCTTACACCGGCCAGGCAGGAGACCTCTACGTCACGATAAAGGTTGGTGAACACCCGGTTTTCAGACGGGAAGGAAGCGATCTTTACGTGACAAAAGAATTGAAACTGACCGACGCCCTTCTCGGCGCATCAGCAGAAATCCCTACCCTCGACGGCCCAAAGATTGTCAAGATCCCGCCAGGTGTGAAGAAACTGAGGCTGAAAGGTCTCGGACTTCCTTCGATCGACAGGGGAAGCCAGGGAAATCTTTACGTGGAAATTACCGTGGACACGCCGAAAAGGGTGACGGACAGACAGCGTAAGCTTCTCGAAGAGCTGAGGAACGAAGGTCTCTGATGCTGCCGAGACGACATATACTTGACATCTGGGAGTTCATGAAAGATGTGAAAGAACTCGTTCCCATGGCTACCCTTACCCTGGCCGTTGATGCAGTGAAACACATCGATCCCCAGTCAAAAAAGGATCATCTCGTTGAAACACTGGAGTTGAACGAGTTTATCTGTTACATGTACCCCACCCTCCGTCCCAAGAACAGAGCCCTTCTCTTTCACGTCGTATCGGACCTTCTGGGGCTCCTCATGTACGGGATTCCACGAAAGAGCAAAACAGCGCTGGACAATATCGAGACGATCAACTACTCAGAGAAGAATATCGAACTCTATCCCATTGTAGAAGTGTGGAACCATCTGAAAGACAACGTCTACCGCAAGAAGCACGGGGAGACGGATATCATCCAGGGCTTCATCAAAAAAATCAGGGTTGAGATGGATATTGTCGACCGCTATCCCTTCGTGGAAGATATCCTCCTTCAAACGAGGGAGAACCTGAAAAAATGGACTCCATCCCTGGCAAACTATTACGACCGAAAAGCAAAGACCATCCGAGAAGCCTATGAAACATGGTGGACCCTCTGGCATTGCGGGGAAGAGAGGGACACAATTCTCGAAAGCCTTGTTCATCGTCTGGCGCTGCAGGCGGCGAGGGAGTTTGAAACCCCTGTGGACGAGAGTGCGGTCTGTGGCATGATCGCCGAAGACAGAGAGGCCAACAAGGCAGAAAACGAGCTGTTCAGTCACTGGTATCGTGACGGGGTTACGTATCTTTTAAAAATATAAAAAAAATTACTCTCACCTATTGACAACAAAATCAACCGTACCTATATATCTTTTGGCAATCAGTTAATCAGGTTGCTAATAAACAACTCATTAAATCGTGCAAAGGAGTGTGATACGATGAAGATTAAGCCATTACAGGACAGAATCTTGGTCAAGAGGATTGCTGAGGAGGAAAAGACAAAAGGTGGGATTATCATTCCCGACGCCGCCAAAGAGAAACCCCAGGAGGGTCTCGTAGTTGCAGTGGGCGAAGGCAAAACGCTCGATAACGGACAGAAGGTCGCAGTGGCCGTCAAAGCTGGCGACAAAGTCCTCTTCGGGAAGTATTCCGGTACAGAGATCAAAATCGATGGCGACGAGCATCTTATTCTCAGGGAAGACGATGTTCTCGGTATAGTTGAAGAGTAAATCAGGAGGAAAAGAGCATGGCAAAAGATATAAAGTATGATCAGGCAGCCCGTGACGCACTTCTAAAGGGCGTCAACACCCTCGCGGACGCAGTGAAAGTCACTCTGGGACCCAAGGGAAGAAATGTTATCATCGAGAAGACGTTTGGTTCCCCGACAGTAACCAAAGACGGCGTCACCGTGGCTAAAGAGATCGAACTGGAAGACAAGTTTGAAAACATGGGCGCCCAGATGGTAAAGGAAGTGGCCAGCAAGACAAGCGATGTCGCAGGCGACGGCACAACTACTGCTACCGTCCTTGCCCAGGCAATCTTCCGGGAAGGCGCAAAACTCGTGGCAGCAGGGCACAACCCGATGGAACTGAAGCGGGGCATCGACAAGGCCGTTGAGGTCGTCGTGGCAGAACTGAGGAAGATCTCCAAACCGACAAAAGATCAGAAGGAGATCGCCCAGGTCGGAACAATCTCTGCGAACAATGACGAAGCCATCGGCAGCATTATCGCCGAGGCCATGGGCAAGGTTGGAAAAGAAGGCGTCATCACCGTCGAAGAAGCGAAGGGTATGGAAACAACCCTTGAAATCGTCGAAGGCATGCAGTTCGACAAAGGATACATATCCCCCTACTTTGTCACAAACCCGGAAAAGATGGAAGTCGTTGTCGACGAACCTCTCCTCCTCATCAACGAAAAGAAGATAAGCACCATGAAAGATCTCCTTCCCGTCCTTGAGCAGGTCGCCAAAATGGGAAGATCGCTCCTCATCATCGCCGAAGACGTTGAAGGCGAGGCTCTTGCAACCCTCGTTGTAAACAAGCTGAGAGGAACATTGAAGGTTGCAGCCGTCAAGGCACCGGGCTTCGGTGACAGACGGAAAGCAATGCTCGAAGATATCGCCATCCTCACCGGCGGCCAGATGATCTCCGAAGAACTGGGCATCAAACTCGAGAACATCTCCCTGAAGGATCTTGGTCAGGCCAAGAGAGTCGTTATCGATAAGGACAACACGACGATCGTTGACGGAAACGGTGAAAAGAGCGAGATCGAAGCGAGAGTCAAATTGATCCGTACCCAGATTGAAGAGACCACATCAGACTACGACCGCGAGAAACTTCAGGAAAGACTTGCGAAACTCGTCGGTGGCGTTGCAGTGATCAACGTCGGTGCAGCAACAGAATCTGAAATGAAGGAAAAGAAAGCCCGCGTCGAAGATGCCCTCAACGCAACGAAGGCAGCGGTGGAAGAAGGGATCATTCCCGGCGGTGGCGTTGTATTCCTGAGGGCAATAGAGACGCTTGATTCCATGAAACTCGAAGGCGCTCAGCAGTTCGGCGTCCAGATCGTGAAGAAGGCCCTGGAAGAACCGATCCGGTGGATTGCAAGCAATGCCGGCTTCGATGGTTCAATCATCGTTGACAAGGTACGGAACGGCTCAGGACCCTTTGGTTTTGACGCTTCCAAGGAAGTCTACGTCGATGACATGATGGCTGCAGGCATCATCGATCCTACCAAGGTGTCGAGAACGGCCCTCCAGAACGCATCATCGGTAGCAGGACTCCTCCTCACCACGGAAGCAATGATTGCCGAAAAGCCGAAAGAAAAGGGACAGTTCCCTGCAATGCCCCCGGGAGGCATGGGCGGCATGGATGGAATGTACTAAGATAGGAAATAATAAAAAAGGGGACCGGACGGTCCCCTTTTTTATTATCATGCTTCCTTGAACTTGAACGATATGTTGAGACGTATCCTGTAACTCGTTACCTTGCCGTTTTCCACAGTGAGATCCTGTTTCACCACCTCAGCCACCCTCAGGTCCTCCAGGCTCTTTCCTGCAGTCAGAATAGCCTTTTTTGCGGCATCTTCCCATGACACCGCACTCGTGCCCACAATTTCGATGATCTTGTACACCGACATAAAGACCCTCCTTCTGTGAGATCCGGTCGCTCAGATACAAACCGTATAGACCATCTATAGCACACAAACAGAGGGTGTCAAGGAAAGGAAATCTATGGGGTCTGCAGGCAGACCTCGCCTGCCCTGCCTTCGATCTCTCCGAAATCTATCCGCCCCGGACGGGCAGATCTCTCGCTTATAACCGTCTGAGCGATATCAGAAAGCCGGGAAAAAACGTACCCCCTCTCGAGGGCACCGGTGATGAACGTTTCAAGAAAAAGGCCCCATCGCCTTCCCTCGAGTTCAGTATGGACAGTGAGGATTTCAAGGTTCTCACCGAGACGGCTAAGGAAATACTGCGCCAGCTCCTTTGGCTCCGTTCCTTTCCTTCCAACTACTTCATCAAGAGTGGGAAGGGTCGAGGGGATTTCAAGAAGAGCGAACTGTCTCCCCTCAATTTCGGGATAGAAAGGGAACCGTCCTCGCACGTTACTGGTATAGAGAAACCGTGCCCTTTCCATATACTCAACAGCAAAAGCGCTGATATTCCATCCGGGAGCAGCAAAAGCCCGGGGCATTTCGCCAACGAGTTCCCTGTATTCTGTGACGGCTCTGTCCAGCTCCCGCGCTGTTCTCTCGACGGAAAGGGCCCTGATCTTATCGTGCCAGAAGACGTGGTCAAGACCGTGAATCCCTAACTCGTGCCCCTCTTCCTTTATTCGGGCAAGGAGGGACCGGTGAGACCGGGCTATCTGGGGACCGGGAAGCACCAGGCCATAGAGGAGCGTCCGTATGCCGTACGCTTCGACAACACCGACCCTCCCGGCCTTCCGCAGAAATCCCTTCCGAAAAACCCTCTTGACCGTTCGCCCCGTGTGGTCTCTTCCCATGGGGACGAAGAAGCTCGCCGAAACACCGGTCCTGCCGAAAAGAGCAATGAGGGAAGGCACGCCCTCCCTCATTCCCCAGAATGTGTCGACATCGACCTTTATGCCGATGGTCTTTTTCATTTCTCCCGTATCAGTCCGTCAAGATAGTAGGCCAGCGTTTTCTGGAGGGCTGTGTCGAGGTCCACTTTAGGCTCCCAGTTTAGAATGGCCTTCGCCTTCCGTATCGACGGAACCCGTGCCTGAATATCCTGATACCCTTCGCCGTAATAATCCTTCGACGTCACTTCAATGATCTCTGAATGGCGGTCATAGCGCTTCGTCGACGGGTGGCGGCTAAACAGATCCCTCAGCTTGTGGGCCAGTTCTTTGACTGTTGCCTCATTGTCGGGGTTGCCGATGTTGAAGATCTGACCATCGCACCGGGACTCTTCGTTTGCAATGATCTTCATGAGGCAGCCTATACCGTCATCGACGTAGGTGAAACACCGCTTCTGCGAGCCACCGTCAACAAGCCTGATGGGATCGCCGAGAATCAGACTGCTGATAAACTGAGTCACAACACGGGACGAACCCTCTTTTTCCGGCTCCAGCATAAGCTCGTCCAGCTTGGGCCCAATCCAGTTGAAGGGCCGGAAAAGGGTGAACTTCAATCCCTTCTCGAATCCGTATGCCCAGATGACCCTGTCGAGGAGTTGTTTTGATGCACTGTAAATCCAGCGCTGCTTCCGGATCGGGCCGACAACAAGAGGGCTCTCGTCTTCATCGAACTCTCTGACCGGAGACATGCCGTACACCTCTGACGTCGACGGGAAGATCAGCCGTTTCCCATACTTCACGCAGAGTCTCGCGATCCTGAGATTCTCTTCGAAATCGAGTTCAAAAACCCTGAGAGGCTCTTTCACGTACGTTGCCGGTGTCGCTATGGCGACGAGCGGAATGACGACATCGCACTTCTTCACGTGATATTCAATCCACTCCCTGTTGATAGCTATGTCCCCTTCAACGAAGTGAAAACGGCTGTTTCCGTGGCATGCATCGAGTTTGTCGTCCCGTATATCCATGCCGAATATCTCCCAGTCCGTCTCACCCAAGATTCGGGCCGCAAGACTGTTGCCAATAAATCCGTTCACTCCAAGAATGAGAATCTTCAAAATTGTCCTCCAAGAAGAGTATTTTTCAGGCCATGGGCCAGGGCAAACAGATCGCCGTCAACCTCAGGTTCCCCTTCCAACTGAACCCTGAGAAGCTGGAGTTCCCCCCTCCCCGTCTGCACAACAAAGGGCTGCTCCGATATAACCGTACCGGCAATCCGTCCTGAATCACCATCGAGGGGAAGGGCTTTCCATATAAGACACTTTCGCCCGTCAAGAAACGTAAAGGCTCCGGGATAGGGATGGGTCGTTGCCCGAACAAGATTATAAATGCTACGGGCGTCTCTTGTCCACACGACAAGACCATCGTCAGGCTTCCGGCCTCCATAGTACGAATGGGGTCCTGTCTGAGGTTCTCTCGTGAATTTCCCGCTTTCCAGGAGAGGCAGGACATGGCGGACAAGGAGCCTCGCTTCGACGACAAGTTTCTGAAACAAAGAACGGGCTGTATCGTCCCAGGAAATATCAACGGCCCGCTGGTCAATGATGTCCCCCGTGTCAGCCTTTTCCTCCATCACATGGAGGGTGACGCCGGTACGCGTCTCCCCCTCGATGAGGACCCAGTTGACCGGGCATCTCCCCCGGAACCTGGGCAGAAGGGAACCGTGGAGATTGAAGGCCCCGACAGGGGGAATCTTCAAAATATCACCGGGTATCAACGTTCGATAGTAGAAGGAAAAAATAACATCAGGCGACAGGTCCTGAACGAGGTCGGTCCACTCTTTGTCTTTCAGGTTGATGGGTGTATACAGGGGAATCGACCTCTCCCTGGCGAGCATTGCAGGTCTCCGAAACCAGATCTCTTCCGATGGATCATCGTCATGGGTAAAAAGGGCACTGACCTCAACCTTGGCGTCAAGGAGTTCCTCCAGACAGACATACCCTATTTCGTGATATCCGAAAACGACGGCTTTCACCGGATCTCTCTCTTGATAATGAACCTCGGACGTCTTCGTACCTCCTGATAAATCCTCCCTATGTACTCGCCGATAACACCAAGGGCAAAGATCTGGATTCCGATAAAGACGAAGAGAATGGCAAAAAGGGTGAACGTTCCTTCCATCTCGGGACCGACAATAACCCGCCGGACAAGGAGAAAAAGAGCAAACCCCAATCCCAGGGCGGCGATGATGACACCAAGAAAACCTATGAGCTGGATCGGTGCAAGGGAAAAATTGGTCATGAGATCGAAGTTCAGTCTGAGGAGTTTGAACAGGCTGTACTTTGACGTCCCTTTTTCCCGTTCCTGGTGACCCACCTCGACCTCGGCGATCCTTCGGGCGAACATATTGCCGAGGGCAGGAATGAAACTTGACGACTCGGTACACATATTCATATAGTCAACGATGTTCCGGCGGTAAGCCCTGAGCATACATCCGTAATCTTTCAGCTTCACCCCGAGGAGACGGGATGTGATCTTGTTGACGATGAGAGAAGGCAGTTTTCTGAAGATTGAATCCTTCCGCTGTTTCCGGTACCCTCCGACGACTTCATACCCTTCTTCGATCTTTGCAACAAGTTTCGGGATCTCTTCGGGAGGATTCTGCAGGTCAGCATCGATGGTAATGACAATCTCGCCGGCGGAGGCATCGAACCCGGCAAAGAGAGCCATGTGCTGGCCGTAGTTACGGTTGAACTCGATCATCTTGACCCGGCCGTCGTCATTGTGAAACTTCTCAAGGATGATGGGCGTCGAATCGGTGCTTCCATCGTTGATATAGATGATCTCAAAATCTTTCTCTGTCGAAATAAGGGTCCTGAGAAGGCGCCTGTTGAGTTCCGGCAGCGACTCCTCTTCGTTCAGAACAGGCACGAGTACCGATATGTAGGGTTTCTTATCCATCTTTTCTCACATATATCCTGTACGTTTCCTTTTCATAGACCACGGTCCGTCCGGGAACAAAAAGACTTTCAAGCTCTCCCCGGTATTTCGGAGGAAAATCATCCTCATTGACGATGAGTATACCACCGCCGTCACCGGGAATCTTCCCAAAATGTGTAATCAGCCTGATAGGTCTTTCAGAATAATATATAAAACCTGGCGACGTAAAGCCATATGAATATAGCATGCCTTTTCCTCCCGTTTCCCGCAATGCCCGTGCCATGACGAGAGGTGATTTACCGTTCCTGTCCATGACGGGCATATAGAGCATCGTATAAAAAACCCCTGCCACGGCGAGATAGAGAACCATGCACGTCATAGCCCGGGAAGGAGATTTCCGGACCACGACGAAGAGAATCACCGCAAGACTCAAAAAGGCAAGTATCCAGAGACATACAAGCACAGCGGGCATGATATCGGTAAAAAGGGCAGTCACAGGATGGACAGAGGGAACAAACGTCATGGCGACAGCGCAGATAAGGGTGGAGAGGAACAGTATCGCAGCACCTGCCGTCATGAAGGGCACTGACCATCGGTACTCAATGAGAGACCTCCCTTTCTCCCGGAGATATATACCGCACATCAGTGCAGCGGCCGGATAGAGGGGCAGAAGATAGACGGCCCTCTTGCTGGAGGAGGCGGTGAAAAAAAGGAAAGTCACCACAAACCAGACGACAGGAAGCCAAATCTTCTTCTTCCACGAAAAATAGATGGCAAAAGGAAGAAAGAGACTCCAGGGAAGAAAGTTAAAAAAGATTTTGGGAAAATAGTAGAAAACCGTTTCCCTGTGATCAAAGGCCTTTGTATACCTAAGAAGGTTCTGCCTGACAATGAACTCGAGAAAGTAGTCCTCGCCTGCAGCGAAAAACCACAGCGACGCCACAGCGACTGCAAGGACTCCTCCGGCGGCAAGGGGCAGAAGATATGGCTTCAATGCCCGCCGGGTGACAAGAAGAATGAACAGGACGGCTCCGGGGATAAAGAGTCCCGCCGGCCCTTTCGTGAGGACTGCGAGGGAGGCAGGCAACAATGCGCCGACAAGGGCCCATCGCCTCCCTTTCACGACGGCGAGATACCCGAGGGCAATCGTAAGGGTGATGAGAGCTGCAAACGTCATATCCATCACCGACTCTCTGGCACTCGAGAGGACCTGAAGATTGGTCACAACAATCAACGCCGAAAGAAATCCGGCGGTTCCGTCCATGATTGCCCTCCCCAGAAAAAACGTCACAAGGACAAGGAGAAGTGCCATGCAGGCAGAAGGGAGCCGCGCACTGACCTCACTCACCCCGCCGCCGAGGATCTTTGACGAAAGAACGATCAGCCAGGGGTGAAAGGGAGGTTTTTCACGATATGGTTCGCCATTAAGATAGGGCCGGATATAATCGCCCCGTTCCATCATCTCCCGGGCCATAATTGCCTGTCTCGGTTCATCAGGATCCCAGAGTGCCGTCATTCCGAGACCGGAAAAAAAGAGGACACCAGCAAGGAGTACAAGAATGATGGTTTTCATTGGTCTAGTTCCCTGAGAGTTTAGCGATGAGGAAGATCCTGTGCACCGTATCTGGTCAGCCTGATTTATATGCCATAATTTGACATTTTTCAATATTTTTTATACCATATTCACCTCTGTAGAATGAAACTGGAACAGAGAACTACTGAGGCCTGCAAAGCGGCGAAAACCCGTCATGCAATGCTCGAAAGAAGGCTTAGGGTCCTTCTCGCCAAACCGTACCGAACCGAAGACGAGGAGATAGAAATCCGGGACATCAAGAAGCAGAAGCTTTATCTCAAAGATATGATGGAAACAATCAAGGAAGATTTTAAAAAGGGTGCGTCAACGTGAAGAAAACCGGTGCACAGATATTCGTCGAATCCCTGAAACATGAGAAGGTGGATACAATTTTCTGTTATCCCGGCGGTGCCACCTTAAACATCACCGATGCCCTGAGTTTCAGCGACATCAGGCAGATCATCGTTCGCCACGAGCAGGGAGGTGTCCACGCTGCTGACGGATACGCCCGGGCATCGGGTAAGGTGGGGGTCTGTCTGGTGACATCGGGACCGGGAGCAACAAACACTGTCACGGGCATCGCCACAGCATACATGGACTCGATACCGATGGTCATAATCACATGTCAGGTACCGACCATGCTCATCGGCAATGATGCCTTTCAGGAAGCCGATATTGTAGGCATCACGCGGCCCTGCACAAAACACAGCTATCTCGTCAAAAGCGTGAAAGACATTCCCAGAATCATCAAAGAGGCGTTTTTTATTGCCAAATCAGGGAGGCCGGGGCCGGTTCTCGTCGACATACCGAAGGATTTGACGCAGACGACAGGTGACGCACGGTACCCGGAAAAAATATCGATCCGGAGTTATCAACCGACGTACGAGGGACATCCGGGACAGATCAGACGGGCCATGAAGCTCATCGCATCGGCAAAAAAACCGGTCGTGTATACAGGGGGCGGAATTATATCATCAGAGGCGTCATCTGAACTGGTCCGCTTCTGCGAGAAATTATCCCTTCCTGTGGTCAATACGCTCATGGGTCTTGGTGGTTTTCCCGGGAACCATGATCTCTTTCTCGGCATGCTGGGAATGCACGGAACCTATGCGGCGAACATGGCAATCACCCACTGCGACCTCATTGTAGCCATTGGAGCGAGGTTCGACGACAGGGCAACGGGAAAAGTCGACGAGTTCGCGCCCCATGCAAAGATCATCCACGTCGACATTGACCCGACATCCATAAGCAAAAGCATCCGCGTCGACGTGCCGATCGTAGGCGATTCGAAGTTCGTACTCAAAAGGATGCTCCAGGTACTCGATGATGAGAAGGATCTCTTTTCATCTCATCCCTCTCTCACATCCCACTGGCTGAAGGAGATTCATGAATGGAAATCGGGATACCCCCTTACCTATGTGAGGGACGGTTCCCTGAAACCTCAGTTCGTGATCGAGCGCATTTTCGAGCTTACCAAAGGAAAAGCCGTCATTTCCACAGAAGTCGGTCAGAACCAGATGTGGACTGCCCAATTCTTCAAGTTTCTCAAACCCAGGACGATTCTTACGTCCGGAGGACTGGGAACGATGGGGTATGGGTTTCCCGCAGCTATCGGCGCCCAGGTGGCATTTCCCGAGAAACTTGTCATCGATATCGCAGGAGACGGAAGCATTCAGATGAACATTCAGGAACTGGCGACGGCAGTCCAGTACAATCTGCCCGTCAAGGTCGTGATCCTCAACAACCGCCACCTCGGCATGGTCAGACAGTGGCAGGAATTGTTCTACGAAAAGAGGTACACGTGGACAACCATCGACTGCTGTCCTGATTTTGTAAAGCTCGCAGAAGCCTACGGCGCCGTTGGATACAGGATTGAAAACGAAGGGGATGTAGACGGCATATTAAAGAAGGCATTCAAGAATCAGCGGCCGACCTTTGTTGATGTCATCGTGAATCCCGAGGAATCTGTCTACCCGATGGTACCGGCGGGAGCTCCCTTGCGGGAGATGCTGCTTGTTTAGGAGGGGGAATTGAGACATATCATCTCTGTGCTCGTGGAAAACGAGTTCGGCGTCCTCTCGCGGGTCGCCGGTCTGTTCAGCGGACGGGGTTTCAATATTGAAAGTCTCTGCGTCGCAGAGACCCTTGATCCGTCCATTTCAACAATGACCATTGTGACATCAGGAAATGACGCGATAATCGAACAGATCCTCAAGCAGTTGAACAAGCTGATCAATGTCATAAAGGTTATCGATTTTCGGGATGTCGATTTTGTCGCCCGGGAGATGGTTCTCGTCAAGGTCAACGCCGATGAAAAAGCCCGGGCGGAAATTCTGCGAATGGTAGAGATATTCAGGGGCAAAGTGGTGGACGTTTCACCCAAGGCCTACACAATCATGATTACCGGCGATGAAGAGAAGATTTCAGGTTTCCTCACACTTCTCAAGCCTCTCGGTATTAAGGAACTCGTCCGGACGGGCCCAATTGCAATGGCACGGGGCGATAAAACGATAAAATTGAAAGAACGACACTCTGAAGGAGGGGAAAATGGCAAAAATGTACTATGACAGCGATGCCGACTTAGGGCTCTTAAAAGGCAAGAAGATCGCCATCATCGGGTATGGGAGTCAGGGACACGCTCAGGCTCAGAATCTGAGAGACAGCGGTCTTGACGTTATCGTCTCGGACATGGAAGGGACACCGAATTACGCTCTTGCCAAAGAGCATGGCTTCACACCTGTGAGCGCCGGCGAAGCAGCCCAGCAGGCAGATATCATACAGATCCTTGTCCCCGATCAGACACAGGCGGCCCTCTATAAGGCCGTCATCCAGGATAAGCTCACTGCGGGCAAAACCCTCGTCTTCTCCCATGGATTCAATATCCATTATGTTCAGATCGTACCACCGGCCAATGTGGACGTTATCATGATCGCTCCAAAAGGACCGGGACACCTCGTTCGGCGGGAATATGAACGGGGAGCCGGCGTCCCATCCCTTATCGCCGTTTACCAGGATGCCTCCGGAAACGCAAAGGCAACGGCACTGGCCTACGCCCGCGGTATCGGAGCAACAAGGGCTGGCGTCCTCGAAACAACGTTCAAGGAAGAGACGGAAACGGATCTCTTCGGAGAACAGGCTGTTCTCTGCGGTGGAGCATCGGAACTGGTACGGGCCGGATTCGACACACTCGTCGAAGCGGGATATCAGCCCGAGATCGCCTACTTCGAGTGCCTCCACGAACTGAAACTCATCGTTGACCTTATGTATGAAGGCGGTATTTCGTACATGCGGTACTCGATCAGCGATACAGCTGAATACGGCGACCTGACGCGAGGCAGACGGGTGATAAACGAAGATACGCGGGATGAAATGAGGGCTATTCTCGACGAAATCCAGAACGGCGAATTTGCCCGGGAATGGATCCTCGAAAATATGGCCGGACGGCCGGTCTATAACGCTGTAAAGCGTGCGGACAGTGAACACCTCATCGAGACGGTAGGAAAGGAACTTCGGTCCATGATGAGCTGGATCGGGAGAAAAGGTTGAGAGGATTTCCGATTGCCAGGGAAGGGCTCATCTTCATCGGCCCTTCCCTTTTTCTTTCTCTTTTTCTCGGCCTCTACCATCTGTGGATCCTCTTCTGTATCTCTCTTTTTTTCCTTCTCTTTTTCCTCTATTTTTTCCGCAACCCCGAGAGATCGACATCAGCAGGGGCAGAATACTTTATTTCTCCCGCCGACGGGAAGGTTGTTGAGATCTCGACAGTCACGGAAGACGAGTTCATCAAGGGGGAGGCCCAAAAAATAGGGATCTTCATGTCCCCCCTCGACGTCCATGTCAACAGGGCTCCCTTTGCCGGCATTGTCCGCACGATCCGTCACAGGGCCGGCGAATTCGCTCTGGCCTTCAAGAAGGACATCGACAAGGAGAACGAGCGGAATTATATCCTCCTCGACTGTAGCGGTGATTCGGTTCTCGTTGTTCAGATAGCCGGTTTTCTCGCCCGGAGGATCATCTGCAAGGTCCGCGAATCGGAACGGGTTGAACGGGGACAGAGAATCGGCATGATCGCATTCGGGTCCCGGGTTGATCTCTATGTTCCTCTTTCGTACGAATGTGTGGTACAATTACATCAGAAAGTGGAAGCAGGCATTACAGCGCTCGCGAGAAAACAAAGGGGGTCATGAGTGGGACGAAAAAAACATAAAAGCATATATATTCTGCCGAATCTGCTCACATCCATGAGCCTCTTCGCCGGGTTCTATGCAATCGTCGCAACTATCGACAAAAAGTTCACCTATGCCGCCGTTGCTATTCTCATTGCAGCAGTTTTCGACAGTCTTGACGGAAGGGTTGCACGGGCCACCGGTTCGAGCAGTAAATTCGGTGTTGAATACGACTCCCTCTCTGATGTTATCGCCTTCGGCGTGGCGCCGGGCCTTCTGGCTTATATGTGGGCCCTGAAAGGATACGGCCGGTTCGGATGGCTTGCAGCGTTTCTCTATGTCGCCTGCGGAGCCCTGAGGCTGGCCCGGTTCAATGTCCAGGTCGATACGGCCCAAAAGAAGCACTTTCTTGGTCTGCCGATACCCGCCGCCGCCATGACCATCGCCACAAGCGTCCTCTTTTATTACCAGCTCGGATACCAGGGAGAGTTCAAGATGGTCATCATGCCCATCCTTATCTACTTCCTTGCGTTCCTTATGGTAAGTAATGTGCGGTATTACAGCTTCAAGGAAATGGGGTTTCTCCGACGGAAACCCTTCCGGTCGTCGGTTATGGGCATCATGCTCCTCGTTATCGTCTGCATAGAACCGGAGATAATGCTCTTTGTCATCTGTGCATCATACCTTCTCTCCGGTCCGGTCTATACACTCTTCACCAGAAAAAAGGTGCTGGGTGACGAGATCCCCCCTGTTCTCAGAGAAAATCAATCAGGGAAAGATGGTCTTCAATAGACCCGTACGTGCCGATTTCTGAATTTTTGTAGGCAATAAACCGTACACCCGATGATTGGGCCGTTTGCTGGTCTACCTCTGAATCACCAACATACAGAACGTTCTCCCGCTTGAGGCCCAGTTCCTTCAGAATCTTTTCCACCGACTCAGGGTGAGGCTTCGGATGAGCAACATCGAGCGCCGTGACAACCATGTCAAAATGGTCCCGAAGACTATACTGATCCATGATGTATTTCATCGACGTTGTCCTGTTGGTACTGATAGCCCTCTTGATGTTCCGTTCCTTCAATCTGGAGAGGACTTCAAGCAGGTTGGGCTCCATCTTCAGGAATACGATAAACTCCCGGAAATCCACCTCCTTTTTGAAAAACGCAAGGGCCTTTTCTTCCATCTCCGCGCTTTCGGAAGAGATATGATGGATGGCTTCAAAGACCGTGTGGGTATGACAATAACGGAGTTCGTCGTCCGTGAGGGGAGGACGGCCGGTGGAGACGGCTATCGTGTTGTAGAGCCTGCCGTTTGCTTCGAGGGAATCAAACATGACTCCATCGCAGTCATAGATGACACAATCGACGGGCTGTCGTTTTTCTCTCATCGTTTATCCTTTCTTTTGACATCGTAATAGCACCTGCATATCACGTGAGGACTTTTAAACCGGGAAGGCCGGAAAATCAAGGAGAAAATTTATGGTTTTAAATTAAACTGTTTATGCTACAATAGCACACGACAAATAGCGGAGGTGAACATGATCAGCATTTCCATTCCCGGCTGGGGTGATCTTGATATCGAATACCTTGTCGTCGATTACAACGGAACCTGTGCCTTTGACGGAAAAATGAAATCTTCTGCAAAAGAGATGCTGCAGAAGATTTCACGGTATATCAAGGTCTTTATCGTCACATCGGACAGTTACGGAACGATAGACACCGAGGGAAATACCATAGAGTTCAGCACCATCAAGGTGGGAAAAGAAGAGAGCGGGAACGATAAGGGCAAGATCGTCCGCGAACTCGGCCCTGAGAAGGTTGTCGCCATTGGAAACGGAGCTAACGATGCCCTTATGCTCAGAGAAGCAGCACTGGGAATCGGCGTGATCGGTGAAGAGGGAACAGCTACGGCTCTCCTCAAGGAAGCAGATATTATCGTTCGGGATATTAACGACGCCCTCGGCATAGTCCTTCACCCCGAGAGACTGCTCGCCACTCTCAGGGACTGAAAATAATGGAATAAATGAGCGGCGGCCACTTACAGCATGTTCGGCAATCTTCTAAAAAAAATCGTTGGCACCAAGAACGAACGGGAAATAAAACGGATCCAGCCCATCGTCGAGCAGATTCGGAGTCTCGAAGAGGGCTTTAAGGGTCTTTCCGACCAGGACCTCCAAAGAAAAACCGTCATCTTCAGAGAAAGACTGGCTCAGGGAGAGGACCTCGACTCCCTCCTTCCTGAAGCATTCGCAACGGTCCGTGAGGCAGCGGGCCGTACCGTGGGAATGCGCCATTTCGATGTGCAATTCATCGGCGGCATCGTGCTTCACGAAGGAAAAATCGCTGAAATGGCGACAGGCGAAGGGAAGACCCTCGTCGCCACGTTACCTGTCTATCTGAACGCTCTCACCGGAAAGGGTGTTCACCTCGTTACGGTCAACGACTATCTCGCCCACAGGGACGCCCAGTGGATGGGACCCATATACCGCTTTCTCGGTCTCTCCGTCGGTGTTGTCGTTCACGGACTCGAAGATGACGAACGGAAGCGGGAATACGGGTGCGATATAACATACGGCACAAACAACGAGTTCGGGTTCGATTACCTCAGGGACAATATGAAGTACTCCCTCGCCGATTTCGTCCAGAGGGAGTTCAATTACGCCATCGTTGATGAAGTAGACAGCATTCTCGTTGATGAAGCCCGTACACCCCTCATCATATCGGGGCCGGCGGAAGAGTCGACGGATAAATATTACAAAATCAACCGTCTTATGTCCCAACTGGCGAGGGAAAAGGACTTTATGGTCGACGAAAAGACCAGGAGCACCTACCTCACCGAAGAGGGCGTTGCCCGGATCGAAAAACTTATTCACGTCGACAATCTCTACGATCCGACCAACGTCGACCTTCTCCACCATGTCAATCAGGCCCTGAAGGCCCACCACCTCTTCCAGAGGGACGACGACTATATCGTCAAGGAAGGGAAGGTCATCATCGTTGACGAGTTCACGGGACGACTGATGCCTGGACGGCGCTTCAGCGACGGTCTGCACCAGGCCCTGGAGGCGAAGGAAAACGTCAAGATCGAACAGGAAAACCAGACCCTCGCCACGGTCACCTTCCAGAATTTTTTCAGGATGTATACAAAACTCGCAGGCATGACCGGAACAGCCGACACGGAAGCCGTCGAGTTCAAAAAGATCTACAACCTTGATGTCATCGTAATCCCCACCAACAGGAACCTTATCCGCATCAACTCGCCCGATGTCGTTTACAGGACGGAAAAGGAAAAATTCAAGGCAGCAGCTTCAGAAATAGAGGACCTGTACAAAAAAGGAAAGCCCGTCCTTGTGGGCACCCTGTCCATAGAGAAATCAGAGAGACTCTCTGAAATGCTCAAGAGACGGGGTGTTCCCCATCACATTCTGAATGCGAAACAACACGAACGGGAAGCGGAAATCGTTGCTCAGGCGGGACGTTTCAAGGCTGTCACCATTTCGACCAACATGGCCGGCCGTGGTACCGATATTCTTCTCGGCGGCAACCCCCAGTTTCTCGCCCTTGCCATGTGCAAAGGGGACAAGGATTCGGAAGAATTTCCAAAAGCCCTTGAAACAACAAGAAAAGCCTGCGAAGAGGAAAAGAAGAAGGTTATCGAACTCGGAGGGCTTCACATACTGGGAACAGAGCGTCATGAATCGAGACGTATCGACAATCAGCTCAGGGGGCGGGCAGGACGGCAGGGTGATCCTGGTTCATCACGGTTTTATGTCTCCCTTGAAGACGAGATCATGCGCCTCTTCGGGTCAGATCGCATCTCCCCGATCCTCGCCAAGCTCGGCATGACGGAAGATACGCCCATCGAACATCCGCTCATCACAAAAGCCATCGAAAATGCACAAACGCGGGTGGAAGGTCACAATTTCGAAATCCGTAAATACCTCCTTGAATACGACACGGTAATGAACAAGCAGCGAGAGACAATTTACGGAATGCGCAAGGAGATACTGAACGATCCCAGCATACAGGATCGTCTTCTCGAAATGGCAGCGGAGATCTGCGAGGACCTCGTTGCGGAATACACACCGGAAAAGACGTACCCGGAAGAGTGGGACCTTGAATCACTGAAGGGTCGCATCTTCGACACATTCTTTCTCCACATCGATTTCGGCTCAATCGACATAAAGACCCTCACCAGACAGGGCCTTATCGATTTCCTCACCGAACAGGCAACAGATCTCTTCAAAAAGAGAGCAGCCGAATTTCCGGAAGAGGACTTTCCTTTCATCATGCAATTCATGGCCCTCAATTCCCTCGACATCCACTGGAAGGAACACCTTCTCGCCCTGGACCACCTGAAGGAAGGAATCGGACTCAGGGGATACGCCCAGAAGGATCCGTTGCGCGAATACCAGAGGGAGAGTTTCGATCTTTTTCTCGACATGATGGAGCACGTCAAACACGATACGGTCCGGAAAGTATTTGCTGTTCAGCCGGCAAAACAGGAATTCACCATGCCCGAACCGGTGGTCTTCTTCAACAAGAACGATGGTGATTTTTCAGGACCGAAGGAAGGGAAGTCGGGCAAACCGGGCAGAAATGATCCTTGCCCCTGCGGCAGCGGAAAGAAATACAAAAAGTGCTGCGGACGTTAACAAAACAGATGGTGTCCCTATGAACAAAAATAGCGGTCTCCGGACCCTCGTCAGGGGTGTCCGCTTTTCCGGTACAAGCACCGGCCTGAAGGGTGACAAGCTTGACCTCGGGCTTGTCTTCTTCGAGAATGAGATGAACGTTCTTTCGGCCTACACGAGAAACAAGGTCAAAGCTGCCCACATCCTGTACAATAAAAGAAAGGAAGCAGCAGGTGTCCGGGCTCTTGTCGCCAACAGCGGCTGCGCAAACGCCTGTACAGGAAAGGAGGGCCTGTCCGATCTCGCCCTCATTGCAGAAACAACTGCGGAAAACCTGACCATCCCCCAGGACCGGATCCTCTTCGCATCGACAGGGGTAATCGGCAAAAGACTCTCTCTCAATGAGATGGCCAGATCGATTCCGCAAGCTGCGAAGGATCTGAAACCTTCCCATTTCGACCGTTTTGCCCAGGCAATCATGACAACCGACACCCATCCCAAGGTGGCTACCGAAACTGTAGCAGAGCGATATACAATCGTGGGCATAGCAAAGGGCTCGGGAATGATCAGCCCCCAGTTCGCCACAATGCTTGCTTTTGTTTTCACCGACTTTCCCGTCCCCGTCCCATCATTCCGGCGGTCATTCAACCGTCTCGTCAGAGAATCCTTTGAACGGATCACCGTCGACGGCGAGTGCAGCACAAACGATACAGTCCTCCTCTTCAGCCCCCGGGGGAGCGATCCGGCTGCACCGGTTGCCGAATTCACCGACAGGCTCCGCCTTGTCATGAACCAGTTATCGATGATGATCGTCCGCGACGGCGAAGGAGCCACCAGGGTTATTCATATCATTGTTCAAAACGCCAGGTCCCAGGATACAGCCGAGCAGATCGCCCGGCGCATAGCAAACTCGCCTTTGTGCAAAACGGCATTTTTCGGGTGTGATCCAAACTGGGGAAGGATCATCGCTGCAGCCGGCGATGCCGGTGTTCCGGTGGAACAGGGTAAGATCGAGATCTCCCTTCAGGGAAGGGTACTTGCCCGAAACGGCGTTGAGGTTCCCTTTGATGAAACGGAAATGAAAGAGATCATGGACAGCCCTGAAGTCGAAGTCATCGTCGACCTTCACGAGGGACGTTCACTCTATGACATCTACACCACCGATCTGACCTACGACTACATCAAGATCAACGCATCCTACAGAACCTGAAGAAAGACTGGGGCGTCATAAGCGGACCTACCCCACCTCACCCTGTCGTCCTGCAGGTCACACGCCTTTGCCGCACCGCCTCATAGAGAGCGAGGGCGAGAGCGGTAGCAGCATTCATGGTGGAAAACCGGGGACTCGTCGGGAGGGTAAGCAGGGCATCACACCGCGATCGGGTGAGTCTGCGCATCCCCTCCTCCCCTCCCAGGACAAGACATATCTTTCCTGTGAGGTTCACATCGATGACAGACATTCCTCCACTCTCGTCAAGACCATAACAGAAGACTCCTCCATCCCTGATCTCATCAAGAAATCTGGCAAGATTCGTAACCCTGACCAGGGGAACGTGCTCGATACCTCCCCGGGACACACGGATCACGGCATCGGTGACAGGACAACTCCTGTCTTTGGGAACAACGACCGCATCAACACCGAGGCAGGCGCCTGACCGGAGAATATTGCCCAGATTCTGGGGATCCTGAATACCGTCGAGAGCGCAGAGGAGACAATCGTCCCGGGACATGAGATCATTGAATATCAGAGAGGGATCAGGATATGAATACTCCTCTTTTTCGAGACAGACGTGTGATCTGAGTCCCTTGAACCGAACCTGGTACTGTTCCCGCGGCACGATTTTGAATGGAATGCCCTGGTTGCGGGCCTCATCAATGAGGGCCTGAAAGTTCTGCTCGTATCCCCCCTCAAGCCAGAGCTTTCGTGCTGACCGGGGATGGTGGCGGATCGTTTCGAGAATTCCCGCCCTGTCACTGACGAGAGACATGAGCGATGTCCCTGCAGATGGAATTCAGGAGAGCTTCCGGATCGGCGTTGTCCCGAACGGCTCTTCCGAGCACAATGTACGACGCACCCCGCGAGATCGCTTCGACGGGCGTTATCGTCCGGCGCTGATCGTCCTTCTTGTCGTCCACACGGACACCTGGCGTTACGATCACAAAATCCTTTCCACAAAGGTCCCGTATCATTTCGATTTCTGAGCCCCCGGCCACCACACCGTCGAGGCCCGCATCCCTGGCAAGGGACGCAAGATTTCGGGTCAGATCGAGAACAGGAATGGTGATCCCGATCCTTTCCAGGACCTGCTCGTCGATGCTCGTCAGCACGGTGACTGCAATGAGCCGCGGCCGGGCGATACCAAGCTTTTTTGACGCCGCTGTCAGCTCTTCCTTTGCCTGTTTCATCATCTCGTATCCGCCACTGGCATGGACATTGATCAGATCGGCTCCCAGCTTCGCCGCTTCGACTACAGCCTTTGCCACAGTATTGGGAATGTCATGATATTTGAGGTCGAGAAAGACCTTCGACCCCTTCAGTTTAATGAAATCAACGATCTTTGGTCCACAATGGGTAAAAAGCTGTTTGCCCACCTTGAACATACCCACATGATCCCTGAACTGGACAACAAGTCTCTGTGCTTCTTCGAAATGCTCCACGTCGAGTGCAAAAATCAGTTTTTCTTTCTGGTCCATCGTTTTCTCCTCACAGGGAAGGATTGACAAACACGTTACAGCTCTTTAATCTTCGGTATGAGAAAGGCGCAGAGTCCCGAATTCCAGCTTCTGCTCGTATCACTCATATGGGGCATGAATTTTGTGGCCATGAAGTTTCTTCTGGCTGAAATCTCTCCGGTAAACCTGATTCTTTTTCGCTTTATCGCCGGCAGCCTGCTTCTCTTTCTTTTACTCCTTTTCTTCGAGGATGTAAAGATACCAGCGGGAGATATTCTCAAACTAACCGTTATCGGAGCCCTGGGCATAACGGTCTATCAGTTTTTCTTCACCTACGCCCTCAAACTCGCTCCTGTGGTCAATGTGAGCATCATTATCAATACGGCCCCCCTCTACGGAGGGCTTCTGAGTGCTCTTTTGGGGTATGAACCATTCAGGAAGAAACGACTGTTCGCTGTTGTCGTCGGATTCGCCGGCATCTTCATCCTCATCACAAAAGGCAGCTTCGTGCTTCAGGGCGGTGAACTGAAGGGAAACGTGCTGGCGCTCATCTCCAGCGTTCTGTGGGCCCTCTATACGGTCCTCTCAAAACCCTTTCTCGAGCGCCACTCCCCTTTGAAGGTAACGACCTACAGCATGATCACCGGTTCCCTTCTTTTGTGCCCCTTCCTTCCCTTCTATTTTTCTCTTGCGGAATTTCAGGCCCTTTCGCTGACAGGATGGGGATTTCTCGTCTTTGCCATCGTCTTTTCCGTTGTCGTTGCCTTCTTCCTCTGGTACAGAGGTGTCTCCCGCATTGGACCGACACGGGCAATCATGTTTCAGTATGCCGTTCCCGTCTTCGCTGCTCTTTTTGCAGTTCTCTTCCTGAAGGAGCAGCTTCACGTCGCTCAATTTATCGGAGCGGTCCTGGTCTTTGTGAGCCTCCATCTCGCCCGGAAAACATAAAAAGGAAAGAACGGGGTGAACAAAACGGTTGTTTCAGTAATCGAGGCCCCGGACAGCAGGCCTGCCATTCCTGTACATGTGTTTCACGTCGCGCATTTCAGTGATCACATCGGCAAGTTCCATGAGACCGGAAGGGGCATTCCGGCCGGTAATAATGATGTGTCCGTCTCCTTTCGCCATCGCCAGACATTCGATCACCTTCTCCTGTACAAGGAGTCCGTGGTCGAGGACTACAGCGAGTTCGTCGAGAACGAGAATATCGTACGTCCGCCTGTTCATCCTCTTCTCGACGTAGGCCCATGCCTCTTCGGCAGCCCTTCTGTGGGCATCGGGATCATCGCCGGGAAGAAGAAAGCCTGCCCCGAACGAGCGGATCTCAATATCGTTCAGAACCCCAGGACAGACCATGGTCTCTCCTGAATTCCCTTCGCCTTTCATGAACTGGACTACGAGAGTCTTCATCCCGTATCCGCTTGCTCTCAGTGCACAGCCAAGGGCAGCAGTTGTCTTTCCTTTGCCGGCACCGGTGAAGATGATGATAACACCATCACCTTTTCCCGTTTGTCCTGCTTTTTTCTTCATAATCCCCTCATTCTTTGATCCGCTGCCTCCTGTTCCCGAGAGAGACGAAACCAGCGCAGCGCAGGGACAGAGATTGTGACGCTCCGACAAGGGCCCCCTACCCCTTGATCACTCCGACCGGCACAATCCTTGCCACAAGCCGTCCGATACCAGCATTATGGACGACCTGAACAACCTTTGAAACGTCCTTATATGCTTCGGGCATCTCCTCTCCCAGGGTCCCCCTGCTTGCTGCCATGACAGTCACACCGCGGGCGGCCATCTCCTCTGTGACAGACCTCCCCTTTGACGCCCTGACAGCCTCTGTCCGGCTCATGAGCCGGCCGGCTCCGTGACAGGTACTCCCGAATGTTTCCGCCATCGCCCTCTCTGTGCCGCACAGAACGTATGAGGCCCGGCCCATGTCACCAGGGATCAGTATAGGCTGGCCAACATTCCTGTAACGGCCAGGGAGATCCGGGTGGCCCGGTCCGAATGCCCGTGTCGCGCCTTTCCTGTGGACACAGAGCTCCTTCTCCCGTCCTTCAACGGTATGCTTCTCAAGCTTCGCAATATTATGAGAGACATCGTAGAGGACAGAGAGCCCGAGCTTCCCGGCGCCAAGGGCGAAGACCTCCTCCATCGATTCCCTTACCCAGTGGGTTATCATCTGTCTGTTTGCAAAAGCATAGTTTGCCGCGGCGGCCATGGCACCGAGATACCTCCGACCCTCATCCGACCGGACCGGTGCACAGCAGAGTTGTCTGTCCGTGAGTTCGATCATGTACTTCCGGGAAGCTTTGATCATCTCTCTCAGATAATCGTCACAGACCTGATACCCGAGCCCCCGGGAGCCCGTATGAATCATTATCGTAGCTTGGTCTTCCGACAAACCGAAGATCTCAGCCGCATCGCGATCATAAATCTCATCAACATACCCGATTTCCACGAAGTGGTTGCCGCTTCCCAGAGTACCCAGTTGATCCTTCCCCCGCTCAAAAGCCTTCTCCGAAACAACATCCGGATCGGCTCCATCGATCACCCCCCTGCTTTCAATCGACTCAAGGTCATTCTGATCACCGTATCCCCTCCCGACGGCCCACGACGCTCCCCGTCCGAGGACCGTTGCCAGTTCCCTCCGGGAGAGCCTCAAATCCTTCCGCCGCGAACCTACACCACTCGGTATGTTGGCATAGAGACGGCTGACAATCTCTGACGCATGGTCTTTGACATCCCTGGCGCTCAGCACGGAGCGCACAAGCCTCACCCCTCAGTTTATGTCATATCCGACACCGCCTGGCGAGACAACACCGCTATCGACATCGAACGCTGCCACACCGCCGATAGGAAACCCGTATCCCCAGTGGATGTCGGGCATGGCAAAAGATGCCGTGACGATGCCCGGCAGACAGGCTACATTCTCCACCTGCCGCAAGCTTTCATCTCTGCCCATCTCCCCAAGCAACTCGTCGCTGACGTAGACAAGACCATCAACCTGCATCGCACCATGTTTTCTGATCCGAACCCGGTTTGCATCGAGCCGGTCTGTGTGCTCCATCATATTCATTGAACCTCCCCGCTTCTACTCTCTTCACAGATCGATGACAAACCGGGCCGTGAAGAGGCCATCACGGCACATCACAGAAAATCCGTGGTAGGTAACACCCTTTACTTCCCTCTCTGCTTGCTGGGAGACCCTGTCAAGGTGATACATATCAACATCAATATATATACTACCCTCTTCCTGCCCCATCGTCACGGCGGCGGGAACAATCCGGTCCGTATCCCACCAGAAGAGAAGATCGTTCAAGAATTCGACAAGTGCGTCGTCATCTGACATATAGGAGAATCGTTTTACAAGTCTTTCCTGACGGGCCGGATTGCCGGTGACAATAAGGGAGAATAGGCCTCTCGCGGCGTTAAGAAAAAGCTCTTCCTCCGTTCCCCCTCGAACAACCAATCCGATATCGCCTCCGTGTTCAACTGTCTCCACATCCGGTAACGGTCTCTCTCCCATCGTCACTCCCTACACCGACTAATAAAACACCCACAATAAAGGCCGGGAGTCCCTGAACCCTCCAGTAAAGACACCGCCTTCGCACGGCCTGTTTGAAACGACGGCGAGCCTGCCCCGTTTCTCCCTTCTCATCCGTCGTACCTCACATTATACCACGTCTTCAGGCCCTCCCCGGGCACCCCCTTTTATCGATGATTTTTTCTTAACTTTCTTTAATTTTTTCCTTGACAGAAAAGCATCGCCCTGCTATAAATTAAAAAACTTTAATAGTAGGCGGATCGTGACTAGTAAACAAGTAATGATTCAGGCATCTCACAAACCTTTTATTAGGAGGCACACAATGAAGAAGTTTCTGTTTGTAGCACTTGTTGTGATGCTTGCGCTGCCCTTCGTGGCAAACGCAGGCACCGTCAACAGCAGATGGGACGTCACCATCGGCGGCTTCGTAAAAGCCGACTTTGGCTGGGCCGACCAGGCTGTAGGCGCGGACTACATGGCAGCCGAAAGAGGCGACCTTAGCTATGTATTTCCCACATACTACTCAGCTCAGAACCTGAAGAACAAGTACAGCGCCATCTACATGGCAGCCGGCGAAACCCGTCTCAACTTCGCCATCAA
>CAYQXL010000007.1:49596-51478 GCA_964421445.1 uncultured Pseudomonadota bacterium
CAGATCCGTTTCACCCACAACATCAACCCGAACTGGCAGTGGTACTTCGGCGTATTCCAGCCAAACTACGGTGCACAGGGAAACTGGAACACAACAGATGCAAACCTTGCCTCCAACTACGGCGAAATCTCCAATATGCCCAGGTTCTTTGGCGAAATCAACTGGAGCACCGACAAGTGTGGTAAGATCGGAAACGATAAGCTCCTTATCGGTTTCGGCGGTGAGTTTGGTCAGGACAAAGTTCCGATCGCATGGCTCGCAACAGGCCCCGGCTACTATGACCTTTCCTACAGCTCCAAGAACGTAAACAGCTGGGCAGGATCAGTCAAAGCCTTCATCCCCATAATCCCCGAGAAGAAAGGCGACAAGACCGGTTCACTCTTCATTAAAGGTCACTTCACTTATGGCCAGAACTATCGCCCCTTTGCAGCAGCGGTAGGCGGTACCTATGATGCACAGATCGACCCGCTCTTCGTGAGCATGACAGCCCCCACATCCTACACAGGATATGGCCAGATCGGCTACTACATCACCGACAAAGTATGGGCTAACTTCCTCTATGGAACACTGAAAAACAACTACAGCCAGTCTGCAATGTTCGTTAACTCTTCAGTGCCCGTCAGCGCAATCAGAACCCACAGACAGTGGGCAGCCAACGTCCTCTATGACGTGAACCCTGCAGTCAGAATGGGCGTCCAGTTCACCAACATCAACACCGGTTTCGTGTACTGGGGCGGAACTCCGACAGTTGGCAGAAGCGGAGACCTCAACTCAGCAAGAATGGCAGTGTGGTACTTCTTCTAAGACCAGTATTACATCGTCTACAAGGGAGCCTTCATGGCTCCCTTTTTTTGTCCATTTTCCTGATTACCCTTCGGAGAATGTTGACACAAGGGCTTCCTTCCTGATATGCTTCCTCTGAGCAGGGAACGCCGGAGTGGTGGAACTGGCAGACGCGCCGGACTCAAAATCCGGTGGAGCTTGGCTCTGTGCGGGTTCAAGCCCCGCCTCCGGCACCATTTATGATGACAAACTCATGTGACCATTGGAAGGCCGGGTAAGGGCCGATATTTTTCAGGGGGAAGATTCGGTGAACGCACCGGATGAAACGGTTCTAGAGCAACCTCAGACACCTGTGAGGGCACCAAAACAAAGGTACGTCCAGGACGTTCTCTTCGAGGAATTGAAGAGCGTTCACTGCTATCTCTGCGGCAGATGGATCACCAGTGATCCTGTCTATGTAGGCCAGTCAAAGTGGCGGCACAGGCGGTGCCGGCCAGTATGGAACTCCCATAGGGTCAGGGATTAACCGTACGCCGCATCAGGTCCCTGCGCAGCCCCTTCTTCTTCTTTTCTTTATCCCCGATCTTTTTGATTGACCTCCATGGCACCTCCGGGCACAGTGTAGACCAAAATCTCTGACCCCCGTGTGATCTTCTCTTTCCAATCCTCCTGCCCTGTGAAGAAAAAGACCTCTGCCTGGAGACCGGGGGAACAGCAGTCTCATATGACGCCGGTCACCCCTGTCTGAAATTGACCTTCGCCGAAGGAAGCAGCATCGGTCCCGTTCGATCACATCACATCCTACCCTTGCCAGACGATCGAACGACCCGCACGATTCACAGGTCACCCTGCCTGGCAAGCTGAGGCAGGGGTCTTTCTATTTCGCCACAAGATGGGAGAGGATAAAGTTCACCACTGAAAGAATAATGCTGAAAAGAATGGCCGCCCAGAAGCCATTCACCTCAAAGCCTTTGACTACGGCCGACACGGCAAGCACGAGCAGGGCGTTGATGACAAAGGTGAAAAGGCCGAGGGTGAGAATATTGATCGGGAGGGTTATGAGTATGAGAACAGGCTTGATGAGAACATTCATCACGCC
>CAYQXL010000007.1:51578-59442 GCA_964421445.1 uncultured Pseudomonadota bacterium
TTCTTCGGCGCAGGCTTCGGCTCCTCCTTCTTCGGCGCGGGCGGAGGCGCCGCATCGAGAACAGCCTTCCGCACCTTCATCTCTTCAACCTTTTTGTTGAGATCACCAAGGTCATCCTTCAGCTTCTGGTTCGTCTTCTGGAGATCGTTCACCTTATCCTGCATCAACGACACGTCGGTCTTCAGGCTCCGGACATTCGCATAGAGCAGACCTGCAAGAATGATGAGGACGATCATGACGCCATAGACGGCAATCTTGCCCGGTGAAAACTTCATGGGAGGAAGAGAGAAACCCTTTCCCGTACCTTTGACTTTTCCCTTACCCGGCGGCGGAATCCGCGGAGAATCTTCAGGTATCTTTATATCGTTCCAGCCCATCTTTTCATTGTCATTCATAGAATCCTCGTCTCTTTCCTTCTTTTTATCAATTATGCCAGTAACGTCCGGGCCTTTTCAAGGTCTCTTTCTGTGTCAATTCCAAACCCCTCATAGACAGTAGAGAGGACGAGAACCGGACACCTCTTTTCAAGTGCCCTGAGCTGCTCCAGAGATTCGCTCCTTTCGAGGACCCCCTGATCAAACGCTACAAAGCTCTTCAGAAAATCCCGTGTGAATCCGTATATACCGATGTGCTTGTAAAGTGATGGTGGCTGTGGTCCCCTCACGTAGGGGATGGGGGACCGGGAAAAATAGAGCGCAAATCCTTCTGAATCGAGAACAACCTTTACAGTGTTCGGGTCATCATATTCGTCTGCACCGCTGACAGAGGTACAGAGGGTGACCATTTCCGCCCGTCCGTCCATGAGGGCCGCGAAAAGTGCATCGATCATAGTGCCGTCAATAAAGGGTTCGTCGCACTGGAGATTTACGACAAGATCCGCCTCTCTCCCATGCAATGCTTCGTGAACCCGGTCTGTTCCGCTCCTCAGGTCTGCCGCCGTCATCACGACCTTTCCTCCGAACGACAAGACCACATCGGCAATCACGTCGCTATCGGTGGCCACGAGAACCTCATGACAGAGACATGATGTACAGGCCCGTTCATAGACCCATTGGATCAATGATTTACTCCCGATCTTCTGGAGCGGCTTATTCGGGAGTCTCGTCGACGCGAGCCTCGCCGGGATTACTATCACCCGTCGCTGTGAATCGTTATTCAGTCCTGTCATAGTGCTCCTTTCATTGTGCCCTCGAGGTACCGTTTTAAAAAAAGACCGGTGTAACTCTCCTTCGTTTCCATGATCATCTCGGGCTCTCCGGCAGCAACGACTCTCCCTCCCCTGTCTCCCCCTTCAGGGCCGAGGTCGATAATGTAATCGGCAGATTTGATGACATCGAGGTTGTGCTCAATGACGAGGACCGTATTTCCTCTCTCCACGAGTTCGAAAAGAACGGAGAGAAGTTTTTCGATATCTGCAAAATGGAGTCCTGTGGTTGGTTCATCAAGGATATAGAGGGTGCTTCCCGTATCTCTCTTCGAAAGTTCCCGGGAGAGTTTGATCCTCTGCGCCTCGCCGCCGGACAGGGTCGTCGCCGCTTGTCCAAGCCTTATATATCCAAGACCTACGTCCCTCAGAACCTTCAGCTTGCCCTTGATCTGCGGTATGGCGTCAAAGAAGCCAATGGCCTGGGTTACGGTCATGTTAAGCACGTCGGCGATACTCTTCCCCTTGTAGAGGATTTCGAGGGTGTCCCTGTTATATCGCTGTCCCTTGCATGCATCACAGACAATGTAGACATCAGGAAGAAACTGCATCTCTATCTTGACAAATCCTTCTCCGGCACAGGTTTCGCACCGGCCGCCTTTTACATTGAAACTAAACCTTCCCTCTTTGAATCCCCGAATCCGTGACTCGGGAAGGCGGGCAAAAAGTTCCCGGATCGGCGTGAAAAGACCCGTATAGGTTGCAGGATTGGACCGCGGTGTTCTTCCGATAGGTGACTGATCGATATCGATGACCCTGTCGATGGCATCAAAACCTTCTATCGAATCGACCGCCCCCGCCCTGTCCTTTGATCTAAGGAGTTTTTGCTTCAACAGGGGATAGAGCGTATCGACCATGAGCGTACTCTTTCCGGACCCCGAGACTCCTGTTATGCAGGTCAATACGCCCAGGGGCACGGAGACATCGATATTCTTCAGGTTATTCGCTTTTGCGCCCCTCACGGTAATATAGCCTTTCGGCCGGCGGCGGAAGAGCGGGATCTCTATTTCCCGTCGCCGCGAGATGAACATGCCCGTCACCGAGTGGGGATCTCGGGCCAGTTCCTCCGGCGTTCCGGCAAAGACAACGTGCCCGCCGTTTTCCCCGGCACCCGGTCCGAGATCAATAACATAGTCGGAGCAAACAATGGCATCATGATCATGCTCGACAACGATGACCGTGTTGTCGAGATCCCTGAGTCGCTTGAGGGTTTCAAGCAACCGTTCGTTATCCCGCTGGTGAAGTCCTATGCTCGGCTCGTCAAGGACATAGAGAACACCTGTGAGTCCTGCTCCGATCTGTGTGGCAAGCCGTATCCGCTGTGACTCTCCTGAAGAGAGGGTCGCCGAATTCCGTCCGAGTGTTATGTAATCGAGGCCAACATCGACGAGAAACCGGAGCCGTGCCGACACCTCTTTCAGTATGGCCCGGGCAATCTCCATCTCCTTCTCCGTCACCTCGAGCGTCTGAAAAAACGTTCCTGCATCGGCAATGGTCATTCTCGTCACTTCGTCGATGTTCCTGCCGCCGACGCGAACCCAGAGCATCTCCTTCTTGAGTCTCGCACCGTTACAGGCAGGACAGGGAATGAGATTGACAAATCTTTCAAGCCGTTCCTTTTCGTATGGTGACGCGTGGAGAAATTCCCGCTCCAGTTCGCCTACCACACCCTCAAAGGGCCGTTTTGTCACGTGTCTCCTGCCGCCTCTGTCGTGGAAGAACTCGATCTCCTGGCCTCCGGACCCAAACAGAATTGCATCCTGCGCTTCCTTCGAGAGATCCTTGAAGGGCGTACGAATATCAATATGGTAGTGTTGGACAAGCCCTTCGATAAAAGGAAAAAAATGGACAGGGTTCTTTTCGTTCCACGGAAGGACGGCCCCTTCCCGGAGCGACAGTTCAGGATTGGGAACAATGAGAACGGGATCGAAATACTCCTTCACGCCAAGACCGAGACAGGTCGGGCAGGCACCATAGGGATTATTGAATGAGAACATCCGTGGAGCAATCTCGGGATAGCTGATGCCACAATCGGGACAGGCAAATTTCTCGCTGAAAACGTGTATTTCTCCTCCCGACTCGACCTTGACAAGGCCGTCCGCCTTTTTGAGGGCAAGCTCCACGGCCTCGAAAAGGCGGCGGTCTACGCCTTCCCGCAGTGTGATCCTGTCGATAACCACTTCTATTTCGTGCTTTTTGTTCTTGTCGAGAACAACAGTCTCGGAAAGATCAACCATCTTCCCGTCGATCCGCACCTTTGTAAAACCTTCCTTCCGTAATTCATCGATCTCTTTCCGGTACTCGCCCTTCCTCCCACGGACGAGAGGAGCGAGAATGGTGATGGCCGACCCGAAACCCTTCGCCATGATCGCATCGACGATCTGGGGGGCGTGCTGGCTCGTGATCTCCTTGCCGCAGCCATAGCAGAAAACATGCCCTACCCGGGCAAAAAGGAGACGGAGATAATCATAGATCTCCGTTACCGTACCTACAGTGCTCCGCGGGTTTTTGCTTATACTCTTCTGCTCTATGCTGATCGCCGGAGACAAGCCCTCGATATAGTCGACATCCGGTTTCTCCATAAGTTCGAGAAACTGGCGGGCATAGGAGCTGAGGGATTCGACGTATCTCCTCTGACCTTCGGCATAGATCGTGTCAAAGGCGAGTGTCGACTTGCCTGATCCGCTCGGTCCCGTTATGACTACCATCTTGTTTCGTGGAAGTTCTACGTCGATATTTTTGAGGTTGTGCTCACGGGCACCTCTGATGATGATCTTTTCCATTCCCCGTAGAATCTAACAGATTTCAGGCATAGAGTAAATAAAGGTTCGCCGGGCCTTTTCTATTGATTTATGGTCATCAAGACTGTAAAGTACAGGTAAAAAACCGCAGAATTATGAGACCTTTTATAAATGTTCCCTACGATATGGTGGAGCCCAATCTGGCTCGGATCGTCAGCCTCGGCATCGGAATCGAGGTTCATATCCACAATAACCTGCTCCACAACCTCGACCGGCGACAGGTCCAGGGCGTCGGACAACGCCTGGCCGAACTGCAGATCCCCTGCACGTTTCACGCACCATTCATGGATCTGAGTCCCGGCGGTTTTGATGAAAGGATCGTCACCCTTACGCGGGATACGCTCAAACGGTCCCTTGAGATGGCTGTTTGTCTCGGGGCGATTTCCGCTGTTTTTCACCCCGGCTACGACCGTTGGCGGTTTGGCGATCACCAGCAACTCTGGCTTGACCAGAGCGTTGAGACCTGGACAATGCTCCTCAGGGAATCACCGGCGGAAACGGCCATCCTCCTGGAGAATGTTTTCGAGGAAGAGCCGTCGACCCTTGTCGCCCTGTTCAAGGAGATTCAAAAACCCAACTTCGGCTTCTGCTTCGATGCCGGCCACTTCAACCTTTTTTCCCGGGCAACGCTGAGAACCTGGCTCACAGCCATGAAAGGTGTTGTCGTAGAGATGCATCTCCACGACAACAACGGCTCAGCCGACGACCATAAACCTATCGGGACAGGAACCTTCCCTTTTCGCGAGCTGAAGGGCTTTCTCTCAATGATACCCCGTCCCGTAACGTACGTAGCAGAAGTTCATGGCGAGGCCACGGCCATGGAGAGTATAAAAAATTTAAAGGAGTTCCTTTCCTGATATGGCACACCGACTGGAAATTTCTTGGAAAGATGGTGTCCGGGACGTCCCGGGCAAAAAAATCGAGCGCCGTTTACAGATAGAATTCGGTATTACCACCGAAGTTCACGTTGTCGATGTCTATACTATCGATGCAGATCTGTCCGCCGATGTTCTTGATGTCTTACAAACGGAGGCGTATCTGGATCCTGTCATCCAGAAAGCCCGTCTTGATGAACCAACGCCTGTCAGGGGCGACTGGATTCTTGAAATCGGCATGAAGCCCGGCGTAACGGACAATGTCGGCCGTACCGCCCGGGAGGTCATTGAGGCAATTCTCGGAAGGGAGCTACCTCAGGGCTCATCGGTCTATACGTCGCGGATGTACGTTTTTCAGGGAAATCTCGACAAAGAGACGGTCACCAGGATTGCAGAAGAGGCACTCGCCAACACCCTTATCCAGAGATATCAGATCAAGGAGAGGCACGACTACGAAAAGGACGGCGGCATGGGAATCGCCGTACCGAAGGTGACCATCTCGTCAGAACCGTCCGTAGAGACCTTTGACATGTCCATGGATCTCGACAGACTCGTTGCCATCAACAAAGAAAGAACGTGGGCACTCTCACGGGAAGAACTCCGGGCTATCCAGGTTCACTTCCTCGACAAGGAATTACGAAAGGAACGGAGGAAGGTCGGCCTTGGTGATCCGACGGATGTTGAACTTGAGATTCTTGCACAGACATGGTCAGAACACTGTAAGCACAAGATCTTCAACGCAACCATAGAGTACGAAGAGGACGGCCGGACTGAAATCGTTGACAGTCTCTTCAAATCCTACATCATGGGATCAACGGAAGCAATCCGGAAAAAAAAGGGACGCCGTGATTTCTGCCTTTCCGTCTTCAAGGACAATGCCGGTGTAATCCGTTTCAACAGGCACTACAATCTCGCCTTCAAGGTTGAGACCCACAACACACCTTCGGCCCTCGATCCTTATGGAGGAGCCCTGACGGGCATTGTAGGGGTCAACCGTGACCCCTTCGGCACAGGAATGGGGGCAAAACTCATCTTCAATACAGACGTATTCTGCTTCGCCCCACCCGATTACAAAGGACCTCTCTATCCACGGTTACTCCATCCCAAAAGGGTTCTTGAAGGGGTCAGAGAAGGTGTGGAACACGGCGGCAACAAGAGCGGCATCCCCACAGTGAACGGATCCCTCGTATTCGACGAAGGTTATCTGGGAAAACCCCTCGTATTCTGCGGCACCTGCGGTATTATGCCCATCATCGTTCAGGGACAGCCGAGCTATCTGAAAATGGCACGGACCGGCGACCATATCGTCATGGTAGGCGGACGCATTGGCAAAGACGGTATTCATGGCGCAACGTTTTCGTCGGAGGAACTATCGGAAACATCACCGACGAGCGCCGTTCAGATCGGCGACCCCATTACCCAGAAACGGATGACAGACTTTCTCCTCATTGCCCGGGACAGAGGCCTCTATACGGCTATCACCGACAATGGCGCCGGCGGTCTGTCGTCATCAGTGGGAGAGATGGCTCAGGATACAAACGGCTGTATCCTCGACCTTGAAAAAGCTCCCCTCAAATATCCCGGGTTATCGCCCTGGGAAATCCTTCTCTCCGAAGCCCAGGAGAGAATGACCGTCGCCGTCGATCCTGCAAAACTCGATGAGTTTTTGGCCTTATCAAGGCAGATGAACGTTCTCTCCACCGTTCTCGGTCTTTTTACCGATTCGGGCATCTTCCATGTTCTGTATAAGGGAAAAACAGTGGGCCACCTCCCAATGGATTTTCTCCATGGCGGTCTGCCGAAGATGTCCCTCAAGGCAAAATGGGAACGGAGAATTTTCGACGAGAAACCTCTTCCTGAGATCGATGATTGTACCGAACCCCTCAAGAAGGTTCTGGGAAGATGGAATGTCTGCAGCAAAGAGTACGTCGTCCGGCAATACGATCACGAAGTCCAGGGCGGCAGTGTTATAAAACCACTGACCGGGAAAGAGAACGATGGTCCCAGCGACGGAGGCGTCGTCAGGCCTGATCTCACACGGAAGGAAGGCGTTGTTGTGAGCCACGGCATATGTCCCAAATACAGCCGTTTCGACACGTACACCATGATGGCATGCGCCATAGATGAGGCCATCCGAAACAATATCGCCACCGGTGGCTCCCTTGACCGGATGGCACTCCTCGATAATTTTTGCTGGTCCGATCCCGTCTTCTCCGAAAGAAACCCTGAGGGGGAGTACAAACTCGCTCAACTTGTACGGGCCAACAAGGCTCTTTACGATCTGACAACGCTCTTCGGCACACCGTGCATCTCGGGCAAGGACAGCATGAAGAATGACTACATGCATCAGGATATCAAGATATCCGTTCCCCAAACGGTTCTTATTTCAGCAATTTCGGTTATTAAGGACGTGGAACAGACAGTAACAATCGATTTTAAACAGGGCGGCGATGCTGTCATCGTCATCGGCATGACTTACGCCGAACTCGGAGGCTCGGAGTATTTCGGACTCAATGGCCTCAACGGGAATATTCCCCCCAGGGTTGACAGTGTGAGAGCAAAGAGAACGTACCGGTCCCTGGAAAAAGCGATCCGGTCTGGTATCATCCATTCCTGCCACGATATTTCCGACGGCGGTCTCGCCGTGACCCTTGCAGAGAGCGCTTTTGCAGGAGGAACTGGTGTGGAAATCGACCTCCCCGCCGTTCCCACCAAAGGGATTTACCGCGACGATTTCGTCCTCTTTTCCGAGTCCCAGAGCCGGTTCATCGTTACCGTTGACCCGGCGGACGTCGATAGATTGAAGGCCTTTTTTACGGTAACACCAGTAGCTGTGATCGGAACGGTTCGCCGGGACAAACGATTCATGGTCTCCGGCCGCAACGGAAGGCTTGTTATTGACAGTAACATTGATACGTTGAAAGAAGTCTGGAAATCACCATTTAAAAAACTCTTCGGCTGAGAGGCACCGGTCCTCTCGTACC
>CAYQXL010000007.1:59542-66249 GCA_964421445.1 uncultured Pseudomonadota bacterium
GTGGTCCTAAATACCATCGTACCTGCACTCCCCTCTGCACCGCCCTTAAAACGGAGTGTGCAGGTACGATGGTGGGAATGTTCAGCTCTTCATCCTGTTCTTTTCGTCGACATAGACCTTCTTCGGCTTGAAGGAGGCAAGATCTTTTTCTTCATAGTATGCGTATGTGACGATAATGATGATGTCATCCTTCTTTCCTTTATGGGCAGCGGCTCCGTTGATACAGATGACACCTGAATCCCTCTCGCCCTGGATGGCATAGGTGGTGAATCTTTCACCGCTGGTGACGTTATATATGTCCACCTGTTCATAGGGCATGATGTCAGCCTTCTCAAGTAACACCTCATCGATCGTGATGCTGCCCTCATAGTGGAGATTACTGTCCGTGACCGTTGCTCTATGGATTTTTGACTTCATCATGGCTCGCTGCATCTTAGGCCTCCGTTAAAATGGTGTTATCTATGAGACGTGTCTTGCCCACACGACAGGCAATGGCGAGAAGGGCTTTCTTCTCAATGACATCTATATCTTCAAGCGTTTCCGTATCACAGAACGATACGTATTCGATATCCACGCCTTCCTTTGACGTGAGAATCTCCGTAACAGCCTTTTTAAGCTCGGCAACATTCCGCAAACCGTCGCCGACAAGCTTTTCTGCTTTCTTCAGGGACTGGTTGATCGCAAGGGCCCGCTCCCTCTCGCCTGGGCTGAGGTAGGTGTTTCGCGAACTCATCGCCAGACCGTCGGACTCTCTCACCGTCGGATAGGAGACAATCTTCACATCCATATTGAGGTCCTTCACCATCCGTTCGATGACTTTCAGTTGCTGAAAATCCTTTTGGCCGAAAACGGCGAAGTGTGGCTTGACGATGTTGAACAGCTTCGCCACCACTGTGGCCACACCGGTGAAGTGACCAACCCTGTTTCTCCCGCAAAGATGATCCCCGATGTTTTTCACATCGATGAACGTTGAATAATGGTCCGGATACATATCCGTCCCGGCGGGAAAGAACAGGATATCCGTTTTCTCCTTTTCCAGCAAAGCTTTATCCCGGTCCAGATCCCTCGGATACTTATCCAGGTCTTCCGAAGGCCCGAACTGTATGGGGTTGACGAAGATCGAGGCGATCGTTACGTTCCCCAACTGTCGCGCCCGACGTACCAGGGCAAGGTGCCCTTCGTGGAGGTATCCCATCGTCGGCACAAATCCGATCAGATCATTCTTCCGGATATCCTCGGCAATGGCCTGCATTTCATGAACTGTGGAAATAATCTTCATGTGTTAGTGGAACGAGTGTTCGTCGTCAGGGAACACGCCTTCCTTCACCTCGTCTATGTATGTTTTGATTGCATCGGTCATGCTCTTTCTCAAATCGGCATAGGCCTTGACGAATTTTGGCCGGAATGAACCGGACAATCCCATGACATCGTGAAAAACAAGCACCTGCCCGTCACAGTCCGGCCCCGCTCCGATACCAATGGTAGGAATAGACAGGAGCTCGGTGATCTCCTTTGCCAACTGTCGCGGTACGCACTCGAGAACGACGGAGAATGCCCCCGCTTCTTCAACGGCCTTTGCGTCCTCAATGAGTTTCCGGGCTTCAGGTCCTTTTCCCTGGACCTTATACCCACCCATCCGGTAAACGGACTGAGGCGTCAACCCGATATGACCCATGACAGGCACATCCATATCAACGATGGCTTTGATCGTCTTTTTCATCCGAACACCGCCTTCGAGCTTCACAGCCTCAGCACCGCTCTCTTTGACCATTCTGCCGGCATTCCGCTTCGCTTCCTCAACACTTACCTGGTATGAGAGGAACGGCATGTCAACAACAACAAGAGCATGTTTGGCTGCCCGGACAACAGCTTTCGCGTGATGGATCATTTCTTCGATTGTTACGGGAACTGTGGTGGAGTAACCGAGGATGATCTGCCCCAGGGAATCGCCTACAAGGGCAATATCGACAGCAGCATCATCAACGATGCCCGCCGTCACGAAATCATAGGCAGTGAGCATTGAAATCTTCTCTTTGCCCTTCTTTCCGGTTATAACGGGTGCGGTAACCTTTTCCATACTCGTCAGAAAAAAAAACCCTCTGAACACGGTTCAGAAGGTACAATTTCTTTCCCTTCCGTCTCGGTCCAGACAAAAGGATCCAAGCGGTACACAGGTAGTTTATATACTCCTAACACAAGAAGTCAACTAATTTCTTTCCTCGCCCCTGCGGTGCCCGATTGTCATTACATGCACGTGCCCGCAGGCCGGAACCGATTAAAAATTAATAATTTGAAAGAGAGTTGTATCCTCCTCGCTCATTTCGTCGAAACTGATCTCCTTTGCAACCATGCTGCTTCCACAGTTCGGGCAGAAGAGTTCAGGCACCTCCCCTTCGAGAAATGCATAACCACAGAGATCACAGACGTATTCGTCCGGTATGTTCAAGATCTGTCCTCCTCGTGTTCCAGTCACCATCATTCTCCTCTCTTATGTCCGGGATAGCCCGCAATACACCTGGAACGATGCACGCAAAAACCCCGTGGTGTCGGACATCCTTTTTCCCGGTCTTTCACGTTCTTCTCATCTTTCATACATGGTACGGCATGACTGATTTCAGGTTCATTCATTTGTTCCACCTCAATATATACACAAATAGCCCAAAGTCAACGACTCTTTTTTTTGGCCTACGCAAAGAACTCACTGAGGAGCATCTCAAAATTACGGCGGACCATATCCCGTCCTGCAAGAATGTCGCCATGCCCGGGGAGAAGATAATCGACAGGAAGCCGGGAAAGATCGCGCACACTTTTACCGAGAAGCCCGGGATCCCCTCCAGCCATGTCGGTCCGACCGACACCCATTGCAAAAACCGTGTCGCCGGAGATGAGAACCCCTCTCTCCTCCCAGAAAAGGCAGAGCGATCCCGGCGAATGGCCCGGTGTCTCGATCACACGGAATGTTTTACCGCCAACGGTGAATGCACCCTCTTTCAGAAAAAACTGGAACGGTTTGGCGGGCATCCGGCACCCCGTCATGAGGTAAAGATCCTTTCCTTCGCCCTGAAGGTAGGACATTTCTTTCGCGCCGATGGCCTTGAGTACAGCGGCATCAAAAAGCTGCAGGGCTTCGAGATGGTCCGGATGACCGTGTGTTGCCACGATCAGCTTCACCGCATCGATAGATTTCCCGTCCTTTATCATTCCTTCGACAACATGCTCAAAAAGACGTGCATGACCGGGGTCAATGAGCATCGGTACAGGGCCATCGATAAAGATCGTGTTACAGTTGTTCTGTTCATAGGACATCCAGGGATATATATAGAGATCATCAAAAAGCCGCACACAAACCTCCTAAATCAGATACTGCCGTATATCGATGTCAAGGCGGGGCACAGAATGGTGTTTCCCGCCGCCATCTGCCGACTCAACAACTATCGGTTCATCGCTTTTTTTGGAGAAATAAGCGAGGATGTTGGCGATGATCGCGATACCACCACCGTCCACTTTCCCGAGAGCCACTGCCACAGGGCCTTTGAATCCAACAGGACGAAAAATGGTTCCTGCCACAGGGAGTGCTTCGAGTTTCTCGTTCTCTTCCTTGTTCCTGCCAACAACAACCTTGACCCCGCTGTTCAATCTGAAGTGCCGTCCGACGGAGAGCATTTCCACGTCTCTCATCGCCAGTTCTTCTCCCTGGGCACCGATCAATTCCTTCAGCCGCACGGCGAATATGGGGTCCGTAAGGAGACATCCGCCTGCAGGGTGGCCGAACTCTTTCAGTCCGTACTCCTGGGCCAGTCTGTTCTGCTCCTTTCGTGACCGGCCTGAGATCCCAAGAAGTCTCGTCCGATCGACGATACCTTCCCGTTCCGCCTTTGACGGAGCAAAAAGGGCCGCAGAAAGAGGGCGGACAATCTGATCCTCGAGACCACTCTCCTTCTCGATCACACCAATCGTATCTCTCATCTGCGACATGGGCCGCTGACCGACAACCTCTCCGGTAACAACAAAGGAGGCTTCTTCGCTATCCATCATCCCTCTGACAATGCGGAGCATGTAGATCCTGCAGTCTATACAGGGATTCATATTCTTACCATACCCGTGCCGGGGATTTTTGACAACCTGGAGAAAGTCCTCTCCTTTCTCAACAAACCGCAGGGGCACGGAGAGTTCTTCCGCAGACCGGATCGCCTGAAGCCCCCGTTCCCGCTCCTTTCTGCTTTGAAAGGGTGATGTAAAATGAACGGCGACGAGGTCGATACCCTGGTCCATAATGATCTTCGTCGCAAGGACACTGTCGAGCCCCCCGGAGAGGAGGGCAAGGCCCTTACGTTTCACCGGAACATCCTGCACAGGTTCCCTCCGGCTTATGTCCCATCAGGGAGTCTCTCTTCGAGCGTTGATGACTGAATGCCTGCATCGATACCGGGAAGGGACTGGACAGGATCGGTTAAGGTGAATTGTCCGGCTCCTATCCATTCCTTGAGTGTATCGGCAATTTCGACGGCCATTGCATAACTTGAAATCGGGAAGGTAGGGATATCCTGATCCTTGATCCGGATCAGGCCCGACTTGAGCTGCCCGTAACTCACCTCTCCGAGGCTGACAGGGTTACGTTCAGGGTAATCCTTGCCATAGTCGACAACCTGAGCAAAGAGATCGTGGTCGCTCCGGGACGTGAAATATGCCATTTCCTCATCGAGGATAGGAATAGGTATGCCGATACCGACAAACATCGTCGCCCCATACCCCATAAAACTCGCCCCCCGGATAAAACGGGCATTCATCTGTTTCGCATCACCAGTTACGGCAAGTGTCCCGGCACCGGCCCGGGGAAGGCCGTCGGAGCTTCTTTTCGCATTGGGATTGTGCTGGGTGCCGTTCCACGCGACATAGCCCAGACCACCACAGAGAAAGATTCTCGTCCCTATCCCGATTGTTCTGTAAAGGGGATCGTTCAAAAGGGGCGACAGTTGGCCGGCACTCGAGTAGTTTGCATTTCCCATCTTCGGCTTGAGAACACCCATATAGGTGTGGATCACCTTGTTTGTCACGTTGACGGCAACATTATAGTTCTGATACGAGTTTCGGGGATTATAGAGATAGGCCTCGTTGACCGTCTCTTTGTTGATGTATGTCTCGATCTTTTTTCTGGGATAGCAATCGGTACCATATGCGGAGGCCACCAGTCTGATGTCCCTGCCTGCAATGAAATCCTCGATCACATGGCCGCCGCCGTACTTGAAAGCACCGGGATAGACCGTATTGCGGGGATCATCATCGGGAGATGCCGTGGCACCGATGTACACATCGACCGCTGCCAGCCCGCAATAGGCGGGAACATCATTGAGGTAACACCTTCCTCCGCCGATCTTGATCCTCGGTTTCGAGTGACCTACGTTGACAAACATACCGCTGCTGCACATGGGGCCAAAGGTTCCCGTCGTCACAACATCGACATACTCGGCCGCCTTTTTCTCCCCTTTATCTTTCACAATACCGATCATCTCTTCAGCATTCACAACAACCACTTTGCCTTTTCTGATCTTCTCATTGATCTCGTCTATCGTCTTCAACACAGCCTCCTTGCTGAGGAATAATCCACCCGTTCCCGTATCAATACAGATACGGTTTAAACAGTTCCGTCGAGAGGTACCGGTCGCCGAGACTGGGGATGATCACAACGATCATCTTCCCTCTGTACCAGCTCTCTTTCGCCACTTTCAGGGCAGCCCACATGGCCGCTCCCGAGGAGATCCCGCAGAAGATACCTTCTTCTCTCGCGAGCCTCCGGGCCATCTCCATGGCATCTTCATCTCCAACGGGTATGATGGTATCGATTACATCACGGTTCAGGACATCCGGGACAAAACCGGCGCCGATGCCCTGAATCTTGTGAACCCCCGGTCGTCCTCCCGACAGCACCGGCGAGTTGACAGGTTCAACGGCAATGACCCGTGATGATGGCTTCTTCTGCTTCAAAACCTCGCCGATCCCGGTGATTGTTCCACCCGTACCGACACCTGCGACAACGGCGTCCACCATCCCGTCCGTATCCTCCCAGATCTCCTCTGCCGTGGTTCTCCTGTGTATGTCAGGATTCGCCCGATTGGTGAACTGCTGAAGCATGACAGCATCCGGATTCCCGGCAACATACTCTTCGGCGCGGCGGATCGCTCCTCCCATCCCTTCCGGTCCAGGTGTAAGAATCAGTTCTGCTCCCAGCGCCCGAAGCATGGCCTTCCGTTCAACACTCATCGTCTCGGGCATGGTCAGAACCAATCGGTACCCTTTGACGGCACAGACAAATGCAAGGGCAATCCCCGTATTTCCACTGGTAGGCTCGACGATCACACTCGTGGCATGAAGTAACCCCTCCCGTTCGGCCACATTGATCATGTTAACACCGATCCGGTCCTTGACGCTTCCGCAGGGATTGAAAAATTCGAGCTTTGCCACAACATCGGCATTGAGGCCCTTTGTGATCCTGTTCACCCTTACCAGCGGAGTATGGCCTGCAAGCTCTGTCATATTGTCCGCTACTCTCACTGATGACCTCCGGTATGGATGGGAAATCTCGGGGACACAGACATTTTTGTGCCTTGGCCGGACTACAATTATACACCAAAGGTGAATGGTTTTAAAGGCATTCGGGAATCCGTGATTTCCATCATAACCGGTGCCGCTCCGTTCTGGTACCATTCAAT
>CAYQXL010000007.1:66349-67421 GCA_964421445.1 uncultured Pseudomonadota bacterium
ATGGCCGGAAACGGCTATAGCCTATGACAACGACCTGGCGGCGCTGAACAGGGCCATCCTGTCCCGCGGAGGACGGTGGATCGCCGGTGAAACATCAATGTCTAATCTGCCTGCTCACGAAAGACATTACTCCCTCGGAGCCTTAAGACCAAAGATCAGTGACGAAGCCATCGAGGCAGGGACAGAATCCCTTCTTTCCGCCATGACCATGGACATACCCCCTTCCCTCGACTGGCGTAGCCTGAACGGAAGCAATTTTGTAACTCCCGTGAGGAACCAGGGTAAATGCGGAAGCTGCTGGGCCTTCGCAACGACCGCAGCGCTTGAATCACAAGCCCTTATCGACCTGAAAACCCCGGGAACAGGCCTCGACCTTTCAGAACAGATCCTTGTCTCGTCCTGTAGCACCGCAGGGACATGTCAGGGCGGATACGTCGATGAGGCCTCAACATTCATTCGTGATACAGGCCTTCCCCTTGAAGCGTGTTTTCCCTACAGCGCTGAAACAAATACATGTTCCCTTGCATGTTCCAACTGGCAGTCATCTACATACGGAATCACCAGTTGGCTCTGGATTACCGGAAGCTCCAATGTCACCGTCGAGGCCGTAAAGAATGGCCTTTTCATGTACGGACCTCTCGTGACAACCATGGATGTCTATGCCGATTTCTACGCTTACTCCGGCGGCATCTATTCCTATACGGGCGGCGATTATGTGGGAGGTCACGCTGTTCTCATCGTAGGGTACAACGATGACCAGAGATATTTTCTCGCAAAGAACAGTTGGGGCACCGGCTGGGGAGAAAGCGGCTTTTTCAGGATTGATTACAGTCAAGTATCGGACAAGATAGGCTTCGGCAGCTATACCATCGCATACGACAGTTACCAGCCCCTCCCCCGGGGCTGCCTGTTCGCTATCTCACCATCGGAAAAGAGTTTCAGGAGCTTTGGAGGCAGGGGAACGATCAGTGTCTCGACAAAACAGAACTGCTCATGGACCGCTGCTTCGACCGTACCGTGGATCACCATCTTTTCCGGCACCAGGGGGACCGGTAAAGGGAAGATCGTCTAC
>CAYQXL010000007.1:67521-69298 GCA_964421445.1 uncultured Pseudomonadota bacterium
TGGACCGGAGAGCACGGGCATAGGCTTGAACGCCCTTCACGTAACTGTCGCAGTGATTGTAGGCCCAGATAGCCTGTTTTTGCGCTTCGTCATCGAAAGCCGACCAGCCGTGAGCTTTAAGATACCGGGCAACACTTGCGAGAGCATCAGCATGATTGTAGAGATCGACTCTTCCATCGCCGTTACCGTCTGCTCCGTGAAGTACATACGATGACGGAATAAACTGGGGTATGCCAAAGGCACCGGCCCACGATCCTTTTATCGAGTAAATATCTTTCCCTTCATCCCGGCTGATGGCGAGAAGGTAGCCAAGCTCCTTCCGGGCCCACAGGGAGCGTCTGTTCTCGATGAGAGAGAGTGTCAGGAGACTGTTGAATACGGGATAGGTTCCCGTATAGCTTCCAAAGTTCGTTTCAATTCTCAGTATGGAGACAAGAACCTCTTTGTCCACACCGAATGAACCTTCAATCCTTCGCAAAAGATCCCTATGCTTCTGGATAAACAACTTCCCGCCATTGACCGATTTCCTCGTGAGAAGACCAAATCGCCTGCCCAGGTAATCGACGCCCTTTCCTGACCGCGAAACGATCCAGGGATAGAGTTGAAGGCGCTCATCAGAAAAGACGGAAACAAGCTGGTCTTCGGTAAATCCTTCGCTGACCAGAGCCTGGTGCAAAGATTCGAGGCGGGGCTTCAACGGATCCTCAACGGGTTTTTCGCCGCGACAGACAGAGGGCGAAGAAACTGAGATCAGAAATGCCAATACGACTATAATCGTTCTGCCGCTCATACCCCTCGGTCATCCATCATACCAGAGGATTCAGAAAAATCAAGGCCCTTTCTCCGCTCTCCCCGCCGAAAGGGAGAATGCGCAGCAAGGGAACAGTAATCGCAAGAAAGGAACCCTGAAGTGGAACGCTTATTCGTCCTCTTTGAGGAAAAGTTGATGGTATTCCGGTTCACTCAGATACTTCTTGAGCATTTTGCTCGTTACTTCAAACACTTCTAAGAGGTCGTCATCACTCATCCTCTTCAAGACCGTCTTCATCAGGTGGTCATCGGAGAACTTTTGCAGATAGACCTGCACTGTGTTCTCGTCCGATTCCCTGTCAAGCCCATACCCTACAAATCCATCGAATGTTTCCGAAAATACGTGGGAGTGTTTTGCCATAGGACCCTCACCCTCCTGTGATTCCATTACCATACCACACAACCTTAGCAGATGCTCACAAAACAGCGGCCCGCGGACCCGAAGGTCATTCCTCCCTTATCTGACTTTCGCCCATGAGGCGTTCCAGGATCGATCTTCCAATCTCAGCAAAATCATAGAGCCCCAGATCCGCCCGGTTCACCCATCGCATCTCTTCATGATCGTGAAGCATCACCGTGCCTGACACGATCCTTGCCCGATAAGCAAAAAGCCGGGTGGTCCAGTCAGGTGTATTGACATGTTCACTCGAACAGAGGAGGTCTCCGACTTCAGCGGTGACGGCAAGTTCTTCCATGAGTTCCCGCTTCAGACATTCCTCATTCGTTTCCCCTTCTTCAACCGTGCCGCCGGGGAATTCCCATTTTCCCACATGCCATTTTCCCCTCTTCCTCCTGGCGATGAGAACGCGACCATTTTCTTCAATGATCGCTGCAGCGACGATTTTAGGGTTTGCCTTTCTCTTCACGGGATCCAATTCGGTCTTAGCTACCTTTCGCTGTCATAGCATGGTAGCACAAACACCGTTTAAGGTGAACTCCGTTTATCAATAATCATCGTTAATAATTC
>CAYQXL010000008.1:0-4921 GCA_964421445.1 uncultured Pseudomonadota bacterium
GCCCGGTCGCCGGGGAAGAGAAAGGCATAGGCGTAAAGAGCGGAGGAGAGAAGGTGCTGCCGGTCGCCGCTTGTCGACCCGTGGAGAAAGGAGAGTTCGGAAAGGGCAAAGAGGCGGTCCGCCTCCTGAACTGTCGGGAGGCCTTTGTGGAGGGAGGCGATCGCACGACCGGGCTCCCGGCGGAAGACCTCTTCCAGTCCTGACCTGTGGAGGATCTGAACGGTCGGCGCGCTCAATGCACTGCCGGAGAGAACGTTCTCCGTCATCTTCCGATAAGCCTCGTGAGGTTCGAGATACCTCACGCCTACCGGCGACGCGCATCCTCCCATCCAGAGAAAGACCGCTGCGAGAGTTGCCAGCAGACAAACCCTGAGAAAAGGATGATTCGTCACCTGTCGTTCCATACCCTGTTCCATCCCTTTTCCTCGTGACCACCTGGAGATGCTCACCCGTTTCATCCCTTTGTCTCCAACCATACTGCTCTTTCGAAACTATGATTACCCTTCACCACCGCCGCGACGGCAGTCACCGTTGCCGATCGGCGGCCGCTCATCCGAACTGGAAACCTGGAAGAGATGGGCCCCCCAGGGAGTAAGGGCCACATAGAGGCCGGAAAGGGCAAGTTCTGAACCGTCCCTCTCGTAACAATGATCGTTCATCCTGTCGTCAAACACCCAGGAATTTTCCGCCAGGTCGCCCCAGGGCAGGTGTACCCGTCCCTGGACATCGAGTCCGGAGAAATTGATGACAATAAGGTACCGGTCCTCCCCTCTGCTCCAGGACCAGGCTAGGAGGTCTCTGTAGCGGTCGTTATCGTGCCATCCGGATCGGTCACAGAGATGCCAGTCACCTTCCCGGAAAGCAGGTTGATCGGCAAGGACACAGAGACGTCGGTAAAAGCGGCTCAGTTCCTCATCTTCGTCCTCCCGGGGGCGGCGCCCGAGAAAAACGGGCACCCTTTCCGTCCTCCCTTCAAGCTGGCCTTCATGGTAGAGAACAGCCCCGGTACAGTCGCCACAATGAGAGCAGCGGAACGGCCCTTCATCGGGGAGAATACTGCCGCTGCCCTGGGTTCGTCGTGGTTCTCGATAAACCGGAGAAGTCTATCCTGGTATTCTCTCCGGGCACAGAGGTGGAGCCTCACGTCTTCCGCCGAACCATGGACGAGCCTGTCATAGAGCTTCTTGTCATAGCAGTAATCAAAACCCTGGGTCTGAAGCTCCCATTCGCGATCCCAGTAGGCTTCGGCAATAAAAAGAAAGGAAGGGTTGACCTCTTTGACGGCCTTGATGACAGCACGCCAGTATTCCTCCTCGGGAGCCGGTCCTGCCCTGTCGCCCCAGGTACGGGCGAATATATCTGCGATAAAGAGCATGGCCATATCACATCGAACACCGTCACACCGGGCCGCCAAATCGACAACCGTTGCGATGGCCGCCTCACGGAGGCCCGGATGAAAGGCATTGAGCTGGAGGACGTCAGGCCATGAAGGGAAATAGGGATCCTTACCGCAGGCAAAGACCTGGGAACCGGCGGCGAGGAAGGACCGGGGATCGGCGGCGAGATCATCTTCGTCGCCCCTTATGAAATACTCAGGATGATCGGCAACCCATCGGTGGTCCGGTGCCACATGATTGGGAACAAAATCGGCGACGAGTCTTACACCCCGTTCAGCAAGCCTCTCGCGGGCGACAGCCAGCCCTTCAGGACCGCCGAAACAATTATCGACCTCGTAGCTCCGGACACAGTAGGGCGAACCAACATTGTCTCCTTCCTGAAAATCGGGGAGTACGCGGCGGAATTCATCAGAGAGGCTCCCGTCCCGGCCCGCAATCGCTCTCCCCATGGCGCTTCGGGCCCAGAGGCCCATGAACCAGACAGCATCGATGTGGAGACCACTGATCCGGTCCCATTCGTGGCCAGGAATCGTCGCCAGGGTGAGGGGCGTCCCATACCGCACGGTCAGATCATGAAGCCAGACGGACGTATTGATCTCGTAGATCCGCGGCCGTTTCGGCCACATCGCAGAATGACGGTCCGTCTTTTTCATTGCCCCTCCAGTCCTTTCAGGAAGATCCGCGTTATCGGCCTCGTGCCGCTTTCGAGAACCTCCTTTTCATCGAGAAAACCGAAGAGTTGGATAAGCCTGGCCACTGTCCCCGTCCACCCTGTCTGATGGCTTGCTCCGAGACCTGCACCGTTGTCACCGTGAAAATATTCATAGAAGAGTATGTGGTCCCGCCAGTGAGGGTCGGTCTGAAATTTCGTTGCCCCTCCATAAACCGGTCGCCGACCTGATCCATCCCTCAGAAAGATCGCTGTCAGACGGCGGGCGATCTCACGGGCCACATTGAAGAGGTTTATCCTTTTTCCCGACCCCGTGGGGCATTCGATGGTGAATGAATCACCGTAATAGAGGTAATACTGGAGCAACGCCCGTATGACAAGGAGGTTGACGGGAAACCAGACCGGACCGCGCCAGTTCGAGTTGCCGCCGAACATCCCTGAGTCCGATTCTGCGGGAAGATATTCGACCCGGTACTCTTCCCCGTGAACCTGAAAAACATAGGGATGATCCTTGTGCCACCGTGACAGGGACCGAACTCCGTAGGGACTGAAAAACCGTTCTTCGTCAAGCATCCGACCAAGGACCCGGCGCAATTTCTCTTCCGTCAGGACAGACAGAAGATGGCGGCCGGCAAAACCGGTCTCCTGAGGGGGGTGGATATTTTCCAGAAGCCCGGCGTGTCGTTCCATAAAACGGACGGCCTTCTCCATGAACCGGGGGAAACGGTCCGTGATCTCCCGGGAGATCACAGTTACCGCACATAGCGGGAGGAGTCCTACCATGGAGCGGACCTTGATCCGCGTGGCATGCCCGTCAGGCATTCTCAGGATATCGTAGAAGAAGCCGTCCTCTTCGTCCCACAGTTCATCCTTGTGCTCCCCGGACCGGTCCATGGCAGCGGCAATCCACAGGAAATGCTCGAGGAACTTGCTTGCCATATCTTCGTACGTTGAATCATGGAGCGCAATCTCAAGGGCCAGTTCGAGCATGTTCTGGCTGTACAGGGCCATCCATGCCGTTCCGTCGGCCTGCTCCAGGGTTCCCCCTGTCGGCAACTGGGCACTACGGTCAAAAACACCGATGTTATCGAGGCCCAGGAACCCACCTTCAAATACATTGGAACCGTTGGCATCTTTTCTGTTTACCCACCACGTAAAGTTCATGAGGAGTTTCTTGAACGCCTGCTTCAGATACTCTGCACTGCCCCCGGAGGTCAACTGGTTCTCCACACTGTACGCAAACAGGGTGGCCCAGGCATGGACAGGAGGATTGACGTCACCGAAATTCCATTCATACGCTGGAATCTGCCCGTTCGGATGGAGGTAGACCTCGCTCAGCATAAGATCAAGCTGGTCCCGGGCAAAACGGGGATCGACCATATTGAGGGCACCGGTATGGAACGCAAGATCCCAGGCGGCGTACCACGGATATTCCCACTTATCCGGCATGGATATGACATCGTCATTGACCATGTGGTACCAGTTCCGGTTGCGGACTGACGAGCGTTTTGTGCTGACGAGGGGGTGTGCCTTGTGCTCGGCCAGCCATCTGTTCAGGTCAAAGGAGTAGTACTGCTTTGTCCAGAGCATACCGGCAAGTGCCTGGCGCATGACGTTCCGCTCCTCAGCCGTTAACCCGTCGGGTGTGATGGCATCGTAAAACTGATCGGCTTCCTGCCGGCGACGTGAAAACACCTCATCGCACTGAACAGCGAAACGTCTCCTTCCATCATGGGATGCCATTTCAGTCTCGCCCGGACCGGTGTTAGCCATCCTCAGGAGAACAACCGCCGTTCGACCCCCTTCCACATTGAGGCGGTAGTGTACCACTGCCTTTGTCCCTTCTCCTGCCGGGTTAACGGCCCCTTTTTCGCCGGAAACAATATATCTGTGAAAACCGTCCTTCACGTAAGGACCGGCATTGGGGGTGCCAAAAATCCGTTCATTATTCGTCTCGTTTTCCGTAAAAAGAACAGCCCCGTCACCGTCAGCGTAGAACCACCGGTTTCCCAGGATGGTATCTTGAAGACTGATGACGGACATGCCGGGGATTCCTTTGGCCAGAAGGACCATCCGCGGTTTTTCGTTGTCCTGATCCCAGGACCAGGTGTTCCGGAACCAGAGGGTCGGAAGGATATGAAGAGTCGCCCTGTCGGGACCCCTGTTCGCCGCGGTAATCCGAATCAGCATATCGTCCGGTGATTCCTTTGCATACTCGACGAAAACATCCCAGTACCGGTCTTCGTCGAAGACACCTGTGTCCAGGAGTTCATACTCCAGATCCTTCCGGGAGCGGGCCATGTTTGTACTGACCAGATCGTCGTAAGGATAGGGAGCCTGAGGATATTTATAGAGGTATTTCATGTACGAATGGGTTGGTGTGTTGTCGAGATAGAAATAATATTCCTTCACATCCTCGCCATGATTTCCTTCGGCATTGGTAAGACCAAAAAGCCGTTCCTTCAGGATAGGATCTTTTCCGTTCCAGAGGGCAAGGGCGAAGCAGAGCCGCTGTTTGTCATCTGAAATTCCGGCGAGGCCGTCTTCCCCCCATCGATATGCCCGTGAACGGGCCTGGTCATGGGTAAAATAATTCCATGCATTTCCATCAATGCTGTAATCCTCCCGGACTGTCCCCCACTGTCTCTCGCTCAGATAGGGGCCCCACCTGCGCCAGGGAACGTTATTCCGACCCGCATCGATGAGCCTGTGAACTTCTGCGTCTTTTGTTATAAACCTGAACGGCGACGATTCTCCGGGAACATCCTCTCTCTCTTTCATCAACCCCTCCCATCACAGACACGTCCGGGCCGGACAAAGATGACCACAGTAGAAACATTATTGTCGATGGTAC
>CAYQXL010000008.1:5021-42748 GCA_964421445.1 uncultured Pseudomonadota bacterium
ACACGTCCGGGCCGGACAAAGATGACCACAGTAGAAACATTATTGTCGATGGTACCGTTTCCGTCAATAATTTTCGTCCCTTTCTTTCGGCGGTTGCCCAACAAAAACAGAAGACGTAAGAATTTTATCGAGGGATATCAATCATCTATTCCTGTGCAAAACGAGGTATGCTACAATCTGAAAAAGACAGGATACAGAGTCCTGGTGGGTGGTTACTTTTGAGTCTATCGAGCCATTTCCGACGCCTGTTACGGCGGAAGGGGCTTGTGCCAAATCTGTCGACAGGGGATGAATTATGGACATCGTGAAAAGTCAGAGGGTCGGGAAGACAAAGGCCTCGGGTGGTATTCTGCCGGTCATCGTGTGCATCGGCCTGATACTAATTCTCGTTACGGGGTGTGGAAAGGACAAAAAAACCGCACCCCAGGCGCAGAGCGTTGAAGTGGTCCAGGTGATCCAGAAGGATGTACCGATCTACTTCGAATGGGTCGCCACCCTTGACGGTTACGTAAATGCCACCATCAAGGCCCAGGTTCAGGGATACCTTGTGAAACAGAGCTATAAGGAAGGGGACCTTGTGAAAAAAGGACAGGTCCTCTTCGAGATCGACCCGAGATCATACCAGGCGGCACTTGAGGAAGCACAAGGGCAACTGGCCCAGGCCGAAGCGCGGTGGCAGACCGCCAAGGCGAACCTCGACCGGGTGAGACCCCTTGCAGCCCAGAACGCCGTCAGCAAGCGGGATCTGGACGATTCGATCGGCATGGAAGGCTCGACCCGTGCAGCACTTGTCTCAGCAAAAGGAGCCCTTGACAAGGCCCGGCTGAACCTTGACTGGACCAAAGTCACCTCTCTCATCGACGGTATCGCCGGCATCGCAAAGGCCCAGGTGGGCAATCTTGTCGGTCCCGGCCAGTTCGAGGAGCTGACGGCCGTTTCAACGGTCAACCCCATCAAGGCATACATTAACATCAGCGAACAGGAATACATGCATGCCGCCGAGGCAAAGACGCCCGGAGAAAAACCCCACCTCGAACTCATCCTCGCCAACGGAAATCTCTGGCCCCACAAAGGTGAATTCTTCCTGGCAGACCGGCAGGTTGACGTAAAGACAGGCACCATCAAGGTAGCCATCGTCTTTCCAAACCCCCAGCAGATCCTCCGTCCGGGACAATTCGGCAAGATCCGGGCGGCTCTCACGACGAAGAAAGGTGCCCTTCTCGTGCCCCAGCGGGCTGTAACCGAGCTGCAGGGGGCCTACCAGGTGGCGGTCGTCGGTTCGGACAACAAGGTCGATGTCAGGGCAGTCAAAACAGGTGAACGGACAGGCAATCTGTGGATCATCGAAGAAGGTTTGAAACCTGGCGAGTCAGTGATCGCGGAAGGCGTCCAGAAGGTCAGGGACGGGATGACCGTAACACCCAAACCCTTTCAGGGCGAACGCCCACCGGAAGCCGGGAGTCCCGGAAAGCCTCAGTCCAAACCGTCAGCTCCTGCCGCACCGGCAAAGAGGTAGTCAGCCATGGCAAAATTCTTTATCAATCGCCCCATTGTCGCCATGGTCATCGCCATCCTCATGGTCATTGTCGGCATCGTTGCCATTACAACCCTTCCCATCGCCCAGTTCCCCAATATTGCTCCGCCGGAAATCCAGATTCAGGCCATGTATGTGGGCGCCGATTCCCTCACCCTCGAACAGTCGGTGGCTACACCCATCGAACAGCAGATGAGCGGCGTGGACAACATGAACTACATGTTCTCCATCAATGCCAACAACGGCCAGATGCAGTTGACCGTCGACTTCGACGTAAAAACCGATCCCAACACCGACCAGATCCTCGCCCAGATGCGGGAGTTACAGGCCGAGTCCCAATTACCTTCCGATGTCCGGGACTACGGTGTGACGGTCAAGAAATCGACCATGTCGCCACTTATCATGTTCGCCCTTTTTTCTCCCAACAATACATACGACAATGTCTTTCTGGCAAACTACGCCTATATCAACATCAACGACCAGATGACCCGGGTACCGGGCATAGCAAGCGTCACCGTCTTTGGTGCCGGCCAGTATGCCATGCGCATCTGGGTCAATCCTGACCAACTCGCAAAACTGAATATAACCATTCCCGAGATCGTCAATGCGATCCAGCAACAGAACACCGTCAACCCGGCAGGTCAGATAGGGAGCGAACCTGTCCCCAAAGGACAGGAGTTCACCTATGCCGTGCGGGCGCAGGGACGTCTCGAAAGTCCCGAAGAGTTCGGGAACATTGTGCTTCGGGCGAAACCGGACGGATCGATCGTCCGGGTGAAAGACGTCGCCCGTATTGAACTGGGCGCCCAGACATACACCATGACCGGCCGTCTCAACGGCAAACCGGCCGCTCTGATCGCACTCTACCAGTTGCCCGATTCAAACGCCATCGATGCGGCAAAGGGTGCAAAAAAACTGATGGCCGAGCTCAAGACCCGGTTCCCTGAAGATCTCGATTATGTTGTTGCCCTCGACACAACGCTGGCAGTAACGGAGGGCGTCAAGGAGATCGTTCAGACCCTTTTTGAGGCACTGATCCTCGTTATCATCGTCGTTTTCCTCTTCCTCCAGGGGTGGCGGGCAACATTGATCCCCCTTCTTGCCGTCCCCGTCTCACTCGTCGGTACGTTTGCCCTTTTTCCCCTCCTCGGGTTTTCAATCAACACCCTTTCGCTCTTCGGTCTCGTACTCGCCATCGGCCTCGTCGTCGATGATGCCATCGTCGTCGTCGAGGCTGTGGAACACCACATAGAACAAGGGCTCTCGCCCAGGGAGGCCGCTTTTAAAGCAATGGAGGAAGTGTCAGGACCTGTCATTGCCATAGCCATCATTCTCGCCGCCGTCTTTATCCCCACCGCCTTTGTCCCGGGCATTACGGGACGGCTCTACCAACAGTTCGCCGTCACCATCGCCGTTTCGGTGATCATTTCCGCCTTCAATGCTCTGAGTCTGAGCCCTGCCCTTGCCGCCCTTCTTTTGCGACCAAAGAAGGAAGCCATAGGACCCCTTGGAAAATTCTTTGCCTGGTTCAACAAGGTTTTCGGGCGGGCCACCGACGGCTACACGAACACCTGCGGCCATCTGATACGAAAAAGTGCCGTAGGCATCATTCTCCTCATCGGCATTACCGTCATCGCAGGGTTATCCGGGAGCCGGCTGCCGTCAAGTTTCCTCCCCGACGAGGATCAGGGCTACATCTTTGCCGGCATCCAGCTTCCCAGCGCCGCCTCGATGCAACGGACCGACGAAGTGACCAGACAGGTCGAAGAGGTGCTGAAAAAAACACCGGGCATCAAGTATTACTCTTCCGTGGTCGGGTACAACCTACTCAGCCAGGTATCAACAACATACAGCTCTTTCTTTTTCATCACCCTTGAAGACTGGTCGAAACGAAAAAAACCGGAAGAGAAATATGAAGCTATCAAGGCCCACCTCAACAAGGAGTTGGCAAAGATAGACCGGGCGATAGGGTTTGCGTTCTCCCCACCCGCAATTCCCGGCGTCGGCGTCTCGGGAGGGGTCACGTTCATTCTCGAGGACCGGGCAGGAAAGGATATCAGCTTCCTTGCGGAAAATACGGCGAAGTTTATGGCGGCAGCCCACAAAAGACCGGAGCTGGCCAGCGTCATGACCACATTCCTCCCTACCGTCCCCCAGGTCTTTGTTGATGTAGACCGGGACAAGGTGCTCAAACAGGGCATCGCTCTTTCCGACGTTTACAGGACGCTCCAATGTTTTATGGGAGGAGCTTTCATAAATTATTTCAACCGCTTCGGGCGGCAATGGCAGATCTATGTTCAGGCGGAAGGTGATTACCGGACAAAAACAGAGAATCTCGGACAGTTCTATGTCCGGAACAATGACGGTAACTCGGTGCCCCTTTCGGCTCTCACATCGATCCGCTCCACCGTAGGCCCCGAATTTACGATGCGGTATAACCTCTTCCGAAGCGCCCAGATCAACGCCAACGCTGCACCTGGTTACAGTTCGGCGCAGGCGATGAAGGCTTTGGAAGAAGTCTTTGCCCAGACCATGCCGCGGGAGATGGGGTTTGACTACCTTGGGATGAGCTATCAGGAAAAAAAGGCGCAGGAAGGTGTATCGCCGGCGGTCATCTTCGGACTGGCTCTCCTCTGTGTCTTTCTCATTCTTGCCGCCCAGTATGAAAGCTGGTCTTTGCCCTTCAGCGTTCTCCTCGGGACTCCCGTAGCCGTCATGGGGGCTTTCCTGGCACTCATGTTCCGGGGCCAGGAATTCAATGTCTACGCCCAGATCGGCCTCGTCATGCTCATCGGCCTGGCAGCAAAAAATGCGATTCTCATCGTTGAATTTGCAAAAATGGAATATGAAAAAGGGGTGCCTATCGTCGAAGCCGCCCTTACCGGAGCCCGTCTCAGACTTCGTCCCATTCTCATGACTTCGTTCGCCTTTGTCCTCGGATGCGTGCCCCTGGCCATCGCCGGAGGTGCCGGTGCCCTGTCGCGGCAGATCATGGGTACCGCTGTCATCGGAGGAATGCTTGCAGCCACCGGCATCGCGATCTTTCTCATCCCTGTTCTCTTCTATATCGTGGAAAAACTGGGTCACAAAAAAGACACGAAACAGGGGACACCGCCACAAGCACCGGTAGATGGGGGGACAGGAGGTGCGGCATGAAAACGATCATCATCATTCTCGCAATCCTCACTCTGGTAGGGTGCGCCCTCGGACCCGACTACAGACGGCCTGATATAACGTCTCCCAGCGGGTGGCGGGTTCAGCCCGACGAGGCCCAGGACGTGGCAAACACGGCATGGTGGGAGCAGTTCCAGGATTCTGTACTGACCGATCTCATCCAAACAGCCCTGAGGGAAAACTACGATCTCAAGATCGCCTCTGCACGGGTCGAACAATACGTGGGACAATATTGGATAGCCCGGTCAGGATTTTTCCCCCAGATTTCCGCCGCCGGCAGCGGCGGCAGGCAGAAGATCACGGAGGGGGGACCGAATCCCATGGCAGAATCGATCCGGAATCCCTCGGCCATCTACCAGGGCGCTTTTAACGGCTCATGGGAGATAGATGTATGGGGCCGTCTCAGGCGGACCACCGAAGCGGCCCGGGCCGATCTCCTGAGCACTGAAGAGGGACGGCGGGCAGTTATCCTCACATTGGTCACAACGGTGGCGAACAGTTATATCAACCTCCGCGATCTCGACAGGCAACTCGAGATCGCCATTGACACAGCCCGAAGCAGAGAAGCATCGTATAAGCTTTTCTCGCTCCGTTTCGAAGCGGGAATCGTCTCCGAACTGGAACTGTCACAGGTGAAATCCGAATACGAACAGGCAATGGCCCGGGTTCCCCTCATCCGGAAGCAGATTGCCCAGCAGGAGAACGGTCTTTCCGTGCTTCTCGGCAGGAATCCCGGGCAGATTGCCCGGGGTAAGACGATCGACGAACTCGTTCTCCCAGTCATTCCCGAAGGATTGCCTTCCGATCTCCTCGAGCGGCGCCCCGACATACGCCAGGCTGAACAGGAGCTGATTGCCGCCAATGCGAGAATAGGGGCGGCAAAGGCGCTCTACTTTCCCACAATCTCCCTCACCGGTTCACTGGGCTGGGCAAGTATCAACCTTACCAACCTCTTTGCCGGGTCTTCTCAGGTGTGGAACTGGGCCGGAGCCTTCACAGCGCCAATATTCACCGGTGGCGCCATAACGGGTAATTACTGGGCTTCAGAAGCCGTTCAGCAGCAGCTCCTCTTCCGTTACCAGCGGGCAATCCAGAATGCCTTCCGCGAAGTCGACGATGCGCTGAGCGATCAGAAACAGACCCGGGAACAACTTGGTGCTCAAAACAGGCAGGTAAGTGCCCTCACTGACTACGCCCGTATCGCCCGGCTCCGGTACGATAACGGCTATACGAGTTATCTCGAAGTTCTCGACGCCGAGCGGAGCCTCTTCAGCGCCCAACTCGATTACGTCCAGTCCCAGGGACTTCTCTTCCAGGCTCTGGTTAATCTTTACAAGGCAATGGGTGGCGGATGGGTGGCCAAGGCCGACGGGATGACAGGCAATGAAGAGAACAGCGACGGAGGCGGCAAATAAAGGGGTCGGGTTTTTTACAGAGGGATTATCTCCATAAGAAGCTTCTTCGTTACTGGAGTCAGGATCGCTCCCTGACCGCTCTCCTCGCAATCCTCACCTTCGAACTCTTTTTCCTCCTGCCCCAGACCGGCGGAGGTCAGACACTTCAGGTTCTCGCTGATCTGGCATTTTCCCTTATCCTCTTCGCAGGGATCATAACCCTGACGCGCCGCAGATCCCTTCGTTTTCTTTACGGCATTCCCGTCGTCATATCCATACCCCTCCACTGGGTACGTCTCGCATTTCCCAGCCTTTCCCTTATTGCCTGGGATTTCCTCTTTTCTACGATCGCCGTCCTCGCCATGCTCATCGTAAACCTCTGGCTTGTCTACCAGCGAGGACCTGTCACAGGGCATCGCATACGGGGAGCCGTCGCTGCATATCTGCTCATCGGTGTCCTCTTCGGCAGGATATATGCGCTGATCACCTATCTAAATCCCAGCGCATTCAGCGTTTCGCCATCCCTGGAAAAAATTCTTCCTACGACAAGTATGCAGAGCTTCTATTATTTCAGTATCTCCACCCTCACCACAGCAGGTTTCGGCGACATCACGCCAATCGCCGCCTGGGCCCGTTCTGCCGTCATGGTCGAGTCTCTTGTAGGACAACTCTACCCTGCCGTTCTTATTGCGCGACTGGTAGGTCTTGCCGTGGCCTACCGGGCAAAGGATTGATCAGCCTATGCCGCATAAAATTGTGGGCGTTTCGCATCCCGTAAAAAAAGAAGGGCTCCTTCAATGACAGACCTCGCTCTCTTCCTGGCGGTTCTCTTTTTCTTTACCCTCATGTCCCGCCATCTGGAAAACAAACCTGTTACGGCACCGATGATCTTCGTCACCGCAGGAATCCTTTTCGGACCGGGGGTCTTTGGTCTCAGTCAGGCCACGCCGGACAGCAAGGTCGTCCACGTACTCGGCGAGGTGGCACTGGCCCTTCTCCTTTTCACCGATGCCATCAGAATTGACCCGGCAATCCTGGGTAAGAGACCGAGATTGTCCCTCAGACTCCTTGGCATCGGCATGCCCCTCACGATCGCTTTCGGTTTTCTTGTCGCCCTCATCCTTTTCCCCGGCCTCACGGTCTGGGAAGCGGCTATCGTTGCAACGGTGCTTGCACCCACCGATGCAGCCCTGGGACAGGCAGTGGTGACAAATGAGCGTCTCCCTTCCCGCATCCGTCAGGCACTCAACATCGAAGCCGGTCTCAATGACGGTCTCTCTGTCCCCTTCCTTACCGTCTTTCTCGCCCTTGCCGAAGGACACCTCCAGGGCAGTCCGGGGCAGTTTTTTCTCCATACCGCCGTCATCCAGATCGGCATGGGGGCTATCTCCGGCGCTGTCGTGTGCGGGGCAGGAGGGTGGCTTATCCGGATAGCCTCGAAACGGGGAAGCATAAGCCATCATTACGGCGGCCTCGGAGTTTTGGCTCTCGGCCTTCTCGCTTACGCCGTCGCCGGGATAACCGGTGGGAACGGGTTCATCGCCGCATTCGTAGGTGGGTTCGTCGCAGGCCTGACGGCCCGGGATGCAGGAGAAAAAGTGGCTGCATTTGCCGAAGAGCAGGGTCAGCTTCTCAATCTTGCCGTCTTTTATTCCCTCGGTGTCCTCTCGATACCCCTGCTAAGGGACGCCACGTGGCTGACAGCGCTCTATGCGGTCCTCAGCCTCACAGCTATAAGGATCCTCCCTGTTATTGCCTCATGTGCCAAACTTGATCTTCACCGTTCGTCCCTTCTCTTTCTCGGCTGGTTCGGACCACGGGGCCTTGCGTCAATCGTCCTCGGTCTCATCGTCATAGAAGAAGCACCCCTCCTGGCAGGAAGCCTCGAAATCTCCCGTACGATCGCTGCCACGGTCCTCCTTAGTGTCTTTGCCCACGGAATTACAGCAGAACCCCTCTCCCGGTCCTATGCAAAAAAACTGAAAACCCTCCCGGAGAATTCGGTGGAACAGAGAATGATAATGGCGCCAAACAACACCAGGAACAGCCAATGAACAGGACCGGCAAAGGCCAGGGGCGCAAGGGGCTGATGAGGACGGTTCTTGCGCTCATAAAAGACCGCTGTCTCTATCTGCTCCTCTCCCTTGTTGTCCTTCTCCTCGTCTACCCCTATACCGGCTCCTATCCTGTTCTCATCCTCGTCTTCAACAGCCTGACGATCATCGGCGGTGTCTATGCCGTCAGTGCTGCAGGAAGACACATTGTCTTTGCCTCTGTCGTCGCCGCCCTCCATATCCTCTGTTTTGCCGTGGGATATTCTACCGCCTCGTCGGTCCTCAGGATTGCCGGTTTGTCACTTCTGGCCGTTTTTTACCTTTATACGTTCGTCAGGGTTATCGACTACGTATTCCAGGGAAAGGAGGCAACAGGGGACAAGATATTCGGGGCCATCAGTGCATATCTCCTGTTGGGCTTCGTCTGGTCGATCCTCTACAGCCTTGTCTTCTCTCTCCAGCCCGGGGCCTTCACCGTCAGCTCTCCGGCGGACAGCAGACCGGGGGGGCCAGACTTCGTCTATTTCAGTTTCATCACCCTTCTCACCGTCGGGTATGGCGACATCACGCCCCATTCAGGGATAGCCCGGTCAATAGCCATTCTTGAAGGTATTGCCGGCGTCATGTACATCGGTGTATTTATTGCCCGGATTGTAAGTCTTTACCGAAGGGAACCTCATCAGTAACAAAGCAGGTTCGCTCCGCAGACACTTCGCCGTTTTCACCTGCTGTTATCTCCTGCAACCCTTCTTTTCACGACACCGGGCACAAGCAAGGTTTTTGTTGTAGGCTTCATAGAAGCGTTCAGGATAACGATAGTAAAGATATTCCCACTGAACAACGAGGGCGGCAGAGACAACAAGAACCGAGTAGGTCCAGAACGACGGTATGTAGAGGAGAGGGGCAAAGGCCATCAGGTATCCCCAGTTATTGATCCGGCACGTGGCACAACATTTATTCTTCATGAGCCACTGAAAGGGGCACCAGACAGTGATACAGAACTGATCCATAAAGATGAAGAACATGACGATCACAAAAAGCCAGAGCGTCGTGACTAATTCCGCTCTATGGAGAATGCCTGCAGCGCCGATAACCGCTGTCCAGGAAAGGGCGGTGTGGAGCGCCCCTCTGTCGGCATTTTTCCTGAGACGGAAAAAAGCACTCTTCTGACCGGCGGTAACCGTTGTGTCTGTATCGGCCGTTTTGTCAAAACATTTTGTCGATGCTATCTTTCGCCCCCCCTTCGGAGTTAAACGATTGATGAGATAGATGATCGCGGCAGCCCAGATGACGTGATAGACCCGGACAGGACCGACGGAAAAGAAAAATCCCTCCGTCAGGATACGGGGACAAACGATCCCTGTCACCACAAGAAACAGGAGAACTGCCCCTTTTATGACAAGTTTCGCAGGACCATAGTCCGATCTCTGTTCGCCGGCAGAGATTCTGTTCGCAACCTGTTCTCCATCCATCGGCCAATTATATAATTTTCCACAGATAATTTCATGCCATTCGATGCCGGCCCGGACGGAACCTCCCAACATTTCATGATGAAGATGAGAAAGGCTTGTGATATTCTTTACCAAAATCATGGCGAAAATGAAGGGTTCATTGCCACGGCCGTTTTGTGGATGCGCGCTACAGGCACAAAACCAATACTCACGCCAGGGATACGAGCCACCAAACCGGTTCTGAAGGAAACACCACAGGTCCATGATCTGTGGATCTTAACACTACTTTCTTGTACAGGAGGAACAAGATGAAGGACGTAAGACGTGGCATGGCAGTTCTGGTTCTTTGTGCAGCAGCGCTCCTGGCGGGGTGTGCTACCCAGCCCCAGGTCGTTGTGATGCAGGCACCAGGGGGACAGCAGGAACAGCTCACCGTCCCCAAAAGCACCTGGAGAGGTACTGCTTCAGGGGCACAGGCCGATGTGCTGGCCCAGGAAATCGTTATGGCGAACAATAACGCAATGAAACAGTTCGACAAAGTAGATGGCCGGCTGGACAAAATGCAGGCCACAGAAAAGAAAGAACTGGAAACATCCCAGAAAGCCTTGACAAAACTGGAAGAACTGGCTGCCCAGCAGGGCAGCGGCCAGGTAACCCTCTTCTTCAAAACAGGATCAGCCCATCTGGAGAAATTCCAGACCGACAGACTGATTCAGTTTCTTGACTATCTCGGCCGGGGAAGCCGTGGCAGAAAGGTTGTCCTGCTGTCCATCGGCAGTGCTTCGGCTACGGGAAGCCATCAGGTCAACAAGAAACTGAGCATTGACCGTTCCCAGGCTCCCCTTCCCATCATCGAACAATACCTTGTCAACGTGCCTCACAAATTTTACAAGGTAACGGGCGTGGGCGACATGTACGCACCGAAGGACGCATCGTTGCAGGTCGAGCAGCGGTATCAGAATGTTCGCATCGTCGCGGCCTATGACGAAGCCAGCCTTCCTTCCACACCAGGGAAATGATGGAGATATAGGCAAAAAGGGGATTATGAAGAGGCGTGCATGATGTCGAAGATTTTTTGCGCTGACCGTACCGGTCTTTCGATCATGCATGCCTCTTTCCTGCGCCCCTGTTTCGATGGACATCGCCCGGAAACAGAGATCAGGACGGCTTCACGTGGCCAATCGTCTCAACCGGTTCGCCGTCAGCAACAGGATACCCTTCGCGTACGACCCTGAACGAGTCATCGACCCCCATATCCGGAACAACACCCGCGGCACAGACAGAGAGGCCAACTGGAATGAGATCCTCACCTTAGGTCCCGCCAACACGACTGTACCGATCTTCGAAAACCGGATGGATGCAAAGTCGGTCTTCCTGACGGCGAATACCGAAACCCATATAGCTGGATGTAGATCGATCTGCGGGGCGGTCCGGTGGTAATCGAGACTCCACCAAAGGTGCTCGACATCTTGAATGACATGTGGTTCCGATGAGTTGCCGACATCGGGCTCACAGGACCGGATAGGGGCGCGGGTGGGAGGTTCCTTATCCTGCCTCCCGGCTCCAAGGGGGATATCCCTGATGGGTATTTTGTGGTTAAATCGCCCACCTTCAGCCCCTGGGCTCCGTGGCGCAGTTTTGTCGTGAATGGGGACGGGAACCTGGCGTTGCCCTCATAAGGAAACACACGAAAACCTACCGCCTGCGGGAAGCAGCCAACCCTCCGGAAATGACATTCATCAATGTGTCTGGCCGTGATTTCTGTACCGTCGCGCCGGCTGACTACACCTTCTGGAATCTTCTCAACCAGGTTGCTCAGGAGGAGCCGAACGAATCCCTCGATCCGATCCTACAGGGGTTCCTCGCTTCGATCGGCATCGAGAAAGGCAAATTTATGGCAACCGGTGTCACGCCGGCGATGGAGGAAAAGATGGTTGGCCAGGGTTCACAATACGCCTTGACAACCAAAGACCGAAACGGAGCACGTCTCGACGGGACCAAGACATACAAGCTCCACCTGCCGCCCAACATTCTGGTCAAGAACTTCTGGTCCGTGATCATCTACGACAATCAGGCTCGTTCAATGATGCAGACCGATCAGCAATTCCCGAGCGTCAGCAGCCAGCAGAAGGATCTCGTGGTGAACGCTGACGGCTCAGTGATATCTGTTTTGGCCCACAACCAACCTCCGGCTCAGAAGGGAAACTGGATCCAGACCGTCCCCGGCAAAGGCTGGAACACGATCCTCCGCCTCTACCGGCCCTGCCGAGCCGTGGTTCAACAAAACCTGGCGCCCCGGAGAGATTGAAGAGGTGAAGCGAGGGTAGATCTGTACCCACGAGCTGTCTCCCATACCACGTTACATGGGTTTGCTCGCCGGCCCCACAGAGGTGGTTGAAAGACAAATCTCCGCGCCGGAAAGACAGAGCCGGCCGGATCGTTTTACCTGTATGGAACGGACCAGGGGCATTCGGCTTACTGGAGGGATACCGGTTCGTGTTAAATACAGCCTGGCCGTTTTTTCTGTCTCATAGCATATCGGCGATATTGTTTACTTCTAACATGATCAGGGCTCGGTGACCATCTCCCTTCCCGCAGAGTCAGATCTCAATATCATGCGACAGAGATCAACGGGGGGGGACGTGGGACAGGCCAATCAGATGTGTTCGGGGAACATCAGGGTCTATTGTGCCACTTGTTTACGGGCTTTCTTTGCCTCTTCTATCGCATCCAGTTGAAGCCGGTAGGCGACGTAGTACTTATAGATGTTGCGCACGTACATCGTGGTCTCCATGCCGACCTTCTCGGCGGTCACTATCTCCACGTTGTTGAACCATTTGTTCGGGTCAAGTCCGCGGCGATCGGCCTCTTTACGCATCGCCGCGATCTTTCCCGGGCCGCAATTATAGCTCGCAAAAGCGAACAACGTACGCTCATTTTCGGTAAATTTGGCCTCAGGAAAGTACTTTGTCATGAGACGGTCCATATACTTCGCACCGGCGTGGATATTGGGTTCTGTAATGCTGATATCGCCCACCTTCAATTCTTTACCGGTAGATGGCAGGACCTGCATTACACCGATTGCCCCTGTACGGCTCTTTGCCTTCTGGTTGAGCTGTGACTCCTGATAACCCTGCGCTGCCAGCATGAGGGGGTCGAAGTTGTATTGCTGCCCGTATTTCTGGAAGAGAGCAAGGATCTCTTCGAAACGTTTCCACTCCGACGCGCCCATCGGGTCCTTTATCTGCTTGACCCGGGACATGTACTTCTTCAGACGGACAGCCACAATACTCTGCTTCTGGAGATGGTTCTGCATGAAGTCAAGGATCTCCGCTTCCAGTTTTGGACTCCCTTTCCGAATAGCCCAACCTAACGTAGCACCTTCCCTGATAAAAACCTGTTGGTTTACTTTTATCCTCGGCAGGATCGGCGCCCACATCTTCGCTTTCCAGTCATCTACAACAATGATCTCGATAAGGCCGGCGTTGAGCATCTCCATCATATCCTCGTCTTCCAAAGCGTCGGGCACGAGCACCAGTTTCGCGGCGGCCTTGCCCTCCTTTTTGAAACGGCCGTTAAGTTCATTGAGACCTTCATAATAGCTCGATGTCTTTCGAACGTGGATCGTCTTGCCCGCAAGGTCGTCGATGGAGGTGATCGCAGGGGACCTCGGTCCGGTGATGATCAATTCTTTCACGCTGGACAGTTTTGCCGGGGCTGCAAAATCGACGGTCTTGAGTCGGTCGGGCGTTACGGTGAGGTTGCCCACGGCAATGTCTCCCAAACCCCGCACGACCTCAGGCAGCAGTTTGTCCCTGGTTGTGGGAATTATAAAGACGGTGAGTGGGCGTTTGGCAAGCACTTTCGAATGCTTCCTGTTAATCCACCGCTCGAAATCACGGATGTTCTCGGCGGCAAGGCCCATTTCGTGCCCATTATCATTGAAATAGAGAGAGCGGCTATAGGGTACCAAAACCCAAATCCTGCGGCGATGGAGGATCTGATCGAAGTCTCCCGTCGATGGCTTACGGGAAAGATCCAGTTGGCGGAAGCTTTGCTTCCCAACCTGTTTGGACGAGGCAGCAGCGGGCCTTTCACACAAGAGACCCACAATCAGGACCGCAAGGAGAAAGGCAACAATCCCAAGGGGTAACCTTACCGTCTCCCGTCTCACTTTCATCTGCACCCCGCTGAAATGGACTTACCAGTTCCTTACCATATTCTAACCGGGGATTACAACCCCGGAAACCGGTCCGTTATCATGTAACCGCCCACCTGGTGTCACTGAGACCTATCTCGGCCCCATACCGGACGATACCTGTCCTGCCCAAGGGGCACAATAGGCTCAGGGCACCGCTCCACTGGTGTTTCATCCATAAGGACCATGGTGTGCAACAATAGCTCCACCAAAGGAGAGATATGTGCCCTAACGGGCAGTATAACGAACGGGACATCAGGCTGTTCTACGGCTTTATATCTGAGCGCTGGAGGATTGAGCCCGGTGTGCTGCTAAAGCCCGCCACGGTCTTCACGAAAGCATGGGAGCGTCGTGTCCCCGTCAGTGGGCCCGCGCCTTCTGGGAGCCAAGATCCGTGACTGTGACGAGCGCGGGGGGCCGCACAGCGAGGTAGCGAACTATCCGTCCTCGCCCGGACCATGTCGGGGGCCAAACCCGAACTTGTCCGTGACCCCGGTGTAATGCATCATTCCGGCTGCGTCGCCGACACAGAATTAGAGCCGGGCCGGATCGTTTTACCTGTACGGAACGGACAAGCCCGAGAATCATGACCCTGTCCTCGTTCAGCCCCATAGAGATCATCCGACGAGACAGCCCATTTTATTGAACCTATAAAAAACAACCTTGTGGTATAATTGTCATCAAAATCAGGACAATCAGTGCACCATTCCATCGGGAGGCTTACAATGAAACAACGATCACGAATCATAGTCCTAATGGCCGCAATGGTAGCGGTACTTCTGGTTTGCGTCGGCAGTGTACCGGCCATGGCACAAGGTGACAAAAAACAGGCCACGCTGGCCGAGCCCCTCGATCGTTCCATCCTGCCCATTCAGGAACCAAAGCGGCCGGTCTTCAAAGAACTCGACGTACGCAACATTCCAATGCCCCGGCATAATGAAATCACCGCTCCCCCCGGGGCACCCAATGTAGTGATCATATTGATCGACGATCTCGGCTTTGGCGCCACAAACACCTTCGGCGGTCCCATTGAAACTCCGACACTCGACAGCCTCGCCAAAAACGGGCTCCGTTACAACAATTTTCATACAACCGCCCTCTGCTCTCCCACCAGGGCAGCGCTCAAATCGGGACGGAACCACCACACCGTCAACATGGGTTTCATTACCGAAATGGCGACGGGCTTCCCAGGAAACACGGGACAGATTCCCAACAGAACCGCTCCCCTTGCGGAGATGCTTCGACTCAACGGTTACAGTACGGGGGCATTCGGCAAATGGCATGAAACAGCGGCATGGGAAACGAGCGTCTCCGGCCCCTTCGACCGGTGGCCGACACATCAGGGATTCGACAAGTTCTACGGCTTTATCGGGGGAGAAACGAATCAGTGGGCACCATATCTTTACGATGGCGTCACCCAGGTCGAACTACCAAACAATCCGAACTACCACTTCATGACCGATATGACCGACAAGGCAGTGGCCTGGATCAGATACCAGAAGGCCATCACACCCAACAAACCCTTTTTCGTCTACTTTGCACCGGGGGCCGTCCATGCACCCCACCATGTCCCCAAAGAGTGGATCGACCGGTGGAGAGGAAGATTCGACAAAGGATGGGATATCATGCGCGAGGAGACATATACCAGACAACTCGCTATGGGTCTAATCCCAAAAGGAACGAAACTCGCTCCGAAACCGAAAGCGATCAAAGACTGGGTTTCGCTCTCTGTTGACGAGAAACGGCTGTTCGTCCATCAGATGGAAGTATTCGCCGCCTTTCTGGACTACACCGACCATGAGATAGGCCGGATGCTCAAGGCAGTCGGGGAAACGGGGCAGACGGAGAACACTCTTGTATTCTATATTGCCGGCGACAACGGAACCAGCGGAGAGGGCGGGGAAAACGGCATGTTCAATGAGTATACCTACTTCAACGGCGTCCAGGAAAAGGTTCCGGATCTCCTCAAGGTCATGGATAAATGGGGATCACCGGAAACATACCCCCACATGGCGGCCGGTTGGTCTGTGGCGCTGGATTCACCGTTTGGCTGGATGAAACAGGTTGCTTCCGACTTCGGCGGCACCCGGAACGGCATGGTAGTCCACTGGCCGAAAGGTATCAAGACAAAAAACGGGATCCGTTCCCAGTTCACCCATGTCATTGACATAGCTCCCACAATTCTTCAGGCTGCCGGCCTGCCGGAACCGAAGATCGTCAACGGCACGCCCCAGATCCCCATGGAAGGGACAAGCATGGCCTATACCTTCGATGACCCTACAGCCAAAGAACGGCACGTGACCCAATATTTCGAAATTGCAGGCAACAGGGCGATCTATCACGACGGGTGGTTTGCACGGACGATTCACCGCGCTCCGTGGGAGAAAGAAGCACGGAACAGCCTCCAAAAAGATGTGTGGGAATTATACAACGTTCGCTCCGACTTCAGTCTGGCCGACGACCTGGCGTCCAAAAACCCGTCAAAACTTGCAGAACTCCAGACACTCTTTATGAAAGAGGCGGAAAAACATCACGTCCTGCCAATCGACGACAGGGTCTTCGAGCGTCCCATTGCCGCTGCCGTCGGCCGTCCCGACCTGATGGCCGGGCGTACCTCTTTGACCCTCTCTGAAGGCATGACGGGAATGATGGAAAACGTCTTCATTAACGTCAAAAACAGATCAAAAACGATCACCGCCGACATCGAGGTGCCCGCCACAGGCATTGCCAATGGTGCTCTTCTTGTGCAGGGCGGGCGCTTCGGCGGCTGGGCACTCTATGTCAAGGATGGCATCCCCGCCTATGACTACAACTTTCTCGGCATGAAGCGATACTCCCTCAAGGCGGTGAAGCCTCTCCCCTCCGGAAAGGCACGAATCGTATTCGACTTTTCCTATGATGGCAATGGCTTGGGAAAAGGCGGTCTGGGCTCACTGTATGTAAACGGCGAGAAGGTCGCGGAAGGACGGATTGAACATACACAGCCGATGATTTTTTCTGCAGACGAAACGGCCGATGTGGGAATCGACCTTGGAACACCGGTGGTCGAAGCAATTGGTTCAGAGTCCCGATCACGCTTCACCGGACGCATATCCAAAGTGACTGTCGAGGTCAAGCCTATCAGGGAAGCAGACAGAAGGGAAGAGGATAAGGGCCGCGCCATAGCAGCAGGGAAGAAAACGCTCTCTGACTGATTGTGCACCAGGGACAGGGGGCGACCAGAGCGAATAGATGGTCCGGTACGTTTGAAAACGAAAACAGGGCTGGAAAGGGAATGATCCCGGGAGCAAGAATGGAAAGCCTGGCGACGTACCACGGCTTGGCTGTGACGAGAAAATTTGCTATCATCACGACAGGTTACATCGTCTTTTTTGCAGCACTATCCTGCACAATCGTAACAACACCCTGTGCCGGAACCGATGTGGTTGTCGCCCGGAACGCAAAAACAGGGAACGGACCGGTTTGAGGGTACACCGTTTCAGTCACCGACGGGACAGACCTATGATACCGAGTTCGTGGGGATCGGGAAGGGCAAGGAACGGTAATCAGCCTATGCGGATAAAGCACTCATCAGATCACACGATCTGTCCGTTGAGTTACAGGAACGAGGTGAACAGCGTGGTTGTCGGTGATACATCCGATTCCATCCACCAACCGCATAAGAGTTGCCATTGGCGATAGATCGCATCAGGGGAGAGACCGATGATGGAGACCTCAGTAATATTATTGTCCGAACGGTGGCGGAGGGGATGGTAGTGAGACGGCTTTCATGCCTTTTTCTCCTGACAATAGGGATGATCTTTTCTGTAGCTGCCCATGCCCAGCAAAGGTCCGGACAGATTCTGGCAGATCAGGGCTATGCCGGTTCCCAGAGCTGCAGGCAGTGTCACGAGCGTTTCTATGAGCTTTGGTCCACGTCACGGCATGGCCTCGCGATGCAGCCCTACACAACCGCCTTCGGGGCAAAGAATCTCACGGCCCAACGGACGGCAATAACAATAGAAAAGGCTTCGTACAGGGCCGATATCACCAGCGGTTTGGTTATTGAGAAAGGACCGAAAGGCGACAAACGATACAGGATCGACCACGCCCTCGGGGGGAAAAATGTCTATTACTTTCTGACGCCTCTTCCAAGAGGACGCCTCCAGACACTGCCCGTTGCCTACGATGTAAAGACAAAAACGTGGTTCGACACAGCGGGAAGCGGAGTCCGTCACTTCCCGGGAGCAGAGCGAGACCGCCCCATAAGCTGGAGAGATTCAGCATACACCTTCAATACGGGCTGTTATAACTGCCATGTGAGCCAACTCACCTCCAATTACACTTTGACGACCGACACCTACAGAACAACATGGAGGGAGCCTGGCATCAACTGCGAGACATGCCACGGGCCGTCTGCTGAACACAACCGTGTCTGCCTCAATGCATCAAAAGGGACGGTCCCGAAAGATCTGAAAATAATCAGCGTCAAATCGTTCACCCCTGACCAGCACAACGCCGCCTGCTCTGGGTGCCATGCCAAGATGTCACCTCTCACAGCCACCGTGACCCCGGGAGAACGGTTCTTTGACCATTACGATCTCGTCACCCTCGAAGATCCCGATTATTACCCCGACGGCCGCGATCTCGGTGAGAACTACACCTACACGTCGTGGCTCATGAGCCCATGTACAAAGACGGGGAAGCTGTCCTGTGTCACCTGCCATACATCGAGCGGCCGTTACCGGTTCGCCGCAGAGGAAAAGGCAAACGATGCCTGTATGCCCTGTCATGAAAAGCATGTCACGAACGCCCCGGCCCACAGTCACCACAGGGCCGGGAGTCCCGCCACCAGGTGTATCGCATGCCACATGCCTACAACTTCATTCGCCCGGATGAAACGGACGGATCACTCAATGCTTCCTCCGGCACCTGCGGCAACGATCGCTTTCACGTCGCCAAACGCCTGTAACATCTGCCATACGGACAAGGATGCTCTCTGGTCCGATCAGTGGGTCCGCAGATGGCGGAATCGTGACTATCAGGCTCCGGTTCTCAGACGGGCGGCGCTCATCGATGCCGCCCGGAAAAGGGACTGGAGGAAACTCCCCGCCATAATGGACTACATCACAGGCAAAGAGCGCAACGAGGTGTTCGCCGCCTCCCTCATCCGCCTTATATCCCCCTCCGGAGACTCTCGTATCGGACCGGCACTTCTGAAGGCGATGGAGGACCCCTCTCCCCTCGTCCGCGCTTCTGCAGCCGATGGCCTCCAGTTCGTCCCCTCCGCTGAAGGGGCTCGCAAGCTTGTAGAAGCCACAGGAGACGCCTACCGGCTGGTCCGGGTGCGCGCTGCATCATCCCTCGCGGCCTACCCCCAACTTGTGCTCAACGATACGGAGAAGAAACGTGTCGGCGAGGCCACCGGGGAGTACCGTCTGTCGATAACAGCGAGACCGGACCTTTGGTCGTCTCACTACAATCTCGGAAACTACCATCTCAACCGTGGAGACTTAAAACCTGCCGTTTCAGCCTTTGACACGGCACTGAAGCTCGAACCCCAGGCGGTTCTCCCCATGGTCAACAGGGCCCTGGCCTATGCCCGGCTCGGAGAAACACGAAAGGCTGACGAATCGCTTCAATTGGCACTGAAAACAGCCCCCGGGAACCCTGTAGCCCATTTCAATATGGGCCTTTTGAGAGCCGAACAGAACAACCTTCCGTCTGCAGAAAAACATCTGAAAGCAGCAATCAAGGCCGATCCCCAGATGGCACAGGCAGCTTACAACCTCTGCATTATCACGGCCCGGGACCGGATTACCGAAGCGGTCACGTACTGCCGGAAGGCTGTTGAACTAAAATCTGATGAGGCAAAATACGCCTATTCACTCGCCCTCTTCCTGGACCGGTCAGGAGACAGACCAGGAGCAGTGCAAACGCTCGATGCGATTATCGCCAAACACCCTTCTTACGGCAATGCCTACGCTCTCCTCGGAGAGATCTACGAAAAACAGGGGGAGGAGAGAGCGGCCGAACAGGTCTACCGAAAGGCCCTCGGGACGGAAGGGATCGACAGCAGACAGAAAAAACTGTTTGCTGCACGCCTCGGACAACTGAACAAGGAAGGGCAGGATCGTCAAAAGTAGTGAACACGATGTGAACGGTGGGGAACGGCAATACTCCATGCGATCTCTCATCCCGATAGACAGAAGGAGATACAGAATGGCAATGACCAGGAAAAATATGGAGGGAGACCGCATGACGACAATCGTGAGCAGATTTATGATAGTGTTTTTGTTCGTGGCGACCATTGCGGTGGCTTTACCCGCGCCGGCGGCACAGGCGTCGCCAATTACCGGCGACGAGGCTCTCTCCATAGGCGTTGAAACGTACCTGTACTTTTACCCTCTTCTGACAATGGACATCACCCGCAGGCAATTCACAAACGTCGAACCAGGAAAGGGGCTCGGAGGCCCCATGAATACATTCGTGAATATGACTGAATACCCCCCTGCCGACTTTAAAGGGGTTGTACGGCCCAACTTTGATACACTCTATTCGAGCGCATGGCTCGATCTTACCAGAGAACCGGTCATCGTGTCGGCCCCCGATACCGGTGGCCGCTACTATCTCCTTCCCATGCTTGACATGTGGTCCGATGTCTTTGCATCCCCCGGTACGCGGACAACAGGAACCAAAGGCGCCGATTTCCTCGTCACCCCTCCCCGGTGGACGGGGACAGTCCCTGCAGGCGTGACCCACATACCGGCACCGACCCCCTATGTCTGGATCATCGGCCGGACAAAAACGGATGGACCAGCCGATTACAGGACCGTTCATAAGATTCAGGAAGGATACAGGATCACGCCCCTTTCTCAGCGGGGAAAATCGCCCTCTCCCTTACTTCTCCCCCCAACCGACCGGACAGTTGATATGAAGACCCCTCCAAAAATACAGGTGGACACTATGGCTGCGGCGCACTACTTTGCCTACGCCGCCGAATTGCTGAAGGTCAATCCCCCGCACATCACGGATCAGCCGATCATCGCCCTCATGAAACGGATAGGGATTGAACCGGGAAAAAGCTTTAACATGGCGGCCGTCGATCCTAAGGTGCGGGCAGCACTCGACACGGTGCCGGCAGCGGCACAGGAACTGATGAAATGGAAACTGCCAACCCTTGCCCGTATTGTCAATGGGTGGTCAATGAATACTGATACCATGGGTGTCTACGGCAACTACTATCTCAAACGGGCCATATTCAGCCAGATCGGGCTTGGGGCGAACGTGCCGGAAGACGCCGTCTACCCCATGTCCCTCTCTGACAACAGAGGCAAACCCTTCAACGGGAAAAACCGCTATGTCCTCCATTTCGACAAAAACGGTCTGCCTCCCGTCAACGCATTCTGGTCCATTACCCTCTACGATGACGATGGCTTTCCCGTTTCGAACATCCTCAACCGCTTTGCCATAAGCAGTTGGATGCCTACGAGATACAATCCCGACGGTTCACTCGATATTTTCATTCAGAATGGCCGGCCGGGGAAGGACGGAGAGGCCAATTGGCTGCCTGCACCACAGGGACCTTTCAATCTGACTATGAGGCTCTATGCCCCCAAATCGGAAGTGCTGACAGGCAAATGGAACCCGCCACCGGTGCAGAGAGTCGAATAATGGTGCGTACGATCATCCGTCCGATGGCGAAGCCTTACAGGCAGGACAAAAAGAAAATGCCTGGCCCCTCACGCCCCTGGCCCCTGTCTCGTCTGTATCTCTGCACAGCTCTCCTGCTCCCCGCATTGAACGGAGCCGTTTCCCCCGTTGGCACAGAGGATGTCGGCATGGGTGTGGAAAAGATTTTCAAGATCGGTAAACTACCGTTTAACGCCAGGTTGCCTGTTACTATAATGTAGCACGACCAGGCACTGGCCCTGACTGGCAGCTTGGTACACAGATAGCACTTGTGTTGCCGAAAAGTTTTTCTAAGCAGTCACAAACAAATAGCATCATGGAAACACGGATATAAGATATACTTATTGAGCAACTATCAACAACTTCTACGGAGGATAGGGATGAAAATAAAATCAGGAAACATGTTTATGATGGCCGTAATGATTCTAATGTTTCTGGTTTTTGCGGGGACAAGCTTCGCTGAAGATAAACCTGCCGACAACATGCAGATTGTTCTGGAGAAAGTGAAGGCAGATAAAAAGCTCCTTGTCGCGGAGAGCATGCAGTTCACCGAGACTGAGGCAAAGGCATTCTGGCCTGTCTACGAACAGTACCAGGCCGAACTGTTCCTGTTACGCACCAGAACAGCAAGATTAATCAAAGACTATGCTGCAGCATACGAGAACATGACCAATGCAACGGCAAAAAAACTCCTCGATGAGTATATGACAATCGAGATGCTTCAGCTAAAGCTTCGAAAAGCATATTTGCCGAAGTTCCGCAATGCCCTGTCCGATGTGAAAACAGTCCGTTATTACCAGATCGAAAACAAGATCCAAGCGGTACTGGCCCATGAACTTGCCGGGGCCATACCGCTCATAAAGTCAGACAAAAATTAAACAGAGGGGAGGATGCGATGATGAGGCGTGTTCATGCTTTGATCCTTGTATGTGTACTTTTATTGATTGGCACTGTATTCATTCATCCGGATACCGCCGAATCAGCATCTGCCGCAGAACTCAACCGCAGTGCCGGGAATGCTCTGAAAATCTTGTACTCACAAACACCGTCGGCAAAGGTGCTGGGGGAAAAGGCGCGGGCCATCCTTGTCTTCCCGGCCATTACCAAAGGTGGCTTCATTGTTGGGGGCCAGTACGGAGAGGGGGCTCTCATAAAAGATGGACGAATTGGTGCCTACTATAGTACAGTTTCTCTTTCATACGGCCTCCAGGCCGGCATTCAGAAATATGGCTATGCATTGTTTTTTATGACGGATTCGGCATTCTCCTATCTCGACAGGAGCGACGGCTGGGAGCTTGGAACAGGCCCAAGCATCGTTATTGTCGATAAGGGATTAGCAGGGAGCCTATCAACCACCACAGCCCAGTCGGATGTCTATGCGTTCTTTTTTGATCAGAAAGGACTCATGGCCGGTCTTGGTCTTCAGGGGACAAAGATTACGAGACTCAACAAGTAAGAAACGAGGGGAACATTGATGAAACGGACGGCTATCATCCTGTACATTATCGCGATGCTCAGCAGTGGGGGCGTCATCTCAGCATCTGCTGATGAACCTGTTCTATCAGGACTCTACTCGGGCGACTTTTTCACCCGCTCCACCCTCACCGGTGACTGGGGTGGACTGAGAAACGACCTCGCAAAGAAAGGGGTTACCTTCGACATGACGATGACCCAGACGGGTCAGGCCGTGACCGGGGGAGGCAAAAACTCCACCTGGGAGTATGGCGGCAGGGGCAACCTCACCCTCAAGGTCGACACGGAAAAGCTCGGGCTTTGGTCGGGAGGATTTTTGACGGCCGAACTGGAAGGGAATTTCGGACGGAGTGCAAATCCAAAATCCGGCGCTTTGTCGCCTGTTGACGCCAACCAAATGTTTCCGGTACCAGTGTTAGGGAAGACTGCGGTGAACCTTCCTGCCCTCAATATCACCCAGTATCTCTCGTCCTACATCGCCCTGGTCGCCGGCAAGATGGACACAACCGGTGGTGACATGAACGACTTTGCCCATGGCAAGGGTGACACACAGTTCATGAACCTTGCGTTCAATCTCAACCCTGCCCTCCTCATGACCGTCCCCTATTCGACACTCGGCGCCGGAGTCGTTCTTATGCCCACAAAGGATCCGGCCGGTGCAATCATCACGGTCAGCGCCCTATCTGCCGCCGGACAGCCGAGCACAACCGGTTTCAACAACCTCTACAGCAACCAGATGACCTTCAACGGCGAGGCGCGGGTACGGACACAGTTTTTTGGAAAAACGGGACACCAACTGGTGGGTGCAATTTATTCAAACAAAGATTTCACCTCCCTTGACCAGCGGCTGGGATTCGTCCTCGAAACAAAAGAGATCGCAAAAAAGCAGGGCTCCTGGGCCGTCTACTACAACTTTGACCAGTATCTTTACGAACCGGAAAAGGGTTCGGGACGGGGGTTCGGCCTTTTTGGCCGATTTGCCGCTACCGACGGTAACCCGAACCCCATTCAGTATGTGTGGAGTCTCGGTTTCGGCGGAAAAGGTTTCTTTGCCGGACGGCCGAACGACCGGGCCGGTATCGGATACTATTACCTGAAGATCAATCAACCCGACTTCAACCTGCCCATCGCCACCACCCAGATACTGGGAAACGAGTACGGCATTGAGGCTTTTTACACAGTAGCCTTGACCCCATGGCTCCTCCTGACACCGGATATCCAGGTTGTCCGGCCGTCGCAGCGAAACAGGCTCGAACTGTCCACCGGTCCCCTCCCTGTTGTACGGAAGAGTATCGATACGGCAACCATTCTGGCGCTCCGGCTCCAGGTGGTCTTCTGATGGCCCCACGCACCTGCCCCGAGATGCGTACCTCCGAATGTTTTCAGGTGGCCGGTGTCGTTTGCCCGTGTCACCTGTGCATATACACCAAAACCATTCCCCAACCAAGGAGGCATGTATGAAAAAAGCAGTTACAGTATTGATAGCTGTGATTATCGGTCTTGTTTTTACCGTATCATCCGGCATGGCCGAGGACCCAAAATATTCCGGCTTTCTCGGCGAATACTACCGGTACCTCCAGCCCGGCCCGGAGGGCGGAGCAAAGATGCGGTGGCTCAAGCCGGGTGTCGATTTCGGCAAATACAACAGAATCATGCTCGAAAGCGTCATATTCTTCATTGCCGATGATTCGCAGTATAAGGGCATCGACGCCAATGAGCTAAAGTCCCTTGCCGACGATTTCGATCTGGCCATCTTGAATGGGGTCAAAGACAAATATCCGATCACCGGCGAACCTGGGCAGGATGTCGTACGGCTGAGGATTGCCATCACCCATCTCAAACCAAACAGACCGGGGTTAAGCGCCGTCTCGTCAATCGTTCCCGCCGGCATTGGCATAAGTTTCCTGAAAAAAGGCGTAGGGGGCTCATGGACAGGGGCCGGCGCTACGGGGATGGAGTTTATGGCGTTCGATTCGCTCACGAACGAAGTCATCGCTCTCGCCGTTGACGACAGGACCGCCGGATACACAGAGCGCTTCACCAAATGGGGATCAGCCCAGGAGGCTTTCACATTCTGGGCCGGAAGGCTCAGAGTGTTTATGGACAAAGCGAAAGAACAGAAAAAATAGGTACACAGCACGAATTACATTCACAGAAGGAGATCGGCATGAGTAACCAGCGTTGCGTCCTCTTGTTTTCCCTGTTGATACTTTCGGCCGCCATGCTTTTCGGCTGCTCGACGGCCCAGACCATGAAGCCCTATGCAAATGCAGGATTTCTGGAGGACTACGGGCGGCTCAAACCGGCACCGGCCGGCGGTGAAGCCATGGTGTGGCGGAAGCCCGATGTGGAGCTGAAACAATACAACAAGATCCTTCTCGAACGAATCGTTGTCTGGTACAAGGATGATACCGATTACAAAGGGATCGACCCTACCGACCTGAAAGCCCTCGTCGACTACTTTCACAAAACCCTTGCCGACTCTTTCGGTGATGCATACCCTGTCGTCACCGAACCAGGGCCCGACGTCATGCGTGTCAGAATCGCTCTCACCGAACTTGTGCCTACAAAGACATCGCTGTCTGTGGTCGCTCTCGTGGCACCGTATGCCACCATACCGGATATCGCTTCAGGGATGGTCGGCAAGGGCGGCCTCGGAAGTTCGCCCTATCTCGGTGATGCTGCCATAGAGGCAATGGGCCTCGACAGCATGACAGGCACCATCCTCTGGGAATATGTTGACCGACGAATCGGCAAGAAATACGATGTCGACCTGGACGAAGGGGTGACAGGGGCGGTAAAAAAGGGATTTACGAACTATGGGAAGGCTTTTACCACCTGGGGATATACAAAGCAGGCCATGGATGTCTGGGCCCGCCGGTTTCGGAAGGCTCTTGACGAGATTCACGGCAGACAACCGGTGACACCACAGACAATCGGCACAGAACAAAAAGAAGATGATGAGTAAGGATCGTTAAAGTTATGGACCGGCCCGTCAGTACCGTATTATTATGCATCTTCACCCCGTTGGCTTCGAAGAATCTCCCGGTAAGCTTTCCGGGATGGATATTCAGCCGGCATCATCGCCGGCTGCACAAAAAAGGAGGAGGTAGAGGATCATGAAAAAGGTTTTTTCAGTATTTTTGGCGGTAGTTCTGGTGCTTCTCGTCAGCCAGTTTGCAATGGCCAAAGAAAAAAAGCAGGCGCAGAAACCGGGAGGCGTCATTGTGGATGCCGTTTCCATAACGGCAACAGTCGAGTCCATTGATCAGGCAAAAAGAACGGTAACGCTCAAAGGACCCGAGGGGAACACCAGAACCTTCACTGTTGGGAAGGAAGCAAAGAATTTCGATCAGGTTAAAGCGGGCGACAAGGTGACAGTCACCTATCTGGCTTCCATAGCCCTTTTTGTGAGAAAATCGAATGAGAAACCGCTTGCCGAAGAGGTTCAGACCATTCAGGTCGCACCGAAAGGCGGACAGCCGGGCGGTGTAGTTACCGACACAATCGAGATCACCGCAAAGGTTGAAGCCATCGATTACAAAAAGAGAACGGTGACCCTCAAAGGTCCCGAGGGGAACACCAGAACCTTACCGGTCGACAAACGGGTGAAAAAGTTCAAGAACGTCAAAGTGGGCGATGAGGTTGTCGTAAGGGCAACCCAGGAGCTTGCCATCACCGTTGACAAACCCTGATAAGAATCTGCCGTGAGTCTTTCTGTCACCGGCGCCGGACATCCGGCTCCGGTGACACTCATTTTGTGAGCAGCCCGGTGATTCCGGGACTCGGATCTATGTCAGCTTATGCTTTCTGGCCCATTCAGCAACATGGACCGGGCTTTCCAGTACATCGACGCCTGCCGAACGAAGGGCGTCATGCTTTCCTGACACTGTGCCCGAGGAACCACGGACGATGGCGCCTGCATGACCCATCCTCTTTCCCTGAGGTGAATACCGTCCGGCAATATAGGCAGCGACAGGCTTCGTCATCTTCCGTGCAATGAACCCGGCAGCTTTCTCCTCCTGTTCTCCCCCCACTTCCCCGACAACGATGACAGCGTCCGTCTCCCTGTCCTCTTCGAAAAGCTCGAGGATATCGGCCAGATTTCTCAGGACAACCGGATCGGCTCCCATACCAACGACCGTACTCTGGCCTACGTTGTTTTCTGACAGAATACCGGCGAATTCATAGGAGAGTGTCCCGCTCCGGGATATAATCCCTACACGACCAGGCGCAAAGAGTGACGCAGGCATGATGCCCATCTTTCCCTTCCCCGGGACAAGGATTCCCGGTGTTGTCGGGCCAAGAGCGAAGACACCCTTTTCGAGGGCATAGGTCCGCATTTTCACCACATCTTTGACAGGAATATGTTCCGGTACCACAACGATGAGCCTGATACCTGCATCGATTGTTTCAAGAAAGGCATCGAGCACGCCAGGAGCAGGAACAAAAAAGACTGACGCGTTCGCACCTGTCTCTTTAACAGCTTCAGCGACACTGTCAAAGACCGGCAAACCCTCGACAGTGGCCCCTCCCTTTCCCGGGGTAACACCACCGACGACCTTCGTTCCATAGTCAAGCATCCAATGAGTCTGGGCACTTCCGATACGACCGGTAATGCCCTGCACAATAACACGGGTGGAATCATCAATCAATATACTCATGAATAGTCCTCGATAAAGTCTTTAGTCTTTGTCGCCCGGCCACAGGAGCCCGGTCCTGGGCCTGATAAAAGGAAACCACGGGCCGGTCAGTCCGGCCGGCTATGCACCCTTCCCGACAAGTTCGTAGAGTTTGTCAACAGCCTTTTCCGTCGCCGCTTCGGTCACAACGTGAACACCGGCAGACCGGAAGATCTCCCACGTCTCTTCCTGCCGGTTTCCCAGGGCCTTGGCGACAATAGGGATCCTGATATTATGTTCTTTCATGTACCGGACCACACCCTTGGCCCCTTCGTGGATCGGGTTGATCCCACCATAGACGTTGATGAAGATGGCCCTGATGTCGGGTTTCATCATGACAAGCTCCATACACCGGTAGAGTTGATCCGCCGTAATGCCCCCTCCTGTTTCGAGAAAATTCGCCGGTTTCATCTTTTCTCCGATAATGTCCATCGAGGCCATGCCAAGACCGGCACCTGACGAGATAAGTCCGATATCGCCGTCAAGATCGACATAGGTGACACCTATCTCCCGGCCTCTTCGTTCCAGGGGGTTCTCGATGCGATCGATACGGTCCGGCAGGGGCAAACGGATGCGCGAGAGTGCTGAATCATCGACTTCCAGGACGGCATCAACAGCGAGCAGACCGCCGTTCGGCAGAACGACAAGAGGATTGATCTCTGCAATAAGTGCTTCGTACCGGACGGCGATCGTAAAGAGTTGGCCGATCACATCGCTCCACGCTGTTACAAGCCGTTGCTTGAGACCGAGCATCCGCAAAAGACTCCGTGCCTGATAGGGATAGTAGCCGAATGTAGGATCGATATGAATAGCAGCGATCTTTTCCGGCGAAGCCTTCGCCGTCTCTTCGATGCGGACACCGCCTTCCGTACTGACCACGATGACCGGCTTGCCCGAGTATCCGTCTATCGTAATACCCAGATAGAGTTCCTGGGCGATCTCCACCTTCTCGCAGACAAGAATCTTACGGACAGCAAGTCCTTTGATCTCTGACGCAAGGAGGGCATCGGCCACTTCCTTCAGCTCATCCGGTGAGTTGGCTGTCCGAATACCCCCTGCAAGCCCCCGGCCACCGACAAGGACCTGGGCTTTCACAACAACCGGGTAACCAATCTCTCCGGCTATGTGGAGGGCTTCGTGCATCGTCCCCGCAACTCCCCGGCGGGGAACAGGGATACGGTTCTGTTCAAAAATATCGAGTGCCTCGTATTCATGGAGTCTCATAATCGTTCAATTCCTCACATAATTCAATTTGATAGTCGACACGATATAATGATATGTCTGTCAAAACTATCCGCAAGTATAAACAGAGCGAAGGCTCATGTCAATTTATTAATCAAATATTTGATTGCAAATCATATTTATTTGATGTACCATAATCCCATGACTACGAAAGAGACCAAAAACCAGACAAAAAAGCAGGAAGGCAGTGATCAGATCGCCTACCAGGGCATCCGGCGCATGCTCTATGCCAAACAGCTTGTGCCCGGGCAGAAGATTGCGTTCAGGGATCTCGCCGAAAAGCTCGGATTGAGCCCGACCCCGATTATTCAGGCCCTGAAATGGCTTGAGCTTCAGGGTTTTGTGTGTCATGAGGCAAATCGGGGCTATTCCATGGCACCGTTCAGTCTGAAAGAGATAGAAGAACTCTACGAACTGCGGGAACTCGTCGAACCGTCCCTGATCCCGGCGATCATTCAACATATCGACAAAAGCGGGCTCGGGCAGCTCAAGACAGCCCTGGAAGCACACCTCTCTGCTGAACGGGAGTTTTACCTTAAGGAACGGCTCTTTAAAAACAGGGATTTCCATATGACCCTCGCATCCCTGTCAGGGAAGGAAACGCAGATCCGCCTCCTTCAGAACGTCTTTGATATGCTTTTTCTCAAATACGGCGGAAACTACTTCCCGACGGCATCGCTCACGTCGACTGACCAGGAACACCAGGAGATCTACGATGCAATCTCCCTGCGGAGCCTCGACAGGGCCCAGAACGTATTGAAGAATCACCTCACCAACGTAAAGGTACAAGTATTGTCAAGCGTCCGGAAAATCCTCGCAGAACAGGAGCAGGCTCCGTTCTGAGACAGGCCCTAAATCTGCATCACCGCAATCCAACGTAAGGAGGAAACACACGATGAGTCTTAAAACACGAGAGGAGTATATTGAATCGATACGGGCTCTCAAGCCGGTGGCATATATGTTTGGAGAGCGTATCACGAACGTTGTCGACAACCCCCGTCTTAGGGCGGGCATCGAGGCAACGGGAGCTACCTACGAACTGGCCGAAAAACCGGAGAACCGGGATCTCATGGTGACCATGAGCCCTCTTATCAACGAACCGGTCAGCAGATTCACCCTTCCCCCGGCGAGCATTGAAGACCTCGTTGCCAGGGTCAAAGTGAACAGAATGGTCGCCAATTACGTCGGAACCTGCCATCAGCGGTGCACGGGCCTTGACTGCCTTTCAACGCTCTCCATCGTCACATATGATATCGACAAGAAGTATGGCACGAGCTACAACAAGAATTTTACTGACTTTCTCTCATACATGCAGAAAAACGATCTCACTGCGAATGCCGGCGTAACCGACGTCAAGGGAGACCGCTCCCTCAACCCCAACGAACAGGTCGACAAAGACATGTTTCTCAGGGTCGTTGAAAAACGGGACGATGGTATCGTTGTCCGGGGCGCAAAAGCTCACCAGACGGGATCTCTTTCATCCCATGAGATCATCGTTCTCCCCACAAGGGCCATGGGCAAGGCGGATTCGGACTACTCCGTCTCTTTCGCCATCCCTGCAGACACAAAGGGTCTCATCCATGTCGTAGGGAGATCCTCTCTCGATATGCGTGAAATCGATGGCGCTGACTGCGGCAATGTCTACTATTCAAAATACTGTCCTACACTCATTTTTGACGATGTCTTCGTGCCGTGGAACAGGGTCTTCATGTGCGGCGAGAGCGAATTCGCCTCTGAAATGGTCATCAAATTCTCGTCCTTCCACCGTCAGAGCCACGGCGGTTGCAAGTCGGGAAAGATCGACTGCATGATCGGAACAGCCCTTACCCTCATGGACTATAACGGCACAGCCAAGGCCGGTCACCTGAAACAGAAAGTCATCGACATGATTCACCGTGCCGAGACGCTCTACGGGTGCTGCCTCGCCGCCTCCTATGAGGGGGAAAAACAGCCCTCAGGCAGTTACTTCATCGACACCGTTCTTGCAAACGCGTCAAAGATCCACGAAGGACGGGAAATGGCAGAGGCAACACGGTTGATGATCGATGCCTGCGGTGGTTTTGTGGCTGATCTTCCGTCAGACAGGGATTTTGAGAATGCAGAGGTTGGTGATCTCCTGAAAAAATACCTCAAAGGGGTCAACAGTGTACCAGTTGAAAACAGGGTTAAGATGTACAGATTAGCGGAAAAATTGGCCCTTGAAAGCGCCGACACGATTTCAGATATTCACGGGGGCGGTTCCCCTGAAGCCCACCGGGTCACAATATTCCGGGAAACGGATACAGCAGGAAAGAAGAAAGCGGCCAAACGTCTGGCAGGAATCTCAGAGTAAACGGCCGTTCCAGATACTTCAATTACGATGACTGAGGCAGAGACGGGTGTATCCGTCCTGCCTCCTTTCTCTTCGCCCTTCAGCATGTCTGGTAGAGTGAGAACGGGAATCACCTGGAAAGTCGTATTCTTGCTTGACTTTTCAATGGCTTTGTCATATGATAAAAAGCTTTTTTTGAAATAAAAATAAGGAGTTTCATATGTACGCAATCATAGAGAGCGGCGGGAAACAGTATCGGGTCGCAGAAGGACTCAAACTGAAGCTCGAACTGCTGCCGGGAGCCGAAGGCGACAATGTTACAATAGACGCCGTTCTTGCCGTTAATGACGGGGCGAACGTCGTATTGGGAAGCCCCTATATTCAGGGTGCCTCGGTTCAGGGAAAGGTTCTCTCCCAGGGAAAGGGGAAGAAGGTTACTGTTTTTAAATACAGAAGAAGAAAAGACTACAAGAAGAAAGTAGGTCACCGCCAGTGGTTCTCTGAAGTGCTCGTAGAGAAGATCAACGTGGAGGTTCCTCATGGCGCATAAGAAAGCAGGCGGAAGTTCACGGAATGGCAGGGACAGTCAGGGCCAGCGTCTCGGCGTGAAAATCTATTCGGGAGAAGCGGTACGGGCCGGCAACATCGTAGTCAGACAACATGGAACAAAGATTCATCCCGGTAATAATGTCGGAATGGGAAGAGATTATACACTTTTTGCCCTTATCGACGGTGTTGTCAGATTCGAGGAGGCAGGCGACCGGAAAAAGGTCAGCGTCTATCCTGCTTAATGAAATTTGTCGATGAGGCAAAGATTCATGTTAAAGCAGGAGATGGTGGCCGGGGGTGCCTGAGCTTCCGGAGAGCAAAGTTTATCCCGAAGGGGGGACCGGACGGCGGCGACGGAGGCAGAGGAGGGCATGTACGGATCGTCGGCGATAGCAATCTCACCAGTCTTATCGATTTTCGTTACAAGCACTCCTACAGGGCCGAAAACGGAAAGCCAGGCTCAGGAAACAACAAGAAAGGAAAAGACGGGAAGGACGTGTTGATTCAGGTACCACTGGGAACCGTGGTCCAGGATTTGGCAACGGAACGTATCCTCTGTGACATCACCTTCGACGGCAGTGATGCTATTGCTGCCAGCGGCGGAAAGGGAGGCCGGGGGAACAGCCGTTTCGTCTCGTCCACTCACAGGGCACCGACAGAGTTCGACTACGGCGAACCGGGCGAAGAGAGAGATCTCCTTCTCACCTTGAAGCTCATAGCCCACATAGGCCTTGTCGGGCTGCCGAATGCAGGAAAATCGACTCTCATCAGCCGACTCACCGAGGCACGACCACGGATCGGCGATTATCCCTTTACCACCCTCACCCCGTCTCTCGGCGTCTTTCAGGAAGATGACGAGACCCTGGTCATTGCCGATATACCGGGAATCATCGAAGGGGCTTCGCAGGGGAAGGGGCTTGGGCTCACGTTTCTCCGTCACATCGAACGAACGGCCATGATGCTTTGGGTCATTGACCTGTCCTCTCCATCCGCTCTTGACGATTACGATACCCTCCTGAGAGAACTGACGTTGTACGATCACGGTCTTCTCGCCAAGAGACGGTACGTCGTGCTCAACAAAGCCGACTGCGTCGACGGCGAAGATGAGCGGATCGTTCGGAATGATCTTCAGGCACGGGGAGAGACGGTCTTTACGGTCAGTGCCCGGACGGGCTTCAACCTGGATGCCCTTAAAAGGGAGTTGGCCGGGACCGGAGTTTCAGAAGGAGCCATTGATGAGTGATACCAGAAGAATCGTTGTCAAGATAGGGACCTCCGTCCTCCTTGATGAGAACAAGAAAGTAAGCAGTGATATGATTCTCTCCATCGCCAGACAGGTTCGCCAGGTCAAAGAACTGGGCTTTCAGGCAATTCTCGTATCCAGCGGGGCAATAGCCTGTGGCATGGAGACCGTCGGCTTGAAAAAAAGGCCCGTAGAGTTGGAAAAAAGGCAGGCCCTGGCATCGGTCGGCCAGGTCTGTCTCATGAAGATGTATATGGACACCTTTGCCGAGGAAGGACTTCATGTGGGCCAGATCCTTCTCACCCACGAAGACATCAAGAGCAAGACACGGTGCATCAATCTCATGAACACCATAAACACCCTCCTCGAAATGGATATCGTGCCCGTTATCAACGAAAATGACACGCTCTCGGTCAAGGAGATACGGTTCGGCGACAACGACAACCTTTCTGCCCTTATCGCCCAGATATCCGATGCCCACCTCCTTTTTCTCCTGTCCGATGTGGAGGGCCTTTTTGATAAAGATCCGTCGACACACCCCAATGCAACCATGATAAAAGTGGTCGCTCGAATCGACGAAGAGATTGAGGAAACAGCATCCGGTACACGAAGCGAAAAAAGTACCGGAGGGATGGTAAGCAAGCTCGAAGCGGCAAAGAAGGCGAGTTCCTATGGAATTGCGACGAAGGTCGTTCTCGGGACAATGGAGAACGTCATCGTCCGGCTCGCCCAGGGCGAAGATTTGGGGACACTCTTTCTTCCAGGGAAGAAGATCACCCGGGGCAAGTGGTGGACGGCATACGCATACAAGGTCCGCGGTGTCCTGTGGATCGACGGCGGGGCCGAAGAGGCCATCCTCAGATCGGGGAGTAGTCTTCTGCCCTCGGGCGTCGTGAAATCGTCCGGTGAGTTCCGACGGGGTGAGTGTATCGAGCTGTTCGGGACATCGGCCGACAGGGTCATCGCCCGGGGGATCGCAAACTATTGCTCGGCGGATGTGGACAAGATCAAAGGGTCAAAGAGCAGCGAGATTGAAAAAAAGCTCGGTTACAAATATACAGATGAAATAATCCATCGTGACAATATGGTGGTCCTATGAATCCAATCGAACTTGCCACAGCGGCAAAATCGGCGTCAGACGCAATCGCCCACACACCAACGGCAGTCAAGAACAAAGCGCTTCTCGAACTGGAACGATTGCTCGATGAACAAAAGGACGTACTCTTCGAGGCCAACGAAAAGGACATCGCAGCAGCCCGGACAGCAGGCCTCGCTCCCAGCCTCATTGAGCGCCTCAGAATCGACGAGAAGGTCCTCGGCGAAATGAGGGCAAGCCTCCGGGATGTAGCGGCTCTCCCTGACCCGGTGGGAGAAATCGTTAAAACGTGGAAAAGACCGAATGATCTTCTTGTAGGGAAGATGAGAATCCCCATAGGTGTCATCCTCATTATCTTCGAGTCCCGGCCCAACGTTACGATTGAGGCCTTTTCCCTCTGCCTGAAAAGCGGAAACTGCGCGATTCTTAAAGGCGGGAAAGAGGCAATCAACTCAAATACAGCCCTTTTTGCCCTCATCACCAAGGCCCTCACCAGGGCCGGCATTCCTGAAACAGCCTGCCGGCTCGTTGAGACAAGCGACCGGTCCTACCTCTACGACCTCTTCAAGATGGAGGAGTACATCGATCTTGTCATACCGAGAGGGGGCGAAGAACTCATACGGAATGTCGTCGAACAATCGCGGATTCCCGTGCTCAAACACTACAAAGGTGTCTGCAGCATCTTTGTGGACCAGTGGATAGACATAGACATGGCATTGACCGTATGCGTCAACGCAAAGGCTCAAAAACCCGCTACCTGCAATGCTATGGAGACCCTTCTCGTCCACGAGGCCGTCGCACCACGTTTCATTCCCGAATTGGCAAAGGCGATGGACAAGGCGGGAGTGCACCTGCGGGGATGCGATAAAACAATGGTCCTCGCGCCTGCCTCACAACGGGCCGGTGAATCGGACTGGTATGCCGAATACCTCGACCTCGTCCTGAACGTCAAGGTCGTCCATGATATCAACGAAGCAATCGCCCACATCAGAAAATACGGTTCCTGTCATACCGATGCCATCATCACCGAAAAGTATGACAATGCATGGAAGTTTGTCCGCGAGATAAACTCCTCTCTCGTTCTGGTCAATGCATCAACACGGTTGAACGACGGTTTTCAGCTCGGACTGGGGGCCGAAATGGGTATCAGTACAACACGGCTCCACGCTTTTGGCCCGATGGGCCTGGAAGAACTGACAGTCACCAAATTCATCGCCTTTGGTGACGGACAACTGAGAGTCTAATGGCACTGGGGATTTTCGGCGGTACATTTGATCCTGTCCATATCGGACACCTGAGGGCTGCCGAAGAGGTGAAGGAAGCGTTTGGTCTGTCACAGGTATACCTGATCCCAGGCAACATCCCCCCCCACAAATCCCGTCCCTCCATCACCGGAGGAGACCTCCGGGCCGGCATGGTTCGTGCGGCAGTCAGGGGGACGAGGGGACTCACCCTCTCCGACATGGAGATACGGCGGGGAGGCATATCCTACTCGATTGACACGGTCCGGCTCCTTGAAAAAAGACACGGTGAGGTCTATTTCATCATCGGAATGGATGCCTTTGCCGAACTCAATACGTGGCGCCTCTATGCAGAGCTTTTTCTTCATACCAATTTCATTGTCATCGTCCGTCCCACCTCTCCAGACAGAACAGACCTGACCGTCTTACCTGAAGAGGTGAGAGGTTCCATGACAACGGTCGACAACAGGACGCTAAAGCACGTTTCCGGCAAGATGGTGATTTTTTTCCGCGTAACCCAACTTGACATTTCCTCCACACAGATACGGCAGCTTGTCCGGACAGGACGGTCGATCCGGTACCTTGTACCGCCGGCAGTGGAGAAAATGATTCACGAAAGAGGATTATACAGAGAGTAAATGAAAACATTCGACACAGCAACACTCTGCGGCAAACTGGCTGACGACAAAAAAGCTCAGGATGTCGCCATCATTGAACTGGCTGACCTTACGGACATCGCCGATTATTTCGTTGTCGTTTCCGCAACAAATGAGCGACAGGTGAGGTCGATTGCTGACAACGTTGAGACAGGGATGAAATCGCAAGGTTTCCAGCCTTTCTCCCGAGAAGGGTACGACGAAGGCCGATGGGTCATCCTCGACTACCAGAGCGTGGTTGTCCACATTTTTCTCGAAAACCTGCGGGAGCTGTACGACCTTGAGAGTCTCTGGCTGGAAGCCAAAAAGTATCGATTAGAAAAAGAAAATACGAGTTCAGAGGTGGGTTATGGAGAGAGAACGACTTGAGTATTTCAAAAAAAGATTGCTGAAAATGCGGGAAGACATCCTCAGTAAGGCAAAGAGGCTGAAGGAAGATTCGTACAACCTTGGCACAGATGGCATTCAGGACATGGCAGATGCCGCAAGCAACGCTTACAATGCGGACATTCTCATGAGCATCAGCGATAACGATCTTACCCTTCTCAAGGACATCGACAACTCCCTGGACAAGATTTCAAATGGTACGTACGGTACCTGTGAGGATTGTGATGAGAAGATCAACGAGAAAAGGCTTGAAGTGAACCCGGTGGCACGGTATTGTATAACATGTAAGAGAAGCATGGAGGCTCGGGGAAAATAGGCCCATGAGATACAAGGTCCTCTTTTTTGTTTTTCTTCTCATTTTCGCATTCTATCTCTATATATCCCACCTGAATCAAGACGCCGCGCGGCTCTACATAGGCGGACGGTATTACTACGAAAACAGCGTTTCCGATTTCGTCGTCATATCATTCATCGTCGGAGTCCTCTTCGCCTTTATTCTCGGATTCTTTTTTGATTTGAAGAGGTTGATCGTCGGATGGAAGGAAGACAAAAAGGAGAAAAAGAGAGACGAGTTTAAGGAATTGCTGGAAAAAGTCACTCTTCTCGACCTGAGGGGAGAACGGGAAAGGGCTATTGAAGGCTTTCAGCGACTTTCCCGGCGATATCCCGACATGGAGGAATCATACGTCGCACTCGCTGATCTCTACTCATCCGCCCGGGAATATGACTCGGCCATAGAGACCGTTGACCTCGCTCTCACCAATATCGGCAGGAAGGACCATCTTCTTCTGAAAAAAGCGCAGCTTCTTCTTGCCCGGAAGGACATAAAACCCTTAGAAACCCTCCTGAAGGAAACGATTGGGGTCAATGAATCGAACGTCGAGGCACATCTCCTTCTGAGAGACTGGTACGTCGAGGGGAAGGACTGGGACAAGGCATATGAGATTCAGAGATGGATCGTGAAACACATGAAGGCAGAGGAGGAGGAACAACGGTTTGCCGGCATCCGGTACGAAAAGATCAAGGCTGCTTCCGAGAAGGGAGGTGCCGGCGATATTGCGGCCATCGTGAAGGAGTTGAAGGAGATCGTTTCGGAAGAGAAGCGGTTTATCCCGGCATACATCCTCCTGGGACATCTTTACAGAAAAACGGGAAGCCTCAATGAGGCGGCGCGGATCTACGGCAGGGGATACACAAAAACGGGTCATATCGTTTTTCTTACAGAGATGGAAGAACTCTATATCGACCGTCGCGACCCAGGGGTTATCCTGAAGATTTACCGCCGCATTCTCGATGTATCACCAAAAAATTATGTGATTCTTTTTCTCTATGCCCGTCTCTGTCTCCGCCTTGAAATGATCGACGAGGCAA
>CAYQXL010000008.1:42848-65419 GCA_964421445.1 uncultured Pseudomonadota bacterium
ATTCTTTTTCTCTATGCCCGTCTCTGTCTCCGCCTTGAAATGATCGACGAGGCAATCGAGACCCTGAATACCCTCTTCGCCGAGGGACAGAGTTTCAGCGGTCTTCACAGGGCCATGGCGGAGGCGTATATTCATCACGGCGAACTGGCGGAGGCTGTAGACGAATTCAAAAAGGCTTTTCCCATGGAGAAGGCTTATATTCCGTTCCGCTGCGATACGTGCCAGGCATCCTATGAACAATGGGTTCCATTCTGTGAAAGTTGCAATAGTTGGGGTACGGTGAATGTAAAGACGGAAGAATTTCTTCCCGTTGAAACGGCCGAGTTGAGGGTTCTCTATGAAAGAGAGGGTTTCGGCGGGCAGATGAATTACGAAGAAGACGAAGGGGTCTCGGTATGATTGACAATCTGCTTCTCTCAAACGACAACAAGATTATTTTTCTTATACTCGACGGTGTTGGTGACATTCCCCATCCATCCTTCGGGTACTCAACGCCTCTTGAAAAGGCACACAAACCGAACATGGACAGCCTCGCCCAACTTCACGGCGTTCTCGGACGGATGGTTCCTGTTGACATCGGCATAACGCCAGGGAGCGGCCCCGGTCACCTGAGCCTTTTTGGCTATGATCCTCTCCGGTATGTGATCGGAAGGGGCGTCCTCGAAACGCTCGGACTGAACATGGATCTCCGGAAGGGAGATCTCGCAGCACGGGCCAACTTCTGCACTCTCTCCGACGGAATCGTCACAGACCGGAGAGCAGGACGAATAGAAACGGAAAAAACAGCGGCAATCTGCGCACGACTTTCTGAGGCAATTCCCGAGATACAAGGGGTCAAGATATTCATTCAGCCGGGAAAATCGCACAGGTTCGCGATCATATTCCGGGGAGAGGGGCTCTCTGACAGACTGACCGATGCCGATCCCCACAAGGAAAATAAGCCCTACGTCCACGCAAAACCACTCGATGAATCGGCGGCCTTCGCTGCGGAGATCGTGAACTCCTTCATCGACCGGGCACAAGCCCTCCTTGCCTCCGAAGAGAGAGCAAACAGTCTCCTACTCAGGGGATTTTCTGAAACACCTGATATCCCGCCTTTTTCCGAAAGGTACAAAATGGCTTCCCTGGCCATTGCCACATACCCCATGTACCGTGGCGTCGCAAAGGTTCTCGGAATGGATGTGGCGGGAGAGCCGGCCAACTACGATGAATCCCTCAGGATTCTCCGGGAAAACTATGACCGGTATCAGTTCTTTTTCTTCCATGTCAAAGAGACGGATGTGGCCGGCGAGGACGGGAACTTTCCCTCCAAAGTGGCCGCCATCGAAATGGTGGACAAACTGATCCCCGAAATAAACGCTCTTAAACCCCAGGTTCTCGTCATCACGGGAGATCATTCAACGCCTTGCATCATGAAAGGCCACAGCTGGCACCCTATTCCCCTCCTTATAGTAACCGGATCGGCAGAGAGCGACGGCATGGCATTCCACGAGAGAAACTGCATTTCAGGAAGCATAGGCACCATCTTCAGCAGACAGTTGATGTCCCTGGCTCTTGCCTATGGCATGAAGCTCGATAAGTACGGTGCATAGCCTCGTCACGGGAATCGGAGAGATATTTCTCCCCCATCTCTGTGCGGGATGCGGAGAAACAGGCAGTATTATCTGTACCAGGTGCAGCACATCGATGCGGCTTGTCAATCAATCAGAGTGCTGTCCTGTCTGCGGACGACGGACCGGTGAGCATGTTTTGTGCGGCGCCTGCCTCTCCCGTCGTCCGCCGTTTTGTGAAGGTCACTACGGGTATTACTTTGAACACCAGGTAAGGGAGGTCCTCCACGCATTCAAATTCGGAGGAAGAATCGATGCAGGACGACTTCTCACCAGCCGCATTGCAGACAGGATTCTGGCTATTACCGCTCTCTTCGATTGTATCGTCCCCATTCCTGTTTCACGGAAAAGATTGAGGGAGAGAGGTTTTAACCAGTCATTCATTATTGCTGAGGAAATCGGACATCTCTTACAAAAACCTCTTCTCTTTTCAACGCTTATTAAGTCGATCCACCGGGTGGACCAGTTCAGCCTGCCCAGAGCCGAACGGAGACAGAACGTGAAGAACGTATTCTCCGTCTCAAAACCGGAGACGATCACCGGAAAAAGAGTGCTCCTCGTTGATGATCTGTACACAACGGGGGCCACTGTAACGGAGGCATCGACAATTCTCCTCCGCCACGGAGCACAGTCTGTTATGGTCTTTGCCCTGGCACGAACACCTTCATGAAAAAAACGATTCTCATCGCCCTCATGATCGCAACCCTCGTCGTCACAGCAGGTTTCCTCGTCTCTGCCGAGTTCCCCCGGATTCTGTCATTCATCATGACAAAGGCCCTGGGCACAGAGGCGACTGTCTCATCGGCAACAGTGAGCGTAGCAGGGGGACGGGTAGAAATCCACATGCGGAACATCAGGCTCAAAGGTCCCATTACAGGATCGATAGGGTTGTGGGACCTTTCGATCGATCCGGCAGAAGGCCTGTCGGTGAAAGAGATGGTAGTCTCCGATTTCGATCTCACCGTCGAACAGGTAAAAAGAAGAGGAAACGCTGCTGTTCCCCCTGCACGGTTCTTTACGATAAAAGACGGGATTATCCGTTTCAACAAGGAAGAATTCCAGGTCAACAGGCTCTCTGTGGAAAACATGGATATAGGAAAACAGTTCCTCTTCACCGCGGACCTGCGAACATCCGGCAACGGTGGCCGGATTGAAGGTTCGGGCAGGGGGATCTATGAAAAACGGCGTCTCAAGATGGATGGAATCATATCAGCCCAGGGAATCGACCTTGGGAGGCTCTCTCCTCACCTTACCGGCGTAGGAGGACTCACCAGCAGTTTCACGGTTAATGGAAAAGAGATCGCATTCGACGGCCGTTTTTCCTTGGAAAACAGTACAGTCTCCTTTGCCCTGACCAAGACGCCTCTCCTCTTCGAGCACCTCTCGGCAAAAATGGCCGGCGCTCTTAAAATGGGAAGTGGAACGATTTCAATCACCGATCTTGCGTACAGGGGTGTCCTGTTTGCCGCAGAGATCAGTCTGCAGAAATACGAACCACGATCGGTCCTTCTCTCCTCTGGTCTTATCGACATAACCGATATCAAAGAGTACATGGACCTGGACAGTCTCATCGGACCAACCATCGACATTTCGTCCATAGGTGATGAAGGAAAAGTCCGCATCGAAAAGATCTCGGTGGAAGCAGGGGGTTCGGTAACGGGCTCGCTTGAACTCAAGGGGCTTTCCTACCGATACGATACCATTCCTTTCCACACCATTTCCGGCGGACTCCGTTTTGACGAGAAGCGGGTTATCCTCGGACCGCTCACAGCCATATCGGGAACAAGCACACTCAGGGATTTCAAGGGTCAGATCCCGATAGTGGGAAACAGGCAGGTCGTTCTTGAAGGAGAGTATATCCTCGCTCTTTCCGATGCCCGGACTATCGTTCCCGGGTTCGAGGATCTCGATATCAATCCGGGAACGGGTTCTGCCCGGGGCCGGATCACCGTAACAGCCCAAAACGGTCATCCACCGGCCATCACCGGCCGGGGAAGTTTCAGTACACCCTACGCCGAGTGGCGAAAGAGAGGGGGTCCTGTAAAGGGAGATTTCACATTCAATGCGAATGGTATTACCTTCACCGCCATGACTCTCTCAAAAGGAGCGACGGAGCTCACAGGAAGGGGGCGATTCGAACGCAACCTGATTGATTTTTTCGTCGAAGGCAACCTCGATCTTGCCGATGCCAGGATTTCAGGCCATGTTCCGGCAAAAGCATCGGGCATATCGAATCTAAGACTTGCTGTAAGACGGTCTGGCGATCTGTCTGTCGACGGAACGATCGATATGAAAGAGACTGCCATTGATGTCCCCCAGTACTTCAGAAAGGCACGGGGGGTGCCCGGAAAGGCTAAGGTCACTGCGACTCGCGACGGAAAGGGGATATCAATCAAAGCCTTCAATCTGCTTATAGACGGATTGTCGGTCCAGGTCACCGGAACGATCAAAAAAGACGGGGCGATCGATCTCTCAACGAATGTAGAGACAGATGACATCGACAAGGTGGCCCGGCTCTTCCTCGTCAACGACATTGACGGCAAAGGCTTCTTTAAGGCTGACTTCAGGATAAATGACCTCCGGTTTCCCATAGAAAAACTGCCGTCTATCACCGGCTCAATTGCTACACGGGGAGCTTTTCTTAAACTGCCCTGGTTTGAAAAACCCCTCACCAACATCAATCTCAACGGCGAGTTTAAGGATGACTCGATGAATGTCGCCATTCACTCCCTCAGGTGCGGACAGTCGACCCTTTCATCGGCCGTGCTCAATCTCAAGGGGGGAGAGGCCCCGCTATTCTTCGTGGCAATCGAAGCGGACACGATTAACTACGAGGACTTCCGGAGCAAAGCCCCCTTTTCTTTGCGCCCGCTGTCCCCAGGGAGTCTCCTTGCAAAAGCCCGGGGGGACTTTCTGATAAAATCAAAGCACCTCCTTTTCAGGCAGGAGAAAGGGTCTGATTTTACGGTAAAAGGCACGTTTTCCAGGGGAAGGGTTACAGTAGGAGAGGCGGCTGGAACAATCATGGACGGTCAGGTTGAGGGGAAGGGAGAACTCGATCTCTCGAAGCACCAGCCCGAGATTACGGTGTCGGGAAAACTGACGGACATACGGAGCGGCCTTCTCATGAACATCTTTGGAGGAAACGCGGAAATCGTCGAGGGACGGACGATGGCCCTTGCAGAACTCTCGTCCAGGGGCAGGACAGGGAAGGAATTACGGGAAAATATGAAAGGAACAGGTTCCACTCTGAGTAAGAATGGGGTAATCAAGCGATGGAATCTTCTGTCCAAACTCTTTTCACTTCTTACGCTCAATTTTTACGACATTTTCCGTGGAAAGATGGATCTCTCCAAGGATGGCCTGCCATTCAGGGAGATGGGCGCCTCCTTTTCGATCGACAATGGAGTATTTCACACGGACACGTTCATCATCAACAGCCCCTCGATGATGATTACAGGCGAAGGGGACATTAATATCGTTTCGAACGACATCAGGGGAAGAATTCACGTTTCACCGCTAATCTTTGTCGATACAACGATCGACAAGATTCCTTTTCTGCGGACGATCCTGAAGGAAAAGAAGAAAGGATTCCTTCATATTGTCTACGATGTGACGGGGCCGATTGATGATCCGTCCCTGTCGATAAGCTATGTTGACAGCATCGGCCGGCGGCCTATCGACGTAATGAGGAATCTCTTTCTTTTCCCTCTCGAGGCCCTCAAGTGAGGCGCGTCGGCATCATAGGTGCAGGAAAGGTGGGTACATGTCTCGGTCATGCTCTTAAAACCAGGGGCTTCAGTATCAGTGCCGTCGCTGACAGCCTCGGTCCTCCCGCATGGGACAGGGCACGTCCTTTTATTGGTGACGACTCCATTTACACGGAAGACAACAGGACCGTTGTCCGTCTCTCCGATATTATCGCCGTCACAACCCAGGACAGGGCGATCAGGACCGTTGCCGGCGAAATCGCTGTTTCAGAGGACCACCTTGGAGGAAAGCTTTTTTTTCATACAAGCGGTTTAGAACCATCGTCGGTCATGTCCGAGCTGGCTGATAAAGGCGCCATGATCGGGTCCCTTCACCCCCTTCAGACCTTCCCTGATATCGAAAGCGCCATCGAGGTACTCCCGCAAACCCCCATATTCATTGAAGGAAGCAGCGACGCGATCACCCTTCTCACAGAGATCGCCAAAACCATAGGATCGAAGGTATACGAGATAAAAGCTGAGGACAAGCGGGCATACCATTTGTCCGCAGTCTTCGTCTGCAACCTGCTCTGTGCCCTCTTCTCGACGGCGGCAGATATAATGAACCGGATCGACATCGGTCTCGAACCCTTTCTTCCCATCATTCACGCAACAATGAAGAACATCGAAGACAAAGGGCCCCTCCTGTCGTTGACAGGACCTGTTGTCCGGGGGGATGACGAGACTGTCCGTTCCCATCTTGAAGTGATGGCAGACATGGATATACACCGGAACGTCTACAAGGCCCTTTCAAAAGCGGCCCTTGATATGGCACAGAAACGGAATCTCCTCACAAACAGCGAATCGGCAAAGATCGCCCTCCTTCTGGAGCAGACATGATAGAAAAAGCAATAGAGAGACTGGCAAAGACCGAGCGGCTCCTCGTCATCACCGGCGCAGGGATTTCCTCGGAAAGCGGCATTCCCACGTTCAGAGGAACAGATGGTCTCTGGAAAACTTACAGAGCCGAGGAGCTTGCCACCCCTTATGCGTTCGACAGAGACCCCCGTACAGTCTGGGAGTGGTATGACTGGCGGCGCCAGCTTATCGCCGCGAGCCTCCCCAATCGAGGTCATTATGCCATTAAGGAACTGGAGGATGTTGTAGGTGGATTCTGTCTCATTACCCAGAACGTCGATGGTCTCCACGGAAGGACAGGAATCACAAATATCGTCGAGATCCACGGCAATCTCTGGAGAACCAGGTGTCTTAAGGAGGGGAAATTGACCATGCTCACAGATGTCCCCCTGAAAGAGATACCGCCCCTTTGCTCCTGTGGTGGCCTGCTCAGGCCTGACGTAGTCTGGTTCGGGGAATCGATACCATCCGACGTTCTGGAAAAGTCCTTCAGTCTGCTCCAATGGTGCGACACACTCATCATCGCCGGAACATCAGGTGTTGTCTATCCTGTAGCCTCCTTTCCCGGTATTGTCAAATCCCAGGGGGGGTTTGTGATAGAGGTAAACATTGAAAGGACCGCCATAAGCGACCAGGCCGACCTTTCGCTTTTAGGAAAATGTGGAGAGATTCTTCCGAGACTTGTCGAGGGTGTCGCGCAGACAAAAGGCCATGGCCTGTCGAGACAGTGAGAAGGCGTGGCTTTATTCCATTTTTGTTGAATTGCCATGCCATATATTCTATGTTGTAACAGATGGATTTGAGGCATCTTGAGACATTCATGAGGATACTTGAGACCGGCAGTTTCACGAAGGCCGCCGAGACCCTTCTTCTGACCCAGCCGACTGTCAGCAAACAGCTTGCAGACCTCGAGCGCCATCTCGGCATAACGCTCCTGGACAGAAACAAGAGAACCATCACAGCGACAAAAGCCGGCGAGATCGTCTTCACGTACGCGAAGAATCTTCTCGCGGCAAAAGCGGAGATGGTCCAGACCATCGATGCCTTTAAGGGGTTAAAGACCGGGAATATTTCCATCGGTGCCAGCAGCATCCCGGGGATCTATATTCTACCGGCCATTGCAGGAGCTTATAAAAAACGATATCCCGCCGTTCAGGTCAGGCTTGTGGTCTCTGACAGTCACACAACGATCAGGAGAATCGAGTCAGGAGAACTTGACATCGGTTTTGTAGGGGCCCGGCCGGAGGGTACACTCCTTGACGTCAGGAAACTGATCGACGACACGATTGTCGTTGTCGGCCCTGTCAGCGCCCCGGACCGTATCCGGCTTGAAGATATCGGCTCTTATCCTTTTCTCATCCGGGAAAGAGGGTCAGGGACACGAAAGGCGTGGGAGAAGGCTTTGGTGCAGGGAAAAAAAATAGACCTGTCCTCGCTGAACGTAGCTGCCGAGTTGACAGACACGGGAGCAATAAAGAACGCCGTGAGAGAGGGTATGGGCATATCGTTCATTTCGAGAATGGCAATCTCGGACGATCTGCTGTCGGGAACGATTAAGATTATCGCCATTGATGGATTGCCGGAGATAAAGCGGACATTTTTCCGGGTGCTCAGAAAACGGAAAACGCTCATACCTCACGTCCGGGCATTCATAGAAAATGTAGACGAATGGAGACGACATGAGACGAATTAGCATAGTGACAGTCTATATACTGATCCTTTTGGCAGTGGCTTCTTATGCAGATGCAAAGATCTATTTTGATGTCATTCCCGGTCAATCGTATAAGAAGATGACGATTGCCACTCCGCCCTTCAAGGGCCAGGGAGGAGAATCACAGGCCCGGGATATGGCAGAACTACTCCGTAAAGACCTTGATTTTTCAGGCTTTTTTATTGTAGCGCCTCCCACGCTTATCGATAAACAGCTTTCCGATGAAGGTATTACACGGGAAGAGATCCAGTTCGGGAACTGGCGTTCGATCGGCGTTGAGTTCGTCTGCAAAGCGAAACTGCAGATGGTAGACGGAGGTCTCTCCCTTGAAGCATACCTCTACGACATTCTCGACGGCTCCATGGTTCTCGCAAAGCGGTACCGTGCAAAACCGGATGAATGGCGAAAAGTGACCCACAAACTCGCCGATGACATTGTTTATGCCGTGACGGGAGAAAAGGGCATCATGTCGTCCCGGGTCGTCTTTGTCTCGGGGAACAAGACCCAGAGAGATGTCTACATTGCCGACATGGATGGACAGAATATGCACAGAGTGACAAATAACAGGGTGATAACCGTTTCCCCCTCTGTTTCCCCCGACGGTCGTTTCGCCGCTTTCACATCATATCGCGAAGGGCGACCAAACGTTTATATTATGGATCTTGCAAAGAATCAGGAGGTTTATGCAGACCGCAACGATGGGATCAAGGTGGGAACGTCCTGGAAAGGTCGGTCCTTTGCCTATGCCCGAACGTCGGGACGAACGTCGGAAATCGTCCTCGTCGATGCGGAGAGCAAAAGCAGGCAGACGGTCATGAAACAGGATGGCATTCTCGCATCGCCCTCTTTTTCTCCCGACGGCAGCAAGCTGGCCTTTGTTTCAGACCGCTTCGGCGGTCCCCAGATATTCGTCAAGGATATGTCCTCCGGGGACACAAAAAGACTGACATATTCAGGAAATAACAATACGGCTCCCGTCTTTTCCCCCAAGGGAAACATGATTGCCTTTTCCTGCAGTACAGGAGGTAACTTTGAGATCTGCATCATGAACAGCGACGGATCCAATCAGCGCATTCTGACCGATGGCGGTTTCAACGACTCACCCCATTTTTCGCCATGCGGCCGTTATATTATTTATACATCGCGAAACGGAAACCGGGACAGCATCAAGATGATGCTTCTCAACGGCGACAACAAACGGGTTCTCAAGTTCACAGAGAGCAGTGAAAGTCAGCCGCGGTTCGCACCCTGACCGGAATATCAAACAGACCGCGGCACAAGAGCCGCATTAAAGGAGGGTCTATGAAACATGTACTTGTACTGATCGCTGTTATTTCTATCCTTTTTTTCGGGTATGGCTGTGCGTCAAAACCCGTTCAGCCCGATCCGTCTGCCGTTAAACCATCGACGGGCGCACCAACAAAGGGCCAGCAGGATCCAGGATTGAGACAGGGCCAGATATCAGAAGAAGAGCTTGCCCGTCAGTCCCGCGACAGAGAGCGGGAAAGACAGGCGATGGAGGCTGCCAGGGCAGCACTTTTTGCCGACATCCTCTTTGAATTTGACAGCTATACGATCAAGGAAACATATATCCCCATTCTGGCACAGATGGGTGACTGGCTGAAAAAAAACAGATCGGCAAACGTGACAATCGAAGGTCACACAGATGAGCGGGGAACCACAGAGTACAACCTTGTTCTCGGTCAGAAGCGGTCAGAAGCGGTCCGTGACGTCCTCACCAAGGCAGGTGTCGAAGCACGGCGTCTAAAAACGATCTCCTACGGAAAGGAGATGCCTTTGGATGCAGGTCACAATGAACAGGCCTGGGTAAAGAACAGGAGGGTTCACTTCGTTCTTGACGAAAAGAGGTAATCAATGAAGATACTCTATGTCATCCCTGTCGTAGTCATGCTCTTTGGCTGTGCAACAAGCGATGAAACATCCAGTCTGCGGTTCCAGATTTCGTCGGTTCAGAACCAGATGACAGGTCTTCGCAATGAAATGAACGACAAGATGTCGGCAATGAGACAGGACAACGAGAATCTCCGTCAACAGCTTCTCGGATTCTCTGCAACGATCGACGGCAACAATGACAAGATGAGGGACATTCTCGGGAAGCTTGACGAACTCGATCACCGGATGAAACGGACGGCTGACGACGGAAGAAAACCTGCCCCTATTAACCAGAAGGAACCGGTCTTCGCCGGGCGTCCCGGACCGGAACCTCTGAAGCCTGAGTTTGAAGACCAGTACAAGGCCGCGTTCGGAGCATTTCAAAAGGGGTCGTATCGCGAATCGGCACGTCTCTTCAAAGAGTTTCTCGAGGCTACCCCCGAGACGCCTCTGAGACCGAATGCGTACTTCTGGCTCGGTGAAAGCTATATCAACATCAAAGAACACGAAAAGGCCGTTCTCTCATTTCAGGAACTCATCGACCGTTACCCGAAGAATGAACGGATACCGAGGGCACTTCTCTCTCAGGCCGAGGCTTTTTCCTATCTCGGCGACAAGAGAAGTGCAGCAACGGTCCTGAAAAAGATTGTCGATACCTACCCTCAGTCCGAAGAGAGCGCCGTTGCCGAACGGATGCTGAAGAACCTGCCTGCAAGCCCGCCCCCTGCGGCAGACAAGAAGAAGAAAACTCCCGGCGAGGGCGATAAGAAGACAGATGGCGTCGCCGCCACGGTGATCACCGAGACAGCGAACCTGAGAACCCAGCCTTCGGTCAATTCATCGATCGTTGCCTGGGTCATGAAAGGAACGCCCCTTGTCATTGTGGATCAGTTCACCGAGCCCGGAGGCAGAAAATGGGTAAAGGCACGGACAAAGGGGGGCAAGGAAGGCTGGATCGCCGAGAGAATGGTAAAACAGACTGACCGGAAAAGGGAGGATTGATTCGTACATCCCTATAGATGATAAAAAAGGAGGAGCACTGACAAGCGCTCCTCCCTGCCTTTCTCGCTGTTCTTTTTCGTTTACTCTCCCGCAGGAGAGATCGCTTCTTCTATAATATCCTCTGTAAACACAGGCTCAACGGGCACAAAAGGTTCAAAGGGCTCGTCGTTCTGTCCTGTGACGAAAAGGTCATAGTTACGGTAGCGGGGATATCCCGTTCCAGCCGGTATGATCCGCCCCATAATGACATTCTCCTTCAGTCCCCTGAGGTAATCGACCCTGCCCTCGATTGAAGCCTGGGTCAACACCTTTGTTGTATCCTGGAAACTGGCCGCTGATATAAAACTGTCAGTAATGAGCGACGCCTTGGTAATCCCGAGGAAAAGAGGTTCTGCCTGAGCAGGCCTTCCGCCCCGCTGAATGGCTTTCTTGTTCTCCTCTTCAAAGACCCACCACTCAACAGGTTCGTCGATGATAAAATTCGTGTCACCGACATCCTTGATCCGGACACGCTTCAGCATCTGACGGACAATGATCTCGATATGCTTGTCGTTAAGGGTCACGCCCTGAAGCCGGTATACCTCCTGAATCTCGTCAACAAGGTACCTGGCAAGGGCTTTCGGCCCGCTGATATGGAGAACGTCGTGGGGATTGACAGGGCCATCCATCAAAGGCTCTCCTGCCTGAACGTAATCACCTTCGTGGACGATGACATGTTTGCCCCGGGGAATAGTGTACTTTCTCGGCTCGCCACGTTCAGGCTTGACCTCCACCTCCCTCTTGCCTTTTGCCACCTTGCCGAAACTGACAAACCCATTGACCTCACTGACTATGGCATTCTCTTTCGGCTTCCGGGCTTCGAAGAGCTCGGCAACCCGCGGCAAACCACCTGTAATATCTTTTGTCTTCGTCGTTTCCCGGGGTATCTTGGCGATAACATCACCGGCATGGACCGGATCGCTCTCATTGACAACAATATGGGCACCAACAGGAAGGATATACCGGGCAGGGCTTGTGCTTCCCGGAACGACCAATGTTTTGCCCTTCTCGTCCTTGATTGAAATACGGGGGCGAAGATCGGTGTCTCTCGGCTCAATGATAACCTTGTACGAAAGGCCCGTCACTTCGTCCTTACTCTCCTGCATCGTGACACCTTCCGAGATATCACCAAACTTGATCTTTCCCGACGTTTCCGAGAGCATGGGCGTTGTGTAGGGATCCCACTCTGCCAGTGGCTGGCCTTCGAGAACATGCTGCCCTTCGCTCACCTTTAACCGGGCTCCGTAAATCATCGGGTACCGCTCACGCTCCCGACCTGTTTCATCGACCAGTGCGATTTCACCGTTCCTGTTCATAACCACGGGAATATCATCGCGGTTCATGACAATCTTTACGTTGAGGAGTTTTATAAACCCTTCGTTCCGCGCTTCAAGAGTAGACTGCTCGACCCTTCTCGATGCAGCACCACCGATGTGGAAGGTTCTCATGGTCAGCTGGGTACCGGGCTCGCCGATCGACTGGGCAGCAATGATGCCGACCGCTTCTCCGATGCTTACGAGCCGTCCTCTGGCAAGATCCCTGCCATAACAGAGGACACAGACCCCACGTTTCGACCGGCATGTCAAAACGGAACGGATCTTGACCTTCTCGTATCCTGCCTCTTCTATGCCCCTGAGGTGATTTTCCGTAATCTCCTCATTCTTTCTGACGATGATCTCACCGTCCGGGTCTTTCAAGTCTTCGTGTGCAACCCTTCCGAGGATTCGCGCATCGAGTCGCTCGATTACCTCGCCGCCTTCGATAAGCGGTCCCACTTCGATTCCGTCGATCGTTCCACAATCCTGTTCGCTGACGATAACATCCTGGGACGCATCAACGAGCCGCCGGGTCAGATATCCCGAGTTTGCTGTTTTCAGCGCCGTATCAGCAAGACCTTTCCGGGCTCCGTGGGTCGAGATAAAATACTGGAGTACATCGAGGCCTTCCCGGAAATTACTCGTAATAGGTGTTTCGATGATTTCGCCCGAAGGTTTCGCCATCAATCCCCTCATTCCCGCTAACTGGCGTATCTGCTGGGCATTTCCTCTTGCCCCTGAGTGGGCCATCATAAAGATGGGGTTGAGGCTATTCTGGAATTCCGGTCTCTCCGACGACTTTTCAACCTTTTCAGATCCCAACTCCAGCATCAGTTCATCGGCAATCCGCTCGGTCACATCGGCCCAGATGTCGATAACCTTATTGTATCGTTCTCCGTCCGTAATAAGTCCTTCGGTGTGCTGCTTCTGGACAATCTTGACCTCTTCCTGCGCCCTGTCGAGAAGTTCCTTCTTTCTCTGAGGGATCTTCATATCATCGATCGATATTGAGATTCCTCCCATCGTAGCAAACTGGTAGCCAAGGTCCTTGAGGCGATCCGAGAGAATGACCGTTGCTTTCTCCCCTGCCGCCCGGTAGCATTTATCCACGAGGAGGCCGATAGACTTCTTGTCCATAATCCTGTTTATGAGACCAAATATTTCGGTCAGGATTTGTGACCGTTTTTCGTCTTCCACTTCCATGAGGGCCTTTTCGATCACATCCCTCAGGATAACCCGCCCCACCGTCGTTTCCGTCATCTCTCCCGCAAGACGGACCTTGATCTTTGCATGGAGAGCAACCTGGCCGGCATCGTACGCCATTGTCACTTCTTCAGGGTCTGCGAATATCTTTCCTTCACCTTTCTCGTATTTTCTGTCGATCGTAAGGTAGTAAAGACCGAGAACGATATCCTGGGTCGGAGCAATCGTCGGCTTTCCGTTCGCCGGAGAAAGGATGTTGTTTGTCGACATCATGAGGATTCTGGCTTCCGACTGAGCTTCCACGGACAAAGGGACATGGACGGCCATCTGGTCGCCATCGAAGTCGGCATTGTACGCAGAGCATACGAGAGGGTGGAGTTGAATAGCCTTCCCGTCGATCAGGGTAGGCTCGAAGGCCTGGATACCAAGACGATGGAGTGTCGGAGCCCTGTTCAGGAGCACAGGGTGTTCCTTGATCACTTCCTCCAAAACATCCCATACCTCCGGTCTCTCCTTTTCCACAATCTTCTTTGCGTTCTTTATTGTTGTTGCAAACCCTTTCCGTATCAACCTGTTGTATACAAAGGGTTTGAAGAGTTCGAGGGCCATCGATTTCGGAAGGCCGCACTGATGAAGTCTCAGTTCCGGTCCGACAACGATGACGGATCTTCCCGAGTAATCAACCCTCTTCCCGAGGAGATTCTGGCGAAACCGTCCCTGTTTGCCCCGGAGCATATCGCTCAGGGATTTGAGTGGCCTTTTATTTGCCCCTGTTACAACCCTTCCCCGTTTCGAATTATCGAAGAGTGCATCGACAGCTTCCTGAAGCATCCTCTTCTCGTTCCGGATGATAATCTCCGGAGCGTTGAGTTCCATAAGCCGCTTCAGGCGGTTGTTTCTGTTGATGACCCGTCTGTAAAGATCGTTCAAATCTGACGTGGCAAACCTGCCACCATCGAGGGGCACGAGCGGCCTCAGTTCAGGTGGAAGAACAGGGATGATATCGAGAATCATCCAGTCAGGTTTTATGGCCGAAATACGAAATGCGTCAACGACCTTAAGCCGACGGGCAAGCTTCTTCTTCTTTGCGTCGCTCGATGTCTCTTTCATCTCGTCCCGGAGCGCTTTGCTCACATCGTCGACGTTGATCTTCTTCAGGCATTCCCGCACTGCTTCCGCGCCTATGCCGCCGGCGAAACCTTCTCCATATTTCTCCAAGGCCTCGTTATACTTCTCTTCACTAATAAGCTCACAGAATTTATAGGGCGATGTACCCGGCTCGATGACAATATACATTTCAAAATAGAGCACCCGCTCCACTTCCTTGATCGTCAGTTCAAGAAGGGTCCCTATCTTGCTCGGCATGCTTTTGAGAAACCAGATATGAGCCACCGGACAGGCAAGTTTGATGTGTCCCATGCGCTCCCGGCGCACCTTGGACTGAATAACCTCAACACCACACTTCTCGCACACGATGCCCCGGTGTTTCATCCGTTTGTATTTTCCGCAAATACACTCATAATCCTTGACAGGGCCAAAGATTTTGGCACAGAAAAGACCATCCTTCTCTGGTTTGAAGGTCCTGTAATTTATCGTTTCCGGCTTCTTAACTTCTCCGAAAGACCATTTTTCGATGAGGTCGGGCGATGCGAGGGAAATCTTTATCGCCGAATAACTCAAGGGGTCTTTCTGCTTATCGAGAATCCTGGTAAAATAATCTTCCAATGTAATCCCTCCTATTCTTCCTTTATGAGGTCTACATTAATACAGAGACTCTGTAGTTCCTTCACAAGAACATTGAACGACTCGGGCAGGCTCGGTTCAAGAACATCTTCACCTTTTACTATGGCTTCGTATGCCCTTATCCTTCCGCTCACATCATCCGATTTGATGGTAAGAAATTCCTGAAGTGAATAGGCTGCTCCATACCCCTCCAGAGCCCAGACCTCCATTTCGCCGAGCCTCTGGCCGCCAAACTGGGCCTTTCCTCCAAGAGGCTGCTGGGTGACGAGGGAATACGGTCCGATCGACCTGGCATGGATTTTGTCATCGACGAGATGGTGCAGCTTGAGGAAATACATATTCCCCACCGTAATATCGTGATGGAAGGCTTCGCCGGTCCGTCCGTCAAAGAGGGTTGCCTGCCTGCTGTCTTTCAGGCCGGCCATTTTGAAAAGATCCCGTATTTCATCCTCTTTGGCTCCATCAAAAACAGGGACCGCTATGTGAACCCCTTTCCTGAGGGTGTTCGAGAATTCAGCAAGTTCGTCGTCATTCAGCTTTTTGATAAACCGTCGTGTCTCGTTGTCCGTAAAGATTTTATTGAGCTGCTTCCGTATCTGGTCCGATGTACAGGAGTTTTTGTAGTAATTATCGACGAGATCGCCTACACGTTTCCCCAGCTCTTTTGCCGCCCAGCCGAGATGTGTTTCGAGAATCTGGCCAGCATTCATACGGGACGGGACGCCGAGAGGGTTGAGAACAACATCCATTGGCGTGCCGTCTTCCATGAAAGGCATATCTTCTTCAGGCAGAATGACCGAAACGATACCTTTATTACCGTGCCGTCCCGAGACCTTGTCCCCAACAGACATCTTCCGCTTCATTGCCACGTAGACCTTTGCCGTCCTGATAACGCCAGGCGGCAGGTCGTCACCCCGTTTCATCTTGTTCAGCTTGTCTTCGTAGTAGAGTTTAATGATCTGTATCTGGTTCTCCCGGCTGTCGAGTATCTTTCCCAGTCGTCCCTCAACCTCAGGATCCTCGAGGCCAACCTCGTCCAGTCCGTCAATGCCGATCTTGCCGATCACATCGTCTGTAAAAAGTTCTCCTTTCTTCAGGACTGTTCTGCCTTTACTGTCTTTGATATCTTTCGGAGCCTTAAGCCCCGTAAGGAGCATTTTCAGCTTATCCAGGGCACTCTCGAGGATGATCTTGATCTGATCCTCCTGATCCTTGAGGATATTGGAAAGTTCCATATCTTCTATGATCCGGCTTCTGTCATCCTTATCGATTCCCCTCCGGGAAAGAACCTTGACATCGGTAACAATACCCTCGATGCCGTGGGGAACACGGAGCGATGTATCCTTGACGTCCCCTGCCTTCTCCCCGAAAATTGCCCTCAGGAGCTTCTCTTCCGGTGTAAGTTGCGTCTCTCCCTTCGGTGTCACCTTCCCTACAAGAATGTCTCCCGGTTTTACCTTTGCACCAATACGGATGATTCCGCTTTCATCGAGGTCCTTCAGGGCTTCATCGCCGACATTGGGAATATCTCTCGTAACCTCTTCCTTCCCCAGTTTTGTATCCCTCACAACACATTCGAGCTCTTCGATATGGATGGATGTAAATGCATCCTCCATGACGAGTCTCTTGTTGATCAGGATGGAGTCTTCATAGTTGTACCCCCGCCAGGGCATGAAAGCGACAAGGACATTCCGGCCGAGAGCGAGTTCACCGCGATCAGTGGAAGGTCCATCGGCAAGAACATCTCCCACTTTGACGTGATCCCCTTCGTTGACAATAACCCTCTGATTGATACAGGTATCCTGGTTCGACCTGCGGAATTTCAACAGGTTATAGACATCTATGCGTACGGCGTTCTCGTCGCCGTCCTTTTTCCCGTCATACTGGACAATTATTCTCTTGGCATCAACGCTTTTCACTACACCAGCGTGTCTGGCCACAATGGTCACACGGGAATCCCGTCCCACCATCTTTTCCATTCCTGTGCCTATAATGGGCGCTTCCGTAATCACCAAAGGCACAGCCTGCCTCTGCATGTTCGATCCCATAAGGGCCCTGTTGGCATCGTCGTGCTCAAGAAAGGGTATGAGAGCGGCAGAGACGCTGACGAGCTGTTTTGGTGACACATCCATCAACTCGACCTGCTCCGGGTTGACGAGAAAGAAACCTCCGCCTTTCTGGGCGGCAATGAATTCCTCCGAAATCTTGCCGTGATCATCGACCGGTGCATTCGCCTGGGCAATAAAGTACGGCTCCTCGTCAAGTGCGCTCAGATACCGCACATTATCCGTAACTACGCTGCTCTTCACTTCGCGGTACGGTGTTTCGATGAAACCGAACTCATTCACCTTGGCATAACACGACAGCGACGCGATCAATCCGATGTTTGGTCCTTCCGGCGTTTCAATCGGGCAGATCCTTCCGTAGTGGGTAGGATGGACGTCACGGACCTCGAAGCCTGCGCGCTCCCTCGTGAGGCCTCCCGGACCAAGTGCACTGAGACGCCGTTTGTGCGTTATCTCACTCAAAGGGTTCGTCTGGTCCATGAACTGAGAAAGCTGACTACTGGCAAAAAAGTCCTTGATTGCCGTTGTGACTGGCTTGGGGTTGACAAGATCGTGGGGCATAAGCGTTTCCATCTCGGGAAAGGTCAGCCGTTCTTTGATCGCCCGTTCCATACGGACCAACCCCATCCTGAACTGGTTTTCAAGAAGTTCCCCTACCGTTCTGACACGCCTGTTGCCCAGATGATCTATGTCGTCTCCGGGCCCCCGTAGGTCCTTCAGTTTCAGGAGATGGCGGACCGTTTCAATGATATCCTCCCGTCTGAGCGTCGTCATTTCTATAGGGACGTCGAGCCTCAGGCGGTGATTCATTTTAAGACGGCCGACCCTGGACAGATCATATCGCTCAGCGCTGAAAAACATGTTATGAATCAGGGTCTCGGCAAATTCTATCGTCGGAGGATCGCCCGGTCTCAGTTTACGATAGATCTCAAGAAGGGCCTCCTCCTTGGTCCCTGCCCTGTCTGAATTAAGGGTATTCCGGAGAGAGGGGCTCACATTGAGACCATCGATGAAGAGAATTTCAAAGCTTTCCACATTTCCCGCCAGGGCCTTATCAAGGTGGTCCCGGGTAATCTCGGCATTGATGGGGATGAGAACTTCCTTGGTTTGGGAATCGACCACCTCGGCGGCAGTAACCTTGCCGATCACATCATCGTCCTCGACGGGTATGCGGTCGATATGGGCCAACTCCATCTTCTTGATAACCGCTTTGGTGATCTTTTTATGTTTTTTTGCGAGGACTTCGTTCGTCTCGGGATTAATGATGTCCGCAGGGGCTTTCTGGCCGATAAGGAGCGAAGCAGGCGTCTGTTTGAAAACCTTTCCGTTGACGATGAGCACCCGCTCCTTGTCATAGAAATAATCGAGAATCTCCCGTTCGCTGTAACCTAAAGCCTTGAGGAGCAAGGTAGCAGGTATCTTCTTTTTCTTGTCGATCCTGACATAGACGAGTTCCTTGTGATCAAACTCGAAGTCGAGCCACGAACCACGGTAAGGAATGACCCGCGCTGTATAGGAAGGATTGCCGCTCAACGGCGACTTCGACTGGTCACAGTCGAAATAGACCCCTGGAGAGCGGTGGAGCTGACTCACGATCACCCTCTCTGTACCATTGACGATAAATGTTCCTCTCTCGGTCATAAGAGGTATTTCACCGAAATAGACGTCCTGTTCCTTGACGGCTCGGATTTCCCGGGCTTTTGTGTCCTGATCGATACTCCAGACAACGAGCCTGATGGTCACTCGTGTCGGGGCGGCGAATGTAAGGCCCCGGAAGATGCATTCTTCTTCCGTGTTTTTCGGCGTATCAATCTGGTACTTCACAAATTCCAGCGTTGTCGTGTCATGAGAATCCCGTATTGGGAACACACTGTTAAAAACAGCCTGTAGCCCAATATTCTCCCTTTTATCGGCTGCTAAATCCTTTTGGAGAAATTTCTCGTATGAATCGAGCTGGATTTCGATAAGGTTAGGGATACCGAGAACCTCTCTGATCTTCCCGTAACTCTTCCGGAAAATCTTATTATGAAAGATTTCACTCATACTTTTACTCACCTCTTGGATACAAAGATCGGTGATAAGGAGGGCGGAAAATGAACGTTTTCCGCCCCGGTGATGGTTTTTGCCATTCTGATACTACTCTACCTTGACCTGACCGCTGACTTCTTCAAGCTGCTTCTTGATGTTCTGCGCTTCTTCCTTGGAGACAGCTTCCTTGACCGGTTTCGGTACGCCTTCAACGAGATCCTTTGCTTCTTTGAGGCCCAGGCTCGTAATCTGTCTGACTACCTTAATAACCTGAATCTTCTTGTCTGCTTCGTATCCTGTGAGAATTACGTTGAACTCCGTCTGCTCTTCCACAGGGGCGGCCGCTGCGCCTGCTGCTGCAGGTGCCGCTGCTGCAGGTGCCGCTGCGACAACGCCGAACTTGTCTTCCAGAGCCTTAACCAATTCGGACAGTTCGAGAACTGTCATGTTTTCAATAAACTGAATCACGTCTTCTTTCGTGATTGTTTTTGCTTCACTCATGGTATGCCTCCTATTAAGCCTGAGCTTTCTGTCTTTTTATCGCATCAAGTGTGTAAACAAGCTTTGCTACATTGCCCGCCAGTACGTACACCAGTCGCTGGGGCACTGCCTGGAGAAGTCCGACGAATTTCCCGAGGAGTACCTCCTTTGTCGGCAGAGTGGCCAGTTTCTGGATATCTTCCGGGCTCAACACATGGTCTCCCAAAAACCCCGCCTTAACTTTAAGGCTTGGAACTTCCTTGGAAAATCCATGAATGACGCGGGCCGCACTTGCCGGGTCTCCTGCTACGCAGGCGATGGCATTCGGGCCATTGTAGAAGTCGTTAAGGCTCTCCGCCTTTGTCCCTCGGGCAGCGATCTTCAGGAGAGTGTTCTTGGTGACTATGAACTCGACCCCGATATTCCGCAACTCCCTGCGGAGACGGCTCATCTGGGCAACATTCATCCCGAGGTATTCGGTGACAAACATGCTGTTGGCCTGCTGAAGCTTCGCCTCCAGCTCAGCGACAACTATCTTTTTCTTGCCTCTTTCCACTGCTTTCATCCCTCCTTTCCTAAATGGTATGGTAAGTCAGAGAGACGAAGAAATATATGAAAGTCTCGGCAGGCCGTTCTCGTTTACCATGTATCATGCACCTGCTTTCTCTGACTTTGCTGCCTTATTTGTTCACGGCACGGGCTTGTCCGGGATCGATCTTGATACCGGGACTCATTGTGCTGCTCAACGCAATACCCTTAATATAGGTACCCTTACTCGATGCGGGCTTGAGACGGATGACCGTATCAAGGAGAGCGTTGATATTCTCAGTGAGCTTCTCTTTCCCGAAACTCAATTTTCCCACCGGCGCGTGAAGGTTGCCAGCCTTGTCCACCCTGAATTCGACCCTGCCGGCCTTCATCTCTTTCACCGTCTTTGCCACATCGAAGGTAACTGTTCCCACCTTCGGGTTGGGCATAAGACCACGGGGACCGAGGATCTTTCCCAGCTTACTCACCATACCCATCACGTCGGGCGTTGCGATTGTGCTGTCGAAATCGAGCCAGCCTTTCTGTATCTTCTCGATCAGTTCTTCGGCTCCGACATAGTCCGCACCGGCTTCTTCAGCTTCCTTTTCCTTCTGTCCCTTTGCAAAAACAAGAACCCGAACCGTTTTTCCCAGACCGTTCGGAAGAACAACGCTCCCTCTCACCATCTGATCAGCATGTCTCGGATCCACGCCGAGACGGAACGCAATTTCAACCGTCTCATCGAACTTCGCGAACGAGAGCTGCGGCAGGAGGGTAAGGGCTTCATCAAAATCGTACCTCTTTTCTCTGTCTACCTTGCCAAGCGCCTCTTTATACTTCTTTGCAGTACTTGCCATTGTTCCTTACCCCTCTAATATCTCTAATCCCATGCTCCGCGCCGAACCCTCGATGATCGCCATAGCTCCTTCGATATTCTTGGCGTTGAGATCGGGCATTTTCAACTGGGCTATCTCTTTGATCTGACTTTTCATAATAGAGCCTACAGTCTCTTTGCTCGGATTATTTGCTCCCTTTGCAATTTTTGCAGCCCGCTTGATCAGGAAGGTGGCAGGGGGCGTCTTGGTGATAAACGTAAAGGTCCTGTCCGAAAATATCGTTATCTGGACAGGAATGACCGTTCCTTCCTGACTTTTCGTCTTTTCATTGTATGCTTTACAGAACTCCATTATATTCACGCCGTGCTGTCCCAATGCAGGACCGACCGGGGGCGATGGAGTCGCCTGGCCAGCCTGCAACTGCAATTTAACCATAGCCACGACTTTTTTTGCCATTGTGAAACTCCTTTAAATTTTTTCTATCTGGATAAAATCAAGCTCAACAGGCGTAGTTCTGCCAAAAATGTTGAGACACACCTTTACCTTACCCTTTTCAGGCTTAATATCCTCTACCGTACCAGTGAAATTCGTGAAGGGTCCTTCCGTGACTTTGACATTATCGCCCTTGTCAAACCGTATTTTCGGTTTAATCTTCCCTTTTCCTTCCTGGATTGCGGAGATAATCTCATTTACCTCTTTTTCCGGCAGAGAAGGAGGGTTCATTTTGTCATATCCGACAAAACCGGTCACCTTTGGCGTGTTTCTCACCAGATACCAACTGTCATTGTTCATGATCATATTGACGATGATATATCCGGGAAATACGGTTTTTTGTGACTTCTTCACATTCCCCTTCACCCGCTCCATGACCATCTCGGAAGGAACGATAATCTCACCGAAAAGCCCTTCCATCTTGTTCATCTTAATGGAATCCTCAAGGCTTTCCTTGACCTTCTGTTCATACCCCGAATAGGTATGCACCACGTACCACTTCTTTTCCATCGTATTATTATCCACGGAGCAGCGCCTGAATGACCTTTGCAAGTCCTACATCAACGATCCCAAGAAAAATGGCCGCAACAACAACGGTGATGAGAACCACGTATGTACCTTTCAATGCGTCCTTCCGTGAAGGCCACGTGACCCTCTTCGCTTCAAGATAGACCTCCTTGAAGTAATCGCCTACCAGAGTCATTTTTCCTTTGAAATCCATGCTCTCTCCAAAACATGCAGGCCAGGAGGGATTCGAACCCCCAACACCCGGATTTGGAGTCCGGTGCTCTATCCGTTAGAGCTACTGGCCTGTGTGTGGTTTACTTGGTTTCCTTGTGCGTTGTATGTTTCCTGCAACTCTTGCAGTACTTTTTCATCTCAAGCCGGTCAGGAGTCTTCTGTTTGTTTTTAGTGGTCATATAGTTCTTATTCTTGCAATCAGTACACGACAACGTAACAAGCTGCCTCATCGTCTTCCCCTCTACTCAATAATCTCTGTGACAACACCTGCACCGA
>CAYQXL010000009.1:0-19654 GCA_964421445.1 uncultured Pseudomonadota bacterium
AGGGGAGACTGACATTGCTACAAATGGCTGAGCGGCTCAGGAACGTTTTCGAGGCGTGCCGGCACCGTGGCGTATTACGCGTTCAGGGCGGCCACCATGAATAATGCGGTACGAACTTAAGCCGCCAACCACAGAGCAACCTCCTGGAGGTCGTCTGAAAGAAGCTTTGCCATCTCTCCCGTTGTGAAAGAGAAAATTGCATTGACAGGGGAGGGCGGTATTTCTATACTCAGAGAATGAATGAACGGGGACCGGGAAGAGGGATGGCTCTTTCGGGCCTATCTCGTTGAAAAGCACGAACGGGAACATGATGGTCGGGCCCCAGGTCAGGAATCGTACAGCAGTGAGTAGAAAAAAAGGGGAGTTTCCATGAGCGATATATTGATTGTCATCTGGCTTGCCATAGGTGCCGTCATTATTTGGCGTCTGGTAAAGAGGTCGCGGGATAAAAGGGCAGGAAAGAATAATCCATAGATGTAAATCTCCGGTAGTCTGCCTGTCCTGTCAGGCTTTCTTCTTTTTCTGCAAGGAATTAGTGCCCGGGGAAGACTGGGGAATATTTACTGTCGTCGAAAATGGCGCTACAATTAAAGATAATTTCAGGGAATGAAGGAGGTTGCCATGAAAACATTGGTCATAAAAGGATGGATGGCCATGATCGCTCTGCTCTTTTGTCTGTCCCCTTTGTACGGGCAGGACTGGATCTGGAGTGACCCTTTGCCTCTCAGGTCTCCGGTCGATGAACTCTCCGCCTCCCGTGAGACTGACGCGGTCTACGGCATAACGGCGGGAGTCATCGGGCTTGTGGAGACGGAGAGACCAGTGGCGAGTATGATATCGAACCTGAGAGACACCTCTTTCGTCCTCGACATTGTTACGGGAGAGAAAGGTCTCATCTATGCCGTTACTGAGTCAAAGGTGAAATCGTGGGATCAGGCTACGGAAACATCGGCCGACCTCGATCCGCAGCCCCTTCTGCCGACAGCGGGCGATGGACAGAACAAGGCCATCATACCCGGTACCTACAGATATATAACGGCCGGAAAGAGCGGGAAGCTCTTTGTTATCTACGAGACAGAAGGAGGCCAGTATCTCCTTACGGCTATTCCGTCGGCTCTCAGCGACGGTGTGGTCATAACGTTTGATCCCCAGACGGTCAATATCAAGAGCAAGGGGAACTGGGTAACGTGCAAAATTGGTCTTCCCCAAGGGTACGATGCCGGGGCCATCGATCCTGCTTCGGTCAAAGTTGTGAAGATCTCCGTTCAGGGTGTCGGTGACCGGACGGTGGAGATGTATAAAGCCCCAGGGGCGCCTTTCGGGCCTGTTACCGAGACCGGTGGCACAGTTTTCATGGTCAAGTTTCTCAACTATGACAAGTCCGATACGGACAACCCCCAATCCTTCACCTGGCAGCTCGGCGATATGCTGAAGGACAGGGCGAGAGGAAAGTATCTTACGACGATTACAGTAGAGGGTAAACTCTCCTCAGGAGAGGGGTTCAGTGGTACAGCTCAGTTTCAGGCGCTGAAGGTCTGGTGAGCGGTTCAGGCGACGGAATCGGGACAGACCGGTGTCAGTTTGTGGCAAAGCTGTCGTTGGGGTAGAGTGGCAGAACCTTCGACATAAACTCGATCCAGATGGGAAGACTTGCCACGCCCCCTGATTCACCCTTGCCGAGAAAATGGTGCTTGTCGTACCCTGTCCAGACGAGACAGAGAAGGTTGGGAGAGAACCCGACAAACCAGGCGTCCTTGAATTCGTCGGTTGTTCCGGTCTTGCCGGCAAGGGCGTAAGGCAGTTTCGACGCCGCCCGTCCTGTCCCACCTTGGACAACGCCCTGAAGCATGCCCACGAGGGCCGTCGCTTCCTCCCGGGATACGACTTTTTCGCCGTCAGGCTCGTCATTACTGAGAAGAATCTCCCCGTCCGACGTTGAAACGGTTTTGATGGCAACAGGGGGAATATAGACCCCTCCCCGGGCGAAGGTGGCGTATGCCGCAGCCAGTTCGAGAGGGACAATCTCTGCAGTTCCTAAGGCAATCGAAAGATTGGGCTCGAGTTTTGTCTCGATGTGGAGTCTCCGGGCAAGGTCAATGACGTTATCAACCCCGATCTTGTCGAGAAGACGGACCGTCGCCGTATTGAGCGAAAGAGCAAGGGCCTTGCTGAGGGGAACGGTTCCGTGGTACTCGTGCTTGTAGTTCTTTGGTGACCAGTTGGAGAATGAAACCGGAGCATCGACGATGGTTGACGACGGAGTGTACCCCTGCTCCAGGGCTGCGAGGTAGATGAAGGGTTTAAAGGAAGAACCGGGTTGTCTCTTTGCCTGAACCGCTCGGTTGTACGGAGATTTTGAAAAATCCCGCCCTCCGATCAGGACTTTTATCTCGCCCGTCTTAATGTCGATGGCAATGAGGGCGACTTCAGGCGGCTCCTGGGCGTTGGGGTGCCGTGTCTTGTAGAGCTGTGTGCCTTTTTCGATTGCTTCATAGGCGTACTGGGTCATTTTGAGATTGATGGTCGTCTTGATGTTCAGTCCCGTCGTCGAGACTTCCTGCGAATCCTTTCCCTGTTCTTCGAGAATCTGCTTCACATATTCCGTAAAGTAGCCTGTCTTCCGCTCGTATGATTTGAAGGGTGCGACAGCGAGGACGGTCTTTGACGCCCGGTCGTATTCTGTCCGGGTGATGAATCCGGCATCGTACATTTTCCTGAGGACGAGATTCCGCCGTTCGAGGGCTGTCTTGGGGTTTTTGTACGGCGAGTTCCGTGAAGGGGATGTGGTCATGGCGGCGAGGGCGGCTGATTCTTCCAGGTTGAGTTCCTTTGCCTTTTTGTGAAAATATGTGTGGGCTGCCGCTTCCACGCCATACGCTCCTTCACCGAGATAGATGAGATTGAGGTACATGTTGAGTATCTCATCCTTCGAATAGGTCCGTTCGATCTGAATGGCCAGGACCGCTTCCTCCACTTTCCTTTTGAGACTCTTCGTCCTGCTCAGGTAGAGATTCCGGGCGAGCTGCTGGGTTATGGTCGACGCTCCCTCGGTGATCCCCTGACGCATGACGTTTTTGTAGAGAGCCCGGCCGATACCCCTCAGGTCGACGCCGGGATGTTCGTAGAACCGGACATCTTCAATGGCGATAAATGCCAGTTTGAGGTGGCGCGGCATCTGGGTGATCGGGATGGGGATCCGTTTTTCCACAAACAGTTCGGCAAAAAGCGTTCCATCGTCGGCATAGAGACGGGTGGATGATTTGGGCTTGAATGTTTCGAGGCCCTTAACGTCCGGTATCTCAAGGTAGTTCACGAGGGAATAGGCGAAGACTGCGCCGCAGGCAACAGGAAAAAAGATGAGGAATATGACGATTTTCAATATTCTTGAATACATGACCGAGTATAATATACTGAATACGGGCTATGTTATCAAATGGGAAAGAGAAGATCGTCGTTGTCGGTGGGCCGACCTGTACGGGGAAGTCGGAGGCGGCCGTTCGGCTCTGCCAGACTGTAGGTGGTGAAATTGTGAATGCCGATGCCATGCAGGTCTACCGCCATTTCGACATCGGTACAGCGAAACCGGACCGGGCGATGAGGGAGGCCGTTCCCCACCATGTGATCGACATCATTGAACCGGACGGTCTCTTCAACGCATCTTTGTACGTAGAGAGGGCTGACGATGCTGTCCGGGATATCCTGTCGAGGAGGAAGGTTCCCGTCGTTGTGGGGGGAACGGGCCTCTATATCCGGGCGCTGCTTTTCGGCCTGACCGAGGCGAAAGGGGACGAAGGCGTGAGGCGGCGGATCAAAGAAGAGTATGTCAGGGATCCTCTGGCCGTCTATGACCGGTTGGTGATGATCGACAGGGACTATGCGGCGCGGATCAGTTTCAAAGACGCCATCCGTGTTGTCCGGGCCCTCGAGGTCTTTGAGGTGACCGGCTCAACCATGTCCCGTCTGGCAGCCCTGCACGGGTTTAAAGAGAAACGGTACGATGCATTCTGTGTGGCGCTGAATATTTCACGGGACGAGTTGTACCGCAGGATCGATATGAGGGTTGATGTTATGCTTTCAGAGGCATGGGTCAACGAGGTTGCGGTGCTTCTGGAGAAGGGTTTTTCTTCTGAACTCAAACCCTTTCAGAGCATAGGGTACAAGGACATTGTGCTTTACATCCGCCGCATGATAGGATATGAACAGATGGTGGGGGAGATCAAGAAGAAGACACGGCGGTACGCAAAGCGACAGTTCACGTGGTTTAAAAATGATGCCAACTTTACGTGGTACGATTATCCTGGTCAGTATGACCGTATTGTGACAGATGTATCCGGGTTTTTGGTGTGACGGACCTGAAACGTATTATAGAGGCCATACTTTTTGCCGTTCCCCGGCCGGTGACCCGTAAACAGCTTCAGAAAAAGCTGGAACCCTATCCGGTGGGGGAGATCGACAAGGCGCTCAAGGATCTGATCAACGAGTACGCCTATTCGGAGAGAGCGATTGAGATTGCTCATGTGTCCGGTGGTTACCAAATGCGTACACGGTATCATTTCAGGGAGTGGGTCCGGAAATTTGTGCGGTCGAAGGACGTGATTCTTACCCAGGCCATGATGGAGGTTCTCGCCATAGCAGCCTACAGGCAGCCTGTTCCAAAGTCAGAAATGGACCGGATCAGGGGTGTCGACTGTTCAAGAACGATCCGCCAGCTTCTGGAGCGTCGGCTCATCGAACCTGCGGGACGGGGAGCCGACGGGGGGAGCGAACTGCTGTTCAGAACAACACAGAAGTTTCTTGAAGTCTATAATTTGAATGACATCAGCGATCTTCCCACGTTCAGAGAGATAGAAACGTTAGATCGATAAGGAGCGATTATGGACATAACCCAGTTGCTTATTTTCACGATCGAAAACGGAGGCTCGGACCTCCATATCAGTGCAGGCGAGCCGCCGGTGGTTCGTATCCACGGAGACCTGCGGAAGGTCGAGGGAGAGTTCCTGACCCAGGAACAGACTCACGATATGCTCTACTCCCTTCTGAGCGATCACCAGAGGATGCTCTACGAGGAGCATTTTGAACTCGATTTCTCCTTTTCTCTGGGAAATTACGGGCGGTTCAGGGTCAATGTGTTCAAACAGCTCAGGGGGGATGCGGCTGTTTTCAGGACGATTCCCGAGAAGATCCCGACCTTCGAAGAACTGCGGCTGCCGAAGGTTTTTGCCGAACTTTCCCAGCGGGAGAAGGGGCTGATCCTTATCACCGGTCCTACGGGGTCCGGGAAGACAACGACGCTTGCTGCCATGCTCAATCTGATCAATGCAAAACGAAAGGTCCACATCCTGACGATCGAAGATCCTATCGAGTTTGTCTATACGCCCGATAAAGCTCTGATCAATCAACGGGAACTCGGACCGCACACGAAATCGTTTTCCAATGCCCTGAGGAGCGCCCTCCGTGAGGACCCCGATGTTATCCTTGTCGGCGAGATGCGTGATTTCGAGACAATATCGCTTGCCATCACGGCTGCTGAGACAGGCCACCTCGTCTTTGCCACCCTCCATACGAGCGGTGCGCCCCAGACGATCGACCGGATCATCGATGTTTTTCCGGCAGCCCAGCAGAACCAGGTGCGGTCGATGTTGTCAGAGTCGCTCCAGGCGGTGGCAACCCAGGTCCTTTTTCCCAGGAAGGACGGACGGGGCCGGGTGGCGGCCTTTGAGATCATGATCACCAATCCTGCCGTCCGGAACCTGATCAGGGAGAACAAGATAGCCCAGATTCCCTCGATCATGCAGACGAGCAAGGGGATGGGCATGATGACGATGGAAGCGGCGGTCAACGAGGTTGTGGCGGCCAATCTCGTTACGCGGGAACAGGTTGCCAATTATCTGAGATCCTACGGAGTGAGGTGAGACAATGACCGACTTTGTCATCGATGACCTGCTTGAGTACATGGTGGAAAAGGATGCATCGGATATCTATATCACCACAGGACTGCCTCCCATGTTCCGTGTCGAAGGAATCATCCATCCCTATGAGAGCCGTTCTCTTACCTCTGCAGATACGGAGGCCCTGGCACAGGGAATCATGAACGAGCGGCAGGCGAGGCTTTTTGAAGAACGGAACGAGATGAACCTTGCGCTCTTCCGCAGCGAACTCGGGCGCTTCAGGGTCAATATCTTCAGACAGCGCGGTGATGTGGGGCTGGTCATCAGGCAGATCAAGCTTCTGATCAGAACGATCGATGACTGGGGCCTACCCCAGATTCTCAAAGATATTGTCATGACCAAAAGGGGTCTCGTACTTGTGGTCGGCGCCACGGGAACGGGCAAGTCGACAACTCTCGCCGCCATGATCGACTACCGTAATACCATGGAGGGTGGCCACATCGTCAGCGTTGAAGATCCGATCGAGTTTGTCCATATGCATAAGAAAAGTATCATCACCCAGAGAGAACTGGGGTTCGACACTCATACGTACGAGGATGCCCTGAAAAATGCCCTGCGCCAGGCCCCTGACGTGATCCTCATCGGTGAGGTGAGGGATGCGCCGATCATGGAGACGGCACTTGCCTTTTCCGAGACAGGCCATCTGACGCTCGGAACGCTCCATGCGAACAACGCCAACCAGGCGATGGAGCGGGTTCTCAGTTTCTTCCCCATCGAGCGACATAGTCAGGTCTATATGCAACTCTCGATGAACCTCAGGGCCGTTGTCTCCCAACGCCTCATCCCTTCAACCGACGGAAAGAGGGTCGCTGTCTTTGAGATCCTCCTGGACAGCCCGAGGGTCAAGGACCTCATCATGAAGGGGGATATCGACTTGCTCAAGGATACGATGAGGGATTCGGAACACGAAGGGATGCAGACCTTCGACCAGCATATATTTGAGCTCTATATGGCCGGAAGAATCGACTACAACAATGCCATAGCCCATGCGGACAGCGCGAATGACGTACGGCTCAGGATCAAGATGGCCGAGATGGACCAGGAGAAGGAAAAGGCGAGAGAGACGACCATAAAGCTGAAACCCGATTATAAGCAGAAGATGTGAGACCTACAGGGCACAATCCCTTGTGTCGCCCTGCAGCTTTTCAAGGGCATGGGGGAGGGCCCTGATGATGAATCCGAGGCATTCGACAGCAGCCTTGGGACTTCCGGGAAGGTTGATGATGATGCTTTCCCCCCTGACACCGCAGACCGCCCGGGATATGATGGCCTGGGGGGTTATCTTGTAACTTTCCATCCTCATCGCTTCAGCAAAACCGGGCAGTTCCATCCGGAGGACAGTCCGTGTTGCATCGGGTGTCACGTCCCGTGGACCGAGACCTGTTCCGCCCGATGTGACCACGAGATCGAAGCGGTGCGTGTCAACCTGATCGGAGATGGTGCGGACGATTGTCTCGAAATCGTCGGGGATGATGATTGTGTCGCCGACATCGAAGGTTTCTGAAAGCATCGATCGAATCGCAGGACCGCTCAGGTCTTCACGAAGGCCGGCAGAGCCCTTGTCACTCATGACAATGACGACGGCCCGCAATCGTTTCACCTTTCCACCTCGATCGCATCACCCACGCGAATGTCACCGCCAGAAAGAACCTCAGCGAAGACCCCTTCGCGGGGCATGACGCAGTCGCCTATCTGGAGAAAGATGTTGCACCTTGCATGACATTCCTTTCCGATCTTTGTGATCCTGATCCGTGTCGTTTCACCGACCTTGAGACATGTCCCTATGGGGAGAGAGACGAGATCGATGCCCTCTGTGGTGAGATTCTCCGCAAAATCGCCGAATGAGATCTCGAGTCCCTTGTTCCGGATCTTCTCTATGCTTTCCGTCGCCAGGAGGCTGACCTGTCGTATTCCCGGACCGGCATGGGCATCATTCTCCACGCCCATATCCTTCAGAAGGGTGCACCGGTCTACAGCCGTTTTCTTCTCACCCTTATCCTTGCTGATGTTGATCGATATAATCGTTCCTTTCACCTTCTACTCCTCTTCTGGTCCGTTGTTCGGGAGGGATCCTCGCCGAACCTTGACTGGTGATTTCTCCGGCCGGACGTACTGTCCGCTCTTCCCGCCGCTTTTGGCCAGCAAAAGAAAAGGGCCCAGTTCAATCCCCTTGTCGACGGCTTTGCACATGTCATAAATCGTGAGAGCGGCGATAGTGGCCCCTGTCATTGCTTCCATTTCAACGCCGGTCAGATCGGTCGTCCGGACTGTGGACGTGATTTCTATCTCTTGCCTTTCGTCGTGGAAGCTGAAGGCTATGTCGATATGGGAGAGGGCGAGAGGGTGGCAAAGGGGGATCAGTTCGTGTGTCTTCTTTGCGCCCATGATAGCCGCCACCTTCGCCACAGTGAGGATGTCGCCTTTCGGCCCCTGTCCCGTTCTGACGATTGCATAGGTTGCGGCCGACATCCTGACCCTTCCCGAAGCTGTCGCTTCACGGAGCGTCTTTTTCTTCTCCGAGACATCAACCATGCGGGCTCTGCCTTCGTCATCGATATGGGTCAGCTTCTTCATTATGCTCCCTGCCTTTCCTGTCAGGACTTCACAAGCCGGATTTCCCGGAGGGCGAGGTTGTCAAGCCCGTGTTCGTTGAACTCCTTCTCGTACCGTTCGGCATAACCGTTCTGTTCCTTCAGCCGCTGTTCGGCCGACATGGCGTCAACGGCAGGAGTGCCGTGCTTTTTGACGAGATCGCGGTATGAGAGGCGGAAGATCAGTTCCTCCCAGAATGTGTAGTCGTCGTACCGCTGGATCAGATCCGATACGCCCGACTGCTCCTCAAAGGAACTCGTGTTGAAGTACTGTTTGTATTCAGGGTCATATTCGACAAGGTCTTCGAGTCCGGCATCCCGGGCGAAGCTAAGGATGTACTGTTCGATCTCCGTATAGTCCTTTTCCTCGTCCACTTCCGTTGCGTCTGCCATCCATTTGCCGAGAAACACGATCTTTATGAGCTGTTCATACTGTTTTTTTGTGAGAGTGATTTTCATCTGCCAGGCCCCTTGTCCATAAGTGAGAGTAATCTAACCGTTTCCCCTCCTAAAGTCAAAGAAGAACTGGCCTCCCGCTACAGGCCGGTCAGTTCCATGGCTGCAAAGAGTGGGTTGAGGATACGGCTGAGAGCGTCCTTTTGGAAGAGCCGGGCAGCTTCCTGAAACCGGTACCAGTCGGACTCGTGGTAGTTCTCCGTCCATAGGGAAGAAGGGAAGAGGGCAGGGTAATCATCCTGTGGCGGAACGGGTCCCGCAAGGGTAGTCGTGACAGCGGCCGAGCGCCACTCATCCTTGTCGTAGGGACGGTATGCCGGTCCGATAAGAGCCCTGTACCGGTCTATGCGTTCATGACGGCGGTCGTTGGAAGGGTCGTCAGGCCCCAGGGCTTTCGTGATACGATCGACCAGGCCGGCACCTGTCCCCTCGTCCATGGTCCCTGCAACGGACGCATAGGCATTGTACAGTGCTTTTGATGCATCGATCACCCGGTCTCTGTTCCGTACCTTCCGGTGTGATGTGACAAGACGGCAATCGTCCCAGACGGCCGCCGGCCAGTCGGGACGGTGTTGCGCATCGAGGTGGCCTATGCTTGGCGCTATTTTTGCGAAGAGACTGTCCATGCCGTTGAAGGAATCCTTGTAGCCGACGAAGTTCTGGTGTGAGAAGGTATCGGCAAAGACGTGGGTCGCGATGCCAGCGAGGTAGTCGTTTCCCGACGCAAGTGCTGATTGGAGTAGAATTGTGCTGTGGCTGTTCCCGGCGACGGTGTTGAGAAGGTGGAGTTTGCCGTCCTGTCGTCGGCACAGATCACCGTGGAGTTCGTTCGAGTCACCGGGCATGAAATGGAAAACAGGGTAGATCCGCATCAGATCTTCCTGTGGCTTGAAGATGTCAGGCGTCTGAGTAATATAGTTTCTGTAGGGCCCTTCGCTTCCGCCGTGGATGGTGTACTGCCTGGTGTTGTCATCGACATACTGGGAAGAGTAGGCAATCCTGTAAGCTTGCCGATGATCGAAACCTGCTGTCAGGGCGATGATAAATGTGATGTAGTAGTGAAACTCGTCATCCATCGGGCGGAAAAAACCTCGTAAAGTTCTCTTTCAGCCCCCAATGTTGCGCATGCTGAGCTGGCACTTCCTCACGTACCCTGTTTCCCGCTTCTTCTCGGGCTTTTCCATAACGATCTGGATGATCCGTTCCCTGATTTCCGCTTCCGAAGCGTTGCTCCGGAGAAGGTCCTTGATGCTGTAGTGGATGTTGGAGAAGAGACAGGGGCGGATCTTGCCGTCTGCCGTCAGTCGTATCCGGTTGCATTCACTGCAAATGTGCGAAGAAACAGGGCTGATGAATCCTATCCGTCCCTTTCCCTCGTCAAACCGGAACATTCGTGCCGGGCCGCCGCTTGACTGGGTACTGGGGAGGAGGGTGTGATGTTCCCGGATAAGCCGCTCAAGTTCTTCAGAAGGCACTGTCTTTGTGCTGTCCCAGAGGTCTGAATCGCCAAAAGGCATGAATTCGATAAACCGGACATCAACGCCGAATTTCTTCGCGATGTCGGCAAAATCGGCGACTTCGTCATCGTTGAAGCCCCGGATGACTACCACATTGATCTTGATCGGGTCAATGCCCAGAGAGATTGTCTTCATGATGCTTGCGATGACCTGATCAAAGGCATCGACACCTGTGATATAGGCAAACCGGTCCCGTTTCAGTGTGTCGAGACTTATGTTGACCCTTTTGAGACCGGCTTCCTTCAGTTCCTCTATCTTGTCGCCGAGAAAGACGCCGTTCGTTGTCAGGCTGATGTCTCTGATTCCCTCTGTCGCTGCGAGGTCCCGGAAGAGAGAGACAATATTCTTCCTGGCCAGCGGTTCGCCGCCGGTGAGCCGGACCTTCGTCACGCCCAACTGAGCGGCAATTCTCACGAACCGCACGATCTCTTCATATTTGAGAATCTCTTCATGGGGAACGAAGGGAAAACTGCCGTCGACACAGTAACGGCAGCGGAGATTGCACCTGTCCGTCACGGAGATGCGTATGTAACTGATAATTCGGTTAAACGGGTCTATGAGCATACTTTATCATTCCTGACTGGCTGGCATTGTAGCCGCCGAAGGATTCGAGCTTCGACCGGAACTCGTCGGACCGGAGAAGCTCCAATAACATAGTGAATTTTTTGCTCCCTGTAAACTCTCCGGCAACGAGAAGGTCATAGTCCTCTTCGACAACGGGGATGAACTCGAGAGAGAAGATTTTCGCCGCTGCATAGATCGCGAGGCATGCATCGGCGATCGATTCCTTGACCATGAGGGCGACGGCGATGTGGGTCGACTCTTCCCTGTCGTATCCGCGAATGGCCGACGGATCGATGCCTCGCTCCCTGAGCGACATGTCGAGGAGAATCCGTGTTCCCGAACCGTGCTGACGGTTGATGAAGCGCAGGTCTCCCCTGACCAGGTCATCGAAAGAGGTTACATTGAGCGGGTTGCCTTTTCTGACAACGAGGCCCTGCATTCGTTTTGCGATGTGAATGAGTGTCCACCGTCGATGGGGAATGTGCCTCAGGAGGTAGGGAATGTTGTAGATCTTTTCCTCTTCATCGAGAATATGGGTTGTGGCGACCGTAGAGATCTGCCGCCCGAATGCCGATACGCCCCCTTCACTCCCTACGTGAATGGAGATAAGATCGTTTTCAGTCGCTCTACGGCGGATCATGTCTCTCAGAATGTCCAGCGAGAGGTCATGACTGCCGATCACATTAATTCTGTTATTGATTTCTGAAAGGGGCCGGAGAAGACGGCAGGTGAGTTGTTCCCCTTCATGGGTGCCTTCCGATTCGGCGGGGATGGAGACGACCCCGTCAGCTTTCGTCATGGACGAAAAGATACTTGCACCCCGGGGTAGGGGAAATGCGTAGTGGTACCTTCCCCGGCGAATGAGATTGACCCTGATCTGTTCTTCCAGTCCTCCTTTGGACGGGAGATGAAAAGGAGCCCGGACAGGGATCTCGGGGAAGGATTTTTTGGTTCCTGTCAGTCTCTCGTAGAGAGGTCTGACGATGGTTTCGAATCCAACGATGGCTGAAACGGGGTAGCCCGGGATACCGATGATGGGCGTGCCGTTGATGACACCGAAGAGGGTCGGTTTGCCTGGCATTACTGCTATGCCGTGAAAAAGGACCTTTCCTAATCGACTGACAGCGCTCTCTGTGAAATCTTCGGTACCGGCGCTCGATCCGGCGATGACAAGAATGGCGTCGAAAGACCGTGATTCTCTGTCCAGAACAGCACAGAGTTCGTCGAAGTCTCTGATAGCAGGCCGTCGTGAGGCAATGAAACCCATCTCGCCGGAGAGGCCGGAGAGGGTGTACGAATTGAATTCTACGAGGTTAGGTGAGGTGACGGGAGCGGTAGCGTTGAAGATATCGACCAGTTCCTTTCCTGTGGGTATGACGATCAGTCTGGGCTTCCGTTTAACAGAGACGTGGGCTATGCCTCCGGAGATCAATGTCCCTATGTCGATCGTCCGTATTTCATATTGTGACGGAAAGAGCATGTCGCCCTCGATGACGTCTTCTCCGGTGAGACGGACGTTCTGCCATAGATGGAGGGGTTTTCTGATCGTAATTGCCGATCCCGTCTCTTCAACATCTTCGATCATGACCACGGCGTTTGTCCACGACGGGAGAGGGTCGCCCGTATTGACCCGGAGAACGTCCGTTCCCTTCGTCAGGGAAAGTGGGCGGGTTACATCGGCGCCGGAAGACAGGGCGAAGTCGAGAGCGTATCCGTCCATGGAGGAGCATGAAAAGGAAGGATTTGAAATCTTCGCATAGATGGGGCCCGCTGTGATCCTTCCCGATGCCTCATAGGTGAAGACGGTCTCTGTGTCACCGATTGGCTTCACGGATCGGAGAACGATATCGACGGCCTCTTCTCTCGATATTGTGCGGAGATAGCGTTTAACCAATGAGGTGAACCTCGACGTCTTCCCCTGCTTCCCATCCTTCGCTGGCAGCAGGTATGACAATGAAACCTTTTGCCATGCTGAGGGGGGAGATGGCAGCGGATTTGGTGAAGATCGGAGTGGCAAGGAGACCGTCGGAGTGTTTGTCCAGGGATACGCCGACATATTCCTCGATGCCGAGGGACGATGGGGTGCTTGCCGTCAACGTTGCCCGTGTCGTTGGTGTGGATAGGTCAGTCAATCCGGCCAGTCTTTTGACGAGGGGGAGGACGAAACGAAAGGTAACCATGATGCACGAGAGCGGATGTCCAGGGAGGCCGAAAATCGGCCGTCCTTCAAGGGATGCGAGGATTGTCGGTTTTCCCGGTTTGATGGAAATGCCGTGAAGAAGGACTTTGCCGCCCAGGGCTTCGATGGTGTCAACGACGAAGTCACGATCGCCCTTGGAACTTCCTCCTGAAACGAGAAGAAGATCGAAATTGCCGGCCATTGCGGATCTGAGCACAGCCGCCGTCTGGTCCGGATCATCACGGACGATGCCGAGAAACGTCACGGTGCATCCTTCGCCGCCAATAATGGCTGACACTGTATACCGGTTTATGTCGCGAACCTGACCGTGAACAGGTCTGTCCGTGATATCGACGAGTTCGTCGCCCGATGAGATGAGACCAACGTTCGGTCTGTCGTATACAGTGATGCCGGAAATACCGAGGGCGGCGAGAATGCCCATATCCGCAGGGGTCAAGCGCTTCCCTGCCGAAAGGACCTTTCGTCCCCGTTCAATGTCCTCTCCGATGGATATGATGTTTTCCCCCTCGTGGACCGGTCTCGTGATTTCCACCTGGTTCTTATTCTTTCTGGCGTACTCCTGCATGACGACAGCGTCCGAACCGTCCGGTATCATCGACCCTGTGTTCACGTAGACTGCCTGTCCCCTGTCCAGTCCGAGGGCCGCCTCCTGGCCGATGGGGATCTCGCCTGTCCAGGAGAGAAGGGTCGGGTTCGATTCCTTCGCTCCGAACGTGTTTGCTGCCACAACGGCAAATCCGTCTACGAGGGATCTCCTGAACGGAGGGACCGGTTCTGATGCCGTGATGTCAACGGCGATAACCCTGCCGGCAGCTCTGTCGAGTGGGATAGTGACTCTTCTCGGACGGGGTCTGAAGGTGCCGACGAGGGAGATGACCTTTTCCGGCGGTGCGAGTCGAAGAAAATCTCTCATCTGTCCTCAGGTGTTATCTTGTCTGACCAAATGGTGACGGTCTGTACGGGATTCGGGGAGGTACTCACTGGTTGGGAATATCCTTGAGGTGACGGATTATTCGTCCTTCCACCATGAATATGACGAGTTCCGCGATATTGACGGCATGATCTGCCATCCGTTCAAAATACTTCGAAATGAAGAGAAGTCGCGTGCCTCGGGATATCTTTTTCGGATCCTGCATCATGTGCGTCAGAACATCGCGAAAAATCTGATCGAGGAGCTGGTCTGTCTGTTCGTCATCGCGGACGACATTCCAGGCCAGGGTGATATCTTCCGTAACAAAGGCGTCGAGACTCTTTTTTACCATCTCCTGAACTGTTTCGGCCATTCGCGGCAGGTCGATATAGGGTTTGAGCTTTAACTCACGGCTCATTTCGAGTGTCCGTTCGCAGATATTTACCGCCATGTCACCGATCCGTTCCAGATCGTAGTTGATCTTGATTGCCGTTGTTATGGTCCTGAGATCCCGGGCAGCCGGTTGCCTGAGGGCGAGAAGCTTGAGGCAGAACTCGTCGATCTGAATCTCCATCCTGTTGATAATGGCGTCATCGTCAATAACAACCTCTGCGAGCTCGGGATTGTTTTCCAAAAGAGCCCGGGTAGCGTTTTTTATCCCTTTCTGAACAAGTGTCCCTTCATGGAGGAGCTTATCTTTCAGTTCTCTCAGTTCAGCATCGAATGTCTTGTGAGTTTGGACGTCCATCGCGGGATTGTTCCTCCGTCTGTTCCTGCAGTAAGAGAGTATATTAGATTTTTGCGTATTGCACAAATGATTATTTTTCAGTACATTGAGACGGAATATGGCAGGGTCCGGATTGAATTGGCCGCGGCTCTTTGCTATGATATTCCACCTGGTGCGACGTCCGGTGACCCGTTTTGCCTGAAGTCGCGTTGGTGCCTCTGTGGTACTTCGATGTATTCTCGCCGAGAAATCGAAGGTCCGAATAGGGAGAGAAGGGAAGATTGGTTCCCGTTTGACGGGTCTGCGGCAGAGGTATTGCGGTGACCGGTGGTCTGTAACAGAGAAGCACGGGGTGCGGAGATGATTCTGCCGCAGCCTCCCGGATTCTCCGCCGCGCCGTTAATGGTCCGGGTAATTGGAGAACGGATGGAGAGAGGGTATGAGACGATGAAGGAGTTCAGGGAATGGCTGTAAGGGTCGGAATCAACGGGCTGGGCCGTATCGGACGGGCCGTACTGACACTCTGTGCCACCCGGACCGATGTGGAGATCGTTGCTGTCAACGATCTGGCCGATATCGGCACGATTGCCTCCCTCGTGCGCCATGACTCAGTCAGACCCGGTTCCCCCGAACCTGTCTCGGTGGAGAAAGAGACCCTATCGCTCGGGACAGGGAAGATCGTCATGACCCACAGCCCCACGCCAGAAGGGATCCCCTGGCGAAATTACGGTGTTGACGTTGTCATTGAATCGACAGGACATTTCACTGATCGGGCCGGGGCGGCGGGCCACCTCAATGGGGGGGCTGACAAGGTAATCGTATCGGCTCCGGCGGCCTCGCCTGATGTTACCATCCTCCCCGGTGTGAACGACGAAGCGTATCGCGCCGACAGCCATCATATTATTTCCATGGGATCGTGCACGGCGAATTGTCTGGCGCCTCTTCTGTGGATACTGGACAGATCGGTCGGGATCGACCGGGCCTTCATGACGACTGTCCATTCCTATACAAATGATCAACCGGTTCACGATGCCGTTCACAGAGACCTGAGACGATCGAGGGCGGCGGCAGGAAACATGGTGCCCACAACCACGGGGGCACTGAAAGCTGTCTTTGAAGTGTTGCCACATATGAGAGGACGGATCGAGGGGATATCCGTTCGTGTCCCTGTGCCCGATGTCTCCTGTGTTGATCTGGTGGTCCGGACCAGACAGGATGTGGACAGGGTCTCCCTCAACGCCCTTTTTCAGAGAGAAGCCGAAGGCCCTCTTGGCCGGGTGATGTCATGGACCGACGAACCTCGTGTCTCTGTGGACTTCCGATGCAGCCCCTTTTCATCGATCATTGATCTCTCAAATACGATAGTCATTGGCAGGAGAATGGCAAAAATATTTTCCTGGTACGATAACGAGTGGGGTTACGCACAGAGACTTTCAGAACTAATCCCGATCATTGCCAGGCCTCGATGATGGCCCGTCCCCTTGGCCCGTCCTGGTGGAAGGGATCTCCTCCGGCCGGTTCGTATCCGTCCGGTGCTTTCTCCATCATTAAATGTTGATAAGAGGATCGTTTCTGCGATAGATTTACACTGGTATGAAAGAAGAGATCCAGAGACAACTCGCCAAGAATACACCTTTTTTTCCGTACATCGGAATTCAGATTGTCGAGCTTCGGGAAGGTTTTGCCCGGCTCAAGGTCGATTTCAGGGAATGTCTCACCCACCCCCTCGGATATTTTCATGGCGGTGTGCTGGCGGCCCTTGCTGATTCAGCCGGTGTCAACGCAGTTCTGACCACCGTCCCTGATAACCAGGGGGCCCTGACGATCGAGATGAAGATCAACTACCTCGCTGCTTCGAGAGATCCGGTCCTCTTTGCCGAAGGACAGGTCATACACAGGGGGAAGAGGACGGCTGTCGCCGATGTCGATGTGATGAACGGCGAGGGCCTTCGTGTTGCCAAGGCCCTCATCACATGTGTTCTCAACGTACCCCTCCGAAGAGAACCAGGGCCTGAGTCAGGGCAAGGCGCTCAGCCCGCCGGCAGAATGACAGGGAAGGGGCCATAAAACGTTATGATTGAAAAGACTGTAGCAGACCTTCAGGGGCTCATCCGGGTCGCTCTCGGTGAAGAACCGCCGGACCTGGTTGTCACCAATGTCCGGATCTTCGATGTTTTTTCGGGCCGTCTTTTTGAGGGTTCCATATGGATCCGGCGGGCCTGGATAGCTTATGTGGGCGAAAGGGAACCCTTTTTGGGAGAGGCAACCGTCTGTATTGACGGAGGGGGGCGGGTGGCTGTACCGGGCTACATCGATGCCCACGGACATGCCGATCTCTTTTACAACCCGTCGTCTTTTGCTGATTTTGTCGTCACCAGGGGTTCGACAACCGTCTTCTCGGACGGTCACGATATGATCAACTCAGTGGGCATAGGCGGATTTCTCGAGATCCTCAGGAAAGGCGAGGGATTTGCCGTCAAATACCTCTGGGGAATTCCTGCAGCATCCCCGCCTTACCCCGAAATGGAGGGAGGAGAACTTTTCTCTCTCGACGAGATCGATATGCTCTTTGAGGCGTCCCCGGACTGTGCATCTATCAGTGAACTCTCCTCCTACATCAGGGTTCTCAGGGGAGAGGAAGAGATTCTCAAAAGGATTCTCTGCGCACGGGCAAAGGGGAGGAACGTCGAAGGCCATACGCTCGGCGCGTCATACGACAGGCTCAATGCCCTCGTTGCCGCAGGCCTGACGTCCTGCCATGAATCGGTGAGAGAGATCGACCTTCTGAACAGGCTCAGGCTTGGTCTTTATACAATGATCCGACACAGCAGTATCAGGAGTGATTTCTCGGTTCTTGTTCCCCTTATCCGCGATATTCCCAAGGACTATCTTATGCTCGTATCGGACGGCATCTTTGCCCACGATCTCGGGGAAAAGGGCTACATGGATCACGTGATTTCCGCAGCCATCGGCTTCGGCCTCGATCCTGCAGATGCGATCAGGATGTCCACCATAAATCCCGCCAGATATTTCAAAAAGGATTCAGAGATAGGGAGCGTGGCTCCGGGAAGAATAGGGGATATTCTCCTTCTTGACGGACTTGACCAGCCGACCCCCCGGGTGGTCATTGAGCGGGGACGGGTTGTGGCCGAGAATGGCAACCTTCTTGTTCCATCAACGCCCTTCCCTCAGGTCCTGACGACATTCCACCCTTACAGGATCGACGAGGTACGTCGCCCCGACGTCACTATTCCAGCAATGGACGAAGAACCGGTTCCCGTGATCTCTATTGTAGACCGGACAGTGACGAAGCGGATCGACATGGAATTGCCCCTGTCGGGAAGGAACCTCTGTGCAGACAGGGACCGGGACGTGAGGAAGATCGTCTATTCAAGACGGGACCGTCCAGGCTGGGGTAAGGGTTTTCTCAAGGGTTTCGGTGCACGTTTCGGTGGTATCGCCACGACAATTGCCCACGAGACCCATGGGCTCCTTGTCCTCGGATTTGACGACGGTGATATGTGTTCTGCGGCAAACGAGGTTTTGACAATGGCCGGGGGGATTGTGATAGCCGACGGCGGAAAGATCGTTCACAGGCTCGCCATGCCTCACGGAGCTACGATGTCGAATCTCCCTGTCGGCGAACTGGCTGTCGAACTGAAGAGAATCAACCAGATCATGCAGGACGCCGGAAGCACGCTCGACGATCCTTTGTGGACCATGGGTTTTCTGACGTTCACGTCGATTGTTGAGCTCCGTATCACATGCCGGGGCGTCTATGACGTACGGAAGGGTGTCATCGTTTTTTGAAGAAAAAACGGCGCTTTTTCTATCTTGGTTTTGTTTTTGTGCTTGCTCTCGTATTTTTGGTTGCGGGGTACGGGCTCTACATCTACAAGGATATTCCATCAGTCAAGGTCCTGAAGCATCTCGAGAACAAACCGGCGAGCGTTGTCTACGACAGAAACGGGTCTGTCATCTACATGCTTGTCCCTGATAACCGTATTTTTGTTCCCTACGGAAAGATTCCCAAGTACGTCAAGGATGCCTTTCTCGCCGCCGAAGATGCCGATTTTTTCAAACACGGCGCCATCGACTTTGTGGGAATCGTAAGAGCCCTGTCGAAGAACATCATTTCAGGCCGTGTTGTTCAGGGAGGCAGTACCATCACCCAGCAGGTAATCAAATCGCTTATCCTGGGACCTGAACGGAGCATGTTCAGGAAATTCCGGGAGGCTATTCTGGCATACAGGCTGGAGACTTACCTGACTAAGGAGGAGATACTCAACCTCTACCTCAACAATCTCTACATGGGTCATGGTGTGTACGGCGTGGAGGCGGCGTCGAATGTCTATTTCGGCAAGCATGTCTGGGAGATCAGCCGGGCCGAGGCGGCGCTCCTCGCAGGCCTTGTGCAGGCACCATCGCGATATACGCCGAAAAAACATCCTGGTAACGCCCGGGCCCGGCAGGAATACGTCATTGACCAGTTGCGGAGCAAGGGTTTCATTGATGCCGCCAGGGAAAAGGATATGCTGCAGGAGAAGGTTTCGATCCGTCAGGACAACGGTGTTTTCGGCGAAGGATATTATAAGGATTATATCCTCCGGTACATCGAGGATAAATACGGTAAGGGGATTCTCTCGCGAAAGAGGCTGAAGATCCATGCCGCCGTTGACAAGGAACTCCAGAGGCGGGCGGAAGAGTCGATGAAGCGGGGACTGGACCTCTACGGTGAGAG
>CAYQXL010000009.1:19754-22737 GCA_964421445.1 uncultured Pseudomonadota bacterium
GCTATGGACGTGAAGACGGGGTTTGTCTATGCCATGGTCGGGGGCAGTGACTATGACCGGAGTCCCTACAACAGGGCACTCTACGCCAAAGTTCAGTCGGGGAGCGCCTTCAAACCGTTTATTTATGCGGCGGCTCTCCGGGTCGGGTTCGATATTGACGCCACTCTGATCGATGAACCCAAAACCTATTCTTCCGGCAGCGGGTCTACATGGACACCGCGGAACTATGACGGTAAATATGACGGAACCGTCTCCATGCGGGATGCCGTTGCCTATTCAAAGAACGCTGCGACGGTGAGGCTCCTTGAAGAAGTGGGATTTGTGCCTGTCAAGCGAACGCTTGAGGATCTGGGGATCGACATAGACCTTCAGAACAACCTCTCTATCGCCCTGGGGTCGTCAAACATGACGCTTATCGACCTCGTCAAGGGGTTTTCGGCCTTTGCAAATGGTGGACACAGGATCAGACCTCTTTTTATAAAGAGCATCGAGGATAGCGATGGCCACGTTCTTGAGGCCAATGAGGTTGTGAGCGAACGAGGCATCCCGGAGGATGTGGCAATGAAGATGAACATCCTTCTCAGGGGACCGACTGAGTACGGAACAGCCAAGGGGGCATCGAAACTCGGATACCCCGTGGCAGGGAAGACAGGGACAACAACGAATTATTACGATGCGCTCTTTGTCGGGTACTCACCGCATATTGCCACAGGAGTCTGGGTAGGTTTTGACGACCGGACGACTCTCGGCAAAGGTGAGAGCGGGGGCCGTGTCTGCCTGCCTATATGGATGAATTTCATGGCGTCTGCCCTCAGGCAATTTCCGCCGGACGATTTTGCCGTTCATTCCGACCAGACGCCCAGGACGGACTGACGGGGAAGGGCCGGTGAACAGAAACTGTCATATGGTTTTGTGCAACAAAGGGCGGGACAGGGAGAAGGGTACCTATGACTCTTCAGGATGGTCGTGGGAACCATCGTCTTCTCTGCATCGATAGAAATAGAAGAGGAGGAGGAATGATGAAAGCGGGAATGGTTATTGTTGGTGTTATTTTTCTGCTCGCTGGGTTTCTGGGCGTGTCATATGCCGAACCTGAATGGATCGTCTTCTATAAGGGAGAGAAGAATCACTTCTTTTACGACAAATCGAGCATCGAGCGGCCCGAGAAGCAACGGGTCATCGTTGTGCAGAAGATTGTTGAGGTGAAGGACATCGATGATACGATTGAACTCTTTCGGACAAAATTTGAAATCGAATGCAAGGGCAGAACCTTCAAGATTCTCTCGAACACTGAATTTGAAGAGGTGACAGGACGGGAACTGACGTCGGACCAGATCAGTGCAAACTCAAAAGAAGGAGAGATTCTTGCCTCGAAGATGAGCATCCTCCGCGACAATGTCTGCCCCTAAAAGGGCCGCTGACCAAGATTCCGCTGTGTGTCACGGATCGTTATTTGCCGATGCAGAACGTTGAGAAGATCTCCTGAAGCGTCTGTTCGGGAAGTGTTTCGCCGGCGACCTCACCGAGGGCTGCGAGTGCCTCCCGGATCTCGAGTGCAACGAATTCAAGAGGCTGGCGATCATCGATTGATCTCAGGGCCTGACCGATAGATTGTCCCGTCCGGGCGAGGGCGTCTCTGTGACGCACATTTGTGATGAGCACAGCAGTCTGATGTGTCTTCACCCCTCCTGCCGCCTCACGTATGGCATGGCGAAGCGATTCGATCCCTATCTGTTCCCGGGCCGATGTTTCCCGAAACCCCAATCCTGTGGTATCAAGAGCCCCCCTGTCAAGAGCGGAAGGGAGGTCGACCTTGTTTACGACGATCAGAACAGGCACCGCGCCGAGGAGATCGAGGATCTTCCAGTCCTCTTTGGAAAAAGGCTGTGAATTGTCAATGACCCAGAGGACAAGGTCTGCCTGTTTGATTCTCCCCATCACCCTGTCGATGCCGGCGGCCTCGACAATGTCATGAGGTTCCCTCAGGCCGGCTGTATCAACGAGACGAATTTTCACGCCATCGACAACGATTGTCTCCTCGATCAGATCACGGGTTGTTCCGGCAACGGCAGTGACGATAGCCCTGTCTTTGCCGACGAGAGCATTGAGGAGACTCGATTTTCCCACATTCGTCCGGCCGACGATGAGAACCTCGATACCGTCCGTCACGAGTCTGCCCTCGTAAAACGATTCGACGAGACAGGATATGTCTCCTGACAAATCCCTGAGGACAGGGATATAGGCCTCCAGGTCGGTATCGATATCATCATCAGGAAAGTCAATGAGAGCCTCCGTTCCTGCAAGGACGGAGCGGAGCTTCTGCTGAATGTCACCGATTCGGCGGGAGAGTTCGCCTGAGAGAGCGTGAAGGGCCTGAGTTGCTTCCTCATCGGTTTCGCTGTGGATCAGCGAAAGAACGGCTTCGGCCTGGATCAGATCAATTCTGCCGTTGAGGTATGCCCGCTTTGTGAATTCACCGGGCTCGGCGAGGCGGCAGCCCTGGTTCAGGGCGATGGTGAGTATTCGTTTCATGATACCAGGATTACCATGGCAATGGATCTCCACCATATCTTCACAGGTATAGGTGCGGGGACCGGCAAGAAAGACGGCGAACACCTCGTCTATATAATCTCCACTTTCCGGATCGGCAATGCGACCGAAGGTGAGCCGGTGAGAATCGAACCCCGGCAGGCCCCCCTTGCCAGCACGGAAGATGGCCCTGAGAATCGGGAGTGACTTGTCGCCCGTGAGACGGACGATGCCTATGCCGCCTTCACCTGCCGGGGTGGAGATGGCACAGATGGTATCAGCGCCGTCCACGACCTGGTCGACTGGTTTTTACAGGCGAAATCACAACCTGTTTGATATGGCCTTCGCCTTCACTCTTTGTTGTGAGATTCCGGTTGTTCTTAAAGAGCGTATGGACGATTCTCCGTTCGTAGGGGTTGAGGGGGTTGGTCTTGAAGCTCCTTCCCGTTCTCCG
>CAYQXL010000009.1:22837-34636 GCA_964421445.1 uncultured Pseudomonadota bacterium
TCCTCCGGGGTTACGGCGGACTCGGGCAGATCCCGTTCTCTCAGGCGGGCTGTAATCCGAATCTTCTTGCTGCCGAGGAGTCCAAGAATACCTTTTGTGTCAACCTCTGTCACGTCGATTTCAAGGTCCTTTTCATCGGCGTTCAGGCCAAGGGCTGCTTTTCGTACCGCTTCTTCGTAGGTTTTACCCTCGACTTCGATATAATCCATATATGCCTCCCGTCGAGTATTATGCTGTTTTTCTGTTGAAGTAATACTGCTGAGCGATGGAGATGACGTTGTTCACCAGCCAGTACAGAACGAGTCCCGATGAAAAGCCATAGAAGAGAAACGTAAAGACGATCGGCATAATGAGCATCATCTTTTCCTGCATTGGATCGACGCTCGTAGGTGTCATCTTCTGCTGAATCAATTGTGTTGCTCCCATGATGAGAGGGAGAATCCTTATAGGAACTTCGAAACCTGCTACGTGGAATGTGTAGAGGTTTTCCGGTGCCGACAGGTCGTTTATCCAGAGCATGAACGGTGCGTGGCGAAGTTCGATGGCGCCGGAAAGGGCTTTGTAGAGGGCAAAGAAGACAGGGATCTGGATAACCATCGGAAGACACCCGCCCATAGGGTTGACTCCTTTCTGCTTGTAGAGATCCATCATGCCCTGGTTCATCTTCTGCTTGTCATCCTTGAATTTCTCTTTCATCTTCTGGATTTGCGGCTGAAGTTTCTGCATCTCCCTCATCGATTTAAAGCTTTTGATGCTGAGCGGATAGAAGAGGATCTTGATCAGTATCGTGAGGAGAATGATGTCGATGCCGAAGTTGTGCGTAACCTTATGGGAGAAGTTGAGCCCCATGATCAGTGGTTTTGCGATAATGTCGAACCAGCCGAAATCGATAATTTTCTGAGCGTCTATGTTGAGGCTCTTGAGGACCTCCGTATCCTTCGGTCCAAAAAATACCGATCCCGAGAGAGAGGAATTATCGAGCTTAAGCTGAAGAACAGGGACGGATGTGTCTGTTTTGACGATCTTCGCCGAAGGTTTGGTATCTGTTGCAGGCATCCAGATGAATGCAAAATATCCCTCATCAAAACCGGTATACCTGTAGTTCGTTCCTACATCGACAGGCTTCTCGATCTTATCTATCTGATTCAGTTTTTTTCCATCGTAGACAAAGGAACCCTTGAATACGTAACTGTTGGGATTTGTGCCCGTTATTACAGCAAAGTCGGCGAAGATCTCTTTTCCTTCGCCTCCCGGCACGTCGATCTTTATGTCGACCGTGTAACGGTCAGGATGAAAGGTATAGGTTTTTTTGACCGGTGTTCCGTCTTCCATGGCTCCGGTAAAGGTGATGCTTTCCTTGCTATCCGTTACGGTAAAACTCTGCCTGCTCGGTGTATAATTGGTCCTGTCATCGATCCTTCCGTTCAGTGGCGATTTGACCAGCTTCGGTATGAATGTGAAGGGTTTGACGTCTTCGATCATCGTTTTGCCGCCGGAACCCTTGACGGTCTCGTTGTATTTCTTCAGTGTCACCTGTTTAAAGCCTGCTCCGAGGTCTGTAAGGACAGCTTTGAAAAGGGGTGTCTCAACAACAATGTCCGCTTTTGCTTTTCGCGTGTCCGTCGTGGCCGGTAGTGAGGTTGCCGTCTTTACCGATCCTACCGATCCCTGGGGTTCGGCCGATTTTTGTTCGGTGACCTTTGCGGGCGCTTCCTTTGCAGGAGGTGGCTGTGCAGGGCCTTGCTCGGGTTTCGGTGCAAAGTACATCTGAAAAAAGAAGAGGACCACAATAGTCAGGCCCAGGGCGATCATTGTCTTTTTATCCATGCCATTCCTCCGCTATGGTACCGGGTCGTAGCCCCCGGGGTGAAAAGGGGTGCATCTGAGAATACGTTTTAATCCACACATGAGACCTCGTGCCAAACCCTTCCGGATGATAGCTTCCTTCATGTATTCCGAACAGGTGGGATAATACCGGCAGGACGTCGGTATATAGGGTGCAAGGGTAAAGCGGTAGAGATCTATCAGGACGAGGGCAATTTTTTTCACTGTTTGGGGGACCTGGCGATTAAGGCGGTCAGTTCGATTGAGACCTCGTGAAGGGAACAGGGGTCAGGCATCTTTCTGATTCTGATAAGGTGATGATGGTCATCTCTGAATAACCCCTTGTTGTAGCGGTAGAATTCCCGGACAATTCTTTTCACTCTGTTTCGTGAGACCGCTTTCCCCGTTTTTTTTGGGACCGTAACGCCAATCTTCTTCTCCGCCTGTCTCATCCGGGACAGAGAATAGGTAAAGTGCACCGTCTCATCACGTTTTTCCCATTTCCTCTTCTGAAAGTCTCTTTTGTTGAGTCTTTCGCTCTTCGCTAAACTATACGCCATAGAGAGAGGGATGAGTGAAAGGATGAACAGTATTCTGTGGCCCTAAACAGATGGCACCGTAACGTTTCGTTCTTTTTGCTCCCTTTATACTGAAAGCTGTTTTCTTCCTTTTGCCCTCCGCCGCCGGATAACATCCCTGCCAGATGCTGTTCTCATGCGGACGAGAAAACCATGGGTTCTTTTTCTGCTCTTGTTATGGGGCTGGAACGTTCTTTTCATAATACACCTCGTGGTTGTTTGAGGATATTACTTAACCACATAACACTCCGTAAAGTCAATAATATGAAGCGTGTAGTTGTTCCCTGCAACACCGTATTAACTCTTGACTTTTTCGCGGAAAGACAGGTACAATTCACAGGATTTTTATCCCCGAATACCCTCGAAAGGAGCTCGCATGAAAAAATATGAAGCTGAGGCGATACGTAACGTCGGCATATTCTCCCACGGGGGTGAAGGAAAGACTTCCGTTGTTGAAGGGATGCTTTTTTTGGCTGGAGAAAATACCCGCCTTGGTCGTGTTGATGACGGTACGTCGCTGATGGATTATGAACCGGAAGAGATGGAGAGAAAGTCGACGATCTCGTCGAGCCTGGCCTGTTTTGAATGGGGCAAGACGAAGATAAACTTTATCGATACACCGGGAGACGACAATTTTATCGCTGACGCCAAGCTCTGCATGAAGGTTGTCGACAGCGCAATTATTTTGGTGAGTGCTGTGTCGGGAGTGAAGGTTCAGACGGAAAAAGTATACGGCTATGCAAAAGATTTCGAGATCCCCGTTCTGTTTTTCATCAACAAAATGGACCGGGAAAGGGCCGATTTCGAACGGACTGTTGAAGATATACGAAAGAACTTTTCAGACCAGTCTGTTGTGGCGCTCCAGATGCCTATCGGGAAGGAAGAAGAGTTTAAGGGGTTTGTCGATCTCATGACCATGAAGGCATATCTCTATAAGGGTGACGCGTCGGGAGGTTTTGATGCGACCGAAATTCCTGCGGATCTGAAAGATGCTGCTGCATCATACAGGGAGAAACTTGTTGAGTCGGTGGTTGAAATCGACGACGAAGTCATGGAGCGGTATCTCAACGGTGACGAGATAAAGATCGAGGAGATTGAGAAGTGCCTGAAGGACGGCATCTGGAAGAGGAAGATCGCTCCTGTCCTTTGCGGTGCTGCAACGAAGAATATCGGTATCAGCACGCTTCTCGATACGATAGCCGGTTATCTTCCTCCCCCCACGTTCAAGGCGGAGGGGGAAGGCATCGACCCCAAGTCGGGCCAGCCGGCAAAGAGGGCCATGTCGCCGTCAGCTCCCTTCAGTGCCTTTGTCTTCAAGACGATCACCGATCCTTTTGCGGGAAAGCTGACGATGTTCAGGATCTATTCCGGCGAACTCCATCCGGACATGACCGTTCTCGATGTGCCGAAGGACGAGAAGGAACGGATAGGCCAGATCTTCTATCTTGTCGGGAAGAAACAGAAACCGGCAGGATTCGCCTCGGCAGGTGATATCGCAGTTGTGGCAAAGCTGAAGGAAGTGGGAACGGGCGACACGCTCTGCGACGAAAAGTCGGCAATCCAGTATCAGCAGGTTTCAGTACCGGCGCCGGTGATCTCCTTCTCCCTCCAGCCGAAGGGTAAGGGCGACGAGGATAAGATCAACTCATCCCTTTACCGCCTTATGGAAGAAGACCAGACCATCAAGTATACCCGCGACGAACAGACGAAGGAATTCCTCCTGTCCGGAATGGGACAGGTTCACATTGAAGTCATCGTTGAAAAGCTGAAGAGAAAATTTGGTGTTGATGTTGAACTGAGAGAGCCGAAGGTTCCCTATAAAGAAACGATCAGGGGAACAACGAAGGTTCAGGGAAAATACAAGAAGCAGTCCGGTGGCAAGGGACAGTATGGCGACACGTGGCTTGAGATGGGTCCTCTTCCCCGGGGGCAGGGTTTTGAGTTTGTCGATAAGATCGTCGGTGGTGCCATCCCGAGACAGTATATACCTGCCGTAGAAAAGGGTATTGTGGAAGCTTTGGAGTCGGGTATACTTGCAGGATATCCTGTTACGGATTTTCAGGTAACCCTCTACGACGGCTCCTATCACGATGTCGACTCATCGGAAATGGCCTTCAAGATCGCCGCGTCCATGGGCTTTAAAAAGGGCCTGGAGGCCTGCAAACCGACCCTTCTCGAACCGATCATGAAGATTGAGGTCATTGTACCCGACGAAAATATGGGCGATATCATGGGTGATATGAATTCGCGGCGGGGAAAGATCATAGGTGTTGAAAGCAAAGGGAACAACTCGGTCGTGAAAGCGACGGTGCCAATGGCGGAGATCTTGAAATATGCGCCCGATCTGCGGTCAATGACCGGCGGCAGAGGGACATTCACCGTTGAGTATTCCCATTATGAGGAAGTGCCGGCACAGATAGCGGAGAAGATCGTCGAGCATGCCCGGAAAGAGCGGGAGCAGGAGAAGTAGCTTCGACAGGGAGAGACAGAAAGGCCGGGAATCTGTTCTGTTCCGGCCTTTTTTTATGGTATGAGAGCGGTTATTCAGCGGGTCACAGAGGCATCTGTTACGGTTGATGGAGAGACGGTCGGCGCAATAGGGCCGGGATTGATGGTGCTTGTGGGCGTTGGCCGGGAAGACGGACTGAAGGATGCAGAATGGCTTGCCGAGAAGATCGTCCACCTGAGGATCTTCGAAAGGGATGGTAAATTCGACCAGAGTCTCCTCGACACGGGCGGCGAGCTTCTGGCTGTATCCCAGTTTACCCTTTTCGGTGACTGTTCGAGAGGGCGGAGGCCTTCCTTTTCCGGGGCCATGGAAGCACGGGAAGCCCGGGATCTCTTTGGCCACTTCGTTCGTTCAATCCGGACAATGGTGGAGAGAGTCGAGTGTGGGATCTTCCAGACATCCATGAAGGTCTCGCTCGTCAATGACGGGCCGGTGACACTCATTATCGATTCGCCCAGATAAGTCCCCCCATTCTCTCCCTAAAATTCCTTGACAAGTCAAAATGTTTCATCATAATGTCTTTTCAGGACATGTCAGAGGAGAAAAAAAAGGTTCCCCCTCATATCGATCTCTACCGGGCATGGTGCAAAGCCTGTGGAATCTGTGCGTCCTTCTGCCCCACGGGGGTTTTGGGCAGGGACGAAGCCGGTTATCCCTACGTCAAAGATATCGACAAATGTATCAATTGCGGCTGGTGCGAAATCAGATGTCCTGATTTTTCCATTACCGTTGAGAGCAGGGAAAAACGTCTGAGAAAGGACAAACACGACAGTGAAGAAGAACGTTCACCAGGAGAAACTGCTCCAGGGAAATGAGGCTATCGTAGAAGGGGCTCTGAGAGCGGGATGCAGTTTTTTTGCAGGATACCCGATCACCCCGGCTACGGAAATTTCCGAACAATTGTCCGTGAGGCTCCCTGCTGTCGGCGGGACTTTCATTCAGATGGAAGACGAGATAGCCAGTCTCGGTGCTGTCATCGGGGCATCTCTGGCAGGTGCCAAAGCAATGACAGCGACGAGCGGGCCCGGCTTTTCCCTTATGCAGGAGAATCTCGGGTTTGCCGTAATAGCCGAAGTTCCCTGTGTTGTCGTGAATGCCATGAGGGCCGGACCGAGTACGGGGATGCCCACATCACCCTCACAGAGCGATGTGATGCAGGCTCGATGGGGAACGCACGGTGACCATCCGATCATAGCCCTCTGTCCGTCTACGGTGAAAGAGTGCTATGAATTGACGATTCAGGCGTTCAACTTTTCTGAAAAATACCGTATCCCTGTCATCCTTCTCGTTGATGAGGTGGTGGCGCACATGAGGGAGAAGATAGGGCTCGGTGGTGCCGATTGTGATATATTCAACCGGGTGAAGCCGAGCGTACCTCCCGAGTGGTATATTCCCTATGAGGATACTCCCCGGGGGGTACCGGCGATGGCGAACTTTGGTGACGGGTACCGGTATCATGTAACAGGCCTCACCCACGACGTCCGGGGATTTCCGACGAGCAGGCCCGACGAGGTCGATCCCTTCATCCGCCGGCTCTTCCGGAAAGTGAGTCAGAACTTCAGCGACATCCAGATGGACGAAACGTTCCACACAGACGATGCGGATGTGGTCATCATCGCCTACGGATCTGTGGCGAGATCAGCGAAGCGGGCGGTAATCGACGCCAGGGAGCGGGGGCAGAAGGTGGGATCCCTCAAGATCATGACGATCTGGCCGTTTATGAGGGCGGCCGTGGAGAAGGTCCTTCAGACGGCAGGCACGGTTATTGTGCCTGAGATGAACATGGGTCAGATCTCACGGGAAGTGAAAAGGGTAAACAAGGGCGGGACCAGGGTCTTTACGCTCAACAAGGTGGACGGCACGATCATCACGCCTCAGGAAATACTGGCAAAGATCAAGGAGGTTTCCTGATGGCTGAGAATACGAAACTTATTCATAAATATCTGCGGCATGACAAGAAATTCCCTCATGTCTGGTGTCCCGGGTGCGGCATCGGAATCATGCTCGGTGCCCTGATAAGGGCCATTGACCGGACGGGGTTCACGAAGGATGAGGTCGTCCTCGTGTCCGGTATCGGATGTACGGGACGGCTGCCTGTCTATGTCGATTTCAACACCCTCCATACGACTCATGGCAGGGCTCTGACGTTTGCAACGGGAGTAAAGCTTGCGAATCCTTCCCTGAAGGTTATCGTTATCATGGGTGACGGCGATGCTGTTGCCATCGGAGGGAATCATTTCATCCATGCGGCCCGGAGAAATATTGACCTTACGGCAATTATTCTCAACAACAGCGTGTACGGAATGACGGGCGGCCAGTACTCTCCCACCACACCCTATGGTATGAAATCGACAACAACGGTCTATTCGAACGTTGAGCAGGCGTTCAAGATATCCGAACTCGCCGTGACGGCTGGTGCTTCTTTCGTGGGGAGGGGAACGGTCTATCATGCCCGTCTTCTCGACAGCCTTATGGAAAAAGCTTTTATGAAGAATGGCTTTTCCGTCGTCGAGGTGATCGCACACTGTCATACCCAGTTCGGCAGGATAAACAGGATGGGTTCGGCGGTAGAGATGATGGAGTGGCAGAAGAACCATGCTGTGACAGTTGAAAAGGCTGCCACCGCCGACGAGAAGGAGTTGGCTGACAAGTTTCTCATCGGTGTTCTTGTTGACCGGGAGCTTCCTGTCTTTCAGGATGAATACGAAAAGGTCCGGAAAAGGGCCCGGGGTGTTGAAAAGGTGCATCCATGAGTTTCCGGTACGACATACGGTTGAGCGGGTCCGGTGGCCAGGGACTCATTCTCATGGGGATCATTCTCGCCGAAGCGGCAGGTGTCTACGATGGACGGTACGTGGCCCAGACACAGAGCTACGGACCGGAAGCCCGTGGAGGATCGAGCAAAGCGGAAGTCGTTATCAGCGATGAAGAGATCGATTATCCCAAGGCCATGAAGCCCGATCTTCTCCTTGCCATGAACCAGAAATCCTGTGATGATTACTACATGGATCTCAAATCTGACGGTATTCTTGTTGTTGACTCGACATTTGTTACCCAGATCCCCGTTCCCAGGGCATTCGAGATACCTTTCACCCGGTTGGCCCGGGAGAAGCTCAAACGTGAGATGGTGGCAAACATCATCGCTCTCGGTGCAATCTGCCGGCTTACGCCGATCGTCTCTGCAAAAGCCATTGAACAGGCTGTCCTTGCGAGGGTTCCCAAAGGGACGGAGGACTTGAACCGCCAGGCACTCCGCCTCGGAATGAATGCAGCAACGAAAGCAAAAAAGACTCTTTCACACGATACGTACGGCGGGTTACCGGATGAAGATACATGAGTATCAGGCAAAAGCTCTCTTCGACAAGTACGGCATCCCTGTTCCGCAAGGCAGGTTAATCGCCCGCTCCGACCATATTCCCCATATTCACGATGCTTTTGGGCAGGCCCCTCTTGTCTACAAGGCTCAGATTCACGGGGGCGGTCGCGGCAAAGCGGGGGGTGTAGCGAAAATCAGAAATGCGGGGGAAGGGATGGAATTTTCCCGCCGGTTTCTGGGCAAACGGCTCATTACTGCCCAGACGGGCAATGATGGTCTCCCTGTGGATCATATCCTCGCCGAAGGAGTTCTCGATGTTGTGCGGGAGTTCTATCTTTCCCTCACTGTCGATCGTGACCGCGAGTGCTTGGTCATCATAGCCAGCACCGAAGGGGGGATGGAGATCGAAAAAGTGGCGGAGGATAACCCCGAAAAGGTGCTGAAGGAGTGGATCTCCCCTGCTGTTGGTCTGAGGCCGTTTCAGACGGCAAAGGTCGCCTTTCGCCTCGGTCTTCAGGGTCCTGATGTTCGGTCATTCGGTTCCATCGTGCAGAATATGTACAGGCTCGTAGTCGAGAAGGACTGTTCTCTTGTTGAAATAAATCCCCTCGTTGCCGTGAAGGACGGGACATTCGTGGCCCTTGACGGTAAAGTGGTCTTTGACGATAACGGTCTTTTTCGCCATCCCGATGTGGCAGCCCTCAGGGATCTGGGTCAGGAAAACAGACTCGAAGTCGAAGCGTCACGGTATAATCTCAATTATATCAAGGTGTCGGGCAGCGTCGGCTGCATGGTGAACGGAGCCGGCCTCGCCATGGCAACGATGGACCTTATTAAGCTCGCAGGGGCCGAGCCGGCAAATTTCCTCGATGTCGGCGGTGGCGCCACCTCCGAAATGGTCAGCCAGGGTCTCAGGATTCTTCTTTCCGATCCTGACGTCCGTCTTATCTTCATTAATATCTTTGGCGGTATCCTCCGGTGTGACACTTTGGCACGGGGAGTGGTCGATGCGGCAAGGGAACTGAAGATCTCCCTCCCGGTAATCATTCGTCTTGAAGGGACGAACGTCGATGAGGGGAGAAGAATACTCGCCGATTCAGGACTGTCGTTCATCGTTGCCCACGGGCTGGCCGATGCAGCAGCCAGGGTGAAGGAGATGGCCGACATGACCTCTAAAGGAGAAAGAGAGCGGTGATGAGTACCGCTGACCTGATATGAGTATACTGATCGACAAAGAGACTTCTGTTGTTGTCCAGGGAATCACGGGAAATGAAGGTGCCTTTCACACACGACAGATGTGCGAGTACGGGACGCATGTTGTAGCGGGGGTGACACCGGGGAAGGGGGGCACATCCTTCGAAGGAATACCTGTCTTCAATACGGTTTCTGAGGCTGTTGAGAAGACAGGCGCCAATGCTTCCGCTATTTTTGTGCCCCCTGCCTTTGCTGCCGATGCCATTATGGAGGCCGTTGATGCGAAGGTGGGGATCGTTGTATGTCTGACCGAAGGGATTCCGACGAGTGATATGATAGCTGTCAAGGCCTTCATGAAGGGTACGGGGACAAAGCTTGTCGGTCCGAATACACCGGGACTGATCTCGCCGGGAGCGTCCAAGATCGGGGTTATGGCAGGGTATATCCACAGGCCGGGAAATGTGGGGGTCATCTCGAGAAGCGGTACGCTGACGTACGAAGTGGTCGATCAGCTATCGAAGCTCTCTATCGGTCAGTCAACCTGTGTCGGCATCGGGGGTGATCCGATCATCGGTCTGAAGTACATTGATCTCCTTGAGATGTTCGAGAACGATCCTGGCACTGACCTTGTTGTGGTGATCGGCGAAATCGGAGGAACAGCAGAGGAAGAAGCTGCTCTCTTCTGCAGGGAGCATATGACGAAACCGGTTGCCGCCTTTGTTGCGGGAATCACCGCACCGCCGGGACGACGGATGGGTCACGCGGGAGCCATAATCTCTGGGGGTAGAGGGGGGGCGGCGGAAAAGATAGCATTTCTTGAACAGGCCGGTGTAACCGTAGCGAGAAATCCAGGAGAGATCGGAGCGGTTGTTCGGGCCATTCTGGCGGATCGGGGATAATCTGTGCCGTTGATTTTCCTTTCGGGAACATCCAAGGAGACTTCTGATCTTTGACGTGCCCCGATCAATACGGGCGGTAAGAATTCCGGTCCTGTCAGAAACTGAGCAATCCTAAGCGGGAAAATCGTTTGGTACCTGATGCCTTCTCCTGCAGGAAGGGCGGAGATCTCTCAGAGATCGTGAGCATCAGGATATGGTATAATAAATCAGACCCATTTTTGGTTTCAGGAGTATAGAGGTGATTCAGATCAGAGAGCCTGTTGTTGCAGGATCCTTTTATCCGTCGAGTGCAGAGGCACTGAAGAGGGAAATCCAGGGTTTTCTTGCTCAATCGGCACCTTCTCCCGTTGACGGGGAGATTATCGGCTTGGTTGTTCCTCACGCCGGTTACATGTATTCAGGGGCCGTGGCGGCGGCGGGATATAAGGCCCTCATAAACCGGGAAATAAAGACGGCTGTTGTGATCGCCCCGAGTCACCGGGTCTATTTTGAAGGGGCTTCGGTGATGACAGAGGGGGCATACAGAACACCCCTCGGTCTTGTCAAGATCGATGAGGAACTGGCCCGCGATATTGTTTCTGAAGATTCCCTGTTCAGTACGGATGTCCGGCCTCACCTCAACGAGCATGCCCTTGAGGTGCAGGTGCCTTTTCTTCAGGTGGCAGGAAGGGATGTCCGTATCGTACCTGTAATAATGGGTTCCCAAACGTCCGGTACGGTGGCATCGATGACCCGGTCCCTTGCCGATGTCCTTCGGAAAAGGGGAGAGGGGATAGTCTGCGTTGCGAGTACAGACCTCTCTCATTATCATCCGTATGAGGAGGCGGTCGAGATGGATGGAATCGCTCTCAACCACCTGAAACGTTTTGACGTTGCCGGACTGGCCCGGGATTTTACCGGTGACCGGTTCGAGGCATGTGGTGGTGGGCCCATGCTTGTGGTGATGATGGTGTGTCGTGAACTGGGAGCTGACAGAAGTGTCGTTCTGTCATATATGAATTCGGGAGATGTTACGGGAGATAAAAGTGCGGTTGTGGGATATGTATCAGCAGTCTTTTGCCGATCCCGCAAGCCGGGGAGTGACGAAAAATGAGCCTGTCGGCCAAGAACAGACAGTTATTGAAAGATGTTGCCAGGGATGCCATTGAAACAGTCCTGTTGAACAGGGACGAGAAACATATCGATATTCCCGGGGCCCTCCAGGAAAAAGCAGGGGCTTTTGTGACGCTCAAGAAACATGGGGAACTGAGAGGGTGCGTAGGGTATACGGGGGCTGTGATGCCTCTTGTTGAGACGGTTAAACGGGTTGCTGTGCAGGCTGCCTTCAACGATCCCCGTTTTTCCGAGCTTGATGAGGAAGAATGGGGCGATACGGATGTCGAGATATCGGTTCTGACGCCGATGAGAAAGATTGCTGCAGTCGACGAAATTGAGGTCGGCACGCACGGCCTTTACGTCGTTCAGGGAGGGAAGGCAGGG
>CAYQXL010000009.1:34736-51118 GCA_964421445.1 uncultured Pseudomonadota bacterium
TACGGTCTGTGGTGCGCAGGGTGCGAGGCGGCACTCTTTGAAAGGGTTGAAGACGGCGCAAAGATACAGGGGGTTGACGTGGACGCCCTTGTGGGCGATCTTCACAGGGCGATCGCCGGAGACTGAGAAGGCTGTCGGTGAACAGTCTCCTCTCCCTCTCATTGTGTGAGCTTTTTCTATGGCCATGATGCGAACAGCCGCCGTTATCCTTGCTGCAGGACTCTCGCGGAGGCTGGGTTACAGCAAGTTTCGTCTCTCCATTGACGGTGTCCCTGTGATAGAGAAGGTGGTCGGACCTTTTCTCGACATCCCTCTCGATCGGGTTATCGTGGTCAGCGGATATGACCGGGAAATAATTGACAGGGACCTTGCCCGTTTCGATGTTCAGGTCGTCTTTAACCCTGACTATCTCGAGGGGATGGGTGCGTCGGTGAGATCTGTCCTTCCGTTCCTCGCGGATGTTGATGTTGCACTCTTTCATCTCGGTGACAAACCGTTCGTGTCGGCTGACTTTATCAGAAGGCTTCTGATACTCGGAGAGGCGTCGCCGGACAAAATCATCCTTCCCGTCTACCGTGGCGAAAAAGGACACCCCGTTCTTGTGCCTTTGTCCCTGTGCCGGGATGAAATGAAAAGAGTGGCCGGAGACAAGGGATTACGTGATGTTATAGAAAAACATTCTGCCGATGTGATATGTATAGAAAGCGAGGAGAGTACTGTTCTCGATATTGACACGGAGGAGTCGATAACGTTTCTCCGGAAGAAAGGATATAAGGTTGAAAAAGATCAGGGTTGAAGATGCACCGGGACTGAAGCTGGCACATGACCTTACGGAGATCGTTCCGGGAAAGAAGAAGGAAGTTGCTTTTGCCCGGGGAACGATCATTACGGAGAACGATCTGGAGAAACTCCTCGATCTCGGTAAGCGCTACCTTTTTGTTTTTGAGGGTGACGAAGGGGGAGTCCACGAGGAAGAAGCAGGTACGCGGCTGGCCCGGGCCCTGGCTGATGATCAGATGGATCTGAGACCTCCCAAGGAGGGCAGGGTCAATCTTGTCAGCAAAACGCGGGGGCTCTTCTACGTCAACCATCGGAAACTCCAGAAAATAAATAGTCTGCCCGATATCCTTGTAAGTACCCTTCCAAACAGGTTTCCCGTGACCGTCGGCGACTCGGTTGCCGCGGCCAAGATCACGCCTCTGCTGATCAGCGAGGAAAGGCTTGCCGAAGCGGAAAATCTGGCGCGGAATGGCATTTTCTCCATCAAGCCTTTCAAAAAGATGGCGGCGTCTGTCATAGCAACGGGCAGCGAGGTTTATACGGGGAGAGTTCAGGATGCTTCATCGTCCGTCGAGAGGCGTTTGGCCGGATATGGTGTGGACGTACTACCAGGCACCGTCGTTCCTGACGATATCGGCGAGATCAGCAGGGCAATCCTTTCCTGTTTCCGTAATGGTGCCGATCTTGTTGTTACGACGGCCGGTCTGTCCGTTGATCCTGACGATGTGACGAAGGAGGGGATCGAGGCGACGGGAGCGAAGATTCTCTTTTACGGGACGCCAATCTTCCCCGGGGCCATGTTCCTCATTGCGACGCTGGGACCGAAGTATATCCTCGGTGCACCGGCCTGCGTCTATTACAACAATGTGACTGCCTTTGACATCATGCTCCCGAGGATTCTTGCCGGGGAACGTCCATCCCGGAAGGATGTGGAGAAACTGGGGTATGGCGGATTGTGCCGCCATTGCAGCACATGTCATTATCCTGACTGTTTTTTCGGAAAAGGGCCGTGAGGCCGTTCCCCTTTTCTCAAGGGTGCCCGAAAGCAATCATGATCAAACGATAACGGAGAGTAAATGAACAGCATAAGCAGGACGTTCCGGGACATGCAGATCCTGATCAAAGGGGCCGGTGAAATGGCAACAGGCGTAGCTCACCGCCTTTTCATGGCAGGCTTCCCGAAGATCGTCATGACCGAAATAGAGAAGCCCTTATCTGTCCGGAGAACGGTAGCCCTGGCCGAAGCCGTCTATGAAGGGTCCTTCACCGTTGAGGGGTTGACGGCACGTCTCATACGGTCCGTTTCCGATGCCCCGGCTGTGTGGAAAATGAACGATGTTCCCTTGATTGTTGATCCCCAGTGGCAGACAGTGGCAGATATGAAGCCCGATGTTGTTGTCGATGCTATTATGGCGAAGAGGAATACCGGTACGGTAAAGACGGAAGCAGAGTTCGTCGTCGGAATAGGTCCGGGATTCAGGGCTCCTGTTGACTGCCACGTTGTCATCGAGAGCAACAGAGGCCATGACCTCGGGCGGGTCCTCCTTGAAGGGGAAGCAGAACCTCATACAGGTGTGCCCGGCGATTTCAAGGGATTCACCGTCGAAAGGGTTCTGAGGTCACCCCATCCGGGCCGCGTGCGGCATGTAAAGGATATTGGTGATGAGGTGAGGACCGGTGATGTCATCCTGTATATCGATGATACTCCTGTCACGGCGTCGATCGACGGTATGTTGCGGGGACTGATCAGGGATATTGATGTGGGATCGGGGGAGAAGGTAGGGGATATTGACCCGAGAGGCAGAAAAGAGTACTGTTTTACCATCACCGACAAGGCACGGGCCCTGGGCGGTGGTGTGCTTGAAGCAGTGATGCACCACTTTAACAGGTGAAGGAAAATGGATAAGAGTCTTTATGGAAAGGCTGTAGAATATTTCAGCACCGGGAAGCGCGGTGCCCTCGTAACAATTATAGAAAAGGCTGGTCCGGCGCCGCGGGAAAAGGGCGCCAAAATGTTTGTCGGTAATGATGGACAGAGTTTCGGAACGATCGGCGGAGGGCTGGTGGAGGCCGAGGCCATCGAGGTTGCCCGCCAGGTCTTGGAAACGGGCAAGATGAGACGGTTGCAGGTCCGAATGAATGCCCGGGAGGTTGAATCGGAGGGCATGCTCTGCGGTGGAGATGTCGACATTCTCATAGAACCGCTTCACGAATCGATGATCAGCCTCTATGAGGAGATCTGCCGCCACGAAGGCAAGGACCGGAAGGGTGTTGTTGTGACGGCCCTTGCAGGTGATATGCCGGAGAAGAGTCTTATTTCCGGTACAGGAGGGGATGTGTACGGCGCACCTCTTTCAGTGGAGAGGGCAGAGATGTTCCTTTCTCTCAGGTCCGGTCCGGGCCCCCTTGTCTCCCATGGTTATCTCATTGAACCGTTGATGCAAGGGTCGAAGCTCTTCATATTCGGTGCGGGTCATGTCTCCCAGTACGTCTCCAGGATTGCCCATATGGTCGGGTTTAGCGTCACCATTATCGACGACCGGGAGGAGTTTGCCAACAAGAGCAGGTTTCCTGAAGCGCATCAGGTTGTTGTGAGCCCCTTCGATGAAACGTTCACGAGCCTCGATTTTAACGGAGATGTCTATATCGTTATTGTAACCCGGGGCCACAGCCACGATGCCCTTGTCCTCGAAAAGAGCCTGAAGGTCGGAGCGCGGTACATCGGCATGATCGGCTCAAAGCGAAAGGTTGCAATCGTTTTTGATCATCTCGGAAAAAAGGGCGTGAGGCCTGAAGAACTGAAGGACGTCTATGCACCAATCGGGCTGTCGATCAATTCGGAAACACCGGAAGAGATTGGGGTGAGTATTGTAGCCCAGTTGATCAAAGTTCGGGGGGAGAATTAGGAATCATGGCCGATTTCCTTGTCGACGACACGAACGAGATGGAGGAAAAGATCGATGACAAGAGCCTTCCTCTGCCTTTTGATCCGCTCAAGCAGTATCTGGCGGAGCTTTCGAAATATCCCGTTCTCTCAAGGGATGACGAGTTAAAGCTCGCCATGAGGGTTACGAAAAAGAAAGATAAGGTGGCTGCACAAAAGCTCGTCATGTCGAACCTGAAACTCGTGGTGAAGATCGCCCTCGAATACTACAGCACCTACCTCAATATTCTCGATCTGATTCAGGAGGGTAATGTCGGACTTCTCCATGCTGTTAAGAAATACAACCCCTACAAGAATACAAAATTCTCGACTTATGCGTCATTCTGGATTCGGGCGTATATTCTCAAATACATCATGGATTCGTGGAGTCTGGTGAAGGTAGGGACAACACAAGGTCAGAGGAAGCTTTTCTACAGGCTCAATAAAGAAAAACAGAGACTCGAGGCACTTGGCGTTTACCCTGCACCGCAGCTTCTGGCAAAAAATCTCGATGTGAAGGAAGAAGAAGTGGAGGATATGCAGAAGCGTCTTGCCTACACCGATATCTCGCTTGATATGCCCCTTCACGATGAGAGCGACGATACGATCATGGATACGATGAGGTCTGTCGACAACGTGGCAGAATACGTGGAACAGAAGGAGAAGGATCAGATTCTCAAGGCAAAGATCAGTGAATTCAAGATGACGCTGAACGAGAAGGAGATATTTATCTTCGAAAACAGAATAATGGCTGAAGAGCCGCTCACCCTTCAGGAAATAGGGGAGAAGTTCCGGATTTCGAGGGAGCGGGTCAGGCAAGTGGAGAACAAGGTTCTCAAAAAATTCAAGGACCGGTTCAAGGGAGAACTGGCCGAACTCGATCTCTGACCCCACAAACCCACCAGAACATCGCCTGCTCTGCTATATCGTCAACAATGAAATAAGCTTGTTTGTGTACGCGCTGATGAGTGGGAAAGCGTTGATGAAGAGCAGGAGACCTACGATAACAAGAAGAACCCCCAGGATTTTTGTGGCATACCGGGCAAGAGACGAGAATCTGTTGAGGAGCTGAAAGAGCCGGTCAAAGACAAGAGCAGCGATAAAGAACGGAATGGCGAGACCGGCGGCGTAGATGGTGAGGAGAAGGGCTCCCTCATGGATTCGGGTCGACGTGCCCGCTATGATAAGGATCGATGTCAGCGCAGGTCCGACGCATGGTGTCCATCCCAGGGAAAAGGTCATTCCCACGACAAAGGAGCCAAGAAAACCGAGAGGCTTTTTCTCTAGATGAAAAGCTTTCTCATGATCGAGGAAGGGTATCCGGACCAGGTTCAACGAATAGAGGCCGAAGAAGATGAGAATGAGACCGCCGGCCCTCATGAGGTATTCCTGATAGGCGAAGAGAAAGCGTCCGATCAGGGACGATGTGATACCAAGGCTTATGAAAACGACCGAAAACCCGATAATAAAAGCAATCGAGTGGAGAACGACCGTTTTTCGATGCTTTCGCAATTCTTCCTGTCTGAAATCCCGGGCATTGATGCCGCTGATGAAAATCAGATACGAAGGGACGAGGGGAAGGATGCAGGGGCTGAAGAAAGAGAGCACACCCGACAAAAATGCGACAAATGCGTTTACGTTCATAGATTCCCGGTTTCTTGTATTTGCACCTGAAAACGACATAGTATGGGGTGATTGGCACCTTTTTGTCAAATGAAAGCGGCGGCGATCGATATAGGTTCAACCACAATACTCCTTGCTACGGTGGGACTGAGACCGGAAGGGATGGTAAAACTGTCCGACATGTCCGAGATCGTCCGCCTGGGGGAAGGGGTGAAGGAATCGGCTCTTCTCGCCCCGGGCTCCATGGAGAGGGCCGTTGAGACAGTGCGACGATACAGACGGATCGCTGAGGACAGCGGTGTTGACGAGATCTTCGTTGTGGCGACGGCTGCGGTAAGAGAGGCTCGGAACAGGGCCGATTTCCTCGCCATGGTGGAGAGGGGGACAGGTCTTGCCGTCCGGATCCTTTCCGGTGAGGAGGAAGCCTGGTATACCTATCTCTCCGTTAGAAGCGATGAAAAAGGGCAGGGCGGAACCTTTTCGATTGTTGATCTTGGGGGTGGGAGTACAGAGATCATAAAGGGCGACCCATCACGGCTCCTGTGGTCCGTTTCCCTCTCTATGGGGGCGGCATCTCTGACCGAACTGTTCATCCGGCACGATCCGCCCCGTCCTGAGGAGCTGGAGGATATGCGACGATACATTGATGGTACGCTCGCTGTCTCCCTTCAGAAGGGTGAAAACGCTCGGATCAGAGGAATCGGTGGCACGGTGACGAATTGTGCTTCCCTTATTCTCCGGTTGGAACGGTTCGATGCAAAAGCGATCGAAGGGACCTCCCTTTCCGTCGGCCAGATAGATGACGTGATCGATACTCTGGTGCCGATGACTGTAGAGGAACGAAGGCGATATGGCGGGATGGAGAAAGAGAGGGCCGATCTTCTCCCTCAGGGTCTCATTCTCCTCAGGGGTATCATGGAATGGATGGGGTGTCGGGCATTGAAGGTCAATACTGGTGGTTTGAGGTATGGCCTTCTCTACGAGGCCCTTTTACGGCATTATGGAAAATGGTGACAAAAAACCCCTGGACCGGAAATCTCTTCCAGGGGTTTTCATTGTTCTCTGTTACAGCCCCGTGCCCTTCATGGGGACGGCCAGCTCGGGGGTATCAGGGTCGTTCGAGGGTATAGTGAGAATTTCCTCCTGAGGCTCTCTCACGGTGGGCCAGAATTCTATCTTTACACTGCACGATCCGCGGAAAGGAGGCAAAACCCGTCCGGAACAATTATCGAGCATGACCGGAACGGTGAATTGGGAGCTCGATGATGTAATGGCACCAATACTCAGATCGTTCTTTCCATTGTTCCGTATGTAGAGAAATTTCGATGTGTTAAAACCGATCTTCACCGATGTGAACGGAAGGTACGATGGTGTGACGGCAATATTTGGATCGCTCGAAAAGCCTGCTGACACGTTTTGAAGACCTCCGTTCGTGACGACTGTGCAGGTTCGCGATGTTCCGCTGCATGCCCCTGACCATCCGGTAAAGAGACTGTTTGACGAGGGAGTGGCGGTCAGCCGGACCGTCTTCGAAGGACCGAAATCATAGAAGCAGGACGCTCCGCAGTTAATCCCTGCGGGATAGCTTTTGACAGCACCGGACCCTGTTCCTGTCCGGGCAATCTGGATTCCGGCGGTTGTCACGCCGCAGTAATCCTTAGCTTTCTGAAGAGCTGCAAAAGCATCGATTTCTCCCCATCCTGTTGCCATGTTGGGGAGATTGTCAGGACCTTCGCCGCCGCAACTTGTTGCATAGGGAATGGCGACAGCCGTATCCATGATGATCGATTCCGTTGCCGGATAGTCACGGACGAGACACGGTGCTCCTTCCCACATGAGGGCTATAAGGCCAGAGACATGTGGCGCCGACATGGATGTTCCCGTCATCGAGGTATAGGACGACACGCTGCTGTTATAGGAGGAACGGATATCAACGCCCGGTGCAACGACCTGGGGTTTGAGGGTCGGGAATTCTACGGGATTGACCGTATCGGGGTTGTCGGTAGGTCCCCAGTTTGAGTGTGTGGCATAGGCGCCACTCGATTTTGTCGATGATCCGACGCCCGTCACGTTGCCATACCTTCCGGGGTTCCCCACAGTGTTGCATCCCGGGGGATAGGGATATCCGCAGTTGCCGGCATTTCCGTTCGAGAAGACGGGATAGATGCCTGCAGCGACCCAGTTGTCCACGACGGTCCTGTACCAGTCGTCATAGCTGGCTTCGCAGTCGCCCCAACTGTTGTTTATGACATGGGGACGTTTGCCCGGGTCGGGGTTGTTGCCGCCCGTGTCGGTCGGGGCGGCTATCCACTGGGCACATTCGAGGAGCGCGGTGCCGGAGCATGATGAACTGTTGCAACCCCTGCATGCGATCCATTGAGCTGACGGAGCCATGCCGATCTGATTTCCTGCCCCGTCATCGCCTACCATGATCCCCATTGTATGGGTTCCGTGACCGTTTGTGTCCACAGGGCTTGAGGGCGAGTCGCCGTAAGGGTCGAACCAGTTGTAGTTGTGGTTGTAGCTTGAACAGGTCGGGGTGTTGGTGCACCCTCTGTACTGCTTTTTCAGTGCCGTGTGTGTATAGAGGACCCCTGTATCGATGTTTCCCACAACAATGCCTGACCCTCGGACACCTGATTGCCAGACCTGCGGTGCTTTGACGCGAACAAGGTTTGATTCGGCGGCGTTGATGCTGTCGTCAGCCTGGGCGCGGGCAACCGGTTCGTAGAGTATCCACGTTTTCAGCGGCTTGATGGATGCGATCTCTCCGAAGGTCTTGAGTCCTTCGAGGGTGGTAAAATCAGAATTGTGTACAACGATGACATTGGCGATCCAGAACGACTTTGAGCCCGTCCTGCGGGACTGGAGATAGGCCGAAACCCTCGCCTGGCTCTCCCGGGCGGTCCTCTGGAGTTCGGACACAACGAATCGTCCCTGTTCGGTCCACTCCATTGCATAAGCCTGTGTCAGATCGGCTCTCCCGGTGAATGAGATGATGTACCCCTCGGTCCGTCCTGTCGCCATGCGGTCGGCGAGAGACGATTCTATTCGCGATGCACCCCAGGGAATCTCTCCGGCGCTGACGGACGGTGCGGCAAGGACAAGAAGCATGAGGGCAAAAACCATGTGGCGGAATACAGTAGAGCTCTGTGTCATGGGGGCCTCGTTTTCGTCGATATGTGAGTCATGTGGATTGATGTGACAAGAGAAAGATAACAAGAGGATGGTTTGGTGTCAAGCTCGGTGAATGAAAAGAGATACCGGCGTCTTTCCGGGCGGTGCTTTATGAGGGGGAATGAAGGGCGAAATTATGGTATCCTTCGCTGAGCGATGATACGGAGCGAGACATCATGGGACTGATACGGATAAACAGGGCTTCATTCTCTTTTGGCGGGCCCCAGATTCTCGACGCCGTAAACCTTCAGGTTGAGCCTGGGGAACGGATTGGGCTGATCGGAAGGAACGGGTCGGGAAAATCAACATTGTTGAAGATTCTGGCCGGGGAAGTTGCCGTGGACAGTGGTGAGCTAGGGGGCTTCGATACGGTAAAGACATCTCTGCTTCCCCAGGATGTTCCTGGAAATCTCCCCGGCCGGATCTATGATATCGTTCTGTCGGCCCGTCCCGAGTACACCGAGTTACTTGGCGAATACCAGAGAGTGGCTGCGGCCGTAGGCCGGGGGGGCAGAGATACAGGTGGGTTAAAGAGACTTGAGGAGATCCAGAACAGGATCGAGGTGTCGGGAGCGTGGCGATACCACCGACGGGTGGAAGAGACGATCGAGAGAACCGGTCTTGACGGAAGGCTCGAATACAGCTCACTCTCTGCGGGGCTAAAGCGGCGAACCTTTCTGGCGAAGACCCTCGCCGCTGAACCGGATCTTGTACTCCTTGACGAACCGACGAACCATCTTGACGTGGATGCCATTCTCTGGCTCGAAGAGTTCCTTGTAAAATTCGACAAGGCCTTCATCTTTGTCACCCATGACAGGGCGTTTCTCAGACGTGTGGCGACCAGGATTCTCGAGCTTGACAGGGGGCGCCTCCTCTCTTTTTCCTGTACTTATGCAACCTATCTTGAGCGGAGACAGGAGCTTCTCGAAGCAGAGGAAAAGCGGTGGAATGATTTTGATAAGAAACTGAGCCAGGAGGAGGCCTGGATAAGGCAGGGCGTGAAAGCCCGGCGAACGAGAAACGAGGGGCGGGTAAGGGCGCTGGAGCGAATGCGTCGCGAGCGCGCTGCAAGACGGGTTCAGGAAGGCCTCTCGAACCTTGAGATCCACGAGGCCGAAAGAGGGGGCCGGCTGGTCATTGACGCCCAGGCCATCTCATTTGGCTGGGCTGGGAAGAAGATTGTTGACCGGTTCTCAACAACAGTTATGAGGGGGGACAAGGTCGGATTGATCGGGCCGAACGGCTGCGGTAAAACGACTTTGCTCAGAATTCTCCTTGGTGACCTTGAACTTGAGCAGGGGCACGTCCGGCGGGGAACGGGAATGGAGATCGCCTATTTTGATCAACTTCACAGACAGTTGGAGGAGAACCGAACCATCGGCGAAAACATCGGCGACGGGGGGGAGATGATCGTTGTCGGTGGAAAGATGCGCCATGTCGTCGGGTATCTCAGGGAGTTTCTTTTTTCGCCTGACCGTATAATGTCGCCCGTAAGGACCCTGTCGGGGGGAGAAAGGAATCGCCTCCTTCTTGCAAAACTATTTGCCGTCTCCTCGAATCTCCTTGTCCTTGACGAGCCGACGAATGATCTCGATGCAGAAACCCTCGAACTCCTTGAGGACCGGTTGCTCGCCTACGGTGGTACGGTTCTCATGGTCAGTCACGACCGTGAGTTTCTCAATAATGTTGTCACCTCGACCATTGTTTTTGAAGGCGACGGACTATGGAGCGAATATGTCGGTGGCTACGATGACTGGACAAGGCAGCGCGTGAAGCCTGAATTGCCGGGATCGCCCGTTCCTCTGAAAGAAACGAAGCAGAGGAGGGAGAATCGGGAAAGACGTAAGCTGACCTTTAATGAAACGAGGGAACTCGCTACATTGCCGGAAGAGATTGAGGTCATGGAAGAGGAGAAAAGCCGGTTAATTGCCACGATCAATTCCCCTGAATTCTATGCATCCCGGGACAGACAAAAGATTTATGCTGTGAATGAACAGTTGAAGAACCTTGAAGACGATCTGGAGAGGGCGTATCTGCGATGGGAAGAGCTGGAAAATCGTGCTCTCCGTTACAGGACTGTGAATGATGATTCGTTGTAGGCGGCTATTTTGTCTGTTCCCTGAAGGACAAACAGGGGGCAGAAAGAGATGTTATCGGTAAGTATCAGGAATGATGAGGGAGTATTGGAGCATTTAAGGTGTTGAAATGGGGCATCCTCTTGTATATCTTATACAGGACCATCACGGCGACGACAGAGTGAAATAAAGGGTCAACGGACAGGGCATGGATCTGATCCTTGAAGGCATAAAGAAAGCGATCATCCTTCTTGTCACTCTTGACGGAGAGGTCCTTGATATTACCATTCTCTCCCTCAAGGTGTCGGGTATTGCGACACTCATCAGCCTTGTGATCGGTATTTCCGCCGGAACGGTTATCGCTCTCAACCAGTTCCCGGGAAAGAAAGTGGTGATCAGTCTCGTCAATACGGGGATGGGATTGCCGCCGGTGGTGGTGGGGCTCTTCGTAACGATATTTCTTTGGAGAAGCGGACCCTTTGGTTTTCTTGGGCTTCTCTATACTCCCCTTGCGATTATCATTGCCCAGGCGATCATTGCCACGCCGATTGTCATGGGAATTACGGTCGCAGCCATGCAGCAGCTCCCAAGGAAGATGAGGCTTCAGATCCTGGCGCTTGGGGCCACGAGGTTGCAGATGGTCTGGATGCTCATCAAGGAATCGAGGCTGTCGTTGCTTGCCGCTGTTATGGCAGGTTTCGGCGGCGTGATCTCTGAAATCGGAGCCTCCATCATGGTGGGAGGAAACATCAAGGGATATACGAGGGTTCTCACAACGGCGACAGTCATGGAGACGAGCAAGGGGAACTTCGATGTAGCCATTGCCCTGAGCATTCTTCTTTTGGCCCTTGCCTATTCTATCAATCTCATTCTTACCTTTGTTCAGCAAAGGGAGCGACCGCGGTGAGAAGGGGATCGAAAGAAGTTGCTTCCCATGACCATATCTCCCGGTGTTTTGGGCGGAAAGAGGTAACGGCATCTGGAGCGGGCGGGAACGGATGAACAGGGGAGACGGCGATGGCGGAAGGAAGGTGCTTGAAGCCCGGGACCTTCGGGTTGTTCGGGGGGGAAGGGTCATACTCGATGTCCCGTCGTTCTCTGCGAATGACGGTGACGTCATCTCCCTTATAGGACCGAACGGATCGGGGAAGACAACATTCCTTCAGACACTTGGTTGTCTGCTAAAGAGGTTTGACGGTTCCCTCATTTTCCGCGGAAAAGGAATCGAAGGCAGCGGTCCTGTTTTTGAATATCGCCGCAAGATCGCCATGGTCTTTCAGGAACCTCTGTTGTTCAATTCGACTGTCTTTGGAAATGTTGCATCGGGACTGGTGTTCCGAGGTGTTTCGCAGCAGGATGTGAAGAGGGCTGTCATGGACAACCTCGCGCGGTTCGGAATCGACCATCTCGCGCATCGCTCTGCACGGACATTGTCGGGCGGTGAAGCCCAAAGGACGAGTCTTGCCCGGGCATTCGCTGTGGGGCCCGAGGTTCTCTTTCTGGACGAGCCCATGTCCGCTCTCGACTCGCCCACGAGGGAATCACTCATTGCCGACCTTGAGGAGGCTCTGAAAGCAAGGAAGATAACGACGATCTTTGCCACGCACGACCGGATGGAAGCCTTGCGCCTTTCCCGCCGTATAGCCGTCATGACAGGGGGACGGATCATTCAGGAAGGCCCGCCGGCGGAAATCATGAATCGTCCGGAGAGCGAGTTTGTCGCAGCATTTATGGGCGTTGAGACGATCCTTGAAGGGGTTGTGTCGGCAAAAAAGGATGGTCTTCTTGTAGTGGCCACTTTGGGCCAATTCATCGAAGCTCTCGGAGATGCAGCAGAAAATGAGAAGGTACTCCTCTGTATCCGGCCCGAGGATGTTCTCATATCCCGTCACCTGGCAACGAAACAGACGAGTGCACGGAATATCTTTTCTGCGACTGTCTCAAAACTTCTTCCCATGGGAGCCTACCACAAAGTGGTCCTTGACTGTGGTTTCCCTCTCGTAGCCTTCGTTACGAACCAGTCTTCCGCTGAACTGGGCCTCGGCGAAGGGATGTCTGTAACGGCTTCGTGCAAAGCCACAGCCATCCACGTTATCCGCAGGCCCGCTGTTCTTTGATTCTGATTTGTGATGATGCACTTATGGTTTTATGGGTGCCGACTTCCTGATCGCCGTTCCGTAGACAGTTGACTCGTACACGATCGTTCCTTTCTGATTTTCTATCCCGATCTCAAACCGGGCGATCCTGTTCCGTTGCTGCCACTTTTTGATGAAGACGCTCATTCTGTCGCCGGGATAGAGAACCGACCGTAATTTGATGTGTTCAATCATGCCGACTGGGATGTCAGCCAGGTCAGGGTAGAGGATCCGGATGAGAAGACGGATTCCCTGGTTGATAAGCTTCGAAATGGCATAATCGGGATAGACAGAATAATTGGCGATATGACCCTGAAATTCGATGTCATCAGGGGCGAGACTCTTGACGAGTTTGATGTCGTTGGGAAAGCCGGGGTCATAGATTGCTTCGTCAATGACGATAAATCGTTCATCGAGACCGAGGAGGCTTCCAATGTCTGAGGCAGCAAGTTTCATATACCTTCCCTGATACATGGATTCGTCATGCCCACGAGTTCCCGTTGCATTATGTTGCCGGAAGGGTGCCTTCACTTTCAATGGTACCCTTCCGGCAAATCGATGTCAAGACGGGATGAACTCCGGCCCCCGAGAGCTGTGGTGATCACCGGTGCCACGAAAGATGAAAGGCCGCCGGCATATGCAGACTTTTTCGGTGAGGCCAATCGTACAGTGAGGTCTGTTTACGTCTGTCACTGTATGCGCAGGGAGACGGGGCCGCGAGTCGGAAGAAAGAGGCCTGCTATAGAACCGATCAGGATCGAAACAATGACGCTGACCACGAGAATCACAATAAAATAGACGATCCGCCTTTCCCGCGGTGTATCCATGAGGACCGGGAGACCCGTATAGAAGAGGTAGAGACTGTAAAGAGAGAGTAGGGCGGCGAGAGGGGCGAGCTTTGGTATGATCATGAGAATGCCGGCGATCCAGGAGGGTGTCCACGAGTAGACGGTCAGTTTCAGTGCCTGCGTCATGTTCTGCTTCGAATTGAAATGGGGGGCGAGGGTGTTGACGATCATCGCCACAACATAGATGCCGGCAAGGGAGAGGACATACTGAAAAATTGCGTGAACGAGGGTACTCACAAGAGGCGTTTGGTATGAGAAGCCAAGAACCGACACGCCGATGAAAGCCATCCCCACAAATCCCGCTATGGCCGGAATGAGGGCGAGGATGCAGGCATACCCCGAGTAGAGTGAGCCTGTAGATGCGTATTCATCTCTGATTTCAAACCATGTCTGGGCAGGCCGGGCAAGTATGTCTGTGATCCTTTTCGTAAGACTCATGGTGGTACCTCCGTGGCACTAAGAATGTTTATTTGGTTTCTTCTTACTTACATGAAGAGCACGGTAAATGCAACGAAAAACGGCGTATTTCCTTGCATGACGACGAAACAGTTATGAAAGGCCAGGGCTGAAAAAAATTCTTGCATAATCCGTAGCATTAGCAGTATAAACTATTTTCAGGGGTGGTTGTCCATAGACGCCCGTTAATAACAACTCTAAAGGAGGGGTTCCATGACGAAGGCAGAGTTAATTGCGGAAATGGCCAAGAACGCAAAGATTTCGAAAGCGGCCGCGGGGAAAGCTTTGGAGGCACTTGTTGGGGGCGTCAAAACTGCTCTCAAGAAGAAACAGAGGGTGACACTGGTTGGTTTCGGGACGTTTTCCGTATCAGAACGAAAGGCTCGCAAGGGAAGAAATCCCCGGACAGGCAAAGAGATCAAGATCCCTGCACGAAGAGTTCCAAAATTCACCGCCGGCAAAGCGTTCAAGGACGCCGTATAAAACATACAGCACTGTTAATTCGGAATATCATGTAACCCCCCGGGCTCTCCTTCCCGGGGGTTTTCTTTTGCCAGGACGTCGCCGACGGCCCCTGCGATGACGGGGAGCGCATGGTGAACGTCTTCGGTACCGAAAACCCTTTGTTCAGTGTAGAGCAGTCTTCCGGACTCATCACCGAGCACGACGAAAAGCGTTACCTCTTTGTTCGAGAGAACGGCCGTGATCCCGAGGGGGACCTGACATCCTCCTCCGATCATGGCCTGGAGTTCCCGTTCAATAGTGATTTCATAGAATGACGGCGTGTGATTCAGTTGTTCAAGGACGGCAAGGATCCGCGGATCGAGACGGCACTCGATGCCTATGGCTCCCTGGCCCGAAGGGGGAACCATGACGGACAGGGGTATGATGTCCGTGACCCTGTCGGCAAGGCCCATCCTGACTATACCGGCAAAGGCGAGTATGATGGCATCGAGATTCTGGGTCTCGAGTTTTCTTATCCGTGTATCAATGTTGCCTCTGATCGGAACGATCTGAAGGTCCTTTCGCACGTGGAGAAGCTGCGATTTTCTCCGAAGGCTCCCTGTGCCGATTGTGGCACCGGAGGGAAGGTCAGAGAGTCCTCTGTATCTGAACGAGATAAAGGCATCGCGCCGTTCTTCCCGCTCAAGAACAGCGCCGAGCACAAGAGTCTCAGGGAGTTCGGTCGGTATGTCCTTTACACTGTGAACGGCTATATCGATCTCCTCGTTGAGGAGTGCATCTTCGATCTCTTTGACAAAGAGGCCTTTTCCTCCTACGAGGTGGAGGGGTTTATCCCACGTCGTATCACCTGTTGTGGTGATGATGCGCGTTGATAGCTCCATGTCGGGGTACAGGGCCTCAAGGCGGGCCCGGACGATATCCGTCTGTTTAAGGGCGAGTTTGCTGCCCCTTGTTCCTATGGTCAGCTTTTTCATTCGGTGTTCTCTTCCTCAAAATCGAAAAGTCTTTTTATGAAATCTACAACGTCCAGATCGTCACCGTTCTTTAAGAGGGCGAGATGACGGTGGACGAGCTTGTTGACGATGGATCGTGTCATCAGGTCTATCTGTTTTACCGACTCTTCATCGAGCCCCTTGAGCTTGGAAAGGGTCTTTCGCATCTCTCCCGCCCGTACCTGTTCGGTAGCACTGAGAATCCGGCCGATGAGAGGATTGAGGTCGAGCTTCTTCAGGTAGCGGGAAAACGTGTTGACCTCATCATCGATAATGGCCCGGGCTGTTTCGGCCTCTTTGGCCCGGTCGGTAAGGTGGCGGGCGGCGAGTTCCTTGAGATCATCAATGTCGTAGAGGTAGGCGTTTTCCACATCGTTGACGAGAGAGTCGACGTCTCGGGGAACAGCGATATCGACAAAAAAGAGAGGCCTGCTCTTTCGCCTTTTCATGACCGGAATGAGACTCTGGCGGGTGATGATGGGTGCCGGTGACCCGGTAGACGTGAGAACGAGATCCACCTTCGAGAGAGCATCATCGATGCCTGAGAAGGGGATTGCTGTTCCGGTAATGTCGTCGGCCAGCTTCTGGGCGTTCCGGAACGTTCTGTTGGTGATGAATATATCGCCCACACCTTCCTTCTTGAAATGGAGAAGTGCGATCTCGCACATTTCACCGGCTCCGACAACAAGAATTTTTCGATTCGCGAGGTCTCCGAAGATTCGTCGTGCAAGTTCAATGGCCATGGAACTGATAGAGACGGGATTGTACCCGATTCGGGTCTCAGTGCGGATTCGTTTGGCTACATGAAAAGCCCTGTGGAACATTTTGTCGATGTAGAATCCAGTTGTTCCCGTCTGTGTTGCGGTTCTGTACGCTTCCTTCACCTGGCCGAGGATCTGTGGTTCACC
>CAYQXL010000009.1:51218-57955 GCA_964421445.1 uncultured Pseudomonadota bacterium
TCCCGCAGGGCAAGCGGAGCAGTTGTGTGATTGAGCCCGAAGACGGAAATGGGCCCGTCGACCCTTGAGCCGGGAACCGGTAAAACGGATGAGCGGGGGGACAGAGGATGGTCGTTATTCATAATGAGAGGTACGAGTGGAGTCCCCCGAGAAAGAGGTTGACACCGAAGAAGGTGAGAATAATGAATAGAAAACCAAGAATCATGAGGTATGCCGTTTTGCGGCCTCGCCAGCCGATGGTGAGTCTGTTGTGGAGAAGGATGGCGTAAACAATCCAGGTTATGAGGGAGAGCGTCTCTTTGGGATCCCAGCTCCAGTATGCGCCCCAGGCAAAGCCGGCCCATATGCTGCCGCTGATGATGCCGACGGTGAGGAAGGGAAACCCTATTGACATGCACCGATAGTTGACGGAATCGAGAACGTCGAGGGAAGGGAGCCGTCGGCTGACGGCAGGCATCCGTTTCTTCTTGATCGACCGTTCGAGAACGAGATAGGCGAGAGAGATGACAAAACTGACAAAAAAGATAGCATGACCGAGAAAGGCAAAAATTGTATGGATGGGAAGCCAATAACTCTTCAGGACCGGTGGAATAGGCCCGATCTGGCCGGGAAATGTGGCGGCCGAGATCAAAAGGACCGACACAACGGGGAGAATGATCGATCCGAGAACGTCAATACGGTAGATGCGGCCGATGAAGAGATAGAAACCTGCGATCGAAAGAGCCAGAAATGAGAGGGCCTCGTGAAGATTCGTGATCGGTGTATAGCCTGCCTCGTAATAGCGTGCCAACACCGAGAGGAGATGAAACGCAAAGGCGCCGAGCAGCGTGTAACGTGTTGCTCTGTATAACCACTCTTTGTTCCATGGAAGGGCCATAAGCGAGAAGATGGTCGAAACAAGATAGGTAATGAGAGCGCCGATAAAAAGGGCCCAATTCACGGCGTCTGCCCGAAAAGTCGTGCCAGAACACCTGCTACGCCGAGACTGTTCACTTCGTTGATCTCCATTGTGGCTACCACGTCGAGAAGGCGCTTCCTGTCACGGAGATGGGGAACCTGTGTTTTCACTCGCTGTCTTACCTTCGCCACAATCCGGGCATACCGCGAAAAGTCTTTCTTTACCGACGATTCGAGCTGTTTCCGTATTTTCTTTGATGCCATCGGTGCTGCACCGGATGTTGAAATGGCAATGGTTATCGATCGACCGCGAATGATGGAAGGGACGATGAACTCGCAGAGATCAGGGTCATCGACGACGTTGACAAGCGCCGAACGCGAACGGGCTTCGGCATTGACATGGCTGTTGATGGTCCGGTCGTTTGTGGCGGCAAAGACGAGCACAGCACCGTCCGTGTCTCCCGATCGGAATTCGCGCAATTCCAACTCGATGTTTCCCTTTTCGTAGAGTGTCCCCAGAGGCTTGGTGATCCTTGGGCTTATGACCCTGACCGCTGCACCGAAGCGGAGAAGAGACTTTACCTTCCGCTCGGCGATACCGCCTCCACCGATGACGACGCAGAGCCTTCCGGCAATCTGCACGAAGAGCGGATAATAGGTATCAGTAGATGATCGAGAAATCTTGGTATTCACCTGAATAGGGCTCCCACGTCACAACCACATCGGTGACCAGCGCCCCCGCCGGACCGGTGGTACACCATGCCTTCAGTCTCCCGATATCCTCTTCCCGGCCTTCACAGACGACCTGAACTGTTCCGTCAGGACGGTTCGCCACAGTACCGGTCAGACCGAGGCGCCGTGCCGTCTCTCTCGTATGATATCTGTAGTAGACGCCTTGAACCTTTCCTGATATGGTGATGTGAGCTCTCTTTCGCACGGAATTTCTATTGATTGCAGACAGTTTTTATTATAATTAACATAGGGTTGTTTGGAAAATCAAAAACTTTATAAGCGTCTGGGGTGACGGAATGGTAAGAGTTGGTGTCGATATAGGATCCATCAGCGTGAATATTGTCATTCTCGGGGCGGATGGTTCCATTCAGGAAGACCTGTATGTTCGCCATAAAGGGAGATCGATAGAAACAGCCCGGGATTTGCTGACCACGATCGTTGGAGCCTATCCTGTAGAGTTTATATCGGCCACGGGTACCGGCGCCCGAGTCTTTGCCCGCCTTGTCGGCGCAGCCTTTGTGAACGAAATTGTTGCCCTGTCAAAAAGTTTCAGTCACCTCTATCCCCACGTCCGGAGTGTTATCGATATTGGTGGCGAGGATTCGAAGCTGATCATCTTTGATTCCGGGGAATCTCAGAGGCTAACGGTCCGGGATTTTTCCATGAATGCACTTTGTGCTGCCGGAACGGGATCATTTCTCGATCAACAGGCGTCGCGACTCCGGTTTTCTATCGAAGAGTTCAGCGAGGTGGCGCTCAGGTCGACTAATCCTCCCCGTATAGCAGGCCGGTGCACAGTCTTTGCTAAATCGGACATGATACACCTTCAACAAATCGCTACGCCCGATTACGACATTGTGGCAGGGCTCTGCTACGCCCTGGCCAGAAATTTCAAGGGCAACATCGCCAAGGGCAAGGATGTAGAGAGCCCGATCGCCTTTGTTGGCGGTGTTGCCGCTAATGCGGGTATGCGCCGGGCTATGAGGGAAGTTTTCAACTTGAACGACGGTAAGTTTATCGTCCCCGAACATTATACCGCTATGGGGGCTATCGGGGCTGTCTGGGCCGTGGTGGATGATCCGGCCCTTCGCCAGGAGTACCGCGGTCTCGGGGACGTTGAATCATATCTGAAGGCCCGTGAAGAAGAGGCCTGCCACGCTCCCCTCGAGATATCCTCGCACAACCTGAACGTTTCCTATCATATTGAGCCTGTTCACAGTACGACCAGGGCCTATCTCGGTGTCGATGTCGGCTCGATAAGCACCAACCTTGTTCTTGTTGACGAAGAGAAGAATGTTTTGGCCAAAAGGTATCTTATGACAGAGGGGCGTCCTCTCGAGGCAGTGAAGAAAGGCCTTGCGGAAATTGGCGATGAAATGGGTGACAAAATCGAGATCATCGGCGTCGGGACAACAGGATCGGGACGGTACCTGACGGCCGATTTTGTCGGTGCCGATATTGTTCGAAACGAGATCACCGCCCAGGCCGAGGCGGCGATCAACATGGACGGTGCCGTCGATACGATTTTTGAGATAGGTGGCCAGGATTCGAAATACATAAGCATCAGCAACGGTGTTATCGTCGATTTCGAGATGAACAAGGCCTGTGCAGCAGGGACCGGTTCGTTTCTTGAGGAACAGGCCGAGCGTCTCGGTATATCGATCAAGCAGGAATTCAGCGAGTGTGCCCTGGCATCGGAAAAGCCTCTGAAAATGGGCGAGCGGTGTACCGTCTTTATCGAATCCGATCTGGTTCATCACCAGCAACGGGGGGCAACGACAAACGACCTTGTTGGCGGTCTCAGCTATTCGATTGCTGCAAATTATCTTAATAAGGTTGTTGGAGACAGAAAGATCGGGGAGCGCATTTTTTTTCAGGGGGGGACAGCATTCAATAAAGGGGTGATCGGGGCGTTCGAAAAGATTCTGAACCGGCCTGTTTTTGTCCCGTCTCACCACGACGTGACGGGCGCCATCGGCGTTGCCATTCTCGCCATGAAGGAGAGAACGTGGGAGACGAGCGGCTTCAAGGGTTTCGACCTGAGCAAGCGTGCTTATGAGATCGATACATTCGAATGCAAGGGATGCGAAAATCTCTGCGAAATAAGGCGGGTTACCGTCGAGCAGGAGAGTCCTCTTTTCTACGGTAGCCGGTGTGAGAAGTATGACGTTGTGAGGCGGACGGAAAAGAAGGACATCGATGACCTCTTCAAGGTAAGGGACGACCTCCTCTATAACGTCTACAACAGGGAGGGGACAGGAGAACCGATCGGAATTCCGATGGTTCTCTATATGCACGAACTCTTCCCTTTCTGGAAAGCCTTTCTCACCGAGCTCGGTTACCAGGTTGTCCCATCTGAGCGAACCAACAAGAAGGTTATCCGTGGCGGCATCGAAACAATTATTGTCGAGACCTGTTTTCCTGTCAAGCTCGCCCATGGCCACCTGCTCAACCTCCTTACCCGCGGTGTGAAGAATATTTTTCTCCCCAGCCTGATCAATCTCAAAAGCGCTCATGGTGGTCAGTCATCGAACACTTTTGCCTGTCCCTATGCCCAATCACTGCCCTATACGGTCAGGGGATCTGTCAACTTTGAAATGTACGGTGCCAGGCTTCTCTCCCCCGTGATTCACTTCGGCGAAGGAGAAGAGACGGCGCTGGCCAATCTGGCGGCCTTCGGAAAATCGGTTGGAATATCAAAAAAGAGGATTGCTGCAGCCTATCGCGTTGCGTCCGAAGCCCAGGACCGTTTTTACCGGTTGACGAAAGAGGCGGGGAGGACATTCCTCGAGAATACGGGCGATGATGAGAAGATTATGATGATAATCGGCCGGCCTTACAACAGCACCGATTCAGGGGCAAACCTCAATATTCAGCGGAAACTTATAGATCTTGGTGTCCGGCCCATTCCTATGGACATGGTCAGCGGTCTTGGGTCTGATGACAACGATGATATGACAGCGAGTATGTATTGGGGATACGGACAGAAGATTCTCAAGGCAGCCGAGATGATTCAGAAAGATCCGAGACTCTACGGCATTTATATCACCAATTTCGGATGCGGACCGGACTCGTTCATCAGCCACTTCTTCAAGAAAAAAATGGAAGGAAAGCCCTACCTTCAGCTTGAAATCGATGAGCACAGTGCAGATGCAGGAATGGTAACGAGGCTCGAAGCCTTCCTTGACAGTATAAAGAATGCGAGGCCCGAACAAAAACAGAGGGTGGTCCAGAGATCTCATTTTGAGAAGGATAGGGGGAAACGGACCGTCTTTCTGCCCCACATGTCTGATCATGCAATCACGCTGGCAGCAGCATTTAAGGCTTGTGGTGTTGATGCGGAGGTTATGGACGAGTCGGACGAGGAGTCGGTCTTCTGGGGTCGGAAGTTTACGACGGGAAAGGAGTGTTTTCCCTGTATCCTGACGACGGGCGATATGGTCAAGACGGTGAAGAAGAAAGGACTCGATCCTGACAAGATCGCTTTTTTCATGCCTTCGGGAGAGGGGCCTTGCAGGTTCGGCCAGTATCACCGGTTTCACAGACTCGTTCTTGATGACCTGGGCTTGTCGCAGATACCGATCTATGCCCCGAATCAGGATTTCCGTCTCTATAAGGAACTGAACATTGTCGGCGCCAGATTTTCCCGTCTGGGGTGGAAGGCCATTGTAGCCACTGACCTGCTCATCAAGCTCCTTCACGAAGTGAGGCCTTACGAGGTTGTGTCAGGGAGGACGGAAACGGTCTACACTGAAAGTCTTCATGCTGTGAAACGATCGATTGAGAACGGGGCCGACAATCTTCCGTCCATTCTCAGTCAATCGGTGAAACAATTCATGGCGGTCGGCAGATCTGGAGAGAAGCGGCCCGTTGTCGGTGTAGTAGGCGAAATCTATATCCGGTCCAACCGGTTCAGTAATTTTGATCTTGTTCGCCGCATTGAGGAGTTCGGAGGACAGGTATGGCTTGCTCCTATTACAGAGTGGATCCTCTACGTCAATTATCTCAGCAAGAAAACGGCCCGGAAAAAAGGGGGTTTTTCCAATCTGATGAATCTCTTCATCACCGACTATATCCAGAAGAAAGAAGAACACGCCCTGGAGAAACTGGTCACCGACTATATCTCTTATGGACCTGAGCCCCATATCGACACGATTCTTGAAAAGGCCGGTCCTTATATTCACGAAAGTTTTAAGGGCGAAGCCATTCTCAGTGTAGGAAAAACGGTAGATTTTATCGAAAAGCATGTATCGGGTATTGTGAATGCCATGCCATTCACCTGTATGCCCGGCACAATTTCCAGTGCAATCATGAAGCTTCTCCAGAACAAGTATACTGTACCCGTGATAAATGTGGCCTATGACGGCCAGGGACTCACCAATATCCTCACACGCCTTGAGGCTTTCATGTACCAGGTGAAGGAACGACACAAGGCAAGGAGTTAACGGTTCAATGCCTGAGATCATCGCTATTGCGGTACTGATTCTTTTCAACGGTCTGTTTTCTGCAGGCGAGATGGCAATTGTCTCTTCCCGGAAGAGCCGGATAAAAGAAATGCTCAAAGGATCTCAGGAAAAACGGGCTGAAATCCTTCTCCAGATGAAGGAGAACCCCGAACGCTTCCTTTCGGCCGTTCAGGTGGGGATCACCCTTTTCGGAACATTGGCTTCGACCTTAGGCGGTATCTTTGCCGTCACGAGAATAAAGCCTCTTTTTGCCCGGCTTCCGTGGGTTGAGCCGTTTGCCGAGCCTCTCTCCGTCGCGATCATGGTTGTTCTCATCACCTATGTTTCCCTCGTTATCGGGGAACTTGTGCCGAAGTACATCGGCATCAACTACAGGGAAAAAGCGGCTGTCAGGATCGTTCCTGTCATCGATATCACGGCGAGACTCTTTTCGTTTGTCATCAATTTTCTCAGCTTCTCGACGATGTTTCTGGTGAAAGGGCTGAACCTGAAACAGCGGGATGAGCACATGACGGAAGACGAAATCAAGATACTTCTGAAGGAGGCCCGGAGGAAAGGTGTTTTCGACAAGACGGAAGAGGAACTGATTCACGGTGTGTTCGATTTTTCCCAGAGAATGGCCAAAGAGATCATGGTTCCGAA
>CAYQXL010000009.1:58055-61841 GCA_964421445.1 uncultured Pseudomonadota bacterium
GGGATTCTGACTCTCGAAGACATCATCGAAGAGATATTCGGTGAGATCATGGACGAAACCGATGTGGACGACAGGGTTGAACGCCTCAAGGACGGTTCTCTTGTGGTTGATAGTTCCTATTCGATTCGTGACGTCAACGATGATCTCCGTCTCAATCTCGACGAATCACCGGATTACGAGACCCTCGGAGGTTTTGTTCTCGATCGTCTGCAGGTTATTCCCAAAGGGGGGGAGACAGTCTATCATGGCAACCACAAGTTCACTGTTGTCGATATCGACGGACTGCGGATAAGGAAGATCAGAATAGAACGAATCAGAACCACTCCTCAGAAGAAATCACCGTAAACGGCTCTGTCCATTCCTCCGCCTCCGGCGAATCATCGGACGGTTTGCCGGACCGCATGATCTGACGGGTATACTCCTTTCCCAATTCCACCGCCGGTTGATCGAAGGGGTTGATCTCCATGCAGTGGCCCATAAATGCTGTGACCATTTCGAAGAGGAAGAAGAGGGCACCCATTGTAAAGGGCGTGATATGGGAGAGATGGAGGGTTGCTGTCGGCCGGGACGCTTCCCTGAGGGCACGGCGGGTACCACGAAACTCGGCGGAGAAGAGGTTGCCCAGATCTGCCCCCGCAAGGTATGCCAAGTCAGGTATTTCAGGGAATGAATCGGGAATCGGCAAGGACGGTGGATTGTTTGTCAGAAAGAGGATAAACTTGTCCCTCGGACCGTCCATATAGAGCTGGAGCTGGGAATGTTGATCCGTTACGCCTACGGACCGGACGGGAAGGGGACCCTTCTCGTTCTTTCCAAGACTCTCGGCTTCAAGCTGCCGGAACCAGTCGGCAAAGGATATGAGTCGGTCAGAGTAGGGCATGACAACATGGATGGTCTTGCCCCGGGCATACGCGCCGAGAAGGAGAGCGGAGAGGCTTACCGCGAGGTTGGTCGCTGGTCCGGCTGAAGCAATGTGGTCTGCCATTGCCCGGGCTCCCTCAAGAAGTGCGTGAACATCGATGCCGAGCATCATGGCAGGGAAGAGACCGACCGGTGTCAGTACGGAGAATCGTCCGCCGATCCCTTTAGGAAGATTGAGGACGGGGAATCCGTCCGATCTGCTGATGGTGTTGAGAATACCTGTCTCTTGGTCGGTTATGAGAACAACACGGTCCGCATAACGCGGTGACGATTTGAGAAGGTCCTTGAAGATCATGAACTGGGAGAGGGTTTCGGCTGTGGTCCCTGATTTGCTGATGACGACCATCATCGTATGATCGGGATCGTGCTGGACTGCCTCAGCTATACCGGCGATCCGGTACGGATCGATATTGTCGAGGATGAAATAGGCCGGTTTGCCGGCCCTAAACCTCCGATCCTCATTATGGAGCGGGTGGAGCAATGCCCGGCAGAGTGCCTCGGTTCCAAGGGCGGAACCGCCGATACCAAGAAGAAGGAACGTTGAGATGTCATTGGACAGGACTTTCTTCTTTAATCCCTCCATTTCAGGGATCTGAAACGGTTGAAAGGGGAGCTCCATAAATGGTATGGGGGCATCTTTCAGGAAACCGTTATAGGTTTCCAATCGGCTGAATATCCTGCTGACGTCATCACGGGAGAGCCCCTCAGAACCTATTGTGGCGGAAAGAGCGTTTCGTATGTCAAGGCGGATTGACATCATGTCATCCCTCAAATATGCCCAGTGAGCGGAACTTTCTGTACCGATGGTCCTTAAGGGCGTCAGGCGAGAGACCGCTCAACTCTTTTAAATGCTTTGCCACGGCAGTCCTCACATTGACGAGTGTCTCATCGTGATTACGGTGAGCGCCGCCGAAAGGTTCGGGAATGACGTCGTCAATGACACCGAGTTTTTTGAGATCGTGGGCAGTGGGCTTCAGGGCGTCGGCGGCGAGCGGGCCTTTTGCTCCGTCCCTCCACAGTATCGCTGCACATCCCTCAGGCGAGATGACGGAATAGATTGCGTTTTCCAGCATCAGAATGCGGTTTCCCACACCAATAGCCAGGGCGCCTCCACTTCCTCCTTCTCCGATAACAACCGTAATGACAGGAACGGTGAGGGAGAACATGAAGTATATACTGCTCGCTATCGATTCAGCCTGCCCCCTTTCTTCAGCCCCGATACCCGGAAATGCGCCGGGAGTGTCGATGAATGTTACGATCGGTTTATGCCAGCGGTTTGCGAGGTCCATAACCCGGACGGCCTTTCTGTACCCGTCAGGGTTGGCCATGCCGAGGTTCCGGCGGGCCATTTCGCGGACATCCTTTCCCTTCTGGTGACCGATAATGGCAACAGGAGTTCCTGAAAAGGTGCCGAAACCTGCCACGATGGCCGGATCGTCGCGAAACTTCCTGTCACCGGCGAGTTCGACAAAATCAGTGCACATGGCGTTGACATAGTCAAGCGTGTGGGGCCTGTCAGGATGGCGAGAGAGATGGGTCTTCTGCCAGTTCGAAAGGTCTCCGTAGATCTCTTTCTCCAGTTTTGACACCTTTCTCGTGAGAGATCCCAATTCGCGGCTGTAATGGGGGTCATTGGTATCATGAAAACGTTCGATTTCCTGAATCCGTCTTTCAACGGCTTCAAGGGGCTTTTCAAAATCAAGATAGTATCTCATTTGCCACCTCGCACGTGATTGCGTTCCCAAAATGTTTGATCAGCGTATCCCTCTTTTCGCAATCTATCCTGAGATCGGGTACAAAAAAGGTTCGCTCCTCACCGAGAGAAACAAAGTCCAGGGCGAGTCGTGATTCACCGGGTATGGCTACAAGAAGGTCCCGGAGTCTTCTCAGGTCAGAGGTTTTGAAAGCGTCGCAGTATATCCGTATCCTCAGGAGTTTGCTCACCTTGCTCATGACGTCATCGAAGTAACGGACCCGTTTGGCACGCAGTTTTATTGATCCTTCTTCCGATTTTTCCACTGTTCCCGTGACCACGAGAGGTTTGTCGCTTTTGATTTCGGCGGCACACTGACTGAAGAGATCGGGAAAGACGATCACCTCCACGGCACCCTTGGTGTCCTCTATGGAAAGATAGGCCATTCGGTCACCCCTTTTTGTGACGAGTTCCCTGTAGGCGCTTACGAGCCCGGCAATGTCGACATCTATCCCTGACTCGGTTTCCTTTACATTTTCCGTATCGTACTTCGTAAACATTCTGCTCAGATGTTCAAACGATTTCATCGGATGTTCGCTGAAATAAAAACCGAAAGCCTCTTTCTCCCCTTTCAATATATCGTCGAAAGGCAGTTCTTCCATATCGGGGACGGTAACTGATTCGACGGTCTCGGGAAGATCGCCGAAAAGGCCTGGCTGGAGGTACCCGTTTTTCCCTTCCTTTCGGGTGGCCTTATCCGATTTACTGTTGAGCATGTAAAAGAGCTGAGATCGTCTGAGGCCGAAACTGTCGAAGCACCCGGCCTTGATCAGGCTCTCGATAACCTTCTTGTTGACTTTCTTTGTGTCGATCTCCTGAAGAAACTGGTGAAATGAGCTGAAACCGCCCAATGTATCCCTTATCTCGATAATGTTTTCCAGGGCTGCTTCGCCGACATTCTTGATGGCAGCCAGGCCGAAACCGATATTCTCTCCGACGACGGTGAACGTCTGCATGCTCCTGTTTATGTCAGGCTGAAGGATGGTGAAACCTGCGTCCCTGCACTCGGAGATATACTTGTAGAGTTTATCCGTGTCACTCACCTGGCTCGTGAGGATTGCCGCCATGTACTGGACGGGATAGTTTGCCTTCAGGTAGGCTGTCTGGTAAGC
>CAYQXL010000010.1:0-8283 GCA_964421445.1 uncultured Pseudomonadota bacterium
GGTGGCGGTGGGGGAGCAATCTTCGGAGGAGGTGGGGGAGCCGCCTTGGGCGGTGCCACCTTCGGTCCAGGCGTTATTCCCTCCCGCTTTTCAGGCACCTGCGCGTCTGAAGCGCAAGGACAGAGGGCAAAGAGGAAAAAGATCGATACCAAAAAAACGATACACTTTGCGGCTGTTTTCATAGTACTGGCCCCTTTTGTTACGTTCTTCGGTTTTCCACTGGTATAGATTGTATAAGAATACCTCCCAACCGTGAAAATGTCATCCCTTTTTTCCGCATTTCTTTTTTTACCTGATAGAGGACGATTCGTCAACAGACTGAGTACGCCTCTTCCCCCGGTTCCCAGGCCTCCTGCTCTGCCATATCACCCGATTGACCTGCAGTGAGAGCTACATTATAATTACAGTCCAATGGAACACTCTCTGCCTCAGGACAGATCATTTCTCAACTGCTGCCTTACAGGCATGATCCCAACAAAGAAAGAGATTCCCTCCCTTCCCGTTTCCATCGACGAGATCATCGCCGAAAGCCGTCTTCTTGGTCACATGGGGGCCGGAATTCTCCACATTCACGCCCGTGATACCGATGGCACTCCAACATGGAAGAAAGAGATTTACGCCAGGATCATCAGCGGGATCAGAGAGACCGATTCTGACATCATCATCTGCGTATCAACGAGCGGCCGCCTCTGGTCCGACTTCGAAAGACGGTCGGAAGTCCTTGAACTTGAAGGGGACACGAAACCTGACATGGCTTCCCTCACGCTGGGATCGCTCAACTTCATGAACGGTGCAAGCATGAACGAGCCTTCAGTCATTACCGACCTCGCCCGTAAAATGCTCGACAAAGGAATCAAGCCCGAACTGGAAATCTTCGATACAGGCATGATGAATACGATGGTCATACTTGAACGAAAGAGGGTTTTACAGGCACCGCACTACGCAAACCTTATCTTTGGCAACATCCACACCATGCAGTTTGACCCCCTCCTCCTCTCTTTTCTTGTTGATGCTGCCCCCGATAAGACCGTGATCGGAGTGGGAGGGATCGGTATGCACCATTTTCCCTTGATCGAGCCCGCCCTGTCTCATGGTCTCGGCGTCAGGGTCGGCCTGGAAGACACCTCTTTTATGGACCACCATAAACTGAGGCCGGCGACAAACAGAGACCTGGCGGCAAATGTTCTGCGCCAGTTTCGGTCAGCGGGCAAAACCCCCTTTACGGCCGGGGAAATGGGCAAGCTTCTGAAACTGTCCCGATTCACCTGATGAAAATTCTCGTCTATACCCAGATCCGTCGTATAGGAGGGGGAACGATAAACCTCCTTATCAACCTTGCAGCCCATCTCGCCGGGAAACACGATATCAGCTTTGCTGTTTCACATGCCCGGGAAAGGGACTTCTTTGCCCAGACGGCACGGTTCGATCATGCCTGTGTATCTGTCCAGGACATCCTCTCATCGAAGCCTTGTCGTTCATTCGATGTGATGCTCGGTCATTTCCCCTACGGTCTCGACAGGTTTGCGTATATTGAGGGCATTCGGAAAATCGCCATCATCCTCGAAATTCCCGCGGTAATCACGGTTCCCGTCACTGCGGAGAACGCCTGTCTCTTCGATGATATCATCTTTCTCCACGATACCCAGATCTCTCATATACCTGGTGCCTTTGACAGCAGCAGGTATCACAGGTTGGACATTATAGATGACATAGATTACAGACCAGTCTACGCAAGAACAGATAACGTGGGGTGTATCAAGAACGAATTTGCCGTTCTCTGCCATGTAATACAACGCTCACCAGCCGTGCGGCGTTTTAATGTCTACCATCAATGCGGCAGAGCAGGGCGACAGATTCTTAACAGCATCGGCACAATCCGCGGCGCTTTCAGTACAGACACAAGCGGAGCCCCTGACGGCCGGGAGCCTGTACCGGATCCTGATCCCTCTGTCCCTGCAGCACAGATGAGCAGGACAACAAAAGCCATGGGCTTCTGTCTCGTCTGTCACCGCATGACGATCAAGGCCTTTGAGACGAATGTCAGGGTCCTTTTCACCTCCTTCGACTGTCTTCTCAGGACTCCACGCCATAGTATCGGAACAAGCATCGCCGTTCACGATGCCCTAGCCTGCGGAAAATACGTGGTTCTTTCCGATATTCCCGAACATCGCAGGTCTTTTGCACAATTCACGGGAGTCTTCTTCGTCAACGATATCGGCTACAGTCTTGATTCGATTATGAAGAGATACGAGGCATCTGTTTTCAACGAGATCCGGGAGTGTTACACGTCCATGTATGACAGAAACAAGGTCCTGAGGGACTGGGAGGCTGTGATCTCCGTATGAACCACACACCGCCGGTTCACGGCACAGATTGGATGATGATACAACCCTGAATCATCGGCAGGAGAGGATTATGAAAGGTTTCATTATTTTTGGTATCGGCAGTTATCTGAGCGATATTTTCGACATTATTCATGCAGCAGGCGGAAAAGTCCACAAAATATTCCAGAACCTTCCTGAGACGGTCCCTGATCGGACCATTCCCTTACGGGAACGCCTTTCCTACCTCCCCTATGCTGTTGAGGTTTTCGATTCGCTCGACCCTTTCGAGCCCGAAGAGGGGTGTGAATATGCCCTGGGATGTACAGTTGTTCAAAAGAAGATGCTCGTTCAGCAGGTAAAAGAAAAGTACGGAATCTTTTTTGCGCCCCTCGTTCATCCCAGGGCCTACATCGGTTCCCATGTCACCATCGGTGAAGGCGTTGTCGTCGCTCCCCACGCAACCATTTCACCGAATACGGTCCTCAGTGATTTCGCTCTCATCAACAGGGCTGCATCGATCGGCCACGACGTCACGATCGGGCCATATTCCCGCATAGGACCGTCAGCAGCAGTAGCGGCGTTCTGCGCAATAGGGACGATGACGTCAGTAAATATCGGCGCAATCGTCCTCGACCGCATTCACATAGGCAACAACTCGGTCGTCGGCGCAGGTGCCCTTGTGACGAAGGATGTTCCTGACAACGTTGTGGTCTTCGGCACTCCGGCGAAAATCATGAGGGTTACGGAATAGAGATCAGAGGGATCGGCGAAAGCTACCGGTACCAAAAGATCGTCTGTCAGGGGCCCGGGGGACCAAAAAGAGGACTGCCTCCCTGCTGGGAAGCCTTCGCCGACGGTTTTCTTTTCTGCACAACAGTCTGACCGAGAGGGACAACACCAGATTTTCCTTCAGCAATATTGCTGAAGCTCCTCTGGGTCGGATAGGCAAATGTTATGTCATCTTCGGTGGAGAACCGCTCCAGGATCTGTTCCCAAACGTTCCCCGATGACGTTCGCCGGTGAAGGGGATCGCAGAGATAGACAGCCGTCAGGGTAACGCCGTTTTCGTTGACCCCCGTATAGACCCGGGGCTTCAGGTCCATATCGAGGACCATGTATTTCTCCGACGCTTCTCGGATACAGTCCTGAGCCTTTTTGTCCCTCTCCTCGGCTTCTGCGGCCACAACCTCTTCGAGAATGGACCGGGCCTTCTTCCAGTTGCTTTCAAAGGTGATCGGTATTTCGATCGTATTCCAGATGAACTCGAACCACCCCTTGGTGAAATTGACCTGAGGTTCCATAAAGACAGCGCTGTTCGATATCTTTACAAGCCGGCCCGTCCTCATATCCTTGTAAACCCCGGAAGTACCGGACTCCATGAGGGTAAACTGAAAAACGTCGATGTCGATGACATCGCCGGCATACTGACCGATCTGAATCCTATCGCCTGCCTGAAAAGGTTTCTTTGCGATTATAAACAACCAGCCTGCAAGGTTGGAGAGAGGATCTTTGAGAGCGACCGCCAGGCCTGCTGAAAGGAGACCAAAGTACGTGGTCAACGAGTTGAAGCCCCGGAGCCAGACAACAGCAAGGAGGAGAAGCAGAACTGCCGAAGACGAGTAGGTCGCCCCCTTCCTCCAGAGGTATTCTCTATGTTTTTCGTGGGGAAACCGAAGAAAGAGCCTAATCAGGATAAAACGGAGAAGGAAGAAAAAGAGAAGGGCCAGGACAGAGTCGAAAATCTTATCGTGGAGCCCCATGGTCTGGAGATAGTCAATGATATTTTTCATGGCCATAGTATAGAATAGGTGGGCAGGACGTTGAAACAAAATTCATTGTGCGATAGAGTATGGCTTCACGGTCACCAATTTCACTAAGGAGGCTTTATGAACATGAAGGCTTGCATTTTCGGAGGATTCGCCATCTTCGTCCTCATCGCTCTCTCCGCCCCCGTATGTTTTGGTGATGACTGGCAGATTTTCTATTCGGATAATACGAATACCTATTATTACGACAAATCGCGGATAGAAAAACCTGGGGACAACCTTCTTCTCGTGTGGCAGAGGATTACAGTCCCCGGTTACGACGGCCAGCCTCGAATCAAATATGAGAGCCGCATAGAACTTGACTGCAAGGAAAGAGCGTTCAAAATCGTCAAAAGCACCGAGTTTGATCCGGTAACGGAAAGGCCCCTCGCCACCCAATCGTTCGATGCGGCAACCCCCGAACGGACCGATCTCTACAGTTCCCGGATCGATGCCCTCATTGACAACCTCTGCCCTCCTCTACGGAGGAGATGATCCGGCCAGTCTGGCAATTCTCTTCTCCATCTCTTCGACAAGGGAGAGCCCCCTCTCGCCCTCTCTGAGATCGACGGCACCGAAGACAAAAGCCCGGTGCTGTCGCACGATGACGTTTTTGTAGACCGGATCCTGTCCCCGGAGCGTCCGTTTCACGTTCTCTATCTGTATTACAGGCTGGACAGCGGCGCCGGCAAGGTAACGGGCATAGCGGATGAAGACAGTCTCCGCTTCTTCCGGTGACGGCGAGAGAATGACAAAGAGCTTTGCCGTCTGATCCCCTCCGATACGGACATCAGCAACAAGACCCTTCGGAAAGAAAGGGTATCCGAGAACATTCCGGGCAAGATATTTTTCGGTTCCCGGCACAACACCGGGGAGCATGATCAACTCCAGCACACCAGGCCTGCCTCCTGTCCCGGGTATCATGGAAGCGACGTTATGGGCCACGGTGGTCAGGCCCGGACGATCGGCCTGAAGCGTTCCTGTACCCTTCAATCTCACAAAGAAACGGTCCTTCCAGAACATGAGCCGGCCGCTACCAAAACATCCGTCCGTCCCTGCATTGACCGGCTGGCATCCGGCGTCGCGGTACGAGGAAAAAAGACCGAAGGCATCGAGACGGGATCCCATTTCAAAGACCTCGACGGTTATCACCATACCGGGATTCGTCGTCTTCCCGTAAGACGCTGCCATAACGCTTCTCGCTCCATACGGGTAATAGAGTTCCGCTTCTATGCCGAGATAATAGACGAGTTTCTCGGGACCGTACTCCACCGGCGCCCCCTCTCTGATCCACTCGTTTCCGTTGACGGAAGATGGAAACATCCGGTCATTCGTTGCTTCCGGCCCTGACGCACCGGAGAGCGGCGAACCGACAAGACAGAGAACGAGGGCAAGGACCATCCCTGCGGAGATTCCACCTAAGCGAACAACCCCTCCCAGTCTCACAGCCAGACGGATGATGATCATGGCAATCCACTCTTTTCGGTCCGTTTTACGATCCTCCCGACCTCTATTCTATCAGATCACCGTCATCATGAAAAGGTCTGCCTGGAAGGATCGTCCCTTATCTTCCAGAAACGGGGACGGGACGGTCTCCGGGCGGGCACGATTGAGTTTTTCGGTCCATTCGCGTAGACTCTCAGTCCATAGCAACGGTCATATGCAAAAAGAAGACTGAAGGAGGTATCTATGAAGATTCTTGGGGAGATGCGGACAGAAGCGGTTCTTGAATCCGTCCCTCTTGTCAAAACATTCGTCGCGGAGAAGGTTGTCGAGCACGGTCTTACGGGAGAGAGGGCATCACAGATCAGCATGGCCGCCGAGGAAGCGGTGCGCAATATCGTCCAGCACGCATATGCCGGACATCCCGGAGAGATTGCCATAACCTGCAAAAGCGATAATGCCGGCAGACTCGTCATCACCACAACCGATTATGCTGACGCCTTTAATATCTTTCTCGCCACAGACCCGCTTATGTCCGACAGCTACCGCTCGTCGACAGGAGAGCGACCCTCAATGGCGGTGATGAAACGGTTCATCAAGAACATTGAATACAAGCGGTACGAAAACATGAACATTCTCGTCTTTACCATCGGTTCCGAAAGAACGTGACAACTCGGGAACGGTCTTACTGGGCCTGAGGATAGAGCCGGAGACTGTTGATTTCCTTGTAGAGGGTTGTGTGTCTTTTTTTGTCAAACTCAAGGAGAATGTCGACAAAGGCAGAAAGATACCCCTGTTCCCTGAGACCGGAAACCACCTTTCCGACAAGCAGTTCGAGTTGGGCAGGATTACAGTGGTGAAGGCCGTCCGCTGAACGGTAACGGCGGAAAAGGCCCTCGATGACGGCAACGAATATGGTGACGACCTTGCTCGGGATCAATATCCTCCGCCCCTGGAGATCAAATTCATCCATCAGCCGGTCGAGAAAGGAAAATATATTCTCCACGCTTCCCCGTTCCAGGAGATACCGGATGTAAAAGCAGAATGTATTGATATATTTGTCCACATCCTCGACGTGAGACTTGAGCATCTCGTCAAAATAGAGGGTATCCACGACCTGCCGGACCGTATGCTCCTTTGGCAGGAGGAGCCACTTGTTTTCTTCATATCCCTGCTTGGGGACATATTCTTCGTATTCGACGTAATCAATCCCTTCGGTGAGATGGCTCGCAATATCCTGCCGGTTGAGAAAGGCCCTGTCAAGACCAACGGCCGATATGTTGAGACTGGTCTCCAAAGCATAGGCCCTGAGATATCCTTCTCCGAGAAAGGGCAGGATAAACCGGTTCCGCTCCATCACGGCCTTGTCGTGATACCGGGTCACGTTTCCCCGGGTCACAGCCCCCCTCAGCCAGAAATCATTCAGGATACCCCATGTGTAAAACTCCCGGGTGATGTCCATGAACCGGTCAAATTCTTCCGAGACGATAACTATGCTGTCGGACATGAGAAAAACGGTCACTTTATCATCATTGATCCCGTTCACCATGGCGATCAAGCCATCGTATCGGGTCGAAAGACTCCCTGACACGAACCGCGACGTGAAACCGAGCACGTCAAAGTAACAGACATAAGCATTTTCGATCACGACAATCCCTCCCCTCCCCTTTATTATACATATGGTCCGGCAGGCGATCAACGGATGAATCACCTCAACCTCCTCCCTGGTCCTGTGTTATAGTAAGTGATCGATTTCCGAAGGAGGCTGTATGCGGTACAAAACACGGATACTTCATAGCGGAGCTGACAGAGACCCCTACACCGGTGCGGCGAGTATTCCCATCTACCAGGTCTCCACATTTATTCAGGACGGAAAGGCAGCCAAGGAAGGGTACATGTATTCCCGGGCCCGAAACCCGACCAGGGAGGCTCTCGAATCGACGATCGCCGCCCTCGAAGAGGGAGCGACAGGATTGGCCTTTGCTTCGGGAATGGCGGCCATTTCGTCCGCCTTTCTTCTCTTCCAGCCTGGCGACCATATTGTCGTTCCGGCGGACGTATACGGCGGAACATACCGGTCACTCACGACCCTCTTCGCCCAGTGGGGCTTGACCCACACCTTCGTGGACATGACCGATCACGACGCCCTTGTCGGGGCCATAAAGAAGGAGACCCGGGCCCTCTTCGTCGAAACACCATCAAATCCTCTCCTCAAGATTACAGACCTCCGGTTCGTTGCGGCACTGGGCAAGGAACGGGGGCTCACGACAATCGTCGACAATACATTCATGACACCTTTTCTCCAGCGGCCGCTTCAGTTCGGCTGTGATATTGTAGTCCACAGTGCCACAAAGTTCCTCGGGGGCCACAGCGACGTCATCGCCGGCCTCGCCGTCACCGGAAGCAGCGAACTGGGCGAAAGACTGAAACAGATACAGATCTCTTTCGGTGCCATAGCCGGTCCCCAGGATTCGTGGCTTCTCCTCAGAGGGATAAAGACCCTCGGTGCCCGTATGGAAATCCAGCAAAGAACTGCGGAAAACCTCGCAGCATGGCTCAGCAAGGAAAAAGATGTGCTGGGAGTCTGGTATCCCGGTCTCGAATCACATCCGGGACGGCAGATCCACATGGGACAATCGGACGGGCCGGGAGCAGTCCTCTCGTTTGAAGTTCCCGGCGGTTCTTTTGTCACCCGGTTTCTCGACGCTCTG
>CAYQXL010000010.1:8383-60179 GCA_964421445.1 uncultured Pseudomonadota bacterium
CCTCTCGTTTGAAGTTCCCGGCGGTTCTTTTGTCACCCGGTTTCTCGACGCTCTGGACATATCCCTCTTTGCCGTGAGTCTGGGGGGAGTGGAAACAATCATCTCCTACCCCTCCAGGATGTCCCATTCAGCCATGCCCGAGGCGGAACGACTGAAAAGGGGCATCACCGACGGCCTTGTGCGGCTCTCCCCGGGACTCGAAGATCCCGAAGATTTAAAGGAGGATATTTCCCGAGCTCTGCACCATGCTGCCCGGTGAAGTGCCGGGAATGAAGAAACACGAGAGAACAGGAGGGAAGAACCTAACTTCCTGAGACAAAGACCGATGCAGTCTTGTCGAAAGGGTTGGTACGCACTGCGAGGGAGAAAAGAAAAGGGTAGTTGCCTTTCAGATATTTCATATAGACAAGCCACTCATCAACGATGAGATGATACGCCCGTTTTATATCGTTCGCCAGGTGATCCCTGTCGCTTTTCGGAAGGTCAGAAAAATCGGGGCGGTACGACAGTTCTTCTGTTACGTGGAAGACCGCCCGAAGCAGGTCGGTAAAGGCTTCATGCTCGAGGAGTATTGGATTTTCGAGAAGCCGGACCAGACACTCCCGTTCCGACAGAAGAAACCTTTTGAGATCGTGAAGATCTACCTTTGTCATATCGACCGCATAGTCATGCTTCCTGGCATTTTTCCTGGCTTTCTGAAAATCTTTATCCGTCCAGAGACCGGAGACGACGAGATCATGGCGGAGCCTGTCGAAATCAGGATCGTAGGTATTCAGCCGCTCAAGAAGACCGATGCCTACCTCGCTGAAAAAGACACCGATGACCATGTTGAGCTTCTGCACCCTCCGTTCCCCTTCCCGTCTCGCAAGGATGATATCGGTAATATTCGCAATGACACCGAGAAATGCCCCTACCCCCAGGACAATGAGAAGAATGGTGAAGATCTTTCCGCCGTCCGTCAGGGGGTGGATATCACCGTATCCGACGGTGGCCATGGTGACAATGACAAAATAGGCCGCATCGACGACAGACTTCTTTTCCACAGCCATGAAGCCGACTGTTCCAAGGACCATAATACCGAAGAAGATCAGAAGGAAAAGGTTGAGTCTTCTCCTCATATCGGGCGTCATTACGCTTCACCTCGCAACATCGTTCTGTTAAAAGGCCTTATGCTACCAATCTTCCTCACCCCTGTCAACCGCCCGCCCTCTCAGCGGGCATGCTCTCTCAGGACATCGACAAGTCTCACCATGGCAAGCGTGTCGAGCCGGCAATATTTACCGAGATCCTGTGCGATCTGTTCCCGCTCCTCGATCGTATCGGCTTCTTCCATCATAAAAAACGCTGCTGCTGCCATCTCTCCGTTCCTTACCCTCAATCCGTGATAATCGATCTCAGGGACAAGAACAGGGACGATCGTTTTCAGGGAATAGGAGCCATGAAATTTCCAGTGATAAAGGTACCGCTTCTGAAAGGGGAGCGCCATATCGACTATGGCCCCGGAGAGACGTTTCAGATCGCCGGCGCGGTCTGGAAATGCTGCGGCGAGATCGGAAAGAATCTGTTTTTCGAATCGGGCAACATAGGCGACAACACAGGCTCCGGGCGGTATGATTTCTGCCAGTCTCCCGAGAATCTCAGGGCGGGGATCGCGGCCCGGAAGGCCGACATATCCGTCATGAAAGAGAGGACCGTCCTGCCGTTCCTGCCAGTGGAGGGAATACTGAAAGGGGATCTGCTGAAATGGCCGCGTCCCTGGAAGAGAGGGCAGAGGAAGACTGAAAGTCTCAAAGTCGAGAAAATAGAGGGGGTAATGGAGCGTCCCGAGAAAACGACGGATCTGATCCTGCCTGACGACCGTGGAACGGGATCGGAATGCCTCGATCTGCTCTCTCTGCAAAGCGGTGCAATCATCATCGGGAATATCCTCCAGATTCCGGATGCCCTGGCGGAAGAGGGAAAAAACGAGGTTTCTGTTCCCCTTCAGCGAAAAGACCGACGTCTCGTCAACATCCTTCCAGCAGATATGCCTGAACTCACAGTCCCTCGGCTTTCTGCACTGAGGGCCGATGGCGATGTCGGGCATCGATCCGTCCACTATCGTTTTCTGAATGCAGATCTCGTCATCGACCCAACCGGCACGTCGCCTTGCATCGTCGGTGACATCGATATACCGGAAGAGCTTGAGGGGGTCCAAAACGTCGTGCCTGACATAGCGGTTGTCGGGAATGATGAGCCAGGTGCCACAGGGCGGAACACCAGCCCTCTCCATAGCCCTCTGCTGAAACGCACAATCGATGCGGTAGATTTCCTTCACCTTTGTCGAGCCTTTGACCCCATAGAGGGCCCATCCCCCTTCTTTCCCTCTGGTTATAATATCGGTCCGGGCTGACATACCGTCATTAACGAATACGGCTCCTTCTATCGCCGTGACACCGTTATTCATTGTCAAAAATGTCCAGTGCGCCCTGGTCTCGGGATTATCGTCACCGTCGCCGGGACAGAGAACGAGACCGGGAAAGGTCCGCCGAACCTCCTCAAAAACGGAGAGAGTGCTGCGACGTAAAATTGTTCTCGACAGAGAGGGCTCCTTCCTGAGGTGTGGTTCGTGAAAAGCGAGAAAAAGCGCTTTATGACACTGGACACCTTTGAGAAAGAGGGACCGGGAAATATGTGTGTATGTATGTCGCTGGGATGTCAATATGGAGACCCTTGTGAGTCTACCACATTTGACCACTCAACTCACTTTTCTCGCACAGAGAACTTACTGTCTATGACGATTACACTTAAGGTCTCGGGGGACGCTGACCAGGTCTCGGCCGTCTCGGATCAGTACCCTGATTTCCGCTGCCCTGGACTTTCACCGTCACCTCATGCCAGCGAAATGGACCCCATGTTCCTCCCGCATGAAAGGCAGGCCAGAATCTCCATGTTCCCCCCTGATCGACAATGATCCGCCCCTGAACATAGATCCCCTCAAATGGCATGAGTACTTTTCCTTTGTATGAGTGACCGAAATCGCGATTATTTTGATTGGACGTCGAATTCCAGCGGCAACCGATAAATACACCGTACCGGGGATCAAACTGAATGGGCTGTTCGGAGACGTTTTTCAGTGTGAATGATACCGTAAGCTGACTGCCCACAGGGGTCGGCACAGGTCCCTGGACAGTGAAATCTTTCAGTTCAAGCTTGTTCCGGTATCTGTCCGGCCCCCCGAACTGGCCAATGACAGGCATGGCCATAACGGCAACAGGCAGAAATACAACGAAGCAAACAAGAAAAAGCCAAAACGATCCATGCTCTTTTTTCATTGTCCCTCCCCCGTACTTTCTATCTCTTGTCCGAACCAGAATCCTGTTTCGGCGTGACGGCCCCCGCTTTCGACTTGACAAGGATTTTGACCTTGCTGACTCTTCCCATGCTCTCGAGAACAACGTAGCCTACAGATGAAGACCGTGGTTTGATCCGGGAACAGTCGACAGAGGCGGTGAACAGCGCTGTCCCTCCCGTCGGAACCTGGGTCTGGAGACCCGGCTCAACCCTGATCCAGTCCGCTGTGCCCGTCGCCCTGATGTCGACAGCCCGGCGGGAAATGTTCGTAGCACCTATCTCCTTGCCCCTCTCAACCGACCCGCACACAAAGGTATGGGAACCGGGTTTGACTCTCAGCACGGCGGAAGGTTCAACGCCCGTCTTTTCAGCGGCAAAAGATTCAGCATATCCAAAACCGAGAAAAACAAAGAAGAGAATACCGGCAATCAATGAAACAGAATTTCTCATCGAACACCCCCTTGGTCCTGCTTGCGTGATTAATCAGACAGTATCAGAAGTTGGCCACAGGTGTCAAACATATACCCACTCGTTCCGAAGGCGCCGTAAGAAGGTCACCTCCGGCGGTTATGGACGGGAAGATCGACCCGAATACGGGCACCATCGCAGAGAGTTCCGTCAAGATCGATTTCGTTGTCCTCATTGTCATAGACTTTTGCTCCCTCATAAACAGAGGCGAGCAACTGTTCATGAATCAAGGCATGACGGACACTCATCCCCGGAGCAAGGCTGACGGGTCTATCATTCACGAAAACGATCATCAGTCGACGATCTCAATTCTTCCGTCGAGCCGGACATGGACAGTCCCTTTTTCCCTGAAGTACCGGGTTACCAGGTCCCGAACGGGCGTACTTGCATCGTTGTAGGTAATCCGATCACCTGTCATGACACCCCCTACAAGGGAAAAATTCTTCGATGACGTAAGCGCATCGGCAAAACCTTTGTACCCGTCACCGCCGGCGACAAGGAAATCGTTCGTTGCGACTGTGTATACGCCGTCGGGATCAATGGGCCTCCCTCCGACTATCACCGATCGGATCCGCGACCCCTTCGGTGCCCTGGGATCGAAACGAAAGTGTATTCCCGAGACCTGCGGAAACCTCCCTGCATCCTCTTCGACCCCGGAGACGCCGTGTTCAAGAACCGATACGATCTGCCGGCCTGTCAGTTTGATGGCAATAAGATAGTTGTCGAAAGGGAGGGCAGAATAGATGTCTCTCACCCGGACCGGTCCGGGCATTATGCTCTCCCTGAGACCACCGCCATTGATTATGGCACCGTCAGCCGCTGCCGTGGAACGAAGAATATCGGCCACCAGATTTCCCAGATTTGATTCCTTCCGTCGTGCCTCCGTCATGTCAAGAGGGACCGCGGCCCGGCCGACAACTTCATTCATCCTGGCGCCTACTTTCTCTTCGTATGCCTGTACGAGGGATGTGATCTTCCTGTCATCGGCACCGGGAACCGGGACAATGTCCTCCAAACGGGCGGAAAGGGCGGTGATTTTACCATCCTCAACAACCCCGTCGACCACACCGACTGTCAGGCCGTGGGCCCAGGCCTGAACGACCAGCGTTGACCCCACCTGCCTGCCGTTCTCGACCTTCGTATGCGAATGGCCGCCGACGATGAGATCGATCCCCTGAACCGTCCGGGCCAGTTCCATGTCTTCCACAAAACCGAGGTGAGACAGGACGACGAGAACATCAACGCCGGGACGGAGCATCTCGGCATAGAAACGGACTGTTTCGGCAACAGGAGCAAAGGTCAGTCCTCTCACGTTTTTCGGACTCGTCGTCACGGGAGTTTCGGTCGTAACAACACCGATCACACCGATTGTAGCACCATTGACCGTCATCACCATAAAAGGCTGAAGCCCGGAAAGCCCTGAAACATTCGCCCCGAGAACAGGAAACCGGGCCTCCTTTATCCTCTCCCTCAGAACCTCCTGGCCATAGTCAAATTCATGATTTCCCACGACCATTCCGTCAAATTTCATAGTGTTCATGACATCAATAACGGACTTCCCTTCGGAAAAATTGGCCCATATGTTCCCCTGAATCATGTCACCTGCAGAAAGGAGGATCGAGGGCTTCCCGCCCCTCAGGTCGTTGACCTTCGCTGCGAGAAATGCGATGCCGCCGAAGAGACCTTTCTGTCCCGGCAGTTCGTGGGGGAGAGCAAACCCGTGAAAGTCGTTGATATGGAGAATCCTGAAGGGTTTCGCCGTTTCCGCGGCCCATGAGCCTGCCACCAGACAGAACAGGAAAAGAGATACGGCAAGGGGGCAGATGAGAAAAAGCTTCCTCTTAGTGACCATCGTTTTCCTCCATGCTTCTCAACAATCGAGCCACCCTGGCGTTTGAGGCGTGATCGGCGATAGGGAGACGGATGAACTCACGACCATCCCTGTCTTCAAAAGTGTCGAGAACAACGGCAAACCGATCCGATTTTTCTTTAAGACCGTCCTTGTCACCGGTAAAATGGAGAATAAGGACATCGGCAGACCTGTCCTGAATGGAAAGAAAACGACAGCGCTCCAAACGTTTGACAAGAAATGCCTTCTCCTTCATCAAGTATTCGTCCGTTCTCTTCCGGAAACCCTTGTCACGGAGAGAGGCGAGAGCGGCAACGGACGAAAGACGATCAACCGGTCCCGGTCGAGCGGCGTCGCCGAGTGCCCTGACAAAAGACCTCGGCCCAATGCAGACGGCGAGGGACAGCCCTGCAAGTCCGTGAAACGTAGAAAACGTCCGAACGATTATCGTCCGCAGGGAGGCTGTAGCGACCGCAACCGGTGACGGAAGGTTTCCGTATTCCCGATAGGCCTCATCGATGATCACTGTTTTTCCCTTCCTGTTCAGATCGCCAAGGAATTTGCACAACGGTTCAAAATCAGGACCAATGGCAGTGACATCGTGGGGATAGGGAAAAAGAAGGGCGGGGGCAGTACGGCAGACCGAGGCCAGCCCATCGAGATCAACAGTCTGCCCCTTCTCCCCGGAGAAAGGAAAGACGACCGTCTTGAGATCCAATCGCCCAACGATCCCGTCGTACCGGCGGGAAAGGGGACCGGGCATAACGAGAGATTCAGGCTTTATCAACCTGAGAACGCTTTCGATGCACTGAGTCGATCCGTGAAAGAGAGCGATCTCGTCTTCCTTCACCTTCTCGTTTTTGGAAAGATAACTCTTCAACCGGCCCGACATATCATCGGGACCCAGATCGAGGCGCCGTGCATTCTTCCGGATTGCCGTCTTTGCATTGTTTGAAATGCCGGCAGGATTGGGAAACAGAAACTCTTCAGACCCCAAGGTATGCCTCCACGATAGCAGGGGTCCTTCTGATTTCATCGCTCGACCCCTCACAGGTCACCCTGCCGTTTTCCAGGACATACGTCCTTTGCGAGTGGTCGAGGGCGATATGGGCATTCTGTTCGACAAGAATCATCGAAATGCCCTTTTCCTCGTTGATAAACGTAACAAGCGAAAAGATCTCCCTCGTGATGATCGGCGAGAGCCCCATCGACGGCTCATCGAGGAGGAGAAGCTTCGGATTTCCCATGAGAGCCCGCCCCATGGCCAGCATCTGCTGTTCACCCCCTGAAAGCGTTCCTGCAAACTGTTTGAGCCGCTCCCTCAACCGGGGAAAGGTCGTGAGCACAAGATCAAAAAGTTCCGTCCGCAGTTCTTTGTCCACAAGCGTAAATCCACCCAGTTCGAGGTTCTCCCGGACCGTGAGATTCGGAAAGACCCTCCTGCCTTCGGGCACCATGGTGATACCCAGTTTCACAATCTGATCGGGCCTGTGACCGAGGATATTTATGCCTTCAAAATCGATCCGCCCCGACTCAGCCTTCACCAGCCCGGCGATCGCCTTCAATAAGGTGCTCTTTCCCGCACCATTGGCACCAATGACAGAAAGGATCTCTCCTGTCCTGACGGAGAGACTGATCGTTTCGACAGCACCGATGGAGCCGTACCGGACGGTGAGGTTCTCAATCTTCATGAGCATGGAAACTCGTCCCCCAGATAGGCTTCGATAACCCTCTTGTCTCTTCGCACCTCATCGGGCGTCCCTTCCATAATCTTTTCCCCGAAATCCATTACTATGACACGATGGGAGATATTCATAACCAGACCCATCTGGTGTTCAATGAGGGCAATGGTGAGGGAAAACCGTTCCTTCATCCGATCCATCGTCTTCACCAGATCCTGGATCTCTCTCGGATTCATCCCTGCCCCAGGCTCATCGATAAGAAGGAGGTCCGGCTTGACGGCAAGGGCCCGGGCGAGTTCCAATTTCCGTTGATCACCATAGGGAAGGCTTCCGGCAGGGGCATTTTCCTTCTCTGAGAGGCCAAAAAAGTCAAGAAGCATCTGTGCCTCTTTTTCCGCCTCACGCTCTACAGAGACAAAAGACCCTGTTCGGAAGACTCCCGCTATGAGCGAGTATCTCTTCGCACTCAACGCGGCTGAACGGATATTCTCCAAAACCGTGAGTCTTCCGAAAAGCCTGAGGTTCTGAAAGGTCCGGGCGATCCCCAAATGAGCCAGACGGTAGGGGGGAACACGGGTAATCTCATGGCCGCAAAACCGGATAGACCCCCTGTCAGGACGATAAAATCCGGTAATCAGGTTGAAGACCGTCGTCTTCCCTGCACCATTCGGTCCGATGATGCCGACCGTATCCCCCCGGTTGACAGAGAAGGAGATACCATCGACGGCGGTGACACCGCCAAAACTCTTTCGAACACTGTCGACAGTGAGAAATTCATGAGCACCGGTCCTGCCGCCGCGGTCCGTCATCGCGACTCTCTCCCCGAGATCAGCCCGTAAGGTTTCCACATCATGAGGGCAATGAGGAGAATGGGGATAAAGACCCACCGAAGCTCAAGGAGATTCGCCGGAAGGAGGATACGGAGCCCTTCTATGAAACCAACCCATAAAAGTCCGGCGAGGATGGTGCCTCTGATGCTCCCCATTCCGCCGATGATCACGATGATCAGGAAATCGATTGACTTGAGAACATCAAAGTTCGACGGGTGGAGAAAGGAATAAAGATGGGCATAGAGACCACCTCCTATCCCGGCGAGAAAACATCCGAACGTAAAAGCAAGGAGCTTCATCCTCGCCGTATCGACCCCTACCGACGCCGCCGCCAGTTCATCCTCCCGGATACACCGCCAAAAAAGTCCGTATCTCGACCGGATGAGATTACCTGTTACAAGGATCAGAAAGGCGGTGACAGAGAGGGTTACCTCGAGATTCGACAGAACAGGGATCCCGACAAAGCCCCTTGAGCCTCCGAGGACCTCTGCAAGACGATCGGAATTGTCGAAAATAACCCGGGCAAAGATACCAAAACCGAGGGTGGCAATGGCAAGAAAATCATCCTTCAACCTCAGGACAGGGATACCAACAACACAGCCGATGGCGGCAGACACGAGACCGCTTGCGAGAAGCACAGGCAGAAAGGCAAGACTGCTTTCGATTCCGGCGCTCTTGCTGATCCATGCCGAAGCATAGGCTCCTATGCCGTAAAAGGCAGCGTGGCCGAGAGAAAACTGACCTGTATACCCGTAAATGACATTGAGACCGAGGGACGTTATGATAACGATAAATGAAAAGAGTGTTATCTGCTGAATGTATGTCGAGACAAGAGCGCCTCCGAAGGCAATTTTCAGGACTCCGTAAAGCAGAAGGGATCCGGCGATGAATTTCCATGATTCACGAAAGAATCTCATACCTTTTCGATCTTTTTCCCGAATATCCCCGACGGTTTGAGCAGCAGCACGATAAAGAGAATGAGAAAGATGAAGCCGTCCCTGAATGTCGACGAGATAAAGCCTGAAACAAAGACCTCCGAGAGGCCGATGATGAGGCCGCCGACGACAGCACCGTGAACGATGCCGATACCACCGAGAACGGCAGCGATGAACGACTTGATACCGGGCATGATACCCATGAAGACATTGATCTGGGGATAGGCGATGCCGTACAGGATGCCCCCTACGCCTGCAAGGGCGGCACCAACCATGAATGTAAGGGATATCGTTTTATCGATATTGATACCCATGAGGGCGGCGATCTCGTGGTCGAAGGAGACTGCCCTCATCGCCTGTCCCTGTTTCGTTCTGTATATGAGAAGATAAAGAAGAACGAGGGCTGCGAGTGTGATGAGAAAGATAAGGATCTGAACATTTGTGATCGTAAGGAAAAGAATTTCGTAACTTTCGACCTCGAAGGGCCGGGGAAATCCGATATAGTTCGGCGTAAAAAGGGCATTGAGACTGAGAAAATATTCGAGAAAGAGGGAGACGCCCACAGCGGTGATGAGGAGCGAAATCCGCGGCGCTCCCCGGAGCGGTTTATATGCGACTTTCTCAATGACATACCCTGTCATGGCCGTTATGGCCATGGTGAGCAAAAAGATCAGATAGATCGGGAGACCGAACCGGGAGATGAGAAAATAGGCCACAAAGGCCCCGAGCATGAATATGTCGCCGTGGGCGAAATTGATGAGACGGAGGACGCCGTAAACCATTGTGTAGCCCAGAGCTATGAGAGCATAAACGGCCCCGAGCTGGAGGCCGTTTATGAACTGCTGAAGAACATACGTGAGAACATCCATGAAAGGTCCCGCTTCCCCTGAGACCACTCAAGGATTGATGGTGGTCATGTACCGGAAGCCTTCCTTTTCAACCTTGAGCATGACGACCGACTTTACTGCATCGCCCTTTTTGTCAAAAGTGATCGTTCCCGTGACTCCCTTGAAATTCTTCAACCCTGCTATCGCTTTTGCTATGTCATCGGCTGTTGGTTTCGAGGCCATGTCAAGGGCCTTCAAAAAGATCATCGCCCCGTCGTACGTGAGAGCACCAAGGGCATCAGGGACGATACCGTGCTTTTCTTTATACCGCTTGATGAATGCATCGGCAACAGGGTCCTTCCTGTCAGGGGAATAGTGGTTCGTAAAATACCCTCCAACGATCGAACCCCCTCCGATCTTGAGAAGTTCAGGAGAATCCCAGCCGTCACCACCAACCATCGTTGCCTTGATTCCTTTTTCCCGGACCTGCTTCGCAACGAGGGCGACCTTGTTATAGTAGTCAGGTATATAGATGACATCAGGCTTCTTCACCGCCACCTTTGTTACAAGAGCCGAGAAATCTACATCATCCTTCTGGTAAGACTCATAGGCAACGATCGATCCGCCGCCTTTTTCAAAGGTGGACTTGAAGAATTCAGCGAGCCCTTTGGAATAGTCATTCCCCACATCGAAAAGCACTGCCGCCTTCTTCGCCTTCAGCGTGGAAAGGGCAAAATTGGCGCCGACAGTCCCCTGAAAAGGATCGATATAACAGGCCCTGAAGACATAGGCTTTCCTCTTTCCATCGCTGATCGTCACCTTGGGACTTGTCGCCGTTCCCGTGACCATGGGGACCTTGTTCTTGTTGGCAATCTCACTGACCGGGATAGCCACTTTCGATGTAAGCGGACCGATAACACCGAGAACCTTGTCCTGGGTTATCAGTTTCAGGGCCCCGTTCGTTCCTTCTGTCGGATCGTTCTTATCATCAGCAATGAACGGTTCGATCTTATACTTTCCTTTTTTTCCGTATTCTTCAAGGGCGATCTGGAAGGCATTCTTTGCAGACTCGCCATATGTTTTCACGTCCCCTGTAAGGGGAGTGATGAGCCCGAGTCTCACCGTATCCTTTGCGTACACGGAAAAAACCCCGGCAAAGACTGCAAGAATGACAACCATACCGGCATATGCTGCCCGTCTCATCATATCCTCCTGACAAACGTTTCCTTAAAGATAAATGGAATACGCCTGTTTTGTAAAGGATTCTTTTGTCCCCGCCGGGGATGTATCCCCCACCGGGGATGTATCCCCCACCGGGGATGTATCCCCCACCGGGGATGTATGATCAGTTGCTCCCCCACGGTAGCGGTACAAGCCAGGGACCGATCGCCTTCACTCATCCGGCTGGTTCAGGATTTCCCCTCGTAGATCGTTCGGGAGAGACGGTCGAGTTGCTCTTTTTCCCCATCGTCCAGGGGAACAGGAATGTTTTCAACATTTTCACAAACCTGCCGGGGCGAACGGGAACCAACAATGACAGAACAGATCCCGGGCTGCGCGAGAAGCCATGAGATGGCTACGGCTCCCGGCCGCACTCCTTTCGAGCGGGCGATCTCCCCGACGGCATCGACGAGATCGCGGACCTTTTCCCAGTAACGGGGCTTGAAGAACCGGTAAAAGAAGTTCCGTGCATCGCCGGCGCCAAACCGCTGACACTGGCCATATTTCCCCGTCAAAAGACCGGCACCGAGTGAACCATAGGAAAAGAGAGAGATATCGTGGGCAACGCACCACGGAAGGATATCTCTTTCTATGCCCCGTTCAAGCAACGAATAATGGGGCTGGAGAGAAAAGAGGGAACAGAGACCTGCCGCCCTGACCAGTTCGTCCTTGCTGAAATTGGAGACACCGATGTGCCGGATCTTTCCCTCCTTCTGGTGCTTGAGGAGCGCTCCCATGGTTTCTTCAAGGGGCGTTGAAGGATCGGGCCAGTGACACTGGTACAGATCGATGTAGTCCGTTCCCAGGCGTTTCAGCGACTGGACAAGGTCACGTTCGATATATGATGGCGACAGATCGCGTTCATACCTTCCGGTGTAGATATTGAGCCCGCACTTTGTCGCGAGGAAGAGCCTCTCCCGCTTTCCCCTGATTGCCTTGCCGATCAGTTCCTCCGCCCGGCCGTCACCGTAGACAGGGGCCGTGTCGATCGCGTTGATCCCCTGATCGACCGCAGTCTCAATCGCCCTGAGTGCCTCCGTCTCGTCGTACGAAGGACCCCAGTGGCTGCCCCCGATTGCCCATGTTCCGAGCATAACCCGCGACAAGGATACTTCAGAGCCCTTTGGCTTCACATAGTCCATACCGTTTTATCCCTTCGGGCACTTTATTCATCGTGCCCTTACATTACTAATTTTTTCCGCCTTCCCGCCTCCGATGTCCCGGTCATACCGGTTCCCCCGGCCCCGCCAGAAGGATGATTCTTCGAAAAACTAACTCCTCCGGCACACCTGGTTCCCAACAGAAACCGGTAAAGCTTCACAACAATCGACATGATGAGAGAGAGATTCAGGCTGCTCCAGTTCCCAGTTCGTCAGATAGCGGTTTCCCGAAGAACTTCCTCAATGGTTGTGACACCATTCTTTATCTTGATGAGACCGCTCTGTCGGAGCGTAAGCATCCCTTCCTCTATGGCCCTCTGTTTTATACGGAGCATACTGCCCCCTTCAAGGATGACTTCCTTGAGGCCGTCGGTTACATTCATCACCTCAAAAAGACCAACCCTTCCCTTGTATCCTGTGTAATTGCACACAGGACAACCCTTCCCGGCGAAGACCTGGACTGTCTCCGCCTCCTGGGCATTGTACCCGATATTTCTCAGAGCCTGGTAGGTAATCTCGATAGGTTGCTTGCATTCCTGACAGATTCGCCGGACGAGTCTCTGGGCGGCAACAACGAGGAGTGAACTGCTGATGAGAATCGGCTCTATCCCCATGTTCTGAAGACGGAAAATCGTTGACGGAGCGTCGTTCGTGTGGAGCGTCGAGAGGACGAGATGGCCGGTGAGGGCTGCTTTGACGGCAATTTCAGCCGTCTCATTATCCCTGATTTCACCGACAAGCATGATGTTCGGGTCCTGGCGGAGAAAGGACCTGAGGACTCCGGCGAAGGTGAGGCCTATCGATTCGTGAATATTGACCTGATTGATCCCCTTGAGATTGAATTCGACAGGATCCTCTACGGTGACGATGTTGACGTCAGGCGTGTTAAGCCTGCCGATGGCACTATAGAGCGTGTTCGTCTTCCCTGATCCCGTCGGGCCCGTGACAAGGACCATACCCCAGGGCTGGAAGATCGCTTCCTCAAATTTCAAAAGGCTTTCCGGTTCAAAACCGAGCATGGTCATGTCGAGGGTAAGGGCTTCCTTGTCGAGAATACGGATGACCACCTTCTCCCCAAATATGGTGGGGATGATCGAGACACGAAGATCAAGGTCCTTGGCGCCACCGGAAAGTTTCATTTTGATCTTTATCCGTCCGTCGTGGGGAAGCCGTTTCTCGGCGATATCGAGACGGGCGAGGACTTTGATGCGGGATACGATGGGATCCTTGTACCGCAGGGCAACCTTGATCATCTCATGGAGAACACCATCGATCCTGAACCGAATCCGCACTTCATTCTCGTAGGGTTCGATATGGATGTCGCTCGCATTCCGCTTCACGGCGTCGGACAAAAGGAGGTTGACCATCTTGACAACAGGAGCCTGTTTCGCCTCAGCTTCAAGACTGGCCACATCCTGTTGTTCCTCTTCTTCCAGGATCTGCATGGAGGCAACGTCATCGTATCCGATATCTTCGACCACTTTGGCAAGTTCAACAGCCTGGGTCGTTTCGTAGAAACGCTCTATCGCCTTAGCGATCGCAACTTCCGACGCAAGGAAGGGCTTGATCTTGTATCCCGTAAAAAGACCCAGATCCTTGACAATAAAGATATCCGTAGGATCGGAAACAGCAACATGAAGGGTGTTGCCCTTCTTGTGGAGGGGAACAACGTTGTACCGCCGAACCATGGCAACGGGGATGATCTGGAGCACCTGTTCATCAACGTCCGACGCTTCAAGGTCGGCTATAGGGATGTCAAACTGACGGGATAAGGCCTCCAGAATATCATCTTCCGAGACGAAGCCGAGATTGACCAGAATTTTTCCGAGTTTGCCCCCTCGTTCCCGTTGCATGCGGAGGGCCCGGTCAAGCTGTTCACTCGATATACGGGTTGTTTTTACAAGGAGTTCGCCGAGACGTAGCACCATAGATTATTAATTAACCGGCCTTCTCTTTAAATGTCAACGAAATAAAGGGTGCAGTGATTCGATCCCTCCGTCCGTTGCGACACAACGGGAAAATGGTGTATAGTGTGGCATAAGAATGAAAAAGATCGTCCTCGGCACTGCAGGCCATATCGATCACGGCAAAACGAGCCTCATCAGGGCCATGACAGGCATAGACTGTGACAGGCTCAAAGAGGAGAAAACCCGGGGCATCACGACGGAACTCGGTTTTGCCTCCTACCGTCTCAGCGATACACTCCGTGTGGGAATCGTCGACGTTCCCGGTCATGAAAAATTTATACGGCATATGGTGGCAGGCGCCTGGGGCATCGATATGGTCCTTCTCGTCGTCGCCGCAGACGAGGGTGTCATGCCGCAGACGAGGGAACATCTCGATATCTGCGAACTGCTCGGTCTCAAAAACGGCATCGTGGTCATCACGAAAAAGGATCTCGTCGACAGTGAAATGCTCGAACTCGTTACCGATGACATCCAGGATTTCCTGGCGGGCAGGACCCTCGAGGGGGCACCGATCATCGCCGTCTCTTCGGCAACAGGAGAGAACCTGGAGAGCCTCAGGGAAGCGATCGAAACAATGGCGTCGCATATCGACGACAGATCGCGAAAGGGGGTTTTCCGGCTCCCCGTAGACAGGGTATTCAGTTTGAAGGGCATGGGTACGGTCGTCACAGGCACCTGTATCTCAGGCGAAATAAGGACCGGTGACGAGGTCGAATTCTATCCTTTGGGAAAACGGGCCCGGATAAGAAATATCCAGGTCTATCACGAGGACACCCATGAAGCCCTTGCAGGACAGAGGGTTGCCCTCAATCTTCAAGGTCTCGAAAAAGATGAGATCACACGGGGTACAATCGCCGGAAGACCGGGGTCTCTCCTTCCGACAACGCGGGTCGATTGTTCGTTCCGGTATCTGAAGGTTCCCCTCAAGCCTGTGAGGAACGATACGATTCTCCGGTTCCATATAGCCACCACACAGGAGGAAGCACGGATGGTCCTTCTGTCCCGGGACTCAATCGAACCGGGTGAAGAGCTTTTCGCCCAGTTCGTTTTCAAAAACCCGATTGTCACCGTTCCCGGAGACCGGTTCGTTCTGCGGGGTCCATACATGGTGCAGACGATTGGCGGCGGAACGATTCTCGATATTGCACCCCAGCGCCATGCCAGGAAGTCGCCCGATCTGGACGGGATCTATGCCCTGCTGCTCAACGGCTCAGAAAGGGAGAAAGTCGAGTTCCACATACGAAAAGGCGGTTTCGGAGGGAGAAAGCTCTCTCTCCTGTCAACCCTTCTCGGCATGGATGAGCCTTCACTCCGGCAGATCGTGGCACTCCTCTCGGAAAAGCACCGCACCCTCGTCATCAACAAAACGATCGTCATTCACACCGACCTCTTTACCCAGTACAAGCAGAAACTTATTCAGGTTCTGACGGCATTTCACAAACAGAACCCCCAGAAAATCGGCATGTCGAAAGAAGAATTACGGACCCGTCTTCCATCTGTCGAGCCCGTGGTCTTTCAGACCGCTCTTGACGCTGTCATCGCTCCCGGCACCATCATCGTTGAAAAGGACCGGGTCATGCTCACGAGCGCCCGCTCGGCAGGAGACTCGGCACGGGAAGGCGTGGAGCGTACCATACTCACGAGGCTCCGTGACGCGGGATATGCTCCTCCGTCAGTGAAGGATCTGGCAGGAGAATTGTCGAAAGACGAAAAGTATACGAAAGATGTTCTTGAACGGATGGCCTTTACGAAAATGGTAGTACGGGTAAAAAACGATCTCTATTTTCATGGTGAGGTCATCGAGGCATTGAAGGTACGGGTAACGGACTATCTGAAAAAACACGGTGAAATGGCACCAACAGATTTCAAAGCGGAGATCGAGGTTTCACGGAAATACCTCATCCCTCTTCTCGAATATCTCGACCAGATCAAACTGACCATCCGATCAGGGGAGAAAAGGGTCCTCAGGGCCGGAACCTCCTAACGGGGTCCTCGTTTCACCCGTATTCCCGACCCACCTGTTCTCAGCTCAACAACGAGACGCTGGTTGATCCAACCCTCCCGGTCATACTTCAGAAGAACCCTGAACCACCGTGAGTCATCGTTTCCTTCCGTATCGTCCGTTATACGAACCCTGACCCCCCGTTCCACCTGGGCCACTACAAGGCTGCCAAGATCGGGGCTCTCCCTCACATTGGCCACATCAACGCTTACCACCCCTTCCCGGAAAACCTGACTGCTCTTCTCGCGCTGGTCTCCCGGTGAAGACGGGCCGACCGGTACGACCGGCGGCAGAGCTGTTTTGGGGACATCAGGAGGCCGGGGTGTGTCCGCCTGGGTCGGAGGTATCTCCCGTTTTTCCGGTGGGGACTCGATTTTCGGCTCAATTTTCGGATCCGCCCTTGGAGCGACAGGGGAAGGACCGGGGAGAGTGGCAGCAGGCTTCTCAGGTCCCGCCCTCTTCCCGCCATCAAAGATCACTGAAAGTGCATAGAAATATCCTAATGCGCCGGCGATCAATACAGCGACAATCAGAGCACCTTTGAGATGACGAGGCCTGATCCATGGAGGCAGAAAAGGTTTCGATCCTCCAAGATCGGGTGGTTCAACCGTCCTTCTCTGATCGGGCTGATTCCGCACGGTAGGACCTGTTCTCGACACCGTTGAATAGGCTCGCAAGGACAACTCCTGGTCTTTTCCCTGATCCCTTGCCTCTTCCTTCTTCACATAAGGGAGGCTCTCGCCCTGACCGGACATGGCCGCCATAGCACGGGAGACTTCCTTGAACCCCACTTTCTGGACCTTGTCAGTGTAACCGACGAGAAGGGCAAGGTCTGCAAGGGCAATGATCGTCCGCGGCGAACCCTTTGAATACCGGTGAATAATGTCGAGTGCATCATCGGTAAAAATTTCCCGCTCCTCCTCCTTCGCTCCGGCCATCTGCAGCCGGTGGCGAACAAGCCCCCTCGTTTCGTCGAGCTGAAGAGGTATGAGAAAATACCGTACAGGGAGCCGCTGCCAGAATTCGGGCATTCCCTTGATTGTATTCCACAGAGCCCTCTGGCCGGAGAGAATAAATGTGTGGAGATAATCATTCTCGTGGGTGAGATTGATCAGAACCCTCAGCTCCTGGAGTATGTGTTTTGCCTCACAGAGCATCTGCCCTTCATCAACAACTATAATGCTCTTGCCACCACGCTTCTGCACATCGATAAGCGCTTCCTTGAGGAGAGTGAGATTTTTCAGCTTATCGTCGAAAGCTGTCTCGCCGGAAATGGAAGCGGCGATATGGGCAACGATCTGATTGTCGGTCAAGGTGGGATGATCAACGAGCGCATACCGGAACGAATCTCCGTATTCCTTCTTCATGCCGTCGATCAGTTTAAGAAGGACCGTTGTCTTTCCGAGACCTGCATCTTCGGAGATGAGCAGAGCTCCCCCTTTTCGCGTGTTGACGGCATACTTGAGCCTTTCGAGGCACTCGTAGTATTGGCCTGCAACGTACATCATCCCGCTGTCCGGGGCCATGAGAAAGGGATGGCGCACCAGCCCCCAGTACTGAAGATAGGTCTCGGTCATGGTTTGCATTGTTTACAGGGGATGTAGCCTACCTTGATGGCATCCGCCCTGCTTCTGAAAATGATTCTGCTCTTTTCGGGCACCTTACCAAGATACTTGCACGACGGACGATGGAGACTGTACGTTCGCTTGTTCCCGATATAGACCTTTTCCGTCTCTTTTTTCGACTCCTGCCAGAGCCCCTTCTCCTGTTCCATGGCCTTTTGCTGATAGCCCACGAGGAGATCCCTGTATTTCGTATTGGGCGGCTTCACATGAGCCTTTGCAAAGCCCTGTTTTACGAGCTCACCGTTTATGAACTGATCTTTGACGAAAACGTATGCGAGGACCCGGCCGTAGTGATCCTTCTTCTCAACGTCAAACTCGAGACGAACTTTCTTCATGAAGACAAGCCGTCTGTTGGCCCGTGTCGCATCGCGGGCATAGAACTCCGTTCCCCCCTCTTTCTTGTACATCTCCGGTGCATCGATACCGAGATACCGGACTGTTTCCCCTGAATCGAGTTCAATCGTATCTCCGTCGATCACTTTCTTTACAACATACTCGTTTTCCTTTGCATGGACCGGTCCGAAGACAAGAAGAGCAACGATGACAGCAAAGGTAAGGAACGTCCTTCTCATGAGTACAGATTGTACACCATTTTTCCCCTCCGGGAAACAGGTATAAGATCACTGAAAAGGACAAAAACAGAGCCATCTGAAAAGGAACGGCGGTTAAGAGGGGGAGTTCAGCACAGAGGCAACGGGAACATGAAGCAGGGGTCTTCTTCTCCTTAAAAAAAGAACCGCTCCCCTGGTGGAGAGCGGTTCCCGATCAAAACATCCGGTCCGGTCCGTTTGCACCGTCACCGGTATTGAACAGTATTAGCAGGTGACCTTGAAAATCATCGATGCGCCTGTGTCACCGGCCGCACAACCTGCCCAGATACAATAGCCACCACCGATGAGAACCATCTCTTCGAGCATCTCGGCAATGATTCTGCCTGCTGTCGGCGCCTGGGGATGTCCGTAGATCAGAGATGAACCATAGTTGTTCATCTTCATGACGTCAATGTTGAACTTCTTTGCGAAGTTGAGATCATTCGTCGTAAAGGGGTTATGGCTCTTGATGGCTTTCATGTCAGTGATCTTCAAGCCTGCATTGGCAAGTGCCATCTCGGCTGCCGGTGCCGGCGCTGCGGCCATGAAACCCGGGTCGACCCTGGAGAAACCATATGAAACGACCTGGATCTCGATGTCTTTATTAGCGCTCAGCTCTTTTGCCTTTTCACGGTTCGTCACGATGAAGCCGACGTTACCGTCTGCCGGGAAGGTCTGTGCGCCAAAGCTGTGGATGCCACCCTTTTCTGCAGGGCCAAGCTTCGCGAGGCCTTCGGCTGTCGTGGCGGTTACGCCCTCATCGAGCTCGACGAGGATGGTTTTCTTTTTCGAAAGCTTTACTTCTGCAGGGAACATGTATTTCTTCTGGAATTCACGGTCATTCGCCTGTGACATCATGTACTGCTCGTAACGGCGAAGGACAACGGCATCCGACTGCTCTTTGGTGAACCCTTCGATTTTGGCAACGTTTTCTGCGGTCCCTACCATCTTTGTAGGCGGTGTGACGTTGGGATCGCTGTTGAAGTTGTCCATCATCCAGTTTTCCTGAATAACCTCACCGCCCGGACCCATCGGGTTCGGCCAGATGCAGTGGGGGCCATTGGAGCAGCGGTCGGCCATAAGACCAAAACCAACATCATAGACGCCCAGTTCGATATCTTTGGCAAGCAGATTCAAAATGGTGGTTGATGTTGTACAGGCCTGGTTGATCATGAGACCGGGCACGTTCTTCTTGTTGTCTGTCAGCATACCTGCTGACCAGTTATGGCTGTAGAACATGTGCTTGTGGTAGATGGAGCAGCCGAAATAGAGATAGTCGATGACGGTCGGATCGATCTTTTTCTTTTCCAGAAACCATCTCCGCGCAGTCTTTGCTCCGAGTTCAATGGGGTTCTCGTTTGCCATGCTTCCCTGCCAACGGGTAAACGGGGTTGAATAGTAGCCGTTGTAAGGAATATACACCTTTGAATAAGTCTTCATGAAGCTACCTCCTTGTGCATTTTTTCGTTCATTCAACTTCTCTGAACCGTTGAATTCACTTTTTTCGCCATCCTTCGGTCCTCAGACCGGAAGGAGTCGAGCTTTTGCTGCTTATTTGCCTTTGTACACAGGCTTTCTCTTTTCGACGAACGCGTTGATTCCCTCCCTTCCGTCTTCTGACGTGAAGGCTATGGAAAAGCAGTCCATCTCGAGCGTAAGGCCTGAGGCAAGATCCATATTAAGACCGTTGTCGACACACCTCTTGATGAGAGCGAGTGCCGCTTTCGGTTTGGCAGCCAGTTTTTTCGCCATCGCCATTGCCTCGTCCATAAGCTTATCCCTCGGGACAACCTTGTTCACAAGGCCGACGCGGTATGCTTCCTGCGCGTTGACGGTGTCGCCGGTGTAAAGCATCTCTTTTGCCTTGGCCAGCCCCACGAGTCTGGGCAGCCGCTGCGTGGCGCCTGACCCGGGCATAATGCCGAGGTTGATCTCGGGAACACCGAAGATGGCATCCTCAGAACAGATGCGGAGGTCGCAGCAGATCGCTACCTCGCAACCACCGCCAAGGGCCAGACCGAAGACGGCGGCCACTGTCGGCTTCTCTATGCCCGTCAGTTTATCGAAGGTTCGTCTCGGAGCTTTCCAGAGAAAATCGAGCGTTTCTACTGCTGACTTGCCCATAACGTCCTTGACATCGAGGCCTGCGGCAAAAGCCTTGTCGCCGTTACCGGTGATCAGTATCGCCCCAATGGTATCGTCATTCTCAAACTCGCAGATAGCATCATAGAGGTCAAGATAGGACTGGACACTGAGAGGATTGACCGGAGGCCTGTTCAGTTTGATGATTCCGACCGAGCTTTCCCGTTCGAGAATCAAGGTTTCATATGCCATGAAATCCTCCTTGTCTCGCTTACTTCGAGTAATCGTACCAACCCTTGCCTGACTTTCTGCCAAGGGAGCCGGCTTTTACAAGATTCTTCAGGGCCAGAGGCGGATCCCATTTGAGTTCTTTGGGCAGGTTGTCATAAAAGTACTGCTGAACGTGGAGGTTGATGTCGAGACCGGTAAGATCCATCAGCTCGAAGGGACCCATCGGGTAGTTAAGGCCCAGTTTGGCTGCCTTGTCGATGTCCTCTTTGGAGGCAATACCCTGCTCATGGAGCTTGATGGCTTCGATGAAGTGAGGAACCATCAGTCTGTTGACGAGGAATCCGGGGATATCAACACGAACTTCAACAGGCTCTTTGCCGAATTTCTTCGTAAGGTCTATCGTGGCTGCAACGGTTTCGTCGCTTGTCTTCATTCCTCTGATGACCTCAACAAGTTTCATGAGAGGCACGGGGTTGAAAAAGTGCATGCCTACGACTTTTTCGGGCCTTTTGGTTGCTGCTGCAATCTCAGTAAGGGACATGGATGACGTGTTGGAGGAGAGAATGGCATCCTTATTGGTGATCTCGTCCAGCTCGGCGAAGACCTTCTTCTTGATATCCATGACTTCTACGACAACTTCTACGACGAAATCGGCATCCTTCATGGCGCCCATATCCGTCGTTCCCTTGATTCTCCCCATGATGGCATCTTTCTGCTCTGCCGCCATCTTCCCTTTTTCGACAGTCTTGGCGAGGAATTTATCGATATTTTTAAGACCACCCTGAACGAACCGGTCCTCGATATCCCTCATAATGACGTTGTAACCGGCCATTGCTGCCACCTGGGCAATACCATTACCCATGACACCGGCGCCCAATACTCCAACAGTCTTTATCTCCATACTGCCCCTCCTGTTAGTTTAATGATTTGTGATAATTAAGAAATTCACATGTTGGGTTATATATAACTATTTATGCAAGGGGCATGTCAACTGTTTTTGTATGATCTCAAAGACATCCGCCGGCCCTGTGTCTTCCCCGCCACACCGGACCTTTACCGGTCGTTTCCCCGCTCACGACACATTTTTTGCGCCCCTGTCCGCGAGGTGTTGTATCCGTGTCCGAAGATTGAGCAGATATGCTTTTTCCGGCTGCTTGGGACCAGGGTTGGGGTCGTACTCCTCGCTTTTGATCATCTGAACAACGTCATCCACCGAACGTCCGGGAACTGCGAGGAGGTTTTCGACGTGGTTACGGAAAACTTCTGTCGCTTTGAGGGATCTTTCCAAAAATTGTCTCACATCGGTGCCCGAAAAAACGAAATGGTGTCCCTGGCAGAGAACCTCGATATCGAGAGATGCAAGCTTTCTGAGTGACAGTAGATAGGCATCGTAGTCGACAAGAAACTCGCTCATTATATCGCCGGTCTGGGCCATTATCCCCACCGATTCGGTGGCAACGAGAACCTTCCGCTCAACAATATAGAAACTGATGAGGTCCCGTGTATGGCCCGGCGTGGCAATAACCCGGATATGGAGGTCATCACCTGCTTCGATCTCGTCGCCGTCGGAGAGAACCTTATCGACCTCAAAGGGTTCAAAGGGTTGGCGATTCAATAGGGTTTCGTCGACCCCTTCTGCTGCTGACACCAGGGGAACAACATACCGGCTCAGTGATTTCATGAGATCAACGGCATTGGGCCGCATCATGATCTCCCTGGCCCTGGCGGACGCGCAAATCTTCATCCCCGGAAAAGCCCGTTTCATGTAGGCGGCGGCCCCACAATGATCGTAGTGGACATGGGTGAGAAAAAGGTAGGGAATGGCCCTGGAGCCGACAATCCGTCTGACATCCCGTTCGTAGACCGGACCCATGCAGAAAAACCCCGCCTCAAAAAGCAATGGGACCGTACCATCGACAAGGTAAGCCGGCGACCACGGAAACCCCGTAACCCACAGACCGTTTCCCGCATGTCCTGTTGTGCGAAAAATCATACTTAATGTTACAGTATAGTACAGGCGACGCCGAAGGTATCAAGAGAATTTTGTCCCGCCCCTGGCACGCAGACCGTGGCCAATGGCTCGTATTTGCTTGAAAACACAAACAATACGCCACTTTAAAAATTTCAAAATAAGCTTGACATGCCAAAACCGCTTTGCTAATATTAGTTTGTTAATAGTTTCACATTCTTATCGAAAGGAGAGGGATATATGGACTTCAAGATTTCTGATGAACTCGAATCAATGCGCAAAATGGCCTATGAATTTGCAGTAAAGAATATTAAACCAACCATGGAAGAGGACGAGAAGGAACATAAGTATCGCCCGGAAATCATGAAGAAGATGGGCGACCAGGGTTTCTTCGCCTGTCTGGCCCCGGAGAAGTTCGGCGGACTCGAAATGCCCGAGGGAAACCTGGCTGCAACGCTGATGGCCATGGAAGTAGCACGCGTATCCCCCTCTTGGGGTCTTCCCTTCAATCTTCAGATGAACGGTCCCCAGAACGTACTCCTTAAGTTCGGAACCGAAGCACAGAAAGAACAGTTCCTCCCCGGCCTGATCTCCGGTGCCGTGGGCGGATGTTTCGCAATCACCGAGCCGAACTCCGGTTCCGATGTAGCGAGCATGAAGACAACGGCAACAGAAGTTGAGGACGGCTACATTCTCAACGGTACAAAGACCTGGATTTCCGGCGTACCCTATTGCGGTTGCGGCGTTGTCTACGCAATGACCGATAAGGCAGCAAAACACAAAGGCATGTCGGCATTCTTCATCGACTTCAACACACCTGGCGTTGTCCAGAGAGCAATCACGACAAAACTCGGCCTCCACTGCGCACCGACAGGCGAGATATTCTTTGAGGAAGCGAAGATCCCGAAAACAGCTCTTCTCGGAAAGCTGGGACAGGGTTTCGCCATCTGTATGACGATGCTCAACTTCACACGTCTGAGCTCCGCAGCACGGGCAGTCGGCGTGGCACAGAGCTGTATTGAAGAAGCCTGCAAATATGCAAACGAAAGAGAGCAGTTCGGCCAGGCAATCGGCCAGTTCCAGATGGTTCAGGAACAGATCGGCAGAATGTCAGTTGAACACGAAGCAGCAAAACTGCTTCTCCTGAGAGCAGCATGGCAGAAAGATCAGGGCATGAACAACACCCTTGAGACCTCAATGGCAAAATACTATTGTGGTGAGTCTGCAAACTTCTGCGCCTCCGAAGCAGTCAAGATTTTCGGATCCTACGGATTCTCCTCCGAATATCCTGTTGAGAGATTCCTCAGAGATGCCAAGTCATACCAGATTGTTGAAGGCACCTCGAATGTTCAGAAAATGATTATCGCCCAGTTTGCTCTGGGGTACAGAAAAGCATAGAAAGCAAAATTCAAGGAGGTTCGTATGGCCACAGAAGTAACAGTTCCGATGGTTGGAAAGATAGTCGGTATTAACGTTAAAGTCGGCGACAAAGTCAGTGAAGACGATCAGATTGCGACACTCGAGGCAATGAAGATGGAAATGCCTATCGTTGCCCCTGCATCTGGCGTGGTGAAGGAGATAAAAGTGGCCGTCGGTCAGGAAGTGGAAGCCGACGCAGTTCTCGCAATTATTGAGTAAACAAACAAAAAAATGGGGAGCTTATGCTAGTAGCCGGTATAGATATAGGATCAATAACTACAGAGGCTCTTCTCTTCGATAAAGAGAAGGGTGTTGTCAGTTACACAATACTCCCGACGGGAGCGGACTCAAAAAAGACTGCCGAGACAGCCCTGGAAAAAGCGCTTGCTCAGCCTTCCAAGGGAGTTTCCGATGTATCCTACGTCATCGCAACTGGTTGCGGAAGAAAGAGAGCACCGTTCGCGAACAGTGCCACAACCGAAATTACCTGTATTGCAAAAGGGGTCAACTTTCTCTTTCCCAAGGCGCGGACAATTATCGACATAGGCGGCCAGGACACAAAAGTCATCCGTATCGATGAGAAAGGCCGCGTAACTGAGTTCGAGATGAACGACAAGTGCGCTGCAGGCACCGGCAGATTTATCGAAGTCATGGCAAAGGCGTTGAATGTCGACCTCGACCAGATTGGTGATTTGTCACTCAAGTTCAACAAGGAACTCGCTATCAGCAGCATCTGCACAGTCTTTGCAGAGTCGGAAGTCATATCTCTCGTCAGCGAAGGTGAAGCCCTGGAAGATATCCTCTACGGTATTCACAAGGCAATCGCCGGCAGAACGATGGGCCTCATGAACAGACTCGGCGGCGCGGAAGGAGAGGTCGTTATGACCGGTGGCGTAGCCAAGAACTCAGGTGTCGTGAAAGCCCTCGAGAACACATTGAATACAAAACTCACGATTTACGCCGAGCCTCAGATTATCGGAGCCCTCGGTGCAGCAATAATAGCCTCAGAAAAAGCGGTTTAGCCGCAAAAATAACACTCGGAAAGGAAGAAAAAGGCCGGCTCATGTGAGCCGGCCTTTTTCATGGACCCCTTTAACCGACGTTTCCAAAGGGGGCGCGAACAGGTCTCCTTTTCCGCCGCCAATCATGCGCCTTCCGGAACAGGCCGGGGCGTATCCTTCCGCAGTTTCTGCAGAACAATCACAAGCGCCAGACAGATGAAGCCGACAACATCACCGGCCCGCGACGGATAGATAAAAGCCAGAGCCCCGATAACAGTGATGATCCGCTCAGAAACCGTCGACCTTTTCAGAAGCCATCCGGAGCACCCCGAGGCAAGGATGCCAATCCCCAGGAAGGCGGCGAAGATGGTCCAGACCCCTTCCGCCATGGTGACACCGTCGAACCGAAGGAGAAGAACCCTGCCCGCGGGCAGTACGGTAAAGGTAAAAGGGATAAGGAACGCCGTAATCGCGTATTTCCAGGCCATCATGGTCGTCTTGAAGGGGTCTCCGCCTGTGATGGCGGCAGCAGCAAAGGGCGAGAGGGCTGTCGGCGGGGAGACCTCGGAGAGAAGTGCGTAGTAAAAGATGAACATATGGGCTGCGTAGTCGGGAACGCCCAGTTTTGTCAAAGCCGGAGCAGCTATGACGGCGGCAATAATATAGGTTGCCGTGATCGGTACGGCGAGGCCAATGACCCACAGAAGGACCGCGGTGAACGCGGTGGTCAGGAGCAGGTTCCCTCCGGCGTATCCGATGATGATGGACGAGAGCTTGAGGCCGAGGCCGGTGAGACTGACCACGCCCACTATGATACCTGCTGCGGCACAGATGGCAGCAACATTGAGGACAGAGATGGCTCCCTGTTTCAGGGCCTCGATGATTTTCGCCACAGTGAACCGCGACTCCTTGCGGATAAAGGACGCAAAGAAGCACGTCAGGACGGCGGCAAGGACGGACATCTGGGGTGTGAAGCCCCTCACGAGAAAGATGACAATCGCAACAAGGGGGAGAAAATGGTATCCATACATCTTCGTCAATTGACCGAGAGACGACTTCTTCTCCATCTGAACGACCTTGAGACCAAACTTTCTCGCATCGAACTCGACCATCAGGAGGAGCCCCCAGTAATACAATGCCGCCGGGATTATGGCGAGAAGAATGACGTCAACGTACCCTATTTTGAGAAATTCGGCGATCAGAAAGGCAGCGGCACCCATGACCGGAGGCGTTGTTATCGCGCCCATACCCCCTGCGGCAAGAAACCCGCCGGCATTCAGCCGGTCGTATCCCGCCTTCGACAGCATGGGATAGGCGACGGATCCGATGGCAACGGTATTCGCCACACCCGACCCCGATGCCATGGCGAGAAAGTATGACGTCACAACCACAGATCGTCCTGCAGCGGTAGGTTTCCTCCCCATCGCCGTAAATGCAAAATCAACGTAGAATTTTCCCGCTCCCGATACTGTGAGAAAGGCGCCAAAGATGCAGAACATGATGATGATCGTTGACGAAACATCGATGGGAACACCGAAGATGCCTTCCAGCGTCATATACATATGGCCGACAATGCGCTCCAGGTCATACCCCCGGTGCGTCCACGGCGCCGGAAGCCACGGACCTACGTAAGCATAGACGAGAAAGATGATGCAGGTAACCGGCATAATCCAGCCCGAGGTCCGCCTCGTTGCCTCGAGAACAAGGAGAAGAAAAAGAACACCGAGGATCATGTCCCACATCTCGGGCGTGACGGCGCGGTAGATAAAATCTTCGAAATCCACGAGCATGTAGACAATCGTCGCCAGGCTCATGAGCACAAGAATAATGTCAAAGACGGTAATCCTGTTTTTCTGCTTTTTCAGAAAGGGATAGTAGAGAAAGGAGATGACGAGCATGAATGCCACATGAACACCGCGGAGAATCTGGGTGGTCACGGAGAATACCGTTGAGTAAATGGCAAAGAGGGACATCCCTACAGCGAGGATGGTGATAACAATACTCCAGAAACCCCCCACCTTCCGAGATACGCCCTCTTCCTCTTCAATAATCTCTTCTATTTTTTGCTTCTGTGTCTCCGTCAGCAACTCAGTCGGGTTTGCATCCATTTTTCGGCCCCCCTTGTCAGACCCGTTGCCTCTGAATATGTCGGTCAACGACTTTCTGCCGTCAATGTTTTGCCAGTAACGGCAAAAAATCCCGGACACCTGCACCGGCACTCAGCGCTCCCCCTGCACAGGACCTTCTTACCCCGGCACGGAGAGCCCCTTTTCTTTAAAGTATTTCTGTGCTCCCTTGTGGTAAGGAACACCCTTCTCGCTCGCCCCATCCTTCAGGTTGATGTTGAGAGCCTCCTTGTGAATGGCAGCAAGCTCCTTGAGATGCTCGAAAAGTGTCTTTGCAACGGTATAGGCAAGGCCGTCATCGAGATTCTGATTGGCTACAAGAAGGTTCGCCACCGTCGACACAGGAACCTCATAATTGACCCCCGTGTAGACACCTTTCGGAATGACGGACCTGTAATAGATGGGTCCATATTTGGCCACCATCTTCGGAATCAGGTCATCATGAGGAACCAGGACCATTTTTGTTCCCGGCGTTGCCGACAGATCAAGAACGGATGACGTCGGTACACCGCCGCTCCAGAAGTACCCGTCGATCTTTCCATCCTTCAGGGCACCTGCCGATTCGGATGCACCAAGCCGATCCTTTCTGATATCCTTCTCATGGTTGATTCCGGCCGCCTCAAGAACCCTCAGGGCTATCACTTCGGTACCGCTGCCCGGCGCACCGGTGGAGATCTTCTTTCCCTTCATGTCGGCTACCTTCCTGATACCGCTGTTCTCGGTAGTGACAACGTGCGTCAGGTTCGGATAAAGCACGGCAACGGTCCGTATCGGTACGGGCCTGCCCTTGAAGGCCCCCTGACCTTTGAAGGCATCGTATCCCGTATCGCCCATGATGAGGGCAAGGTCCGATTTCTTGGCACCAAGAAGTTTGCAGTTGTCGACAGAAGCCGCCGTTACCTCGGCAGCCGCCTCGACACCGCCGTACTTTGTCATGATGCTCGCAATGCCTCCGCCGATGACAAAGTAGACGCCGCCCATCCCACCTGTTGCAACGGAGATCCTTTTCTTCTGCTGGCCAAAAAGATCACCGGGCCGGGCGAGAAGAAATGCACCGCCAACGGCTCCGGTCAGCTTCAGAAATTCCCTTCTTCCCAGCCTGCCCCCGGACGTCAGATCGTTTTCAAAATCCATAGCTCCTCCCTGTGAGAATTATAGTGGCTGCTGATGCACGGTAACCATGTTCCCGAACCGCCCCTGGTCTTTCTTACATGATATTTGATGGTATTTTTCTTGTCAACCAAAAAGCTTTTTTATTACTTCACGAATTATTTCATATTATTATAAAGACAGGTCGCCTCGTGATTGGATACAAAGTGCTTGACAAGCCACCCCCTGTTTCCGCACTATATACATGTGTCATGCCCTGTGGCAGTGGGCTTTATGCCCATGATTCCACAGTCTGTCGCAAAGAAAAGGAGACCTGGTGATGAATCTCTATCCCGATATTGCCGATAAAGTAATGACTGCCCATGAAGCGGTTCGCCGGTTCATCAGGGACGGCTGTCAACTGGCGGTGGGCGGATTTACGGTGACACGCAACCCCATGGCGATTGTCTACGAGATCGTCCGCCAGAGGATCGGTAATATTCATCTTGTCTGCCATTCAAACGGGCAGGCCCTCGATATCCTGGTGGGAGCCGGGTGTGTTGCAAGACTCGAAATAGCCTATGGGGGCAACGGCCGGTATGCTCCGACATGCATCCGGTTCAAAAAAGCCGTCCAGTCCGGAACGATTCAGTATGAAGACTATTCCAACTACCAGATGAGCCTCCGGTTCCTCGCGGGATCACTGGGGATTCCCTTTATCCCGACAAAGTCGGGCCTCGGTTCCGATCTCGTCGCATTTGAAGGATTTCCCGAGGAACTGAGACGAGAACGGAAGGTTGCGACAAAGAAATATGTACCCCTTCAGAACCCCTTCACCGACGATCACGATCCCCTCCTCCTCCTGCCTGCCTTGACGCCCGACGTGGCCCTGCTTCACGCCCAGTATGTCGGTGATGACGGAACAGTCCGGATCAAGGGGCTTACGTTTGCCGATATCGAGCAGGCAAAGGCGGCGGATGTGGTCATCGTTACCTGCGAGGAGATCGTGCCAAGATCCTTTATCCGGACGGACCCGGACCAGAATTCGCTTCCATCCTTTTTTGTCGACGCCATCGTCAAGGTGCCTTTTGGCGCACACCCCACTGCCTGCCTTTCGTTTTATGATTACGACCCGAAACATCTCAATCTCTACAAGGCAATCGCCGGAGATGACGACCGGTTCGCCCGGTATCTCGACGAATGGGTTTATGGCGTAGAGTCACACGATGAATACCTCGGGAAGATAGGGGCTGAAATGCTCGTCAAAATCAGGGCAAACCCTGCAATCGGATACGCGCCGGGCCTGGACAGGAAATAAGGGAGGAACGGATGGCTGAAGCCTACACTGATACTGAAATGATGGCGATTGCCGCTGGACGGCTTGTCCGGAACGGTGATATCGTTTTTGGCGGAACAGGCCTTTCCATGCTTGCGGCGACGGCTGCCAAACGGATTTACGCGCCGAAGGCAGTGATCTTCTTTGAGACGGGGGGCATCGACCCTGCCCTCGACGAGATCCCCATGGCTGTCTCCGATCTTCGTGTCATGAGCGGCACTGCCCTCAATTCGGGCCTCATTGAGGCCTTTTCGATTGTCGGACACAGAAAGCTCCACACCATTGCCTTCCTGGGCGCGGCGCAGATCGACCGGTTTGGCAATCTGAACACCACATCCATCGGTGACTACCATCATCCGGTCACCCGGTTCCCGGGGAGTGGCGGAGCCTGCGACGTCGCTGCATTTGCCTCAGGGGTCATCACGTTTATGCAGCACGAGAAGAGACGGTTCGTCCCTGCCCTCGACTACCTCACCAGTGTCGGCTGGTACAGGGGAGGCGATACGCGGTCTGCGCTCGGGCTCAAACGTGGCGGGGCGCTGGCAGTGGTTACGAATCTCGGGGTCATGAAGTTTGATGAGACAACAAAGGAAATGTATGTCGCCGAGTATTATCCCGGCATCGCCGTGAAGAGCATCATCGACAATACAGGTTTCCCCATCGACGTGTCCCGGGTGCAGGAGGCCCTTCCTCCGTCACCGGAGGATCTCCGTATCCTCCGCGAAGAGGTTGATCCCCAGAGACTTATCCTGTGACGTCTTCCGTTCTCCAGTGGCGAACCGTCGTCGTGCCCCTTGTACCCTAAGGGATCTCAAGCCTGGCAATCCGGACAATATTACCGTAAAGAATCAGATCCCTCTCCCTGTCCGTCAGCGGGAGCGCCATCACCTTCCTGAGTTCTGACTCCATCGTACCAAAGGGCACATCAGAGCCAAAGAGAACCCTTTCAGGCCCTATGGTCTTTACGAAGCGTCCGATCATGTCAACAGGTCCGAGGGCTGTGTCGAAGTAAACGTTTTCTGCATCCCTGAAGGCTTTCAGAAAGTCAGCAGGCCGTCCTCCCAGAAGACCGAGATGGGGAATAATCAGGGGCACACCGGGAAACATCTCGACAAAACGTCGCGTAAAATCGAGCTCTTCCTCAAAGATGACCGGTTTTCCTGTATCCATGATCTTCTGGACAAGAAGGGGGAGAGCCTTGTCTTCGAGGACAGGGTAGCTTGACGCTGAATCCTGCCAACCTCTCATCCAGTGCCATTTTCCCCCGAAATAGCCGTGAGGGATCGGATCGAATCCATCGGCATCGTAATTCTCCCGTATGTAATGATAGGGAACAAAGCTTCCGACTCTTTCCGCTTCCTCCCGTATTCTTACATTTACCCCGTTGTCGGCGATCGCCGTGGAGGGAAAGGGTATGATGACGACGTACGCTATTCCCGCAGCCTCCTGCTGACGGCGAAGCTCGGCGGTGGTGACATCGATTCCGAGGGTGATCGACGGACCCCAATGGGAATGGCTGTCAATAATCAGATCAGGCTTCATTGTTGCACACTCTATATCATAGGTGGTATATCCTTGTAAACATCGTATTATCCGGTTTACCGAACGTGGAGGCTCAATCATGACAGGACGTCCGCCGATCACAACACCCCTTCTCACCGTTGATCTCATCATCCGTTACAAGAGTGGCATCGTCCTTGTCAAACGGAAAAATCCTCCGCCAGGGTGGGCTCTTCCGGGAGGTTTTGTCGATGTAGGTGAATCGGTGGAAAGAGCGGCTGTCCGTGAGGCAGCGGAAGAGACCTCACTCTCCGTCCGCCTGCTCGAACAATTCTATGTCTATTCGAGTCCCGCCCGAGATCCCCGCTTCCATACGGTCACCGTCGTCTTCATCGCCGACGGCTCCGGCCACCTCGAGGGCCGCGATGATGCCGCACAGGCAGATGTGTTCACAAAGACCTCCCTTCCAGAGACGATCGCCTTTGATCACGGGACCATCATAGCCGACTATTTTCACTATCTGAAAACAGGGAGAAAACCTCATCCCGAAGTATAGGACAAGGTTGAAAAGACCTGCCGCCTATAGTATTCTTAGCTTTCCATGAACAGACTCTCACTACTCAAGGGAAGTCAGGCCACCATGACGACAGATGTCCGGTACGCCGCTGACGAGGCATACGGCGACGACAATGAGCTTCTGTGGATCGTGGAGGAAGACCTGCGAACAAAGATTACCGACGAAGCGTCTGCCCTCTTTCCCAAACCTCATGTTGTGCTCGTCATCGTTCAGCCCGACTGGAAAGTGGTCGATGAACTGGCGGGCCACATAAGGACAATCCTCGAAAGGACGGGCGTGATCATTCATACATCCGCAGACCCGCCCCCGTCGTTCGCCATCGAGCATACACTGACCGTTATCAGGGAAGGAAAGACCTTCGCAGAGAAAGAGAAGATACGGGAGGATCGGCTTCGCCAGGTGGTCCTGAGAATCGCCAGGCGCCATGGCAAGCAGATGACCGATAAGGCTTTTGCTCTTTTTCAGACCCGTATCCATGATGAGTCAACAGTCGGTCTGGAGCTGGAGAAGCTCATAAGCTATGTGGGAAAAAGGGAGCGGATCGATTCAAAAGACATTCAGGCAGTCATATCCGACAGCCATGAAGACAGACTTTACACCCTTTTCGAGGCGTTCGCAGCGAAAGACCGGAAAAAGACGGCAGCCCTCCTTGACGCCCTCCTGAAAAGCGGCATGCACATACTCGCCGTCCAGGGCTATCTGCTCCGTCAGGTCAGACTATTGCTCCACGCAAAGGACCTCGCACCTGGCGGGCCTCCACTACCCTATGGCATATTTCAGAAAATCCTCCCTTCCGCCCGGGAAGACCTGGACCCAAAACCGAGGGAGAGAAAAAATTACCTCACCTATCAGAAGCCCTATCCGGCATTCAAGCTCTACCAGGTCAGCCAAAAGATTTCATCCTCTGACCTGATAGAACTGTATCTCCGTCTTGCTGACGTCGACAAGGCGATTAAGACAGGCGCGGCAAACGACCGGGTATTGATCGAACGGACCCTTCTGGCCCCATGAAGTTCCTCAATGCACTCCTCTTTCTGCTCACCGTAGGATCGACGTATCTCACAGGAGGTCTTCAGTATTGCCTCGCCCTGATGACGATACTCGTTGCCCATGAAATGGGACACTATGTGATGAGCAGACACCACGGAATCCCCGCAAGCCTCCCCTACTTCATTCCCTTTCCCCTCCCCCCCTTCGGCACACTGGGTGCGGTCATAAAAATGAAGGGCCTGGTCACCACCCGAAAGGCTCTTTTCGACACGGGAGCAGCAGGTCCTATTGCCGGTTTTCTCTTCTCCCTTCCCTTCATCGTCATAGGGATTCGGCTCTCGTCGGTGGAAATGATTACGGCCACAGAACCTCTCTTTCGCCTCGGCGATCCCCTCCTCTTCGTCATACTTCAGAAGATCCTCGTCGGACCAATTCCGGAAGGGTACGATCTCGTCCTCCATCCCCTGGCTTACGCCGGATGGGTCGGCCTCTTCATTACGGCATTTAACCTCCTGCCTGCAGGTCAACTGGACGGCGGCCACGTCGTATACGCTGTTTTCGGGAGACAGAGCAGATATATATTCGGAGCAACGATTCTTTCGGTCGGACTTCTTACCGTCTTCTACTATCCCGGATGGCTCGTACTTCTCATTCTTCTTTTCGTCTTCGGCATGCGCCATCCTGAGCCTCTTGACTCTGAATCGGCCCTCGATAAGGGACGGCTGATCATCGCACTTGCCATTCTCCTTATCTTCGTCCTGTCTTTCATCCCTGCCCCTTTCCCGGACATCGACTTCAAAACCTCCGGAGGCATTGAGGTATGAATCAACAGGATTTCTTTACCGTCTTTCTCCTCGTAGCAACGATGGTACTCTGGGGAAGCACACCGCTCTTCGAAAAGCTCGGCCTGAGAGACGTAGAGCCACTGGCCGGCCTCCTGGTCAGGAGTCTCGCCGTTACCCTTGTCCTTGTGATTGTTTTTTTCTCGACAGGGAGAATGCACGAAGTGACAACAATGTCTCTGAAGAATATCCTTCTCTTTTCCGTCAGCGGAATCATGGCAGGCCTCGTTGCCATGTGGACCTATTACTATGTTCTCAAGTCAGGCAATCTGTCGAAAATTGTGCCTATCGCAGCGGCCTATCCCCTGATAACAGCGATCCTGAGCGCCTTCATCCTGAAAGAAGGGCTCTCATTCCAGAGAATCGTCGGAATCATCCTCACGATCGTCGGAATCATCCTCGTCAAGAAGAGTTAGCCTCCGTCCTATCGACGGAGGCTAACTTCTTCCGGAACTAGAAAACCGGTTTCACACTCTGAGCGGGCTTCAGTTCAAGGCTCACGTGGACCTCTGCGTTTTCTGCGACCTCCTGAAATGTACGGACACCATTCTTGATGGCAAAAAGGTCTGCTTTGGGGATATAGACGATCGCGTATTCTATGAAACCACCATACGTGTCGCACTGGGAAAAATCCCGTACAGGCCAGTAGAGTCCGAAGGCGAGACCGCTGATGTCGGGAAAATTCACGTCGTCCTTCTTCATATAGGTGAGATACCTGTCAAAACCCTGGCTGAGGACCGCCGACAGCCTCTCCTGGGGCTTTGTCTTTCCTTCATCAAAGACCAGATCCGCCGGCCTCAGAAGGACCATGAGGTACACCTGTCCCTGACCCTTTGTCTCGCGGATGGTTGTAAAGCCGATTCCTTCCTTGTAAGGATCAACCTTCGCCGCCACGAACCGTGCATAGATATCCCTGAGCAGGGCCCGGTGTTGTCCGTAGGCATCCTGAAGCGCCTTGTCGCTGTATGTCGCCTTTACCCCTTCCGCTTCCGTCTTGGCCATATAGACAGGCCCCGACCCGCAGGATGCGAACAGAAAAACCGCAATTACCAGTCCGATAAACCGCATCATTCTCCTCCTTTTTCGAGCATATCCATAATTTCAGCGAGATCCTGACGGATTTCGTGTATGAGACGGCGATGGCTCGTCATGTACTGACGGGCCCCGTCGATGGTGAATTTCTTTTCATAGAGTAGTTTTTTGATTGTGATAATTGTCTCTACATCCTTCCGCTTATAGAGACGCTGGCCTTTGGCGCTCTTTGTAGGCCTGATGTCTTTGAATTCCTGTTCCCAGTACCGGAGTACGTAAGGCTTTATCCCTGTAATATCACATACTTCCTTGATCCTAAAAAACATCCTTTCAGGGATTTTCTCGGCCATCAGGCTATTTGTCGTTTATTGCATCCTTGAGCACCTGGCTGATTCTGAAGTTGAGAACCCGTCTCTTCGATATCTCTATCTCCGAACCGGTCTGGGGATTCCGTCCGCGGCGAGCATTCTTTTCTTTGACGATGAAATTACCGAAACCGGAAATCTTTACATTCTCACCCTTGGCGAGTGTTGTCTTCAATATATTGAAAAATGTGTCGACGATGTGGGCGCACTCTCTCTTTGAAAACCCAAGCTTCTCGTACAGGTTGGTGACGATATCCATCTTGGTCATCTCTCATTCCCTCCTTAGGTCCTCAGCGTAATACCATCAGTCCGCGTGAGTTCCGTGATAATCATATCCTGAATACCAGTAATCTGTTCTTCTTTCAATGTTTCCTCAAACGACTGAAAGACAACCCTAAAGGCAACGCTTCTTCTGTCTTTCTTGAACATATCAAACACATCAACTGACACGATCAGCGGCGAGATCTCGTAAATCCGGCTCATAACATCAGAGACCCTGATTGAGTCTTCAATGAAAAAGGCAAAATCCCTCACCACTGCAGGATACCGTGAAATCTGACGATATTTTACATCCAGAATACCTTTCTGGACAAGAGGATCAAAAAAGAAATCGCCGCCCAGAACCTTTTGATCTATTCCGTAAAGATTCAGGATATCAGGCGACAACTCTCCGACCCAGCCGATCTTGCTGCCATCGACATAGATATCCGCAGCCCTTCCCTTCACCAGAAAGGGTTCTGTGCTCTCTTCCCAGACCGCTGAAAGGCCAATCACAGAGAAGGCTGTATCAACAACGCCTTTGGCGTCGAAGAAGTCATATTCCTTCATCTGATCCCTCCAGAAAAACTCCCTTTCCTGTCCGGTCAGGAAAAATGCGATGGCCTGTTTTTCAAGGGGCATTCCGCCTGTCGTCTCAAAGAAAACCTTCCCGTATTCGAAAAGCCTGAGATTCCGTTCCCCTCTGTTAAGATTGTAGGCGACATTCTTCAGAAGGTTTGCCGAGATGAACGTCCGCATCACCTCATATTCCCTGGAGATGGGGTTAAGAATGGAAACATGGGAATTGCGGATATCGGCAGGAGCAAAGTGAAAATTCTCGATATCCTTCACCGTGAAAAAGGCGAAATTGATCGCCTCCATGAACCCTGATGCCCGAAAGGCATCTTTAACCCTCGTGAGCAGCGTCTCCTTCCTGTCCTCCTTCTGGGCCTGAAGGCCTATGCAGGGCATTGTCGCCGGAATATAATCGTACCCGAATGTCCGGGCTACTTCCTCTATTATGTCTGCCTTTTCGACGATATCGTGCCGGAAGAGGGGAACAACCGTCTCCAACCCCGAATCATCCTCCTTTTCAATGCCGAATCCGAGGGATCTGAGTCCTTCGGTCACCACGTCCCGTTCTATCGCAATTCCAAGGAAATCCGATATACCGGCAAACCGGACAGAGACACGGGTCCTTTCGGGCTCGACAAAAAACTCCTCCTTCCCTCCGACCACCGTCCCTCCGGAATAATTCTCAATCAAAGCGAGGGCCCTCCGGGAGGCAAACTCGACGTTTTCTATGTCGATCCCCTTTTCAAACCGGAGAGAGGCTTCAGACTTTATCCCGAGCCGCCTGGCACATCTCCTGACGAACAGAGGATTGAAAAAGGCGCTTTCCAGGGCTACATTGGTTGTTGTTTCAGTGATCTCAGAATTCTCTCCCCCCATGATTCCTGCGATGGCAACCGGTCCCGTGGCATCGCAGATAAGAAGGTCCGCAGCTTCCATTGCCCGGTCTGCCCCATCGAGTGTCCGGAAGAGATTGTCATCGCCTGCAAGCCTCACCTCAATCATACCGCCGCGAAGCGTGTCACTGTCAAAAGCGTGGAGGGGTTGTCCCAATTCAAGCATCACATAGTTCGTCACATCAACGATAAGGTTGATAGGCCTCATGCCGCTCTTGATGATCCGTTGCCTCATCCAGAAAGGTGAAGGCGTGATCGAAAGATTCCGTATCATCCTGAGAACGTACCTCGGACATGCCGTCTGATCCTGGACCTTCAGTTTCAGAAAACCGCCGATATTTCCTTCCGCTTCCCTTTGAAAGAGAACAGGAGGAAGCTTGACTTCCGACCCTGTGGCACTCGCCACCTCCCGGGCCATTCCCAGAATTGAGAGGAGATCTCCCCTGTTAGGTGATACGTTGATGTCGAAGACAACATCATTGACACCGAGGGCACGATCAAGCCCGTCACCGGGATTGAGACCGGAGGGGAGAATGAAGATCCCGCTGTGATCGTCAGAAAGACCGAGCTCCCGTTCCGAACAGAGCATTCCGTAAGATTCGACACCCCTGATCTTCTGTTTACTGATGCCAACGTCGCTCACCACGGCGCCAGGTATTGCCAGAGGGACATAATCTCCCTTATGAATATTCGAAGCACCGCAGACAACGGGCACGGGGTCCCCGCCCCCGTCGACCTGACAGAGAGAAAGATGCGATGCATCAGGATGTTTTTCGATATCGAGAATTCGCCCTACAACAACACCGGTAAAAGCGGGACGTATCTCTTCGACGGCCTCCACTTCAAGTCCGCGCATCGTTAGCTTTCTCGCCAACTCCTCGGGTCCGAGATCGAAAACTACAAACTCCTTTAACCACTCAAGGGGAACTCGCACGATTATTCCTCAAAATTGAGATAGAAATCTAACATCATTCTGGAAAAACATCCGGATGTCGTCAATTCCAAATTTCAGCATGGCGATCCGCTCCACACCCATACCGAAAGCGAATCCTGAAACCTCTTCCGGATCATATCCCACATTTCTCAGAACCTGCGGATGAACCATTCCTGATCCGAGAATCTCAAGCCACCCCGTGTTTTTGCACACCCGGCACCCCTCGCCTCGACAGATAACACATCCGATATCGACCTCGGCAGATGGCTCGGTGAAAGGGAAATAGCTTGGCCTGAAACGGACTTTGGTTTCCGTTCCGAACATATCCTGGGCAAATGCGCTCAACATACCTTTCAGATCGGAAAACCTCACGCCCCGATCAATCATGAGTCCTTCAACCTGGTGGAACATGGGTGTATGTGATACGTCATGGTCACAGCGGTATACAGCCCCCGGTGCTATGATCCTCACAGGGGGAAGCTGGGACTCCATCACCCTGATCTGGACAGGCGACGTATGTGTTCGAAGCACGATACCAGGTTTAATGTAAAACGTATCCTGCATATCCCTGGCAGGATGGTCACCGGGGATGTTGAGTGCTTCAAAATTGTAAAAATCCGATTCGATATCCGGCCCTTCGGCAACAGAAAAACCGAGGGATGAGAAGATTCTCACCATCTCCCTGAGCGTCTGGGCAATAGGATGGGACCTTCCGACGAGAGGCATTTTCCCCGGAAGTGTCACATCGATCCGGAGTGCCCTCTCCTTCTCTTCCCTCTCTGCCCGGTCGAGAGTGTCCTTCAGATTGTTGAGGCTTTCTTCGGCGTAGAGCTTAAGCCGGTTTATCTCGCCGCCAAAAGTCTTGCGGTCTTCTTTCTCAAGAAGCTTGATCTTTTCGATATATTCGGAAAAAAGCCCCTTTCTCCCGAGAAGATAGGTCTTCTTTCCGATGAGATCGTCACGATTCTTAATGGAGGCGAGTTCGCGGTCGACAATATCCTTTAACTCTTTTATGTCCACGGCTCACCCTTACTGTACGACCACCTCTTTGACTTTCTGAACAACAGCCTGAAATGCCTGGGGATCATTGACCGCCATATCGGCCAGTATCTTTCTGTTCAGCGTTATGTTGGCCACTTTCAGGCCATTGATAAACCGGCTGTACGTAATACCCCTCTCCCTGCAGGCTGCATTGATCCTTACAATCCAGAGAGACCGGAAATCCCGCTTTCTCTGCTTTCTTCCTGCATAGGCATGCTTCAGCGCTTTATAGACAGCACGTTTGGCCGTGCTGAATGTTGTACTCCGGCTCGCATACATTCCCCGTGCAAGCTTCAGGATTTTTTTCCTTCTTCTTCGTGCCTTGAATCCTCTTTTTGCCCTTGGCATACTCCTACTCCTCTAAATATCTTAAAGATATGGAATGAGCGATTTCAGTCTCTTTACATCGCTGGGATGTACGGTATCGGCCTGTGCAAGTCTCCTCTTCATCTTCGGTGTCTTTGATGATAGCAGATGGCTGTGGTACGCCTTCTTTCTCTTAATCTTGCCCGACGCTGTAACTTTTACCCGTTTCGCCAGTCCTCTGTGCGTTTTAACCTTTGGCATGTCCAACCTCCTTTACATGGGAGCCAAAACCATCGTAATGTTTCTTCCTTCAAACTTCGGTTTCTGCTCCAGTTCGCCCACATCTTTAACAGCTTCGATGATATCCTGGGCCATCTTCTCTCCCATGTTCACGTGAAGAACTTCTCTTCCCCTGAACATGATGATGATTTTCACTTTGTCTCCATCCTTAAGGAACTCGCGAATATGGTTTATCTTAAACTTGAGATCATGTTGTTCTATCTTCAGTCCGAACTTGATCTCCTTTACCTGGATGAGAGTCTGTTTCTTCTTGGCTTCCTGGGCCTTTTTGGCTGCCTGGTACTTGAATTTCCCGTAATCCATGATCTTGCACACCGGAGGAACAGCCTTCGGTGATACTTCCACAAGATCGAGATCACGCTCCCGGGCCATTTTCAACGCCTCAAAGGTAGGAACGATACCCACCTGCTTGCCCGTGTCATCAACAAGACGGACCTCCCGGACCCGTATCTTCTCGTTGATATTGACAACATCCTTATTGCCGCTGTCCCTTGTAGCTATAAAGCTCACCTCCTGGAGATAGTCTCCTCTTCCACCTTCGCGATGAAATCGTCTATGCCGACATCCTTCATTTCAGCACCATCCCTCGGCCTCACGGTGACGAGACCCGATTCCACCTCTTTCTTCCCTAAGATTATCATATATGGGGCCTTCTTGACGATAGCCTCTCGGATTTTAAGGCTTAATTTTTCATTTCTCCCGTCAAGTTCCGCCCTGATCCCCGCCTTCATAAGCCGGGCCGTCAATTCGCCTGCAAAATCCAACTGTTCATCGGTGATGGTCATAACAACGACCTGGACCGGAGAAAGCCAAAGAGGAAACCGGCCTCCGTAATGCTCAATGAGTACGCCTATAAACCGTTCGATTGCTCCCAGGATAACGCGATGGAGCATCACAGGGCGTTTTCGTTTTCCATCCCTGTCGACATAGGCCAGATCAAACCGTTCAGGGAGTGCAAAATCGACCTGAATCGTGGCGCACTGCCATTTTCGTCCGATTGCATCCTTCAGCTTTACATCAATCTTCGGACCGTAGAAAGCACCGTCTCCTTCATTGATATCGTAAGGGAGACCCCTTGCGTTGAGAACCTCTTTGAGTACCGTTTCCGCCCTTTCCCAGTCTTCATCGCTGCCGATATACTTTTCCGGCTTCGTACTGATTTCCAGTTCATACTCAAAACCGAACATGGTCATGGCATCATTAACAAAATCCATGATACCGTCTATCTCTTCGTGAAGCTGGTCCTGCCTGATAAAGAGATGGGCATCATCCTGGGTGAATTCCCTCACTCTCAGCAGTCCGTGAAGAACACCCGACTTTTCGTGGCGAGAGACCGTTCCCAGTTCAAAATATCTCAGGGGAAGATCGCGATAGCTCCGTATCGTCGACTTGTAGACCATGATGTGTGCGAGACAGTTCATGGGCTTGATACCGTACTCGACACCATCGATCTCGGTAAAATACATATTTTCCCGGTAATTCTCAAAATGACCGGATCGCTTCCACATATCGAGCTTGAGAATGTGGGGACCATACACAAACTCATAACCCCTTTTCAAATGCTCCTTCCGCTCCCAGTCTTCGAGCAGATACCGTACCAGTGCGCCTTTCGGGTGATAGATCACCAGGCCTGCGCCGACCTCATCAGACACGCTGAAAAGATCGAGTTCCTTGCCAAGTCTCCTGTGATCCCTCTTCTTCACTTCCTCCAGGAACGTGAGGTAAAGGTTCAGGGATTTCTTGTCGGGGAAGGCGGTCCCGTATATTCGGGTCAGCATCTTGTTCTTTTCGTCGCCCCGCCAGTACGCACCGGCAATGCTGAGGAGTTTGAAGGCCTTGGCTTTTCCCGTCGAATCGACGTGGGGACCACGGCAGAGATCGGTAAAATCGCCCTGACTGAAGAGGCTGACCTCCTCATCGGGAAGATTCTCGATCAGTTCCACCTTATAGACTTCACCACGATCACGGAAATAGGCGAGAGCCTCGCTCTTCGGGACCATCCTTTTTTCCAGGGGAAGGTTCCGCTTGACGATCTCCTCCATCCGCTGTTCAATTCGAACAAGATCTTCATCGGAAAATCCTGGTTCATAATCGAAATCGTAATAAAAACCATTCTCTATCGCCGGCCCGATGGCGACCCGGGCCTCAGGAAACAGTTCCTGCACAGCCTGGGCCATGATATGGGCCGTGCTATGCCGTAACATTTCGAGATTGCCCGATATTTCGTGCTGTTCGTGAGCCCCTGTAGCCATTCCTCTTCTCCCGGGTATTCAGGGTAAATTAAAAGGCATCAATTGATGCCTCGCAAGTACTCAGAATAACTTAATTCCTTAGCGCCACCGTGGCATATACTTTACATATTTATCAGGACCTTGTCAATCCATAAGTTGGCATAAAACCTAAAAAAATTGCGCTCTTGCACCGGCGCCCCCAGGCGCCGGACCACACCGTCATCCGGGCGGGGAATAGGACCCCTACCAGCCGATGAAAGGCCCGGTACACAAGACCCAGGCGAGAAACCGTCTGCTTCTCACATATTTTTCAGTTAAGGAACACCTTGTGCTTCTCACATATTTTTCGGAACTCAGGATTCTTTCTCACGTTCTTCAGATCAGGATCGAGTCTCAGTGCATCGTAGTCGTTAAAACCAAGTGAGAGGGTCTTGTCGAGACTGTCGAGGGCCCTGTCGATCTGATTCTGGAGTGAATACCAGGCCACGAAATTATAATGGAGATTTTTGTCGTTGGGATTGATCGATTCCGCCTTTTTCAGGTCGTCCATGGCCTTGTTGAATTTTCGCTGCTGCATATAGACAACAGCCCTGTTCACATACGCTTCCGTATAGGTGGGATACTTCTCTACTGCCCTCGAAAACTCCTGGAGAGCATTCTCGAAATTCTCCTTTGCAGCACCGGGATTCTGCCGGGCTATGGACACATATGAAAGACCCTGCTGGAGATTCTGTTTGGCCTCCACAGGGACTCCCGCCGGTGCAGCCGGGGCCGGGGCAGCCGGGGCCTGCGATTTTTCCGGTACTCCCTTCGGCGCTTCGCCGGCCGGAGGACCGGCAGGTTGTGCTGCAGGAGCAGCCGGTGGCGGAGGCGGTGGCGGCTGAGGAAGCTCAACCTTATTCTCGCATCCTACGAACGCCATCATCAGAATGAGGGCGCAGATACCTGTTATCAATCTCCATGAACCGCTTTTCTCTTTCATGCCGTCTCCTCCTTCATCGTAACATACCAACCTTTTTTACCAAAGACACCTGCGCCGGAACGGGTAGCGTAAGGTCTTCACCGTCCTGTGCCAGGTGCCGAAAGAGCATAATTACAGTTCCGTCGATCGGTCACCATCTGGGGATTCTGCTCGATATCCTCTCCCTTTTCCCGCTTCACCGATGTCCGGACAATCGGTTTTGCATAGGCGAACGAGTCTTTCACCCGTCCCTGACTTCTCTGGAGACCGATAATAAAATATCGGGTAAAATAGGCATTCCGGAGAGAGTCAGATTCCCAGGACCTCTCGCCGGCATCACTGGCACTGATCAGGACCTTACCCCATTCTGGCTCCGGGGCCATGCCTTTTGCCCGCGAGGCGCCTGGTGCCGGCTTTTTCGGTCTCTCCTCTTCGACGAAAATATCTTTCGCGCCGAGAAGCCTTTTCGACATGTACTGGCCCGATAGACCGTATCCTTCCTCGTCAGAGCCCATGAGAGACTTTCCTCCCGGCGGAAGAAAACCGGGAATTTGCTTGTAGGCACCGTTGCTGAAACAGGTATCCATAATCACTGTGAGTCTCTTCGCCTTTACGTTCTGGACAAAGTCCTTCACAATGTCTTCGGAAAGGGAGGTGGACCACACAGCATGACGCGGCTCGACCTGAGTATCATAGGTAACTACATGGACACCACCGAACTTGTCGGGTGGGGTTCCGTGGCTGCTGAAAAAGAGTGTCACCAGGTCATCTTCCTGGGCCGTGGAGCGGATCAGATCGAGAGCCTGCTTTATATTCGCCCGTGTCGCCTGTTCATCTAAGAGCATTTGAACATTCTGGGGGGGGAAGTTTCCCTGCTTCGGATCGATGAGATAATCACGGAAAACCTGCGCATCCCTCGCTGCAAACTGGAGGGGTGTAATCTTGGGATTCATGAATTTCCCTATCCCCACCACAAGGGCATATTTTCGTCTTATCAAGCCCGGAGGTGCATCGGTCGCACCGGGGACCTGCGGATCACCGCCTTTCCGGGAAAAGAGACCGGAAAGCTTCACTTCCCATTCCTTGACCTTGATCCTCTCCGGTGTCACCGGCGAGACCCATCGGACACCAACAACGGTCTGGGCAAGGGAAAACGCCAGGTCAACCTGTCTGTTATCCTCGAACTGACCCAACAGCTCGATCCGCCCCCGTGAATCGAGGCCGGCGTACCCTTCGCCGATTCCGTTCTGCCTGAAACGGTCATTGACCGCCTGAACGTAAGCCGCCGTAACCGGTGAAGACTGGGCCAGGACTGCTCCCGCTCCCATTGCGGCGCAGAAACTGGCTATACAAATAAAGAGAATAAAAAAACGGCTTCTCATTTCACCGACGTAGCAGAAGCGACGTGAACCTCCAGCTTTCCCATTGCCTTGGTGATAGTAACGGGCACTTCCTTCTCATCTTTTTTATCCTTATACGCAACACCGAATCCGAGGGCATAATTCCCCGGTTCGGCATCCTTCGGAAGGGTGATCTTCCCACTTCCGTCCCGCGTACCGGGCTTCATGGTAACGGAGGTATTTTCCCTGCCCAGTTCTTCATAGGCTTTGGTCTGAGGGTTGTATTTCTTGACATACCGGACCTCTTTGACATTCAGCTCTGAATCGGCAGCGGGTGTCATGACGTAATAGGTCGTATTGATGTTGATCGGCTGACCTGGCTGGGCCTGACCGGGATCGAGGCTGTACTTTGTAACCGTAACCTGGTCTCCCTGGTTTGGCGAATACTGAACATCCTGTTGCGTCTGAGCATAGTCTTTGCTCTGTTTCGATGTATAGTCCCAGACAAACCCGGCAATGGCACCGACGAGAGCACCGGCTGCGGCACCAATGGCTGCTCCCTTCCATGGATTACCTGGATTGAGAAGGGCACCGGTGATTGCGCCAAGGACAGCGCCGCCAGCGGCGCCCTTGCCTACGTTCGCCCCCGTTGAGGAATCAGTCGAACACCCCGTCAATGTCATGGAAGAGAAGGCAACCAGTACACACAGTACAACCACGGAGAGAGATCTCTTTCTCATAATTCTGCCCATCATAGTTCATTTACCCCCAAAATTAACGGTGTTTGAGTTTGATTTTCAGCGAAATCAACTGGTTCCCTTTCTGAAGCGCCGAAACAGGTGCGACAACAAAGGTCGACGGACTGGCTCCCCGATCCTCTTCGAGGTACATGTCCTTTCCGCCATAGGCTCGTGTCGACGCTGTATTTTTAAGATTCTCGACGAATATATCCTTCGAGCCTCTTGCCATACCCTTTGAACCGATACCCTTTGAATTATAGGCAACCTCTACAGGATCGCTGTTCGGCGGGCGGCTGGCAACACCCTCTGCCGGAGCCTGCTGAGGAGGGGGCATCGTCTCCGCTCCCTGTGCAGGGGCAGCAGCCGGTGCCTGTTCGGCCTCGGCAGTCCTCGTTGGAGGGGCACCACCTGGCGCTCCGCTGTCGATCGGTGTCGGAGACAGCATGACAAGGAGAATCTCCTCACCGGGATTTTCATCGAAACGGAAAAATCCGTTTGGCGGTATCTCGAGTACCTGATTCGCCAGAACCAGGTTGGTCCCCTGAGCGTTCTCCGTAGGGAAGAGGACCGTTGAGGCACCTGTCGATCCTACATTGATAACATAGAGATAGCCATCCTGGTTGCTCCTCAGGGAGACCTTGATTCTGTCTCCCCGTCTGAAGGTTGCCGACGAACTTGCCCGCTTCAGCTCTCCCGAAGGGCTGAGACGGTCAATCCAGTACTGAACACCCATGTACTGGCCGCGAGCGGCAGCAGAAGGTCCAGGCTCGGACGAGACGCGCGATGGTTGTTTCGCCGGAGACTTGTTGGAGACGGTTGTTCCCTCACCACTGTAAAAAAGTGCCTTCGCCCCTTTCGGTCCGGCACTCCATGCCCAGGTACCTCCAAAGATCATCAGAGAGAGAAATACGAGGAAGGATACAGCAAAGACTGATCGTTTCATGGAAACCTCCTTTTGTGGTGACCGGTGCCGGTCCGCACAGAGACTATGTCCGCCCCTTGTTAGGTCTAATTCTATCCAAGCGCCCCTTTGATGTCAAGGAAAGGGAGGCAGCGGGAACCTGAATCTCTTTTTTTCCTTCCCGCCCCTACCGTCCGGGCTCCACCAATCGCTTGACAAGGGAAAACAGATGGAGTTTTTCCTCCGCCGTAAAACCGCTCAGCAGAGACCAGAGACAGTCATCCCTCTCCTTCTCGATGGCCATAAGTGTTCCCCTTCCCTTCGCTGTAATGGAAAGAACCGTAGCCCGTTCATCGGAAGGATCGGCTTTCCGTTCTACAAAGCCGCTTCTCTCAAGCCGCTTTGCCAGACCGGTCATGTTGGCAACAGGAACGAGCATGATCCGGCTTACATTGGTTATCCTCGATTCACCGCTCTCTGACGCATCGAGTACCCTGAGAATATTGTATTGGGGAAATGAGAGGCCGTATTGCTTGAACCGCGACGAAACTATTCTTTTATAGGCTTCCCCGGCTCTTACAATGGCCATAAGCAATTTTTCATCGTTCGACAAAGTACTACTTGTGAATCCTCTTCCCTCCATACGTCATCCCTCGCTCTGATCTCTTGTCCGCCCTTGCCGTCCGTCATAATTATACCACAGATATATTATGTAATCGTATAATCGATTTGTTTATAGTCAATATATTGACCAACAGTTATCCTCGTGATACAATCCTTTGTACGGACAGATATGCTTTCGCGGAAAAGAGTGAACAAGGGGGTTGGAATGATGCATTATGCATGGATCATAGCAGGTACGGGAACGCTTGTTCTCATACTTTCCCACGGTTTTGGCCGCATGTCCTATTCCATCATTCTCGGAAGCATGAAGGACGGACTTGCCCTCACCTATACGCAGATCGGCCTCATAGGAACGGGGAATTTCATTGGATATCTCGGTCTTGCAGTGATCGGTGGGTTCCTCGCAGCACGGTTCGGGGTCAGAAAAGTCCTCTTCATCTCTCTTCTTGTCATGGGCGTCAGCCTCTTTCTTACGGGATTGTCCAATTCCTTCTCCTTCGCCTTCTTTATGAGGCTCATCACAGGCATGGGCAACGCCGGGAGCTACATTCCCATGATGGCATTGCCGGCAGCATGGTTCGCAGCGCGAAAGCGAGGTCTCGCAACGGGAATAGTCACCCTCGGGACAGGGACAGGTCTGTCGATAACGGGCCTGATCCTGCCACATTTTATCGGGTCCTACGGACAGGAAGGATGGCGGTATGCCTGGTGTCTTCTCGGGCTGATCGTTTTTGCAGGATCATTCGTCTGTTATGCCTTTCTCAGGGACAGACCCTGTGAAAAAGGCCTCACCATGTACGGGGGGGAGGAAGAACACCAAAAAGACAGGGGCATAATGACGATCCTATCAGCATGGAAGGCTGTCGTGGGGGAGAAAGAGGTCTGGAAACTTGGCATCGTCTATTTCATGAATGGCTTCTCCTACATCATCTATCTCACGTTTATCATTGCGTACCTTACGAAGGAGATTGGTCTTTCCGCTGAATCAGGGGGACGTGTCTTTGCCGTACTCGGTTTCTTCGCCATATTCTGCGGCGTTATCTGGGGAGGCATATCCGATCTCATCGGTCGGAGATTCGCCACGTTTTTCGCATATATCGTTCTTGCCCTCGCAAGCCTGATCCTTGTTTCCTGCCACAGCACAGCCGGGATCTATGGATCGGCCGTCCTCTTCGGCCTAACGGCCTTCTCGGTGCCGGTCATCATGGCGGCAGCCATAGGAGATACGGTCGGCGGCAGACTGGCGCCCGCTGCCCTGGGGTTCATAACCCTCTTTTTCGGGATCGGCCAGGCGCTCGGACCTGCTGTCGCCGGATGGCTCAGGGATACAACCGGAACGTTCACGCCGGCATTCATCCTTTCTGCCTCTGTAGCAGCGGTCGGAGCAGGCTCCTCCCTCATCTTGCGAAAGAAGGTGCCCCGAAGGGCGGACCCCGACGAGGCTTCCTGACCGGAGCCCTGCCGGAGATCTCCCGATTCTCAACGGGAATTCGTAAATGGTGCAGGAACAACGGTCCTTATGAGCCGATCGTCTTGCCCACCATCTGCAACAACGGGGGCGGCTGGTCTCTGATTTTCCCCGGATAGGCAAGCCCGGTCTCAATCTGGCCCATGGTTTCAGCGACAAACGCTGCGTTAACGGCCGGATCATCGTTTCATGATCTTCAGTCGTTACTGACTGCACAGGCTACGCCCATCTGGGCGCAGACACGGGCTATCTTCTCCACAACAACGGGGACGGGACTCTCCTTGCCCTGGACGAGCGGCGATCCGACGATCAGTTGGGCCGTATCCTCCTGAATGCGGTTCACTTTCAGGCTGATGGTACGGCCGCCGTCCGTGAACTCAACAGCCCGTCCAGTCCTGTCGGTCGATGTAATACGGACCGCAGGATTGTTCCCGAGGAGGTCAACAGCCGTTCGGTAGACATTATCAGCATCGGCCTGAAGGAGAACCGTCGCCATATCGTACCCCTGGCTCTGGCTCGTGTGACGTTTGATGGCACCCAAGGCCTTTCTCGCCAGAAAAACGGTCTGACCGTAGGCTCCCGACGACATCAGGACCGACAGAGCTATTGAGAGCGCACACAAACGAGAGAGTCTGATCATAAAGCACCCCTTTTTCGGACAGTATAACACGATCCCATTACCGGAGAGCAGAGAATGGAGCAGAGACCCGCTGGTTCGGGCAGATCAACGAACCATCCGGCGCCAATCAGGCCGGATGATACTCCCTGTCCTTTGTCTCGGCGGAGGTTCTTGCAGAAGGGTGGCAGACGGCGAAAAAAAGACAAAAAAATGGTAGGCGCAAGGGGTATTGAACCCCTGACCTCTACCGCGTCAAGGTAGCGCTCTCCCACTGAGCTATGCGCCTACAGTGATGACTTATATAGCAACAACTCTCCCTCGTTGTCAAGAAAAACGTCAGGCTTCACGAGGGTTCGTCCCCCCTGAAGCCTGACCAATGGTTTATTTACCGCTTAAAAACGACATCTCCCTTCCTGTCCACGTCCACTTTGACCGTATCACCCTCTTTCACCTCGCCCTTCAGGATCATGAGGGCAAGACTGTTCTGAATAAACGTCTGAATCAGCCTTTTGAGGGGACGGGCACCGTAAGCCGGATCGTATCCGTCAAGGGCCAGTTTTTCCTTCAGCTTGTCTGAATATGTCAGGTGAATCTCCCTCTCTTTCGCCCTGGCAGTGAGGAATGTAAGCTGAAGTTCGACGATCCGTTTGATGTCGTCAACAGTCAGGGTGCGGAAAATGATGATCTCATCGATCCGGTTGATGAATTCAGGCTTGAAATGCATCTTTACCGCTTCATTAACCCGTTTCTTCAACTCGTCATAGTCCCCCACGCCCAGATCGGAGATCCACTGACTGCCAATATTTGATGTCATGATGATTACCGAATTCTTGAAATCAACGGTCCTTCCCTGCCCGTCTGTCAGACGGCCGTCATCGAGAACCTGCAGGAGAACGTTGAAAACCTCGGGATGAGCCTTTTCAACCTCGTCGAGAAGGACGATCGAATAGGGCCTCCGCCGGATCGCTTCCGTCAGATATCCTCCTTCTTCGTATCCTACATACCCCGGCGGTGCTCCGATGAGCCGGGACACAGAATGTTTTTCCATAAATTCACTCATATCGATCCGGACCACAGCCTGTTCGTCATCAAAGAGAAACTCGGCCAGCGCCTTGGCCAGTTCTGTCTTTCCGACACCCGTCGGCCCGAGAAAGAGAAACGACCCGAGAGGTCTGTTCGGATCCTGAAGCCCCGCCCGGGCCCGCCGGACCGTGTTGGAAACAGCCTGGAGGGCCTCATCCTGCCCAATGACCCTTCTGTGGAGTCTCTCTTCCATGGTGACAAGTTTCTCCATCTCCCCTTCGAGCATTTTGGAAACGGGAATACCGGTCCATTTCGAGACCACCTTGGCAATATCCTCTTCGTCAACCTCTTCTTTCAACATCTTCCAGCTCTTCTGAAGCTCGACGAGTTCCTCATTCTTCGCCGCGAGTTCCTTCTCCAGATTTCCGACACGACCATACCGGATTTCAGCGACCTTGCCGAAATCGCCCCGCCTCTCCAGATCGTCCGCTTCGATCCGAGCCTTTTCTATCCGCTCCTTGATCTCTCCGATACCGATGATGAGCGTCTTTTCCCTTTCCCAGTGCTGACGTTTCTCGTATACGTTCCTCTGGAGTTCCTTCAGTTCCTCTTCCAGTTTCTTCTTCCGTTCCACCGAGACTTTATCCTTCTCCTTCTTCATCGCCTCTATCTCGATCTGGGACTGGATGATCTTCCGGTCAATCTCATCGATTTCCGTCGGAACACTGTCGATCTCCATCCTCAGCTTCGACGCCGCCTCATCGATCAGGTCGATAGCCTTGTCAGGGAGAAAACGGTCCGTAATATACCGATGGGAAAGGGTTGCTGCCGCAATGAGGGCAGAGTCCTTGATCCGGACACCATGGTGGAGTTCATACTTCTCCTTCAGTCCCCGGAGAATGGCGATCGTCTCTTCCACAGACGGTTCGCCGACTACAACAGGCTGAAACCGCCGCTCCAGCGCCGCATCCTTCTCAACGTATTTGCGGTACTCATCGAGTGTCGTGGCTCCGATACACCGGAGCTGGCCCCGGGCCAGAGCAGGCTTGAGCATATTCGAGGCGTCGATGGCCCCCTGGGCGCCGCCGGCTCCTACGATCGTGTGCAATTCATCAATAAAGAGGATCACCGTCCCCGCTGCTTCATCGATCTCCTTCAGAACAGCCTTGAGCCGGTCCTCGAATTCGCCGCGGTATTTGGCCCCGGCAAGCATGGCGCCGAGGTCGAGCGAAAGGACCTGTTTGTTCTTCAGGGTCTCAGGGACATCGCCACTGACGATCCTCTGGGCAAGGCCCTCGACGATCGCTGTTTTGCCAACCCCCGGTTCACCTATGATGACAGGGTTGTTCTTCGTCCGCCGGGAGAGGACCTGCATAACCCTCCGGACCTCTTCATCCCTTCCGATAACAGGATCGAGCTTCCCCTTCCTCGCCTCCTCCGTCAGATCACGGCAGTACCGCTGAAGAGCCTGGTATTTTTCCTCAGGAGCCTGGTCGGTGATCCGCTGTGTACCACGGATCTCCTTCAGGACCGCATAAATCCCGTCCTTCGTCACGCCGTAGGTGGCGAGTATTGTCCGGGCACCGCTCTCCTTGCTGTTTGTGATACCGATGAGGATATGTTCGGTGCTTACATATTCATCCTTCATCCGTTCCGCTTCATCGAAGGCACCGTCGATGGCTTTTTTTAACCTCTGGGAAATGTAGACCTCTCCCGATCCTTCCACCTGGGGCATTTTTCTCAGTTCACCCTCGAGATCGTTTAATATTGCCGCCGAATTGGCACCAAGCTTATCAAGAATCGGCTTCACCACCCCTTCCTTCTGGGACACAAGGGCGAACAGCATGTGTTCACACTCGATCTGCTGATGGTGGAGCGATTCGGCTTTCTTCTGGGCATCGGAAACAGCTTCCTGCGCTTTGATTGTCAGCTTATTCCAGTTCATATCTCACCTCAAACATAGTTTTTTACTTACCCGGGCACACCACCAACGCCCGGACTCCACACAGACACGACGGGGCCCGCGGGGACATGCGAAAGCGGGCCACGACGAAAAATAATCTTTAAGTAATATAATCATTGCACCCGTCCAATCAACGAGAGGGGGGCTGTGAGCAGGAAGATTGATCGTGATGAGGAAAACGGGAAAGTCGTCCCGGCAAAAGGAAGGATCAGAGGATCAGCGGGACTTTCTCCACCCGTTTACCCATCCTCCGATGAGGTGGAGGTGGAGGTGAAAGATGACCTGTCCTGCTCCCCGCTCTGTATTGAAGACAAGCTTGTACCCCGAACGGTCGACGCCCGAACGGGCGGCTATCTCTTTTGCCCGGACGATCATCTCGCCCAGGATGGGGCGGTCCTCTTCGTGAATGTCGTTGATGCTACGGATGTGCTTCTTCGGAACGATGAGGATGTGGACCGGGGCAGCGGGCCTGATATCATGAAACGCCACAAGGAGGTCGTTCTCAAAGATCACGTCGGCAGGTCTTTCGTGCCTCGCGATCTGACAGAATATACACGGTTCTTCAGCCAT
>CAYQXL010000011.1:0-59360 GCA_964421445.1 uncultured Pseudomonadota bacterium
AAGATCGGTGTCAAAGACGATATTCTGAAAAAAGCAGGAGCCCTGACAAACGAAGAGTATCTGGAGATCAAGAAACATGCCGCCAAGACGCAGGAAATCCTTGAAAAGATCAATTTTGAGGGAATCTACAAAGAAGTTCCCTTCATCTCCGGATGTCACCACGAAAAATTCGACGGCACAGGATATCCTCTCGGGCTCACAGGTCCCGACATCCCCCTTGGAGCACGGATTCTCGCGGTAGCGGATGTTTTTGAGGCGATAACAGCCAAGAGGCATTACCGCGATCCGATGCCTCTCGAAGACGCCTTCAAGATTCTCACAGACGGATGTGGCCGCCATTTTGACACAGCGATCGTCCAGGCCTTTGTCCGGTACTACGAAAAAGAGTTCGGCGTTCCCATCGCCGCAGCCGTGCTCCCCTAAAAGAGTCTGTCGGCCTTTCGTCCCCTCACAGAAATGACGGGCGTGTACGTAAAGCGGCCGGGATCGGTGAAAAAGTTGTAGAATTCCTCAGAAAATCCTTTGAATCCCCCTTCGTATTCGTGGAAGCTATACCCTATCCGCTTTGACGCCACCTCGAGTTTCTTCATCCAATTATAGGCGTCCGTATCCTTCAACTCGCCAAAAATCAGGTGGTGGGCATCAACCCGAATGTCAATCTCCTGATACCCGAGCCGGTAAAAATGGGAGTAAAGGTGCCTGCCTGCATAGGGGTCAAAGTTTTCCCGCTCCTCGACAGCCCGCACGATCTCAACAAGCGTTCGTTCGAGCCTGCCGGACATGCCGGAATGATTGAGGCAATTCTGGTCGAGATCGACGAGGCAGAGGACCCCGCCTGGTTTAACCATGTCAGAAAAATTCTTCACGAGTTCGAATGACTGAGAACGATAATATTCGAGGACGAACCGAACCCACACAAAATCAAAAGGCTCGATGTCCCGCTTCGGCTCCAGAATATCCATCTTCGTGAAGACGAGCCCTTCTTTTCCGTATCGCCGCCGTCCGTATCCCAGCCGCTTCTCTGAACCGTCAATGCCAATGGCGGTCCCACCGGGTTGAACCAGATCGTAGAGGATCGATGTCGTCTTCCCTGAACCGCAACATACATCGGCAACCTTCATGCCCGGCTGGATGCCGGCCCAGAGAGCCTGCTTCTCCACGGCTTTTCTGTCGGTCTTGATGTCAAGACGATACTCTTCTTCATCGTTCTCCATGAGGTACGCACGCTCTCGCATAGTATGACCCATCCCCTTTTATGTATGTGAGCATCTGCCCGCCTGCACGGACCAACGCCTAATTGTGTATACAATTGTCTTTTTGAGGTATACCATGATCTTTATTGAACACGCAATAAAATTGAGAAGAACAGGAGGATTAGAGAGAATGCCGAGGACCGGAATTGAACCAGTGACACGCGGATTTTCAGTCCGCTGCTCTACCGACTGAGCTACCTCGGCATCGAGGTTATTTTAACCACACACTTAGGCCCCATGTCAAGACCTTCCGCACAGGAAAAGAAGTTTTGACAAGCCCCTCCAGCCTGTGGTAACAAATTCCATTATGAACGATACCTTTATAAAACCATTCAACGGACTCCTCTACAATGCATCGGCCGTAGGGGATATCTCCCGGTGCGTATGCCCGCCGTACGATGTCATCTCAAATGTTGAACCCTACTACGCGAGAGACCTGCACAACGCCATACGCCTTGAACTTCCCGTCTCCACGCCCCTTCTCGACCAGTATTCCAATGCCAGGAAAATCCTCGATGACTGGATACGAGAAGAAACACTCCGTTTCGATCCGGCTCAATCATTCTATCTCTATGAGCAAGACTTCATCGTAAACGGGAAACAGTATTTTCGCCGTGGCTTCTTCACTCTCGTCAAGCCTGACAGGGATAGAATTCTGACCCACGAACAGACCAGAAAAAAAGCCAAGGAAGACAGGGAGCGACTCTTTACGGCAACCAGAACATTTACAAGCATCATCTTCGGCCTCTACGAAGACAGGGGCGGAAAGGTTGAAGCAACGCTTGAGAAGGCGGCCAAAGAGGTTGTCTACGACTTCATCGATGAAGATGGCATCAGAAACCGGTTCTACAGGATAGCCGGGGATAACGATACAACAGAACTGGCTCGTGTCATGGAAAACGAGACCGTGTATATCGCCGACGGCCATCATAGACTCGATGTTTCCCGAAAACTGGGGATACCGTACGTACCGTTTTACCTCACCGCCATGCACTCACCGGGCATCGTCATTCTGCCCTATCACAGACTGGTGACACTGAAGAGCAAACAGCCTCTCTCTGCCCTTCTCAACAACCTGGGCACAACGGTCTCCGTTGAAAAGAAGGACCGTCAGGCGTTCACCCTGGACGGATGGATCGATTACATAGCCGCATCGAAGGATCCGGCGTATCTCCTCTATTCGCACGAAGACCGTCAGACATTTTTCGTCCTGAGGCAGACAGCACCGATACCGGTGCCCCCGGAAACAGATCCCGTTCTTGCCGATCTGAGGGTGACCATCCTCCATACAGGGCTCCTGAAAACGGTCCTCGGCATTGAAGACGAGGAGATCTCCTTCACCCATGACGCCGCCGAGGCAGTAAGTCTGGTCGATGGTCAGGGGGCAGATATGGCCTTTCTCCTTCCCCCGACAACAGTGGATGAAGTAAAGGTCATAGCCGATCACAGTCTGGATATGCCCCCAAAATCGACCTTCTTCTACCCTAAGATTCTGACAGGCCTGGTCTTCTATAAATATGCCTGATGGAGGAAAGGAAAACGGAGAGACTGTCGATATTCTTTGCCGTGACCGGCTGACGATTACCCAGAAAAGAGATGGGTACCGTTTTTCCATCGATGCCATTCTCCTCGCTCAGTTCGTTCACCTGAAAAAAGGCGAGGCGGCCCTCGATGTGGGAACAGGGTGTGGCATCATTCCCATATACAAGCGGCTGCAGGGATACACAAACAGAATAGTCGGCGTCGAGATACAGAAGGACCTCTATGGTCTCGCCGTGAAAAACAGGGAGTTGAACGGGTATCCCGACCTTGACTTCCGCAATTTCGATGTCCGGAGAAGCTTCAGAAAACTCTCCGATATCCTCTTCACCGTGGTCTTTTCCAATCCACCTTTTACCCGCAAGGGCACGGGGCGGAAAAGCCCCAGTTCGTCCCGGGATATGGCCCGGTACGAGTCGACACTCGATCTCCCCGGTCTTCTCAGGATCGTCTCCCGCCTCCTTCCCAAGAAAGGCAGGTTTTATCTCATCTATCCCGTACGGAGGCTGGCGGAACTGATCGTTCTCGCAGGGAGAAAGAGACTGGAGCTGAAACGGATACGTTTTATCCATCCACGACCGGGGGAAGCACCAAACCTGTTTCTCGCTGAATTTCTCAAAGAAGGCGGCTCGGGCGTCAAGGTTGAAAAACCTCTTTACATCTTTGGGAACAGCGGGTATACAGAAGAGGTAGCTTCGTACTACTCATTGTAAGGGCTTGCTTATGGAAAACGTGCTGGAACTGATACAGGAAGATCTCTCGAGCCTCGAAAAAGCGATTGATCACATGGTCACAACAAAGGTTCCCTTTATCAAGACCATCGTCAATCATATCATCCAGTCCGGAGGAAAACGAATCAGGCCCGTTCTCCTGATCCTCGCAGCAAAGCATTGTGGCTACAGGGGCGATCAGCACATTTCCTATGCGGCCATCATCGAGTTCATCCACACTTCAACCCTTCTTCACGATGACGTTGTCGACAACGCTGCAACACGAAGGGGTTCGTCGACGGCAAACACGATCTGGGGGAACGAAGCGACGGTCCTTGTCGGTGACTTTCTTTTCTCCAAATCCTTCGACCTTATGGTGGAAGGAGAAAATGCCGATATCCTCCGGGTCATGTCAAGAACCACCACCAATCTGGCGGAAGGGGAGATTCTCGAACTTCTCCATACATCCGATGCCGACACGACGGAAGAAGCATATCTTGAAATCATCCAGAACAAGACGGCTGTTCTCTTCTCCGCAGCATGCCGTGTAGGAGCTCTCCTCGCCGGTGCCGACCAGGCGCTTCAATCAACACTCACAACCTTCGGCCATTCCCTGGGCATGGCATTTCAGCTCACCGATGATATACTCGACTACACATCGAAAGATACGGTCCTCGGGAAACGGGTGGGAACAGACCTGAATGAGGGCAAGGTAACCCTTCCCCTGATCAGGGCCATCAGGAGCGCAGAGAGGGATGAAAAGGAACGGATCAGCGCTATTCTCAAAAAAAACAAGGCAACAGTCAAAGACTTCACCTTTGTCCGGCGACTGGTCGAACGGTATGGGGGCATCTCCTACACCGAGAAGAAAGCGGAAGAGTACACACTGTCAGCACGGGGAGCACTTGAATCCCTCGAACCTACCCCCTATAGAAAGGCCCTTTTCACGGTCGCCGAATCGATGCTTAAGCGGAAGGCCTAAGCGAGCAGGGTCAGACGCGAACTGTAGTACGTTGCCGGTTTCGGGCCGATGACCATCTACAGCATTCCCCCTCTTCTCAGTGCCATCATCTACCTCGTCTTTTTTGTCACCGGCCTGATCCGGGCAAGGAAGTCGAAGGTCAATCTCCTCATGGCCCTCATATGTCTCGTTGGCTTCCTCCTCAATACGGATATCGCTATACTGACCATTATAGACGATGCTGCGGCAGCCCTCACGATAAGCCGCCTCGATCACCTCTTCCTCGCCTTCATCATACCCCTCTACCTCCATTTTGCCGTTGAAGTTACCAACGCCCGGCAGTGGATGACCATGGTCAAAATCTTTTACGGTGTTGCCATTCTCCTTCTGCCTGTTTCGCAGCATCCTCTCTACCTCACAGGGGTGACAAAATATTTTTTTGGGTATTTTGCGAATTTCGGTCCTCTTTTCTATGGTTTTCTTGTCTTCAGTTCTGTCAGCTTCGGCCTTTCCCTCTTTCTCTTTATAAAGAGCCTGAGGCACGAGAGGGTCGTTTTGCGGAGAACACGGGTAAAATATATCGTATTGAGCTTCGGTGTGTCGGCGCTGATAAGTCAGCTCGACCTCATCACCATGAGAGGAATCAACCTCTATCCTCCCGGTAATTTCGATTTCCTCCCCATGTGTCTTTTGGGATATGCCGTATACAGACTCGACATCATGGAGTGGAAGGTGTTTCTCAGCAAGGGCCTGACGTTTTTCACATTCTGCCTCTTTTCACTCGCTTCCTTCACAGGAATGACCATACTTGTCCCATATCTTCTCCCCGGCTATTTTGGGCGGGAATTTTCCGGTCCTGTGGCGTTGATCGCCACATTCTCCATCGTCTACATATTCTTCGGCAGGATCCAGAATTTCATCTCACGGCTCCTGGAAGAGCAATTCATAAAGAACCGAAAGGCTATCCGCGTCCTCAGTTCCGACATCCTGCGGCTTCAGAGCGTCCCTGTCATTCGGCGGACAATCATCGACAGGCTCTCGGCCCTCTTTCACCTTGACGCCTGCAGGATCGAAATGGTTCCCTTTGTCGCTCCTGACGAAAACATGCGCTTTCTCAGCGACAGTGAACCGCTCTGGTTTGAAGGTTTCCGAATCTCCATCCCTTTTCATTCCCGCCGCCACCCGGCATTCCTCTTCCTCGGAGATAAGGGTGACGGCACGCTTTATACGGGAGAGGAGCTGGAGCTTCTCTCTATTCTGGCCAACAATGTTGCCCTCGCTTTCGACAACTCCCATGCGTACAGCAAACTGGAACAGTTCTCGAGCAATATGGAAAATCTCGTTCAAGAGCGGACAAAAGCTCTCATACAGAGCGAGAACCTTGCATCCGTCGGGAGACTTGCAGCAGGAATAGCCCATGAGCTGAACAATCCCCTGGCAAGCGTCATGAGTACCATCGAATACCACCTCGAAAAGCTCCCACCATCAAGCCCTCTCAGGGATGATCTCGAGTTCTCCTTTTCCGAACTCCGGAGGACGAGAGATATTGTCCGAAGTCTCCTTGACAGTTCGCGACAGAAAGAAGACACGAAAGAACTCGTCGATGTTCATAAAGCCATAGAGGACAGCATACGGGTGCTGCGAAACGAATACAAACAAAGGAATATCACGATCGCCATGGGGTGTATGGCAGAAGACAGCCTGATTCCCGGAAGTCTCGCCAGATTGTGCCAGATATTCATTAATATCGTGAGAAACTCGATTGACGCAATCGCACCAGGAGGAGGGACGATTGAGATCACAACAGCCAACATCGATCTTCCCCCGCCGCCCGACAGTAGACTCACCAATGCCGGGCGCCATCTCCGGTGCACCGTCCGGGACAATGGGAGCGGGATGGATGGCGACGTGGCCGGGAAAGTCTTCCAGCCCTTTTACACGACGAAACCGCAGGGCAAGGGTATGGGGCTCGGCCTTTTCATCGTTCACCAGATCACGAGAGACCACGGAGGATCGGTGACAATAGCAAGCATCCCGGGCGAGGGAACAACGGTCACCCTTCTGTTTCCCTGCACTCCACTATAATCACATACTCACCCTTTACATCGTCATCATCGCTGCTCACCATATCGAGAATGTCGGAAACCGTACCAGTGAGAACTTCTTCATGAATTTTTGTCAGTTCCTTGCAGACGACAAGCCTTCTCTCTCCCAGTTCTTCCCTGATTATAACCAATGTCTCCTCCAGCCTCCCTGGTGATTCAAAAAAGACCACGGGGTAAGGAAACGACGAGAATTCTCTCAGGAGGCGCCTTTTTTTCATCTTTTTCTGCGGAAAAAACCCGTAGAAGAAGAATCGTCCTGACGTAAGGCCCGCCACGGAGACGGCACCTGAAGCGGCCGACGGACCAGGGACAAGGTGGACAGCCACCCCTGCGTCGAGACAGCCCCGTACAACCACGGCCCCCGGATCGGAAATTCCAGGTGTACCGGCGCCGGAAATAAGGGCACAACTTCGGCCCTGCGAAAGAAACCGCACAATCATTCCCGTCTTCCGCTCCTCATCCCTTGCCGTAACCGTTTCTATCCGCTTTTTGATGCCGAGATGACTGAGAAGCTTCAGCGCCCTCGATCTGTTCTCCGCCACAACAAGATCAACGGACCGGAGCGTTTCTGCCGCCCGGAACGATATATCTCCCAGATTACCGATAGGTGTGGCCACGACGTAAAGATCTCCCGTCACAGAATAATCCTCCTCTTTTGCATTCCTGCCTCTCTTGCCTTATAATAGCATCCATAGGCCTTGACAACTATGCAAAAGTTTTGGAAAATACTATCCATGTTTCTCGTTGTTATCATAGCAGCCTTCATCGGCATTGCCCCGGCTGTCAGCCTCGCTGCCATGTACCAGTTCACCGACGAAACAGGTGTCCAGCATTTTACAAACATCCTGCCTGTCGGCAAGAAATATCAGGTTATCGTCCCTGATAAAGCGAGGAAATCGGCACCTGCAGCTACATCCTTCCGGGGAAAGGTAAGTACGGTGGCCTACGACAAGTCAATCAATCACCACGCTTCATTGCTCGGCGTCGACCCGTTGCTTGTGAAAGCAGTGATGAAGGCCGAATCCAACTTCAACCCTGGGGCCGTCTCTCCCAAGGGTGCCCAGGGACTCATGCAGTTGATGCCGGGAACAGCAAAATTGATGAAAGTCGACGACCCTTTTGATCCTGACGACAACATCAAAGGGGGCACGGGGTACCTCCGCGTTCTTCACGAAGTCTTCAAAGGCGACATTGATCTCGTCCTTGCCGGGTATAACGCAGGGCCGATGCGTGTTGTCGAACACAACATGAAAGTCCCTCCCATCGAGGAGACAAAGAATTACATCAAACGGGTAAAACAGTACTACAACAAACTCAAAAGCGACAACAATGACGGGTAGAGATGAGAAAACGCCGCTCTGGACTCTTCCCAACAGACTGAGCGTTATACGAATCCTTTTTATCCCTGTCATTATTCTGCTCATCGCGACAGAAAAAGAAAAGTTCATCTTCGCATCGTGCATCCTCTTCATCATAGCAGGTATTACAGATGGGCTCGATGGGTACATAGCCCGCAAGATGAGTCTCAAAACAAAGCTCGGCCTCTACCTCGATCCTATTGCTGATAAACTGCTCGTCTCCTCTGTCCTCATCGCCCTCACATATTACCGCTTCATCCCTCTATGGCTCACCATCATTCTCGTTTGCAGGGAGTTTCTCATCAACGGTCTCCGGTCATTTTACGCCATGGAGGGCATAGCGATTTACCCCTCCTTTTCCGGAAAGCTCAAAACAGCGCTCCAGCTTGTGGGGATCACCTGTATACTCTTCAAGGTACCGGACAATACAGGCTACTTTATCTGCGATTATCTCCAATACCTCGGCATCTCCTGTCTTGATTTCAACCTCGCCATGCAGCATATCGGGCTCGGCATTCTCTACGTCGGTCTCTTTTTCAGTATATTTTCCGCTGTAAAGTACATGTCTGCCCTCTTTCGAATGCCTTCCTGACTCGAAAACAGGACTCACCGGACCTTCCCACCGCACAGAATTCAACGCTTCACATAAAACAGTAAACTGCTCCTTCCAGGGGTAGTCCCTTCATCCCGGCCGTTACAGTCGGAGCAAGGATCATGACGTTCTCTTTTGTCGGAAGAAACGTTGTCCTGAGAGCGCAGATTGTCCGCCTTTACCGGGACAAAAACCCCTGACCAACCCATCAGGAACAGGGGCCTGCTATCCGTCACAAAGACCGCAGCCAAAGCATTCGGCGCCTGAACCGTCGTCCAGGTATTCCCCTCTCTCGCCAGCGACGTTCCTTACGGAAAGCCTGCTTCCCTCTCTCTTTTCCACAAACGATGCCCCCAGCGGGATCTTTCCCAGCCCGCCGGTAATATCCATGGCGTAGTGGGGAACGGCAAGGCCTGAGACGGTCATCCGGACGTCGTTCATAATCCGCACGCCCTCATCGACACTCACCTTGAAATGCTGTGCGCCCCGGACCTCATCGAGCTGAAAGAGGTAATAAGGTTTTATACCCCGTTCCACAAGACCGGTAAAAAGCCGGGAGAGAATCCCGGAACAGTTGTTCACCCCCCTTAAGAGGACTGTCTGGCTTACAAGCATATGGCCTTCCTCCCTCAATCGCCGGACAACCATCGAGAATTCAGGCGTAATCTCATGAGGATGGTTGATATGGACAACGATCCAGAGTGGGCCGTATTTCCTGAGGAGCTGAAAATGGGATTCAGAAATGTGAAGAGGGGAAACGACGGGTAGACGGGTACTGAGACGCACAGTCTTTATCCGCTCTATTGCCCGGAGCTCTGAAAGGATATATTCAAGACGTTCGCCGGGAAGTATAAGCGGATCGCCGCCCGAAAGAATGATCTCCCTGAGACCGTTATCCTCCCTGATGGCCCGGAGGCTCTTGCCGTAATAGTCCGAAGGATCCCACCCCTTTCCGACAAGCCTCTTCCTGTTACAGAATCTGCAGTACATGGCACACTCTGCGGACACGAGAAAGACGGCTCTTCCGGGATAACGCTTCAGGAGGATGGGGGTCACGGAGATTGACGTTTCGTCGAGAGGGTCGGGCCCACCACCGTCATCGCGCACCTCATCGATGGCGGGAATAGCCTGTCGCCCGAGAGGACCGGCGTCTCCGCTTTCCCTGATCAGATTGGCATAGAACGGAGGGATCCTGAACGGATACCGGCGGGATACAGTTTCAATGTCCCCCCTTCTTGTTCTATCCAGGGGGAGATATTGTGAAAGTTCTTCCGGAGAGGAGATAGAAGAAAGGAGGGCAGAATTCGTCATACCCTCCTCTGACATCAATAATTTATGGCAGTACCAAGAAGTGGGCGCGTCTGTTCTTTGCCCAGCAAGCCTCGTTTTTCTCTGTGCACACCGGTCTCTCTTTTCCATAGCTGACTGTCTCGAGAGCTTTTCCATCGACACCGAGCTGAACGAGGTAGCTCTTTGTCGAGTCCGCCCTTCTCTGCCCTAAGGCCAGGTTGTACTCAACAGTTCCTCTTTCGTCACAGTTTCCTTCGATCCGGACTTTCTTTCCTGCGTTAGCCTTAAACCAATTCGTGTTGGCTTTCAAGGCGTTTGAAGCATCGGGCCGGATATTATACTTGTCGAAATCAAAGTAAACATCCTGCAAACCTGCAACGACAGGAGGCGGAGGGGGAGTGACGGGAACTTCCACTTTCGCTGGAGGCGGGGTCACCGCTGCCTTCGGCGGAGGAGGCGGAGGGGTTTCACCCTTCACGGCCTGATAAAAACATCCGCATCCGGACAGAATAAAGCCGACGGCCAGGACGAGGCACAATATTCCCAAATATTTTTTCTTCATGTTCCACCCCTTTTCGAATAAGTTTAGGGTATATCCTTGTTCAGGATATACCCCTAAATCTTACCTACTTTTTCTCTGCCGGTTTGTCTGCCGGTTTAGCTTCTGCCGGTTTGTCTGCCGGTTTGTCTGCAGGTTTGTCTGCCGGTTTAGCCTCTGCCGGTTTGTCTGCCGGTTTAGCCTCTTCCTTTGGCGGAGCCGGTTTCGGCGGTTCCTGCGCTGGTCCACAGCTTACTAATGAAACTGTTGCGAGAAAAGCAATAGCTATGAAAAACACCACGAGCCTCTTCATCTACTATCACCTCCTTTCTTGCGTAATTAAAACCATCCCTAATTCATATTACACAATTCAAAGATATTTGACAACAATATCTTTTTTAATTTCAAAGACATCTTCTTTCCTGCAGGGACTGTTTTCCTGATTCAGCGTCGAGGCCGTTCCGCATGCCACTCCGAGAGCCACGGCATCGACGAATGAATAACCTTCGCTGAGCCCGAAGACAGCGCCACCTACAAGAGAATCTCCCGCTCCGATGGAGCTTCTCACCTTCACCTTCGGCGGTATCACATGAAAACGGCTCTCCCGCGATAGACCTACCGCTCCCCGCACACCGAGGGAGACGACAATATATTCGACCGTATTCAGGAGATCATCAACAGAGTCGAGGATTTCGCCAACATCGCTCACATTCCTCTCCACGAGCCTCCCGAACTCATGAATATTCGGTTTGATCAGATAGGGGCCAGCCTTCACGCCGAGCTTGAGGGCCTCTCTGTCTGCATCGAGAATTACCTTCGCCCCCTTCTCGTTTAGAGCCGTGACGAGCTGGGCATAAAAATTCTCATTTACATCCCCCGGGGGGTTACCGCTTATAATCACGAAGCTCCCGCTGGCGATCTCCTTGATCTTCCCGTAAAACATTGCAATCTCAAGGGGACTTATAAACGGTTCAGGGGCACTGAGAAGGGTCTGAAGTTTTTTCTTCCGCTGGTAAATCGTAATATTTGTTTTTGTCTCTTCGCGGATACGCGTAAAATCACAAACCAACCCTTCAGATATGAGGCTTCCTTCCAGTTGGAGCCCGTTGTATCCGCCTGCCAGCCCGAGAGCGTTGCTCTGCCCCCCTAACTCCTTTATCACCCGGGCCGCAACGAGCCCCTTCCCTCCTGCACGTTTCTGCTGATCCACGATCGCGTTGGCATCATCATAGATAAGCTCTTCCACCTCAACCGTAGTATCAAGGGAGGGATTCAGATTGACTGTAAATATCATCGAACAGCTCTTGTCTTTATTCTATAATAATCTGAAACAAAATGACCAGAAAAAACTTCAGGAGTATTGCTTTTTTCCACATGTGAATGGTATACAACATCAACGTTTTAGACAATAATACGGGGTCAGAGGGGTAGAAAATGAGAAAACTTCTGTTGGTCATCATCATTGCGCTTCTGCCTTGCCAGTCCTTTGCCGCCGCCTTTCTCGTCTATCAGCAGGACGCGAAGGCTCAGGGTATGGGAATGGCGGTTACCGCGTCGCTCGACAACCCGGCAGCCATCTTCTATAACCCCGCTCTCCTTACGGATCAGAAGGGATTCGGTTTCAGCGTCAACGATGCTATCGTCATGCCTGAACGGAAGTTCAAAGACAGCCTCACAGGGATCACATATAACGCAAAGGCAACAACGCACAATCTTCCCACCCTCTTCGCCAAATATACGCGGGATGATCTTTCCATAGGACTGGGAATCTTTTCACCTTTCGGCCTCTCTTCCGAATGGCCTTCCTACTGGCCGGGGCGATACAATTCGATCTATGCGGAACTGAAAACGGTCTATATAAATCCTGTCGTTGCCTTCAGGATGAACGAATATGTCTCCCTCGGTTTCGGCCTCTCCTACATCAAGAGCAGTATCACAATGAAAAATGCTCTTCCCCTCGCTCCTGCTCCTGACGGACTTGCAAAGCTTTCAGGCGACGCCGATGCGGTCTCCTACAACGCAGGGGTAACAGTCAAACTCCCCGAACAGTACACCGTCGCCATGACATTCCGGAGCGGAGCGAATCTCGATGTTGACGGCACGGCGAAATTCTACGTCATTCCTCAGCTTAAACCTCTCTTTCCAAATTTTGACGCCTCGGCAACACTCTCCATGCCCTGGCTTGCAACCTTGGGCATTGCCAAAAAACTGGGCCCCTGGACCTTTGAGGCAGACCTTATCTACAGCGGATGGTCCTCTTTCGACAGGTACACCATCGACTTTGCCGGCATCCCCGTCCAGTCGTTTTATAAGGACTGGACGAATACACCGAGCATAGCTCTCGGGGTCAACTACATCTGGAACAAGAATCTCGAGATGCAGGCAGGCTACATGTACGACCGGACGCCGGTCCCGAAAAAGACCCTCACCCCTGAAATTCCTGACGCCTCGCGAAACCTTTTCACCGTTGGCGCATCATACAAAAAGGATGGTTTCAAGGCATCCGCCGCATATCAGGCAACGTTTTTCGATCAGGCAGATTCGAGAAACAACATCGTCAACGCGCCGCGGGGAAAGTATGACTCGTTCATCAACGTCATCGTTGTTGGAGTCGCCTATGAATGGTAATATCCTCTGCAGAATGTGACCGCCGTTTTCCGGCATTTTATGCCTCACGTCTCCCTTGCACTGAAACAGGGCTTTTACCGTGGACTGGCCATTACGTTCCAGATGGTGAAGGTCATTGTCCCGTTCTACATAGGCATTGAATTCCTCAAACAGACCGATTTTCTTCCTGTCCTCGGAAAGATCCTCGCTCCTTTCATGGCCCTTTTCGGGCTGCCGGGCGAATCGGCCCTGGGACTGGCCGCAGGCCTCTTCATCAATCTCTATGCAGCAATAGCGATCATAGCACCCCTTGACCTTCCGGCCCGTGATGTGACAATCATTGCCCTCATCCTCGGAATCGCCCATAGTCTCCCTGTGGAGACGGCAGTCACGCGCCAGACCGGCGTCAATGCCTGGCTCCTCTGCATCGTTCGTTTTGTCGCCGGATTCCTCGCCGGTGCACTGCTCAATATCGTATGGAAACTCTTCTCGTAGGACTGAAGTCCTCACTGATTCTGACGATAACGCTTCTGTGCATCATTCTTCCCCTGAGCATCGGCTACGAACTTCTCAAGGAACGGGTCACCGCCATGGGAAGCGGCAAGCGCTCATTTCTCGGCATCAGCACCCAGGGTCTTCTGCCCCTTGTCACAGGGCTCATCATCGGGCTCACCTACGGGGCAGGCATTATCATCCACTCCCTCAGGACTTCACAGGTCAAGAGGCATGAGGCTTTTCTGATACTCCTCTTTCTTTCGGTCTGTCATGCCATAATCGAAGACACGCTGATCTTTGTCGTAATCGGCGCCAACGGCGTCATTCTTGTAGTATTCCGCCTTCTCGTGGCAGCCCTTTTCACCTACCTCTGTTCTAAAACGCGGTTCTTTAAAGGATCATAACCTGTCCCAGAGTTCGAGGATCTGACCGAACCGTTCCGGATCAAGAGGAGCTTCTTTCTGCTCCTTCGTATCCATATTGCGAACGACAACAACACGGCGGTCGATCTCGTCATCTCCGAGAATAAGGACAAACTTCGCTCCGAGACCGTCGGCATATCTCATTTGCGACTTCAACGATTTCCCGTCGTATGTAAAGTGAAAAGGTACGGACCGGGAAGAAAAAAAGCGGATAAAGGGCACAATATACGTCCGGGCTCTCTCACCAAGATAGGCAAAAAAGTACTTCGGAGCACCAGGGGCGGCGGTCGGAGAGCTGATGAGAGCAAGCCTCTCCACACCTATTGCAAACCCTGAACCGGCCGTTGCCGGACCTCCCATCTCCCCGACGAGATTGTTGTACCGTCCTCCGGCAGCAAATGCCTTCTGGGCTCCAAGGTCCGATGACGTGATTTCAAAAACCGTCTTGGTATAATAGTCAAGTCCCCGCACCAATCGCTTATTGTGCGTCGATATCACGTTAAAGGCATCAAGATGCCGGAGAAACCGGTCGAAATGATCGCTGCATCCCCGACAGAGGTGGTCAAAGAGCAGGGGTGATTCATGGCTGACCTCGTTGCATCCCGCCACCTTGCAATCGAAGATCCTCAGGGGATTTCTCGAGAGCCGCCGGAGGCAGTCGCCGCACAACCGGTCTTTCTTCGACTCGAAATAGGCTACCAGAGCCCCGCGGAACTCTTCCCTGCATTCACGGCAGCCGACACTGTTGACTTCGACAGCATAGTTCTTCACGGAAAGATCGCTGAGAATGCCTGTCATCAGCCAGATCAGTTCAGCATCGACGAGAGGGTCATCGGCACCGAAGACTTCCACGTCGATCTGATGGAATTCACGGAACCGTCCTTTCTGGGGCTTTTCGTGCCGGAACATGGGACCCAACGTAAACACCTTGCTCAACCGTTCCCGGGCATACATACCGGACTGGAGATAGGCCCTCACAACCCCTGCCGTTGCCTCAGGCCTCAGCGTGACCGAATCTCCTCCGAGATCTGTGAAGGTGAACATCTCCTTTTCAACAATGTCCGTCGCATCACCGATGGACCGGACAAAGAGTTCCGTCTTTTCCAGAACAGGGACTTCCATTTCCCTGTATCCGAGATTGAGAAGATGCTTCCGGGCCGTATCTTCGATCCGGCGGAAGAGCACCATCTCATCGTCGAGAATATCCCTGAATCCCTTGAGCGTCTGCAGCTTTTCCATTCGACAGTACCTGTTCCTTGTCCGTATTTACCACATTCATTTCTACCATGACCGGCGGTTCGGGAAAAAGAAAAAACGCTCAGCGGATGACTTTTCGCTCCATCAGCCTGAACGGAAGGGGACTCAGAAGAGCTGCTGCCACGATAAACCAGAGGATACCGGCCATCACGCCGGCACCTGATCCTGCTGCCAGGGAACGGCAGATAATGGCCAGGTGATAGAGGGGGGTGAAGAATGCCATGGTAGCGAAAGTTGGATGGAGTGCGTCGACGGGAAAGAATATCCCCGAAAAAAGAAACATCGGCGTCAGAAAAAGGGTGTAGAAGTAGTTGAACGAGTCGATGCCGGGGACAAGAGCGGTACAGATCATCGATATCATGGAAAAGACGAGGCCGGCAATGAAGAGGATCGGAATGATGCCGATGACGAGAGGCGACGATACAAGCCCGAAGGACGAAATGGCGATAATGATGATCGTGCCGTAGAGGGTGCTTTTCGTCGCTCCCCAGAGGAGTTCGCCGAGGATGAGGTCACCGATGCTGACCGGAGTCGCAAGAATCGCGTCGAAGGTCCTCTGGAAGGTCATCCGGACGTACGTGCCGTATGTGCATTCATAGGCTGCGGCAAACATGGACGACGACGCGATGATACCGGGCGCGATGAAATCGATGTACCTCTGGCCGTTGACATCCTGTATAAAAGCCCCGAGGCCCAGTCCGAGGGCAATGAGGTAGAGAATAGGTTCGACAAAGTTGAGGACGATGCTCGACCGGTAGAGCTTTGTGTAGACGGTAAAGTTTCGCTGCCATACCCGGAACGCCCGTTTAATTTTCAAGACGCTTCCCTGTCAGCGAAAGATAGACGTGTTCGAGGTTTCCGCCATACCGTTCAGAGAGAATGGCCGGAGAATCGATGACAACAATCCTCCCTTCGTTCATGATCGCAACCCTGTCACAGAGATTTTCCGCCTCTTCCATGTAGTGGGTTGTCAGGATGAGTGTGGTCCCCTTCGCCCTGAGATCCCTCAACGTATTCCAGACAGTGAGTCTGCTGTGGGGATCGAGGCCTGTCGTCGGCTCGTCGAGGATGAGAATCTCAGGTTCGTTGATGATGGCCCGTGCAAGAAGGAGGCTTCGCTTCATCCCCCCCGAGAGGTTTCTGATATTGACATCCGATTTCTCCGAGAGACCGACATAGGCGAGAAGATCGGCCGCCCGGGATGCAGCCTTCTTTTTCTCGATATCGAAATACCGCCCGTATATGACGAGGTTCTGAAGAACCGACAGTTCGATGTCGAGATTCTCTTCCTGGGGCATAACACCTATCCGCCCTTTGATGTCGCCCGGTCTTTCGACGGCATCCATGTCAAAGACCATGATCCTTCCTGCAGTCGGTTTTACGAAACAGTAGAGCATCCGCATGACCGTCGTCTTTCCTGCCCCGTTGGGCCCGAGAAACCCGAAGCATTCACCGGCGGTAATGGAAAAATCGACCCCGTCGACGGCTCTGAGGCCGTTAAAGTCCTTGGTGAGTCCCTTCGCTTCGACAACATTCATGGGCGGTAATTATATACCACAACCCCTGACGATTTTCAGCCTGCGACCTGGGAGAGCGGTCAGGATGAAGGCCCCGCCAGAGAGCCCTCGATGACTTTTCTCCCGAGCGTTATATAGTCGATCTTGCCCGTCCCGAGCTTCGGTAGTTCTCTCATAGAGACCAGGTCCCTGGGAAAGGCCAATTCAGCGATACCCTCCGCCCTGAGGAACTCGCGGACCTGCCCCAGGGTCAGATCTTTTCTGGTGGTGACAAGGATGAGCCTCTCCCCCCTCGATTCATCGGCCACCGCAACCACCGCTACTTCGGTTCGCTCCCCCAGGGCCCTGCGGAGAGCTTCCTCAACAGCCGTCAGGGAGACCATTTCACCGCTCACCTTGGAAAACCTCTTGAGCCGGCCGACAATCCGGAGAAAACCTTCGTCCGATTCTTCAACGATATCCCCCGTATCGTACCATCCGTCATCATCGATGAGAAATTTTCGATTCGCTGTCTCATTTTTGAGGTAACCGGTCATAACGTTCTTTCCCCTGACATAGAGCTTCCCTTTCCGTCCCCCTAAATCACCGATGCCCTCCACCGGGAGAATCTTGTATTCCATCCCCGGCAATACCCGCCCCACTGTTCCGTACTCATGGTCAAGGGCAGTATTGAGACTGATGACCGGAGAACACTCCGTCGCCCCGTAACCGGTGAGAATCCTCACGCCGAAGTCTCTCGAATACATGGTGAATACCGCATCCGACAGCGGTTCAGCCCCTGCGAAGATATACCGGAGGGCATAAAAATCATAGGGGTGGGCTTTTCGGGCATACCCTCTGAGAAACGTTCCCGTTCCCAGAAAGATCGTGATTTCCTGATCGTATATAATCTCCGGAACAACCCGGTAGTGGAGAGGGCTCACATAGAGAAACGTTCTCGAACCTGCAAAGAGGGGCAGAATCGTTCCCATGGTAAGGCCGAAACTATGAAACATGGGGAGGGCATTGAGAAAGTAATCATCTTCCCCTATGTCCGCCCGGGAAAGACATTGCCAGATATTCGCCAAGATATTCTCGTGAGAAAGGCAGACACCCTTCGGTCGTCCTTCCGAACCGGAAGTGAACAGAACGACCGCCGTCTCCTTTTCCTCCTCCCGCTCCATCGGTGGTAATCCCGGAACAAAGGTGCTTCTAATGAGGGCGACCAGTCTATCCGCCAGGCCGATGCGGGAGGGAAGGTCTTCGAGAAAGAGGATCTTTCGGTCTCCCAGGTCACGGGCATCGAGCTTGATCCTTTCGAGAAAAGACCTGGATGTGACGATCAGATCAACGTCGGCAAGACGGAGGGCATAATCGATGCTCTCCGGGCCGGAGGAGTAGTTCACGAGAACAGTACAACGCCTGAAGAGCTGGAGACCGAAAAAGATCATTGCCGTCGCCACAAGGTTGGGAAGGAGTATCCCCACCCTCTTTCCCCCATTTTTCGCCACACACCGGCCGAGGGCAAAGGCACCGGTCAGGGCCTTCGAATAGGTCACTTCTTTCTTCGTTATGTCCCGGTAGGCCGGCCTTCTTCCATTGACCCTGCAGACCCTCACAAACTCCCGTGCCAGCGTTGATGGTTGATTGTGGGCACTGTATGAGATCCGGCAGAGCATATCGTATATGCGCCTCGCCGCTATTCTCTTCCGGGCTCTCGCGGCGACATGACTCACGTCTACCGGCCTTTCAACAGGTCCGATAATGATTTCCACAGGAGCGAAGATTCTTCGCCCCCTCGGTTTCCGGGAAAGAACCGTCTCATAGGAGCCCTTGATATGGATCGGGACAACAGGGGCTCCTGTCATGGAGGCCACAAACCCCGAACCCTCGTAGACCTTCATGAGCCTTCCCGTCCTCGTTATCCTCCCTTCAGGAAAGATGAGAAGAGGCGTTCCTCCGTTTACCTCATCGATAACCCCTTTCAGGGCGTAGGGGTTCATCGAATCGATCTGCACAGTGTAGCTGTTCTGCATAAAGGGCTTCAGGAGCCATTCCCCTGCCCGTGTCCTGTCAACGATGATCTTCAGATTCTCGTATTCGAGATATGTCCAGAGCACGATACCGTCAAAGAGACTCGCATGATTGGAAACGATGATCAGTTTCCGGAAGGTGGCAGGAAGATTCTCCCGCCCCCGGACCTCTACGGAATGGACAAGGCGGAAATAGGCCTTGAGAAAAAGGCGGACGGCCTTGAAGAAAAGCCTTTTTGCGGGGGTTCGTGCCGGGAGCACCGCGTTAGATCAACCCTTTTTCCCGAAAACTGAGATATCCTTCCCTCACAAGGATCACGTGGTCCACAACATCGATACCGACAATTCTTCCAACTTCCACAAGCCTCTCCGTAATCGCGAGATCCTCCCGGGAAGGCTCGGGGTTGCCTGAAGGATGGTTGTGCACGAGCACAACAGACGTGGCGCTGTGGCGGATGGCATCGTGAAAGACCTCCCTTGGATGGACAATGCTGGCGTTTACCGTTCCCATTGAAATATCCGTCACCGCTATAATACCGTTTCTCGTGTTGAGAAGTATACATTTGAAATGTTCTTTCTTCTTCTCGCCCATTTCACCTTTCAACGCTTCAACAATGCTCGCCGGTCCGGTGACTGCATACTGATCATAGGGCGATGAAGCAGGTACGAGCGCTCGTCTCCCGAGCTCGAACGACGCCTTCAACTGCAGTGCCTTCGCCGGCCCGACGCCCTTCACCTCTGCCAGTTCCTCGACCGTCGCACAGGAGATATTCTTGAGGCTCTTAAACCGTTCGACGAGATCCTGTGCTATGGTCAGGACCGATCTCCTCGATGTGCCCCGGCCCATGACAATGGCAAGAAGCTCCTGGAGCGAAAGGGCCTCGGGACCCAGGCGCCGGCACCGTTCCCGGGGCCTCTCGGAGAAGGGCATGTCACGTACTGTAAAGGACGATTCTCTCTCCACGGTTCAGACCTCACCCTTCTTTTTCAGAATGAGGGAACCGGCACTTCCGATGAGAGAGACAAGGGCGGCGAGAAGAAAGGCATTCGTGAAGGTCTGTGTTTCATCCTTGAGCCACCCTGCTATGGCGGGACCGAGGGCCTGACCGATGCCGAAAAAGAGCGTTATGAACCCGAGGCCTGCCGGAGCCAGTTTCCCCCCTACTGCATCCCCCGCTGCCGCAGCCATGATGACCGGTATGGAGAAGGCTGTGATACCGAACATGACGGCAGAGATGTAGAAGCCTGCCTGATCTTTCCAGAGGGCGAATATGATGAGAGAGATTGCCAGCGTAAGATATGCGAACATCGAGCCGAATCGCCGTCCGATGGCGTCGGATATGCTCCCCCAGACAACACCGCAGAAGATGCTGAAAAACCCAAGCACCGCAAAGATGCGGCCGGCAGACTGGGGCGTCAACCCGATCTCCTTCGTCAGGTATGCGATGAAGAAGGTGAGGTAGATGATGTACGAAAATCCGAACATGAAATAGACGCACCCCAGCTTCCAGATCTCCTTGTCGGCCGAGATCTCCTTCCATGCCGTAAAAAGTGTTATTTTGACCGCAGGACGCTTCTCCTCGACCCCTCCGTACATGGTCACACCTTTCTCCCGCGGATCATCACGGAGAAAGAGGTAACAGACAAAGGAGAGGATGAATACGATGACACCCATGACATACCAGGCATACCGCCACCCGTCAGCCCCGTACACCTGTATGAGGTACGGCAGGACAAGGCCCGCTATGGAGAGGCCCGTGCCTGTGCCCATCGTCACGATACCTGTCGCCAGCCCCCGCTTTCTCGATACAAACCAGGCCGCAGGAAGAGCCATCATGGGCACGTAGCTGCCGCCGTTCCCCATACCGGTTACAAGGCGCATTAGAAAGGCAAAGACAAACGAATCGGAAAACCCTGTCGCAAAAAGGCTTATTCCCATAACCAGGAGGGAATAGAAAACGACCCTTCTCACGCCGAACCGGGACGCGAGAAATCCGCCAAGGACGGCGAGACAGAGATACCCTATGAAATTTCCCGTACCAATCAGTCCTACCTGCGTGTAGCTCAGGGCGAGCCCCTCCCGCATGGAAGGAAGGATCAGAGAGTACGACATCCGCCCAAAGCCGTGGGACAGAACGAGAACAAGCGTTCCTGTAAATGCAATGATCCAGGCATAGTGCATAAGCTCTCCCCCTTTTTTCTCCATTCTTCAATTTTGCCATGACTTTGTCAAATGTTTTTACAGGATGCCATGCCCCTGAACAGGACGTAGTGGATCATCTCCCCTCATCGATGCCTGGTGTGGGAGAAGGGATGTGTGGTATATAAGGGATCATGGAAGAGAGGCCCCGTCTCAGGTATATCGAAGCGATTCCATTGTCCGATCAAGGACGGGACATTATCGTTCTCCGGGATCCTGAGGGAGTGAGCGATCAGCAGATTGTCATCTCACGGGAAGCGGCATACATCCTGTCCCTCATGGACGGGAGCAGATCACTCAGGGATATGCAGGCTGAATTCATGCGGGCTTCAGGCCATCTCGTCCACATCGAAAAGATTGAGGAATTGGTGCGCGTTCTCGACTCCAATCTCTTTCTCCAGAGCGAGCGCTATGACCGGCAGTTGACAGCGATGAAGACAAGCTATGGTGCCCTCGCCGTCCGGCCTTCCTACCTCGCCGGCAAGAGTTACCCGGCCAGAAGGATTGATCTCCTCCTCGCCCTCGACGAGATGTTCCGCCCCCCGCCGAAGACCATTCAGACAGAGCGTGTCTCCGTCGCGGGAATACTTGCTCCGCACATCGACTACGACAGGGGAAAACGGGTGTACCGAAACACCTACGGCCCGCTCCGGCAAGCCCCGAAACCACTCATTATCATTCTCGGTACGTCCCACCGTCCGATGGACAGAATGATCAGCATCTCCCTCAGGGACTGGGAAACACCCCTGGAGACCGTCCGGATTTCCCGGGAACTGGCAGACCTTGTGGCCGGACACAGCCTGCTGAAAACGTATATCGACGAATGGCCTCATCGCACCGAACACTCCATAGAGCTTCAACTCCCCCTTCTTCAGTTCGTCAATGAGTGCGATTTCGAAATCCTCCCCATTCTGACCGGATCACTTCAGGCCCATATTGATGGATTCGCCAGGACCGGTGAGGGGGAGATAGAAGAGCTCGTCTCTGCCCTGAAAGAACTCGTTCTGTCAAGCACCGGACCCTGCCTTATTGTATCCGCTGCCGACCTGGCCCACATCGGTGCTCAGTTCGGCGACAAGGAAGGGGTCAATTCATTTATCCTCACCGAGTCGCAGGAAAAGGACAGGGCGCTGCTCAGGGCAGTTGAACAGGTTGACGGAGAACAATTCTTCGCCATGATCAAGGAAGAGCAGGACTGCCGCAGGATCTGCGGACTCACCCCTATCTACCTCCAGCTTCGGCTTCTCGAGGGCTGCACCGCAGAGATCACCGATTATGATCAGTGGTCTGACGGCGCATCATCGGTGAGCTTTGCGGGGGCCTATTTTACCCGATCAGCTCCCCCGTAACGTGAACAACGATCTCCCGGTTTCGTCCCCTGTTGTCGAATTCGGCAAGGACAATCTGCTGCCACCGGCCCAGAAGGAGTCGTCCCCCTTCAAAGGGGACCACCAGCGACGGTCCTGTGATTGCCGCCCTGACATGACTGAATCCGTTGGCATCACCCCATGTGTCATCGTGGTGGAAGTGCCTCGCCGATGGTGCGAGAAGCTCGTAAAATTCCCTCATATCCCTCACAAGGCCCGGTTCATATTCGAATGTTGTGATGCCCGCCGTTGAGCCGATAACAAAGAGAGTGACCTGGCCGATATCGAGCCCTGATTCGGACAGGATTGCCGAAAGGTCACCTGTAATATCGATAAGATCACCTGCTCCCTTCGTTGATTTCCGTATGCGGTTGCTCACTGTCTTCACTCTGTCCCCCTTTGTTTTAATCGATCATAACCCAGAATAACCGTCCCCGTCGCTCCATTCTTCCGCCCTTCCCCGTGCCTTCACCGGGAACATTTCCCCTCTCCGCCCGAAAAAAGACCATACCTCTCTTCGGCACGTGAGCCCGGCTGTCTCACAGATACCAACACCACTGCCGGAAAGAGCGAACGCAAAGGATGGATAGGGACGTCGTTGTCGTAACAGGGTTTCAAAAAGTGGCGATGGGGCAAAATGAGTCTGGTGTGACGGAGATTTGGTCGGGAAGACAGGATTTGAACCTGCGGCCCCAGCGTCCCGAACGCTGTGCTCTACACCATACTGAGCTACTTCCCGTGGCTCTCATTTTACCAGAGGACGGCCAAAAATGCCATTCATTTCTTGCGGCAGGAAGAAAGAAGATCCGCCCCCAGGGCCCCGAGCCTCTTCTGTTCCCGCAAAAAAGCCTCCCGCTTACTCGGGAGGCTCTGTTTTTTCCGTCTGAATGGGCGTTACCGGAGAGCCCTGGCAGCCTTCTGAATCCGTTCTATACCCCTCTGGATATTCTCCATTGACGTCGCAAAGGAGAGTCTGAGGTAGCCCTCTTTCCCAAATTCGGCACCAGGTACAACGGCAACAAGAAAATGGTCGAGAAGAATCTGGGCGAAGTCGCCGATCCCGTCGATCTTTTTTCCTTCATAGGATTTTCCAATGACCGACGTGAAATTCGGGAAGACGTAAAAAGCGCCTTTCGGATCATAGCAGGTTACTCCGTCGATCTCTCTGAGGGCCTGGAGGAGGAATGCTCTCCGTTTGTCGAACTCTGTCACCATGGACGCGATGAAGTCCTGGGGACCGCTGAGGGCGGCGATGGCCGCCTTCTGTGAGATAGATGTAGGATTCGACGTACTCTGACTCTGGATATTCGTCATGGCCTGAATGATCTGTTTCGGACCTGCTGTAAAGCCAATACGCCAGCCTGTCATCGAATAGGTCTTGCTGATACCGTGAGCGATGATGGTTCTTTCCTTGATTGCCGGATCGATCGATGCGATGCTCGTATGGCGATGGCTGCCGTAGACCAGCTTCTCATAGATCTCGTCGGAGATGATGTAGATACCCTTCTCGACACAGAGCTTCCCAATCTCCGTAAGATTATCAAGGGAAAAAACCGACCCGACAGGGTTGGACGGATAATTGAGAACAATTGCCTTGGTCCGGGGGGTGATAACCTTTTCCAGGGCAGCCCGGGTAAGTTGATAATCTTCATTTTCATATGTTTCGATGCAGACCGGTGTTGCACCGGCCAGTTCGACCATGGGAGGATAGGATACCCAGAAAGGGCTGGGGATGATCACCTCGTCCCCTTCGTCGAAAAGAGCCTGGAAGAGGTTGTAGAGTGAATGTTTTCCTCCACAGGACACGATGATCTCGTCTCTCGCAAAGGTGATTCCGTTGTCCTTCCTGAATTTTTCAATAATCACGTCCTTCAGCGGATCGATGCCACCGACAGGCGTATACTTCGTGAAACCGTCGTTGATAGCCTGAATGGCCGCTTCCTTGATGTGGACCGGCGTATCGAAATCGGGCTCTCCGGCGCCAAACCCTATGACGTCAAGGCCCTGGGCTTTCAAGGCCTTTTCTTTGGCTGAAATGGCCAGTGTCGGTGATGGTTTCAACAATTGAGCTCTTCGGGACAGCATCGGGATCTCCTTGGGCGTTTTTTGGACATACTGTTTACACTATACGTCCTTCCTTGTCAATCAAAATCAAGCGGAGGTTAACAGCAGGAGAACCGGTCCTATTGCGCGGGAAGGGCTGTGACGACAAGGACAGCCTTCGTACGGTCCGTCACCTTGTACCGGTCGTCGATCCTCTGTCCGACGATCCAGACGATCTCGTCGCCGTTCAGGAGAATCGGCGTCCTGTATCGCTCTTCCCGGGGAATCTTTCGGGAGATGAAAAAATCCTTCACCTTCACCATCCCCTTCATACCGAGGGGCCGGAAACGGTCACCATGACGGAAGGGGCGAACAGTAAGCCTTGTGATGCGATCGTTGTCGAAAAAACCATTTAGATGGCCTTCATCGAGAGTAACCTCGTCCCTCTTTTTCACAGCCACCGAAAGTGTCACACCAAAATCGGCGAGCCATATCTCTCCATCGCCGAGAGGGATCGGCTCGCTGTCCACCCTTCCCGTTCCTTCTGTCGTGAATGTGAGGCGATCATAGGCCCGTCTCACCATTGCCCCTGAGGGCAGGGAAATTGTGCTGTTGGGACGCGCTCCCCATACGAGGCTCATGATGAGCCGGACATGATCCCGGAGGAGAATCAGGTGAGGGACAACCTCTTCCGCAATAAAGGCCAGAACACGGTAGAGCGTCTCCCGGTCAAGCACTTTCAGATCATCGACGGAAACAGTCAATGCTCCCTTGGATCTCGTGACCTTGGCAGAAACAAATTCCTGTGCCAGGGATGTAAAATGATCGTTCAGCTCACCCATATCTCTCGCGAGACGGTAGATCCGGTCTCTCACCTGGGGATTCAACTCCTCGAGGACCGGGATTACCCTGTGGCGGATGGCATTCCGTTCGTATTTTGTGGTGGCGTTTGACGAATCAACGACCCATTCAACACCATGGCTCCGGGCATAACGCTCAATCTCCTTCCTGGAGATATGGAGGAACGGACGAATGATCATGCCCCGGCGAACAGGAATGGATGAGAGCCCCCTCACACCCGTTCCCTTTACCATTCTCATGAGGAATGTTTCGACCTGGTCATCTTTTGTGTGGCCGAGAGCGATCTTCGTGCAGTTTTCCTGCCGGGCTGTTTCGGCAAAAAACGAATACCGCAGATCCCTGGCAGCATGCTGGATCGATTTTCCGCTCGCCTTGGCCACCTCCACCGTATCGACCCTTCTCAGGTGGAGCGGGAGGCCGTAGAGCTTCGCCAATCTCCTGCAGAAATCTTCGTCTCGCTCCGATTCGTTCGCCCTTAACTGATAGTTCACGTGACTAATGGCGAGGTCGATATGGAAGCGAGTCTTCAGATGCACAAAAACATGGAGCAGAACGGACGAGTCAATGCCACCGGAGAGGGCAACGAGGATCCTGTCGCCGGGCCCGACGAGTCCCTCCCTTTCGATGACCTCTATAACAGGGCGAATCAGCGACGATTGCTCTTCCCCCTTCATGTCTGCCTTGTCTTCCGTGCCTCTCGTCTGCCGTTCCACAGAATAGTAGTGAACAGCAAAGATCCTCCAGCCAGAGGGCAGTCGGGCGCATCAATGCAAAAGCCCCGACCTTCACTCAGGGAAAATCGGAAAGAGGTATTCACCGGAATGGCCGGCACACGGCACAGGAGCGGGTTCGGTAGAACAGCGGAGATCGTAAAAGAACCCATCGAGGTCTTCCTGCTAATGACAGGACGAGCAGTTCGATGAGGTACAGCCCGAGCATGACGCCGACGAGCCGGAGGATTGAGATCGTGTCTTTCCTCCGACGGAAAAACCGAAGGATGACATTTTCTTCTCCATATCCTGGCTTCCGCAGTGGGGACACACCGGTTCGTCCCTGCTGAAGATCAGAAGCTCGCATTCATCCCCGCAATTTCTGCACTCATATTCATAGATGGGCATCCCTTACTCTCCTTTCGAAAGGGTTGATCCCTTCAGGTTTTTTACTTCCTGTTCAAGCTCTGCCATAAGCCCTTCTATGTTTCTTCTGAAGGTGCCCCAGAGAACATTATCGAGGGTGAGAAAATAGGCCTTCTTCGCAAAGGCGTGGGCTCTGGTGGGCCTGTTCTTGTAGAAATAGTGATATGCCGATGAATAATAGTAAAAGAAGAGCGCTTCGTCATCGGATCTGTCTTTCATCCACACTTTCTTGAAAAGGAGCCGGGCTTTTTCGTAATACTCGCTGGACAGATAGCTCTCCGCAGCCCTCTGAATCAGCCTCGGCCTTCCTCCGTGAAAAAGATCGTCAAGAAGATTGTCCAGGCCTTTCCGTCCAAATACCCTCACACAGAGCTTCTCGTTCTCATAGAGGAATCGCGGCAAAAGATAGTTGTCCTGATAGAGCCGCATGAGGTCCTTCAACTGGACGAGAAGCTGTTTTGAGAGCACCATGATCTCCCTCAGCCCTTCCTGAAGTTTTCTCTCCGCTTTTCTCAGAAGGGTGCCCATCTCCCGGACGATCCGGGTGTCCTGCTCCGTCAGTTCCTCCAGGGCTACATCGCTCCGGGGACGGTAGTATTCGAGCTGATAGAGGTTTTCCCTGAGCTTCATCGCTTCATGGAACGTGTATCCTACGGTGATATCGTAAAGCTTTTCCTTGTACGTAGCATAGTTTGAATTTCTGAAAAGATCGTGACACATCTCCTTCAGGCGAAAAAGACAACTCCTTCCCCGGTCGTCGATAAACTCTTCAATGATCGAAAAACAGAGTTCCCCTTTTTTGTGAAGATCAAGACAGTGAAGACACTGGATCTCCACACAGATCGACTCACTGATCAGATCGATCTGCTTCTTCGCCCGCTGCTTCTGTTCCATGAGATTCGCCCGCCTCCTTTATAAGTTTTCGCAATTCTTCACCTTCTATGGTCTCTTTTTCGAGCAGCAGCCGGGCCAGCCTGTCAAGAACAGCCCGTTGTTCATTCAGGGTTTGCCTGACTGTATTATGGCTCGCATCGATGATGTTCTTCACTTCCCGGTCGATTTCACGGGCCGTCTCCTCGCTGTAATCCTTCCCTCCCGACCCCATGCCTACGTCGAGAAAGAGGGGTTTTCTCTCTTTCTCGAAGGTAACATATCCGAGCGTAGGGCTCATACCGTATTCCTTGACCATCGATTTGGCAATATCTGTCGCACGGCCAAGATCATTGTGCGCACCGGTCGATGCCTCGCCGAAGACGATCTCCTCTGCAACCCTGCCACCGAGCAGAACACAGAGCTTATCCCGGAGTTCCCTCTCGGTCATCAGATACCGGTCTTCGGTGGGGAGTTGTAACGTATAGCCCAGAGCAGCAATACCTCTCGGAATAATTGATATTTTGTGGACAGGATCGGTGTTTTCAAGCAACTCGGCCATAAGAGCATGTCCGCTTTCATGGTAGGCGACAATCTCCTTTTCCTTTTTGCTCATTACCCTCTGGCGCTTTTCGAGACCTGCCACAACCCTGTCAATGGCCTCCTCAAACTGTTCCATACCTGCCGTCGACCTCCCCTTACGCGCTGCAAGGAGGGCAGCCTCATTGACAAGGTTCGCAAGATCCGCTCCCACAAACCCCGGGGTCCTGGCGGCTACGATCTTGAGATCAACGTCCTTTGCTGTTTTGATGTTTTTGGCATGGACTTTCAGGATCTCTTCCCGTCCTTTTATGTCAGGTCGGTCCACGAGTATGTGGCGATCAAACCGTCCCGGCCTCAGGAGCGCAGGATCGAGGATCTCAGGCCGGTTCGTCGCTGCCATGATAATCACACCGGCCTTCGTTTCAAAACCATCCATCTCGGCAAGGAGCTGGTTGAGCGTCTGTTCCCTTTCGTCGTGCGATGACAGGGGGTTCATCCCCCTGGCCTTTCCGAGAGCATCGAGTTCATCGATAAAAATAATACAGGGAGCCTTCTCCTGGGCCTGGGCGAAGAGGTCCCGCACCCGGGACGCACCGACACCGACAAACATCTCTACAAAGTCCGAACCGCTCATGCTGAAGAACGGCGCCTTCGCTTCACCGGCAACAGCTTTGGCAAGGAGTGTCTTTCCCGTTCCCGGAGGGCCGACGAGGAGAATGCCCTTCGGTATCTTTCCTCCGATCCCGAGATACTTCTCCGGCGTTCTCAGATAATCGATGATCTCCTTCAGTTCCTCTTTTGCCTCATCGACTCCGGCCACATCTTCAAAGGTGATTTTGATTTCGTCTTCGCCATAGATTCTTCCTTTACTCTTTCCAAAGTTGAGAACACCCGACGGCGCACCGCCCATCTTACGCATGAGGAGGTTCCATATGAGGATCATGAGGGCAAAAGGGAGAATCCAGGAAAGAATCATATTGAGGAACTTGTTCTCGTATTGTCCAGAAAATTTGACATTGTTTTTCTGGAGATCTTTCACGAGGTCCGGATCGTCGACCCTCGTGGTCATGAAACGGACCTTTTTCCCATCGTCATGGGTAAGGTTGCCCTGGACGGACTCGGCGCTGATAACAAGATCGGCCACCTTGCCCTTGGCCACAGACTCTTTGAATTCACTGTACGAAATCGTCTTCACATCGGACCGGAAGAAAAAACTGTTGATGGCGATAATGGCAATGAATGCCAGGATGAAATAGATGAAGCTAAAGCCCCTGGCCTTTTTCTGCTTTGTTCCGTTCCGCTCTTTCAGCTCGAGGAACACATTGCCTAACTTCTTCTCTTTCTTGGGAGATTTCTTTGGTGGCATCGTTTTTCTCCTGATAACCCTTCCCTGTTCCCACATCCATCCCAAAGGCGGACGTGCGGGGCGAACCTTTCGTTAATATACGTTCGCCGTACAACAATCTCAAGGTATACCGGGGCTAACCCCTCCCTTTTTCAGACCACAGTGTCTGAGCCCCCCTGCAGGAGGTTCACAGTTCGATAACAGCAGCCTCAATCATCCCGTTGATGTCCCTTATCTCGTCGATCACAGCCCGGCCGATCGGATTGTCCACTGCCACAAAGGCGATCTCGTCTCCCCCTGCGCCCCGGGAGAGTCCGATTCCCGCAATATTGATGTTGTGGCTACCAAGGATTGTGGCAACCCGTCCTATAACACCAGGTCTGTCGTATATCCTGAAGTGGAGAAAGGTCCCTTCGGGAATGATGTCGAGATGAAATCCATCAATGAGGACAATCCGGCCCAGCTTATCGGGAAAAACTGTTCCTGCGACGCTCGTCTCCCCTTTGTCCGTTTTTACGACGAACTGAACGAGGTCGTTGAACTTGTCATGCTGGTCCGTTTTCGTCTCTTCGACAGAGATATGACTGTCCTTTGCAATATAGGGCGCATTGATGTACGTCACCGTCTCCCGGAGACTCTGATCGAGAAAACCCTTGATCCCCGCTATGGTGAAAGGCTGATAACTGAAGGGAACATCGAATTTCCGCTCGCAAAGATCTTCCTCAAAGTTCTTTCCGACCATGACAACCCTGATCTTTTCCGGTCGTCCCTGAATAAGCTGGGCGGCCAACCTTCCCATCTTTTCGACAAGATTGAAGTAGAGTTGCATATTCTCAGGAAGCTGGGATTTCATGAAGGGAATATTGACGGCGTTGAGATACTGCTTCCCCCGGAGAGCGTTTATGACCTGTTCGGCAATGATAACGGCAACAGCCTTTTGTCCCTCATTCGTATTCGCCCCGATATGGGGAGTGGCAAAAACGTTTTCCAGTTCCAGAAGACGGGCGCTCTGGGGCGGCTCCTTCTCGAAGACATCGACACCGGCAGCGTAGACCTTCCCTGATTTGAGTCCTTTATAGAGGTCATCTTCGTTTACGATACCACCGCGGGCACAGTTTACGAATATGACACCATCCTTCATGAGGGCGATCTCTCTGGACGTGATCATATTCTTTGTTGCGGCGGTCAGAGGTGTATGGAACGTTATGACGTCAACCTCTTTCAAGAGGTCTTCGAGCCGGTCGATAAGAATAACACCGAGGGGATCAGCCTTCGACTTTTTGATGAACGGATCGTAGGCGACGACCTTCATACCGAAACTCTTGGCCCTGATGGCGACGTTGCTCCCGATGCGGCCGAGACCGACAATCCCGAGGGTCTTGTTGTAGAGTTCAACACCCATGAACCGTTTTCTGTCCCATTTTCCCGATTTCAGTGAGTCGTTGGCCAGAGGGATCTTCCTCGCCGCAGCGAGCATGATCCCCATCGTCAGCTCGGTGGCAGCAAGGGTATTTCCCGTCGGGGCATTGATGACAACAATACCCTTTTTACTCGCCGCTTCGATATTAATGTTGTCGACACCGACTCCGGCCCTGCCGATGATACGGAGTTTCCCGGGATTCTCGAGAAGATTTGCAGGTATCGGTGTTCCGCTCCGCGATATGATGGCATCGTATTCGCCGATGATCGTCTTCAGTTCTTCGCCCTTTATTCCCGGACGGATATCGAGGTCGATGTCGCCCGCCTTTTCCAGTATAGCCACACCTTCTTTTGCAACGTTGTCAGTTACGAGAACCTTATATCGAGTCATTTCGTCTCCCTTCTGTTCCGTCAGCACGATTCATGATGGCCGGAGCGTACACATGAAGACCCCAGGCCCTGCAGCGTCTACAGATTACCACGCAACCTCTTGAAAATCAAAGTTTCCCCCATCCTGAAGAGGGTAAAAACGTCTCACAGCGCCCGGCGCCACCCTTATCTTCCCCCTGCCGCTCCCGTCGCCTCTTTTCGCTGCCAACTCTGTCAACAGAATGGCCCTGTTTGTCCGCACCCGGGCCCGGCGAGGCAAAATTTCCTTGACTTTCAGGGCCTAATAGATTAATTTACGACACAATTTCGAAAGGTGTGGACTATGAAAACGTTTGTACCAACAAAAGAAGGTGTGGAAAAGAGTTGGTATGTTATTGATGCCGACGGGATGGTTCTGGGAAGACTCGCCGCGCGTGTTGCAGCAATGCTCCGCGGAAAGCACAAACCGACGTTTACTACGTATACAGACGTAGGAGACTTCATTGTTGTGGTCAACGCAGAAAAAGTAAAGCTTACGGGCAACAAACTGCTTCAGAAGACGTACGAACGGCACACGGGGTATCCCGGTGGGCTAAAAGTACTGACGGCAAAGGCGCTCCTCGAGAAGAAACCTGAAGAACTGGTCATCCAGGCGGTGCGGGGCATGTTGCCGAAGAATAGTCTTGGCAGACAGACGCTCACCAAACTGAAAGTGTACAAGGGCCCGCAGCATCCCCATTCGGCCCAGAAACCTCAGGAATTGAAATAAGGAGGAGAGAAATTGCCGGAGAGAAGGTACTACGCCACAGGGAAGCGTAAAACTGCGGTAGCAAGGGTTTGGATTAAACAGGGCGATGGGGCTTACGTCATCAACGGTCGTACATTGGATGACTATTTTCCCGCTGAAGAGCTGAGGCTCATGGTGGACAAACCTTTCATGCTGACCGGCAATTCAGGCAAGTTCGACGTTCTCGTCAACGTGTATGGCGGCGGTGTTCCTGCCCAGGCATGGGCAGTGGGTCACGGTATAGCCAAAGCGCTCCTCGAATACAACGCCAACCTCAGGAGCACACTGAAGAAGCAGGGCCTTATCCGGAGGGATCCGAGGGCCAAAGAACGAAAAAAATACGGGAAAAAGGCTGCTCGCGCCAGTTTCCAGTTCTCAAAGAGATAATTCGTCCATGTTTCGCGCGGGAATCATCGGGGCCACGGGGTATACGGGCCTCGTTCTCGTTTCTACCCTTATCGGGCATCCTCATGTCACGGTTACCCTCGTTACGTCGAACACGTACCGGGGCACCAGGCTCTCCACCGTCTTTCCGTCACTCAAGGGAAGATTTGACAATGAACTGGTCGGGACGGACACGGACTACAGGGGAGCCTGTGATGTCTATTTCCTCTGCCTTCCTCACGGAACATCGATGGACAAAGCCCGGGAACTCTATGACGGAAAGGCAATTATCGTCGATCTCAGCGCCGATTTCAGGTTTGAGGAGACGGCCATCTACGAGAAAGCCTACATCCCTCACAGGGCACCGGAACTGATACCTCGTTCAGTCTACGGGCTCCCTGAACTGTACAAGACAAAAATAGCATCGACAAAGCTGATCGGCAATCCTGGCTGCTATCCCACATCGGCCATTCTCGGCATGTATCCTCTCATCCGGAATGGATGGATGGAAGGTGACATATTCATCGACTCGAAGTCAGGAGTGAGCGGAGCCGGGAGAGAAGCAAAAGTGGGCAGTCTCTTCTGTGAAGTTTCCGAAGGCTTCAGGCCCTACAATATCGGCGTTCACCGCCACGAGCCGGAGATCCAGAAAGAGGTCCGCAAGCGCTCCCCGAACCGCATCACCTTCGTTCCCCACCTTCTGCCCATCAACAGAGGCATTCTGACAACAATATACGGAAAGCTTCAGGCTGGCCGGACAACAGGGGAGCTTATCGAGCTTTACCGCTCGGTATATAATGATGAACCCTTCGTCAGGATATGCGACGAAGGTGTCTATCCCGACACACGGTTCACCCGCTTTTCGAATTACTGCGACATCGGACTCAAGGCGTTTGACGACGGCAGGGTGGTCATTGTGTCGGCCATCGACAATCTGGTTAAGGGGGCTTCAGGACAGGCCATTCAGAATATGAACATCGCCCTCGGCCTCGGAGAGACTGAAGCACTCACACATGTACCGGCATTCCCCTAACAGGCGAAACCTGGCTTTTCCCGTCAGATCATTTCACCGCCCTTTCCCCGGAGGCCCCGAGGCGATGGTTTGCCGTTGACTAATGGGCCTTTATCGATTAATCTTATAGAATGTTCGAACGGTTACAGGAACGCTTAGAGACGACGTTTAAGAAACTGAAGGGATACGGCAAGCTCTCGGAGGCCAACATTAAAGAGGCGCTGAGAGAAGTCAGGGTAGCCCTTCTCGAAGCGGACGTCAATTTTAAAATAGCCAAAGACTTCCTGGAAAAGGTCAAAGAGAAGGTGTTGGGGGAAGAGGTTCTCTCGAGCATCACCCCAGGCCAGCAATTTACCAAGGTCATCTATGATGAACTCTGCCTGCTTCTGGGAAAGACCGACAAACCCCTCGATATCGCAGGGCCACCACCGGTGACCGTCATGCTCGTCGGTCTTCAGGGTTCAGGAAAAACAACGACGGCAGGAAAGCTCGCACTCTACCTCAGAAAGAAAGGGCGCCGTCCCCTCCTCGTTCCCTCTGACGTCTACCGCCCGGCAGCCATCGATCAGCTCACCAAACTGGGGGCTCAGATCAATGTTGCCGTCTTTCCGTCCCAGGGTATAAAAGATCCCGTCGCCATATGTGTCGAGGCAAAAACGTATGCCATGCGGAACAACCTTGACACCCTGATCGTTGATACGGCCGGCCGGCTCCACATCAACGACGAGATGATGGACGAACTGTCACGGCAGAAGACCTTCCTCTCGCCCCGGGAGACCCTCCTCGTGCTCGACGCCATGACAGGACAGGATGCCGTGGGTATAGCCACAGCATTCAATGAGAAGCTCGCTATCGACGGCGTGATCCTCACCAAACTCGACGGCGACACACGGGGCGGAGCAGCGATATCCATCCGTGCCGTAACCGGCAAACCGATAAAACTCATCGGCATGGGCGAAAAGCTCGATGCTCTGGAGGCCTTTCATCCCGAAAGAATGGCATCGAGGATCCTCGGTATGGGCGATATCGTCTCCCTCGTGGAGAAAGCCCAGGGTGTCTTCGATGAAAAGCAGGCCAAGGACCTCGAACGGAAGCTCAAGAAGGATGAGTTTACCCTCGAAGACTTCCGGGACCAGATACGGCAGATGAAAAAGATGGGCTCCCTTGAGTCGATCATCGGTCTTATCCCCGGTTTCAGCAAATTGAAAGGGGCCATCAACTTCTCCGAAGCGGAAGACGATCTCAAAAAGACCGAAGCCATTATCAACTCCATGACCCAGAAGGAACGGCGAAGCCCTCAGGTCATTGACGGAAGCAGGCGGCTCAGGATAGCAAAAGGAAGCGGAACACAGGTTTACGATGTGAACGACCTTTTGAAAAAATATAGTGAAACCCGGAAAATGATCAAGAAACTCTCAAAGGGAGGGTTCAAGGGTCTTCCGAAACAATTTACACTACGTTAAGGAGGTGGAATTTTGGCACTCAAGTTCAGATTATCGCGGTATGGAGCGAAGAAGAAACCGTATTACAGAATAGTCGTCGCAGACAGCAGGTTTCCGAGAGACGGCAGGGTAGTGGAAAATGTCGGGTCCTATGATCCTCTGCAGAACCCCGCCCGTGTGACCCTTGACAGGGACAAGATACATGCATGGTATGAAAAGGGGGCTACACCCACAAAAACGGTACTGGACATCTTTAAGAGAGAGGGTATATTCAAGAATATTCCCGAATAACCTATCGGAGGTGGAATCGTGTTGAAAGAGCTGATCGAGTTCATAGCGAAGGCGTTGGTCGATAACCCTGACCAGGTGAAAGTAACCGAAATTGAAGGTGAAAAAACCTCGGTCATCGAGCTGAACGTGGCAAAAGACGATTTGGGCAAGGTTATCGGCAAACAGGGCAGAACAGCCCGGGCCATGAGAACAATTTTGAGCGCCGCTTCCACCAAAGTGAAAAAGAGGGCAGTCCTTGAAATCATCGAATGATGGACATCATCCCCATCGGAAAGATTGTATCAACCCACGGCTTACGTGGTGAAGTAAAGTTCAGGTATTACAATGAGGTGCAGGAAGATTTTCTCTCCTACACCTCATTTTTTACGACCGCAGGTGGCATCCCGGAGATTCGGCCTCAGCGCGTCAGGTGGCAGAAGGGGTTCTTCTACATCGTTTTCGAGGGCATCGAGACCATCGACGATGCCGGGCCCCTGATCGGAAAAGAACTCTTCGTAAAAACCGGTTCCCTCCCCCCTGTTGAAGAGGGAACATATTACGATTTTCAGCTCATGGGACTGGCGGTCGTCAGCCATCGAGGCGAAGCGGCGGGGACTGTGACAGAGATTGTTCACCAGCCGGGAAGTGATATCCTCGTCGTCGACCACAACGGGGAAGAGATCTTCGTACCCATGACAGACCGGTTCATACGGTCGATAGACCGGGAACAGTCTCGTATTGTCCTTACGGAGGACGTTGTCATATCATGATTTTTACGGTCCTTACCCTCTTCCCGGCAATTTTCGACTCCCCTGTAAGGGAAAGCCTTTTGGGGAAGGCCGTGGACAGAGGGATCATCCAGATTACAACGATCAACATCAGGGACTTTGCCACTGACATCCATAAAACATGTGATGACGCCCCCTACGGCGGCGGTCCGGGCATGGTTATGAAGATCGAGCCCGTCTGCAATGCCCTCAGACATGTTGAGCAGACGTCCGGCCCCGTCAAGTCAATTCTCCTCACCCCTCAGGGACGGGTTTTCGATCAGGAGACGGCTGTGCGGTTCTCCCGGCTCTCCCACATCTGTCTCCTCTGCGGACGGTACGAAGGAATCGACGAGAGGGTCCTCCAGTATGTCGATGAAGAGATATCGGTCGGTGACTTTGTTCTCTCGGGAGGAGAGATCCCTGCCCTTGTTCTGATCGACGCCGTCACCCGCCTCATCCCCGGTTTCATGGGCAATGACCAGTCGGTGCACGAGGAGAGCCTCTCCGAACACCTCCTCGAATACCCTCAGTATACCCGCCCTCCCGTCTTTGAGGATATGGGCGTGCCGCCGGTGCTCCTCTCGGGAAACCACGAAGAGATCCGCCGGTGGAGAAGAAAGGAATCGCTCCGGAAAACAATGCTCAAAAGACCAGATCTGATGGAACGGTTTACACCGTCCCGGGAAGACGAAAAGCTTCTGAAAGAGATCCTCAATGACTTCCCGGAATAAAATAAGCCTCGCCGTCATCCATTACCCCGTCTACGACAAGAACCGGGAGATTGTGGCCACGAGCGTCACAAACGTCGCTATCCATGATATTGCAAGAACATGCATGACTTTCGGAATAGAAATATGCTATATTGTGACGCCTCTTCCAAAGCAGAGGGATATCGTAGGCCGCCTCATCGATCACTGGACATCGGGATACGGGGCACGATACAACCCGGATCGTGGTCGTGCGCTCAACAAGGTCCAGGTTGTCGATACGGTGGAACGGATGCTGGAAGAGCACGGCGACGAGGAACCCTTGCTCATAGGGACCTCTTCCCGGGAAAGAAAAGAAAAGACAGTCGGTTACCGTGAATTACAGGCGATGATCCGATCGGGCACCAGGCCGATCATCCTTGTCTTCGGAACGGGCTGGGGGCTTACGGATGATGTGGTTGAGAAGTGCCACAGAATGCTGGCCCCTATAAAGGGCGATGCCGAATATAACCACCTCTCCCTGAGGGTGGCCCTGGGCATTACGCTCGACAGAATTTTTGGTCAGTGAGGAGGAGAGATGAACGAGATCATTGATTTACTTGAAAAGGAAAATATGCGGCTCGATCTGCCCGGGATCGATATCGGAGACAACGTAAAAGTCCACACGAAGATTTACGAAGGTGACAAGGAAAGGATCCAGGTTTTCGAAGGTGTCGTCATCAGAAAACGGGGCGGCAACACACGGGCAACCTTCACGGTCCGGAAGATCTCCTATGGCATCGGCGTGGAGAAGACCTTTCCCCTTCATTCGCCCTTGATTGAAAAGATCGACGTGGTTACGAAGAGCAAGGTGAGAAGAGCCAAACTCTACTACCTCAGAAACCTCAGGGGCAAGGCTGCGAAGCTGAAAGAAAAGCGGGATTGATGACCTGCCGTTTGAACGGGTTCGTCGGAGGAATCGATGAAGCCGGCAGAGGACCTCTGGCGGGCCCCGTCGTTTCGGCCTGCGTCATCTGGAGCGAACCTCCCTGTTCAAAACACGGCGTCAACGATTCAAAGATCCTGACGGACCGTTCGAGACGGACGATTCTGGAATGGATTCGGGAGAATACGTTCCGGATCGGCATCGGTATAGCGGACCACAACGAAATCGACGGACTCAATATTCACAAAGCGAGTCTTTTGTCTATGGAGAGAGCCTTTGAGGATTGCTCCATGACACCGGACCTCCTCCTTATCGACGGGAAATTCCGGCCTGATCACCTGCCTTTTGCCCGGACGGTCATCAAGGGCGACAGAAAGTGTTTCTTCATCGCATCAGCATCGATTGTAGCAAAGGTCGTCAGAGATACGATGATGTGCCATCTCCACGAACTCTATCCCGCCTATCATTTCGACAAGAACAAGGGATACCCCACCGAAGACCACAAAAAAGCCATCAGCCGTTTCGGTATAACACCGGTCCATCGACGAACATATAAAGGCGTGAGGGAATACTGTGAGAACAACGGTTGACCGGGGGCAGGAAGGGGAAGAACGGGCTGCGGCGTACCTGAAACAGCATGGCTATGCCCTTGTTGAACGAAATTTCAGAAGCCCTTTCGGCGAGATCGATATCATCGCCTCTGAAAACGACTGTCTGGTCTTCGTGGAGGTAAAGTTCCGGAATGTGCCGTCCTACGGAACATCACTCGAATCAATCTCTCAGGAAAAGCAGAAACGGCTCATCAAAACGGCTCATTATTACCTCAAGAAGAAGAATGCCTATAACAGAAGGGTCCGTTTTGATGTGCTCGGCATCGACGGGTCCACCGTGAAGCTCGTAAAAAACGCGTTTCTCGCTGACGAATAAACGGAGGAACAGGTGCACCGGGACAAGATCTTCGATCTGCTTATAAATGTTCAGAACGGAACGATCGATGCTGCCGACGCTTTCGAGAGCCTCAAGGATCTGCCTTTCGAAGATCTGGAACATACAAAGATCGACCATCATCGTTCCCTGAGGAAAGGCATCCAGGAGATCGTCTACGGAGAAGGAAAGACACTGGACCAGCTCCTGTCGATCATCAAGGCCGTAACATCTCATGGGCAGGATGTCCTCGTAACCCGCGTCGACCAGGGAGAGAAAGGGAGCGGCCTCGTATCCGCCTTTCCGGAAGGCACCTACGACGCCCTCAGCCGCTGTTTCACCATCAAGACGGACATGACGATCCGGGGGAAAGGAACGATCCTCATCATTTCCGCTGGAACGAGCGACAGCGCCGTCGCCGAGGAGGCATTCGTCACATCGACCTTCCTCGGAAACATCACAGAGAAGCTCTACGACGTGGGAGTTGCAGGGATTCACAGAATCGTCCACAATCTCGACATACTCAGAACGGCACGGGTAATCATCGTCGTGGCGGGAATGGAAGGCGCCCTTCCCTCCATCGTTGCCGGAATGGTGGGAACACCTGTCATCGCAGTACCGACGAGCACCGGTTACGGAGCCAGTTTCGGCGGGCTCGCCGCTCTTCTGGGAATGCTCAATTCGTGCTCCACCGTCTCTGTCTTCAATATCGACAACGGCTTCGGCGCCGCCTATTTCGCAACCCTCATCAACCGCCTATGAAAATTCTCCACATCGACCCCATATTCGGTATCAGTGGTGACATGATGATCAGTGCCCTCGTTGACGCCGGGGCATCGTTCGACAGACTTGCGGCCCTCATGAAATCGATACCCTCCCCCCTTCCGCCTTTGACAATCACACGGAAGAGCCAGGGGATCATCGAAGGAACAAGGATCGTCATCGGCCATTCCGATCTTCACTTCTCCCTCAAGGAGATGAGGTCGATCATCACCAACCTCCCTGCCCCGGAGGCCGTCAGGGAGAACGCACTCGCAATGCTCGCTATCATCGCCAAGGCTGAGGCAAAGGTCCACAAGGTTCCCGTCGAGACGGTCCACCTGCATGAACTCTCGCACGCCGATACACTCATCGATGTAGTTGCTGTCTCCCAGGCCATGAACGATCTTGGCATCGAAAAAGCGTCCTGTGGAGCCATACCCTTCGGACGGGGCACAATTTCCACAGCTCACGGCATCATCCCCAACCCGCCCCCTGCCGTAACGGAAATACTTCAGGGATACCCCGTCATCTTTGTCGATGAACCGCTTGAACTGGTGACACCGACAGGGGCGGCCATCGTGAAACATTTCGTCCCTGAGCCACGGTGGAGAACCCCCTTTACAGTCACTTCGTCAGGCTACGGCGTCGGCACCTACGAGGCATCAAAACCGGATGTTCTCCGGGTCTTTGTGGGGACAACGACGGACGAGACCGGAGGAGACGACTACGTATGGGTTCTCGAAACTGATCTCGACGATATGGAGACAGAATATGTCGGTGCTGTCGCCGACCGCCTGAGGGCCGACGGTGCACTCGATGTACTCTATTTTCCCGTTTTCATGAAGAAAGGCCGGCCAGGGTTGCGCTTCTCGGTTATTGCACCGGAGACGGCGAAAGAGAGGATCATGGAACGGCTGATGACAGAGACATCGACCTTCGGTCTACGAATGCGGCGGGAAGAACGTCGAGTCCTCGGCAGAAGCACAGTGACCATGGACACGCCCTTCGGGCCGGTCCGAGTCAAGCAGGGTCTCGACAGGGACGGCACGGTGATCAAGACACACATCGAGTTTGATGACGTCAGGGCCCTCGCTGAAACCCACGATATTCCCTTCCGGACCATGGTCAGCCATATCCGCCGCCTCCTGAACGACTAAAAAAGCCTCCCTGTGCCGGTTTCTGCGGACCAGCGGGAAAGGAAAAATTTTTCGTGATGATCGGCAAAATTCATGCTATCGTTATCATAATAAATCCACAATTTCTGTAAGGGGGTACCAGATGGGATCACAATCGAGATTCACTCATCTCTCTGTGGCCGTGACTCTCTTCATCGTTCTCTGCGCCGGTCTCTTTCATGCCGGCACCGCTCTGTCAGCAGGGGAGATGGTGGGGGTCATTGTAAAACTCGAGGACGCTCCGCTTGCGTCATATCACGGAACGGTTCCGGGCCTGACAGCTACGAGCATTGCTTCTACGGGCGATTTCTTTCTTGACGTCAGCGCCCCTTCGAGCCAGGCATATCTTTCCTATCTCAACAAAAAGATGGATCTCTTCGAGGCATCAGTCCTCCGGGTGATACCATCGGCGCGAATGATACACCGTTATCCCGTCGTTCTCGGCGGCCTGTCGGTCATTCTTCCAAAAGATGACCTCGGAACCCTCTCCCGCCTACCGGGAGTGGTCAGGATCTTCCCCGACACTTTCCGCCAGAAGGACACGGAACGGAGCCCCTTCTTTATCAGGGCCAACACGGCCTGGAACAAGGTGGGCGGAACATCGAAGGCCGGTGAAGGGGTCATAGTCGGCATCATCGACACAGGCATCTGGCCCGAACATCCGTCCTTCTCCAATCCCGACCCGAAGGGCAAGGCCTACGGTGCACCACCTGCCAAGTGGCAGGGTTACTGCCAGCTCCCCAATGACGACTCGCCGCCCTTGACCTGTAACAACAAGCTGATCGGCGCGAGGGAGTTTCTCGACACATGGAAATACTACGAGCCTCTTCCGCCGGGAGAGTTCGACTCAGCCCGCGATGCCGACGGCCACGGCACACATACGGCCAGTACGGCGGCAGGAAACGGATACGTGAAGGCGAGCATCCTGGGTAATGCCATCGGTCAGATTTACGGCATCGCCCCCAGGGCCCGCGTAGCCATGTACAAGGCCCTCGGTCCCGGTGGAGGATGGGACTCGGATCTCGTTGCAGCGATAAACCAGGCTGTCAGTGACGGTGTAGACGTCATCAACTATTCCATCGGACCAACAGGTTCCTATCTCGTCGATCCGTACGAGAACCCTGATGATTTCGCATTTCTCGATGCCTATGCCGCAGGTGTCTTCGTTGCCACGTCGGCAGGCAATTCGGGACCGTCAGAGAACACGGTCAACCATCTCGGCGGATGGACCACAACCGTCGCCGCAAGCACAACGGACCGTTTCTTTGAAAGCACCCTGACCCTTTCGTCATCAAACAGAAAGACGCTCACCCTCAAAGGTGCCTCAATCACCAACGGCATCAGCACAGCGACCCCGGTCGTCCTCGCGTCCGATTTCGGTGACGAGTACTGTCAGAGTGAGTTTTCTGCCGGATCAGTGACAGGCAAGGTCGTCGTCTGTGTCCGGGGAATCAACGACCGTGTTGCAAAGAGCTACAATGTCAAGGCAGGAGGCGCAGTGGGCCTGATCATGTACAATCCCTATTTGCGGGGTACTGCCGTTGACAACCACTTCATCCCCACTGTTCATCTCGAATATGATGCAGGTGAAAGCCTCATGAATTTCATCAACGCCAATCCCGGCATCAGCGCCAAATTCACAAAGGGCGCCAAAGCAAAGACCCTCGGTGACGTGGTGGCATCATTCAGCTCCCGCGGCGGCATCAACCAGACCTACGGGATCAGTAAACCCGACATCGCGGCCCCGGGCGTTCAGATTCTCGCAGGCCATACCCCTGAGCCAATAGATATGACCGGAGGAAACCCGGGAGAACTTTTTCAGGCGATAGAGGGAACATCCATGGCCGCTCCTCATGTAGCGGGCGCTGCGGCAATCATCAGACAGTACCGTCCTTCATGGACTCCGGGCCAGATCAAATCGGCCCTCATGACAACAAGCAAACGGACAGGGATCGTCAAGGAAGACAAAACTACCGCAGCCACACCTTTTGACTGCGGTGCAGGCCGTGTCGACCTGGGCACAGCCCTCAATCCCGGCATCACGTTCGATGTTCCGGCGAGTGACTATCTCACCCTCAAGAACGAACTCTGGAACACGAATTATCCGAGCATCTATGTTCCATTCATGGGCAACACAATAACACTCACCCGGAAGGCACGGAATGTTCTTACGTCGACAGGCCGTTACTCGTTGAAGATCATCGGTCCATCGGACCTGAGGATCACCGTTCCCTCATCCCTCACCATCTCCGGTGGCAGCGAAGTTCCCTTCACGATCACCATTGACGCAACATCCGTTCCCGAGGGCGAGGTCCGCCATGCAACGCTCATCATGAAGGCCATGATGGTCGAGGCCCACATACCCATCACCATTGTAAAGGTAACGCCCTGACAGAGGGCGGGATCACCAGACAGGAAAGGCCCGGGTATAACCCGGGCCTATTTTTTTGAAAGAAAGAATATGATGTCGTCAATGAGATGTTTCGAAAGGACTTCTTCAATCTTGGCCAGGACGGATAGCTTCATGTACCTGAGCTGGGTCAGCCACAGGGGGTCCTCGACCTCGACAAAAAGCTTCCTGCCTTCGATTCTTATCGGCTTCGCATGAAGGGCAACGCCCTCTCCGACCATCTCCGTCCAGAGATCGAATATCCTGTATGCTTCCAGGTTTGATGCCCTGACATTACACCGGCGGAGAACTGTGCCGAGTATATCGTGGACAGACGTAAAGCCCATGCCATCATTACCCTTCGATTCTCGGAAAGAGCGGTTTCATCTTGCCGATGAGGCCGAGCTCTTCGGTGAAGTAAAAGGCCTTCTCGTCATCGAAGGTAACTGCCGACAAGGGTTTTCGGAGGCCGATGGCGTTCCAGAGAAGCTCACACTTCGATGGCATAAAGGGATAGAGAAGCATCGTCGCAATCCTCAGGCCGTTCCATACGTTGAAGAGGACTGTTGTCAATCGCCCGTCGTTCTCCTTCGCGAGCTTCCACGGTGCCTCTGAATCGATGTACCGGTTGAGAGTCCCGCTGATGTCAAAGACGCTCTGGAGTGCCTTGTGGTATCCGAACGCTTCCATCTCCCGGACATAGTCAGCAACTGACCGGCCGATCTGCTCGACCACCAATTCATCGGCACTGTTCTTCGCATCGGGTCTGGCGATCTTCCCGCCGAGGAACTTTTCTATCATGTTGGTGCTCCGGCTTGCCAGGTTTCCGAAGTCATTTGCCAGGTCACCATTCAATCGGTGGACGAGTGCTTTCCGGGAAAAATCTCCGTCCAGCCCGAAGGGAACCTCCCGGAAGAGAAAGAACCTGAATTCGTCAACACCATAGGTCTTCACGACTTCGTTCGGATCGATGACATTACCGAGCGATTTTGACATCTTTTGCCCTTCGATCGTCCACCACCCGTGAGCGACGATCTTCTTCGGAAGATCCATCTTCATACTCATGAGAAAGCTTGGCCAGTAGACACCATGGAATCGGAGGATATCCTTCCCGATGAGGTGGGCATCACAGGGCCAGAAAGACCGGAACATCTCGTCGTCGTCGAGAAAACCGATGCCTGTGAGGTAATTCGTCAGTGCATCGAACCAGACATAGACAACATGCCGGTCAGACCCGGGGACAGGTATGCCCCAGCGGAAACTCGTCCGGCTGACGCTCAGATCCTTCAGTCCACCCTTGACAAAGCTCGCCACCTCGTTGTACCGGACAGAGGGCAGAATGAAGTCCTTGTTGTCGTCGAGAAACCGGGAGAGCCTATCCGTGAAGGCGGACATCCGGAAAAAGTAGCTCTCCTCCTTAAGGCGTTCCGTCGGCCTCAGACAATCGGGACAGGCGCCGTCCTTCAACTGAAGCTCGGTAAAATAGCTCTCACAGGGAATGCAGTACCAGTCTTCGTATTCGCCGAGATAGATGTCACCTTCTTTGAATATCTTGTCAAAGACATACTGGACAACCTTCCTGTGTCTCTCTTCCGTCGTCCTGATAAACCCTGTGTTGGAGATATTGAGGGTTTCCCACAGATCACTGAACCTCGTGACCATTCTGTCTGCAAGCTCCCTGGCCCCTATTCCCTGGGCCTCGGCGGCTTTCTCCACCTTCTGGCCATGTTCGTCAGTCCCTGTGAGAAAAAAAACGTTCAGTCCGTTCATCCTCTTGTACCGGGCCATAATATCCGCAGCAATCGTCGTATAGGCATGGCCTATATGGGGCACATCGTTGATATAGTAAATAGGGGTTGTAATGTAGTAATTTCCGCTCATCGTGTCGCTCCGCCTTTATTCGTCCCCTCTCCTTCTCCACTCCTGCGGCCCGTCTCTTTCCGTTCCCCTTTACGCGGCGGCGCATCGGCCTGCTTCTCCTGCACCGGTCCTCCGGGAACAATGTCCTTCGGCGTTCCAACAACATGCTTTCCGTCATCGAGCTCCACAACAAATGTTCCGTGGAGAGAGTTGTGTTTTATGACTTTACCTTCACCCTGGGTCATTCTTATCCGTTTTCCCACTTTGGGAAAATCCTTTTTCAGTTCGGCATACATTCCATATTCATACGAGAGGCAGCACATAAGCCTCCCGCAGATACCGGAGATCTTCGAGGGATTGAGTGCCAGGCCCTGCTCCTTCACCATTTTGATGGAGACGATGGAGAAGTTGCCGAGGAAACGACGGCAGCAGGCCACATTTCCACAATTGCCCAGACCTCCGATCATTCTCGACTCATCCCTGACACCAACCTGTCTCAGCTCTATCCTGATCTTAAATTCCTTGGCAAGTTCCTTGACGAGTTCCCGGAAGTCCACCCTGTTTTCCGAGACAAAGTAAAAGAGAAGTTTCGTTCCTCCAAAAAGGTATTCTGCCGACAGAAGTTTCATGGAAAGGTTCATCTCTGCGATTTTCTGCCTGCAGAACTCGAAGGCGTCCCGCTCCTTCGTCTGGAGAAGGGCAAATTCCTCGATCTCTTCCGGTGATGCTATGCGAATGATCTTCTTCAGTCCTGACCGGTCCGATTCAAGGGGATCGGTAATAACCTTCCCCACACACATCCCTTTTTCAAGCTCACAGACGATCATGTCCCCTTTCTTCACATCATCAGAACCTTCCAGTTCGACAACGCCCATGTGCTTATCTATCTTCACGAAACAGCTTTTCATCATTTTCCCTCGTTACCGCGTCAGCCTGAGCAGGAGGCCTTCAATCAGAACCATCCTGTTCACATTATACCGCAGATTTCGTATCGATTCATGTACACTCTCAATGGCCGAAAGGATCCGGTTCCTGTCAAAGTCACCGGATCTCAGAAGATCTCCAAGGTCCTTGTTGGCCACCTTTTCCATCTCCCCCGTCACCGACAGGACATAGAGGTCACGGAAGAGAGACAGGAGGAAGTAGAGAAACATCGGTATCTTCCTGCTGTCTTCGCTCAGTTGTTCCGAGCAGAGGGTTATCCGGTGAAAGCTCTTCTTTGGGCCGAGGAGCAGATCGGCAACCTTCTGCCGCAAGGTAAAATTCCCGTCATCGAGCCAGAAGAGGGCAGACTGGATGCTTCCCTGAGCGACCATGCCCACCCGTGCCGCCCTGTCGTCGTCCAACCCGGAGGCTCGAAAAAACCTGGTCAGTTCCTCTTCCGTCAAAGGACCAAAGGCAACATGCTGACACCGGGAACGGATGGTAAGGGGGATATCCCGCTCCCGTGACGTCACGAGAACGATGACATTGTATTCAGGAGGTTCCTCAAGGGTTTTGAGGAGGGCGTTGAAAGCGTCCATTGTCATCCGCTCCGCCTCGTCTATTATGACGATACGCCGTGATGCCTCGAAAGGTCGTTCGGAGACCTCACGGGTTATTTCCCGTGACTGGTCGATACCGATCGTTTCCCCACCTTCCAGAACAACAAGGTCCGCGTGTACCCCCTTTGCCGCATTTACACAGGGCCGGCAGGTTCCACACCCCCTTTTGGACTCACAGAGAAGCCTTTGGGCGAAGGCCCGGGCTACAAGCCTTTTTCCCGTCCCCGACGGACCGGAAAAGAGGAGTGCATGGGGGATGCGGTCTTTTTCCGCCAGCGACAGAAGAAACCTTATCTGCTTTTCGTGACCTATGATACTGTCAAACACCGTGACTCTCTAAGAGCTGGGAGACCTTTTCCCAGATCGCTTCCCGCACTGTTCCAGGATCATTTCTCCCCTGGACGACAAAAAAACGTTTCTGGTCCTCCCTGGCCATTTTCAGATAGGCTTTCTGGATCTTCTGATGAAAGGCAATATCTTCCACTTCGAACCGGTCTTTCGAATCAGTCTGAATGCCCTTTCTCTTCAGGCCCGTCCGGGCGGCCAGATTGATCAGTATGGTCAGATTCGGCCTGATCCCCTTGGTGACGAGACGGTTCAATGTTTCGATGATACCGAGATTCATGGCCCTCCCGTACCCCTGGTAGGCATAGGTCGCATCGGTAAATCTGTCACAGAGGACAACCTTTCCCTCTTCAAGGGCAGGCATGATCACCTCTTCCACGTGCTGGGCTCTCATGGCCATGAAGACGAGAAGCTCAGGAAGGGGAAAGACGTTCAACCCGTTCTGCAGAGTCACTTTCCTCAGAGCTTCACCGAACCCTGTGCCTCCCGGCTCCCGGGTCTTCACGACCCCGTAGCCCCGGTCTGTGAGCGTTTCGCAGAGAAGATCGACCTGTGTCGACTTTCCGCTCCCTTCAATCCCTTCAAAGGTGATGAGCATCGTTCACCTACTTTGACGCCCGTTCGATATACGCACCGGTTCGGGTGTCGATCTTGAGCGAATCCCCTTCTTCGATGAAGAGGGGCACCTGGAGCACATAGCCCGTTTCGAGCCTTGCCGGCTTCGTCGCGTTCTGGGCCGTATCGCCCTTCATGCCCGGTTCCGTCTCTACGACCTGGAGAACGACAAAATTCTGCATCTCCACACCGATCGTATTTCCCTTATAGAAGAGAACCTCGATGACCAGTCCGTCCTTCAGGTAATTCTTCGGATCGCCCAGATTCTCTTCCGGTATGAAGAGCTGGTCGTAGTTGCTCACATCCATGAAATAGAACCGGTCTTCCTCTTTATAGAGAAACTGCATCTGCCGCTTTTCCAGATCAGGAAGCTCTATCTTCTCACCAGACCGGAATGTCTTCTCCAGAACATTGCCCGTTACCAGGCTTTTCAGACGGGTCCTTACAAAAGCACCACCTTTCCCAGGTTTTACGTGCTGAAAATCGACGATAAGAAAAGGCTCATTTTCAATCAAAATGCTCAAGCCTTTTCTGAACTCGGAAGTGGAAACTATCATGCCTTCCTCCTTTTCATTTTAAAAACAACCCTTTAGAGGGTGCTTATGTCTATATGCTGAGATGTATTGCATCTTTCCGTATCTTTGTCAAAACACGGGCGCCGCTCTCCTCGACGAGAACGAGGTCCTCCAGTCTCACACCGCCCTTGCCGGGAATATAGACGCCAGGTTCGATGGTCACAACCATCCCTTCGGCGAGGAGCCCTTCGGCAAGACTGTTGATCGCCGGCGCCTCGTGAACGGCCGCTCCGACACCGTGGCCCGTACTGTGCCTGAAATAGTCCCCATAGCCGTGTTTTTCGATGTGGCCCCTGACGACCATGTCCACGTCTTTCACGGGAACGCCGGCCTTCACCGCGTCGATGCCGAACTTCCGGGCATCGTTTACGATGGTAAAGATCTTCTCCATGTCATCATCGAGACGGCCGATCGAGACGGTGCACGTCTCATCACTGCAGTACCCGTCGACCTGTGCCCCGAAATCAAAAATAATCGTCTCCCCCTTTCCTATTTTCCTGTCTGTCGGCACAGCATGGGGAAGAGCGGCCCTGTATCCCGAAGCAACGATCGTCTCGAACGAAGGCTGTTCCGCACCGCCTTTGCGCATCCCATAGTCGAGGAACGCCGCCAGTTCTTTCTCTGTCGATCCCTGCACCAGCATGTCAAGCGTTTTGAGGAAAGCATCGGTCGCTATGGCAACGGCCTTTTCGATCAGAGCGATCTCGTCCCCGTCTTTCCGTTTTCGTATCTCTTCCACAGGCAGGCCGACAGGTACGAGTTCAATCCCGTCCAAGGTCTCCTGCAACCTCCGGAAGAGATCATAGGTGACATGAATACTGTCAAATCCGAGCCGGCGCACCTTGTGCCGGGCACAGAGCTCAGGCAGAACATTCGTACCCGCCGAGAGTTCGACAACCTCGGTCACGAGCGCCGACGCCCTGGCGTCGGTGATGTATCTGAAGTCGGTCAGAAGGACCGTGTCATGAGCGGTCACCAGAAGGCTCCCTTCGGACCCCCTGAACCCCGAAAGGTAGAAGATGTTTTCCATTCCCTTCAGGAGGAGGGCGTCGAGGCGCTCCCGTTCCATAACATGGCGAACCTTGTCTATCCGTTCCATCCGCATGGCCGAAGCTACCATAGTTTCGTTTTCAAAAGCTTTCGAAAAGCAGGCACATGCTCCCGGGCCTTGAGCTCGTTCCGGATGGCGGCAAGCTTTTCCTTCAGAACAGGGTTGGCAGGATCCTTCCTGATAAGAACCTGATACATCTCTACCGCCCTTTCGTAATGGCCCTGCTGGTGATAGATATCGGCAAGGGTTGCAGAGATAATTTTGTCTTCTTTCATGTGGCATAATTAAACGTATAAACACGTCAAAAATCAAGTGATTTTTAATGGTTAGTGATCCGACACCACCCTGTTTCCCCCCTTGAACAGACAGGAAAAAGAGTCTATGGGCCAGACCGTCAGCCTTCCCGGAAGAGGGAGAAAATTCGGCGGTGAACAGCGGCTACAAGCACCGGCACTCCACCCGTGATCGTAACGATCCGTTCTGCCAGGGAACGGACGTCCTGACGGTCGATTGGCAGATCGTACTTGTTCAGAACTATGATACTTTTCCCACGATCGACATCCTTGAGCAGCACCGTATCGCAGAAGAATTGTTCAAAGAGAGCGGGGGTGATCACCGACTCGTCATCAATCCCCATAACCGGGCCCAAGAGTTCACGGCGGAATACGACCTCCCCTGCCTTCCGCCCCAGGGCATCGAGACCGGCGACAACAAACGTGAGATCGCACCAGGGAGGAATGACCGGTTCGTGGTCTGAAGGGATCTTGAGCGGCAGGCCCTTTGCTCCGTCGGCCTCGATGAAGAGACGGTCATAGAGACGACCGAGGTCACGGATCGCATCAAGGGAGAGGGCCGTCAGTTTCCCGTCCCGGACGTCCGCTCCGATCCTTAGCCACCGGACCTCCTTAGAGGGCTCTCCGGGGAGTTCGCGAAAAAGAGCATATGGTTCGACGGCATAGATCTTTGTCGTCGTCGTCACCGCTGATGAATATCCATCCTCCACGCTTCGCTCTGCGAGATATTCAGAGAGGGTCGTCTTGCCGCCGCCGCCGACAAAGGCAAAACACCCCTTCCCCGCCAGGAGGGCTGAAGGGTCAATCCTGCGGATATGCAACATAAGGGAATGTTTTTATGCGCTGAACCAGGCTGAGGGCCTGCTTCTCGTCTCTCTTTCTCACATACAGCGATGCGTAACCCTTCTGGAGGATGAAGAGGCCGTCATAAGCCGTATCCCTGTGTTCCTTGATCGTGTACTCGATGTTCTCCCTGTCGAGGGCATCCCTGACCATGTCCATCTCAAAGATGTTCTCGATCGTCGAAAGCCGTATCCACCTGTCGTCGTCCATTCCACTACACCCTGTTGTGGCCGGGACCGAAAACCGGAGCAAAGGGGACGTCCTGGCAGATCGGCTGGCCGGGATTGAGAACAGAGGCTTCAGCCATTCCCCTCTTCCTTTGTCCGTTCGAGAAAAGCATAGGCGCTGTGATTGTGGATGCTTTCATAGTTCTCCGCCTCGATGGCGTAGGAGGTGATATTCAGGTCCCTGTTGAGAGCCTCGGCAATATCCCTGACCACATCTTCCACAAACTTCGGGTTTTCAAACGCCTGTTCCGTCACATGCTTTTCGTCCTCTCTCTTGAGGACCGAATAGATACCGCTGCTGGCACACTGTTCGATCATGGAGATGAGATCTTCAATCCAGAAAAACTTCCTGAAGGTGACTGTGACGTTCGCCGTCCCCCTCTGATTGTGCGCTCCGTAGGCACTGATCTCCTTTGAGCAGGGACAGAGCGTGGTCACCGGCACAGACACGGACACGACAAATCTCTTCATCTTCCCCGAGCCGTCCATATACCCGGAGAAACCGCACTGATATTCCATGTAGCCCGGCACACCGGATACAGGAGCCTCTTTTCTTATGAAATAGGGAAACCGGACATGGAGATGGGCCGACTCGGCTTCGAGCCGCTCTCTCATCTCTGTGAGAATCCCGGGGAAATTCTGCATGTTGATCATGCTCTTGTTGCTGTGAAGGATCTCAACGAACCGGCTCATATGCGTTCCCTTGTACCGGTGGGGGAGGTTCACGTACATATCGATCGTGGCGATCGTATTCTGGAACTCTTTGCTTTTGTCGAGGACAACGATGGGATACTTGACATTCTTCACACCCACCTTGTCTATTTCAATCTGACGGGGATCGGGCATGTTCTGCACGTCCACCATATGTCGTCTATGTCCCATAGATGGCACAGGAGTTTTCAGACTCCCAGACACGAACCTCCCTGGCCCGGACAGGCACCGCAGGAAGATGCCGGGCAAACTCGTCGAAGATGAACCGGGCGATGTGCTCCGATGACGTCGACCGCTCGCGGAAATAGTCAATCTCATTAAGACAGGTGTGGTCGAGACCGGCAATGATACGGCGAAGGATGTCCTTGAGGACGGCAAAATCGATCACCATGCCCTCACCGTTCAGTTCTTCACCTTCTACAACAGCCTCAACGGTGTAGTTGTGGCCGTGAAGCTGTTCGCACTTCCCGTGGTAGGCCTCAAGTCTGTGGGCAGCACTGAATGTCGTCTTTATGATGAGCGTATACATGCTGTTACTCTATATGGGGCACGGAGCAAAGTCAAGGGAACGGAAGGCGAAGACCGGGAGGAGAACGATCACCGGAGGCCTGCAAAAAAACGGCCGGACGCAAAAGCCCGGCCGTTCACAGTTCATGTCAAACGCTGATTTACGGTTTCTTGACCGCTTTCCGGACCATGACAAAGCCGTTGGTCGGTCCCGGAATAGCCCCTTCGACAAGAAGAAGATTCGTATCGCCTCTGACCTCGATGATCTTGAGGCTCTGAACGGTCACTCTCTTCGATCCCATCTGGCCGGGCATCTTCTTTCCCTTAAACGTTCTCCCGGGGGTCATGTTCTGACCTATCGAACCACCGTGGCGGAAATATTCGTGAGAACCGTGGGATGCAGGAGCACCTCTGAAGCCGTGTCTCTTCATGACACCTGCAAAACCTTTTCCTTTCGATGTTCCCGTCACATCGACAAACTGCCCCGGCTCGAACATATCGACGGTGATTTCCGAGCCTACCTCGTATCCTTCCATCTCTTCGGCCGTCAGCCTGAATTCCTTCACGAAACGCTGCGGGCTCACGTTCGCTTTTTTGAAATGGCCCGTCAGGGGCTTATTCACTCTCTTGACCTTTGCAATCTCGCTGAATCCGCACTGAAGGGCATTATACCCTTCCTTGTCCGCCGTCTTCTTCTGAATAACTAAGCACGGTCCCGTCTGGATCACCGTGATGGGCACCATCGTGCCGTGCTCCGTAAAGGTCTGTGTCATTCCCAGTTTCTTTCCCAGTATTCCCAAACTCATACGTTTCACCTCGAAAAAAGTGTTAAATGATAGTAGAAATGCGGTGCAAAGTCAAGAAGTTTCAGGCTTCCCCGGCCGACCCCCTACCCCGAGCGGCAGTAGTCCCTGAAATTGTTCACGGCAACAAAGAACTCGCGCATCATGATGACCCAGTAATACTGGCCTTTTCTCGTCAGGGTCACGATGGAACCATTTTTCTTCAACCCTCCGATGGTCTGAAAAAAAAGAATTTCAGGCATGAGGCGCCAAGATGCATTCACCCCGTGTTTCCTGGACAAGGCCTCCAGATCGATCGTAAGACCGAAGAGTTTCATGAGAAAATCGTAGAGAAGCCGCTCCTGGAGGGAACAATCCTTCCGGGCGTTCACCGGGAACTTTCCCTCGCCAATCTTCGTGATATAGTCGGCAACATCAAAGGTGTTCGCATAGACGCTTCCGGCAAGATACCCGATCGACCCGCTGCCGAGCCCTGCATACTCGTCGAAATTGACGACATATTCGTCGATGAGACCCGTTTTCCGGGAGAAACACCACGCCGTCGACGGCCCGTATCGATCGGAGAGGGTTTCGGCGATACGCATATAAAAATCATTTCCCCTGTCATAATCGACAGAGCCGAGACGCTTCTTGACAATCCGTTCCGTCGATGACGACACCATGAGGGGATAATAGGTCACCTGATCGACGTCGAGATCGATGATCGTCTCCAGATCCTTCGCAAGGATCTCCTCGGTCTGGGCGGGAAAATTGAATATCATGTCGACATTGAGGGTCTCGAAAATACCCATCGTCGCGGCTATTCTCTCCCGTATCTCGTTACCGCTGCCATATTTATGGTACCGCTCCGTCGCTTTCAGGATCCCGTCGTCAAAACTCTGTACACCGACGGAGAGACGTCCCACACCGGCATCCTTCAGCCGCTTCACCTTCTCTGTCGTCAGGTGGTTCGGGTTCGTCTCCACCGAGATCTCGCCGATATCGAAGAGCGAACGGGCCGTTTCAAGGGTGAGGGCAAGCTCGTCAACGAGAATGGTCGGCGTTCCGCCGCCCACATAGAGCGCCCTGAATCTGTACCCCTTGTCGCGGTAGAGTTCCATCTCCTTTCTGAGGGCCTTGAAATACGCCCGTGCCAGATCCTCCCGAAAGACCATCCTGTTGAAGGAACAGTAGGGACAGAGTTCCTCGCAGAACGGAACATGGGCATAGAGAAGCCGGGGTATGTCATCGGCGAGGACAGGAACAGAGAGATCCGTCTCCGGGGTGAACCGGAGGTACCTGTTGTTTTTCGCCCGGGCCACAGAGGCAATGAATCGATCGATAATCATGGGTTTATATTCTCCCGGTAAAACCTCTGAATGTTAAAGCCAAGTTCCCAAAAAATCAAGAAAAAAGCCCGGGGCGCAGCAAAGTACAGGCCGTGGCGGGCGGAAGGGTTGCCATTTACCATGCCCTGTGATACAAGTATCCATTACATGACCGAATTATTCCGCAAGATACCAAAAATAGACGACATTCTGCGCCATGAGGCATGGAAGGAAGAGATGGCCCATCTCCCCGCCGGTCTCGCCAAAGAGGCTCTCCACCAGGTGGTGGATGACCTGAGAAACGGGATCAGGACCGGGGTTGTCAACGAAATCCCTTCCGTGGCCGGGCTTGTCCGGGCCGCCCGGTCCGGGGCCCTTGCCGTCATGGCACCAAAACTGAAAAGGGTTATCAACGGAACAGGGGTTATCATTCACACCAATCTCGGCAGGTCGCTCCTGTCCGCGAGAGCACGTGACGCTGTCCTGAGCGCTGCGGAAGGATACTCAAATCTCGAATACGACATCGAACGGGGGGAACGGGGGGACCGGTACGGTCACGCCACGGGCCTTCTCGAAAAGATCACCGGCGCCGAAGGAGCCCTTGTTGTCAACAACAACGCCGCTGCCGTCTATCTCGTTCTCAATACCCTCTCCGACGGCAGGGAGACGATCCTGTCACGAGGGGAACTCGTCGAAATAGGGGGCAGTTTCAGGATACCTGAGGTCATGGAGAAGAGCGGCGCCATCCTCCGGGAGGTCGGGACAACAAACAGGACCTATGCCGGCGACTTCGAGAACGCCATCACCGATCACACAGGACTGATCGCCAGGATTCATCCGAGCAATTTCAAGGTACGGGGCTTCACCCATACGCCTCCAAGCAGCGAGATCGTGGGCATCGGAAAGAAATACTCCATCCCGACCTTTCTCGATGCCGGCAGCGGCATGCTCATCGCCCTGCCTGGGATCGACTTCCGTGACGAACCGCTGATCCCTGCGGAGGTGGCGGAAGGATTCGACGTTGTCTCCTTCAGCGGGGACAAGCTTCTCGGAGGACCGCAGGCAGGAATCATCGTCGGCACAGAGCGTCACATTTCAGCAATGAAAAAGAATCCCCTCACCAGGGCCCTGAGGCCTGACAAATTCACCCTGGCGGCCCTTGAGGCCACCCTGACGGCCTATCTCGACCCTCAGTGGGCCCAGTCGGAGATACCGACGTTACGGATGATTCTCGCCTCACCGGAATCACTCGGTAACCGGGCCCGCCGCCTCGCAGCGGCCATTCTGGCAACCGGGCCCGCCGTCGCCGCAGAGGTCGTCGAGACTCGGTCCGAAGTGGGCGGAGGCACCCTTCCCGACGTGACCCTCGTATCGTGGGGGATCGCCATAAAACCCCACCGGCTGCCGGTCCATCTCTTCGAAGAGAGGCTCCGCCGGCAGACGCTTCCCCTTGTGGGACGGATCGAAAAAGAGCGGCTGATCCTCGATATGCGGACCCTCTGTGATGACGACGACGAGCTCATCGTCTCCGCCGTGTCGGAAGCCCTCAGGGATGAGTGAGCAATTCTCCCTCACCGGTGACGGAACGAGCCGCCGGCTCGATGTTTTTCTCTCGGAAAACCTGTCGATTACCCGGACCAGGGTCAAACAGATGATCGAACAGGGCCATGTCTTCGTCAACGGACTCCGGTCGAAGGCATCCCTCCTCGTCAAACCGTCGATGGTCATCGAAGGGACGATCCCCGACGACGAGCCCCTCTCCCTTGAAGCGGAAGCAATCCCCCTCGAGATCCTCTATGAGGACACCTGCCTCATCGCCATCAACAAGGCGGCCGGGATTGTCGTCCATCCCTCCGCAGGCCATTCGTCAGGGACACTCGTCAACGCAATCCTCGCTCATCTCGGTGTCACCCCCGGCACATCGGCAGGAGACCGGACAGAATTCTCCGGACTCACCGACGGAGAAAAGGGTGCAGCCGTCCGCCCCGGTGTGGTCCACCGTCTCGACAAAGGAACGACAGGTGTGATCATCATGGCGAAAGACCCAACAACCCAGGAGTTGCTTTCCCGTCTCTTCAAGGAGCGGGCGGTACAGAAGACATACAGGGCCATCGTCGAAGGGGAGATGAAGCTTGATTCGGGAACGATCGAGGGACGAATCGGTCGCCACCCCGTCGAACGAAAAAAAATGGCCGTCCTCGAAGGGAAGGGACGGGACGCCCAGACATCCTACCGGGTCCTCGGCAGATCGGAGGGCTTCTCGTACGTCGAAGCATATCCCCGGACAGGACGGACACATCAGATCAGGGTTCACCTGGCCCATATCGGCCATCCCGTCGTCGGCGACCCTGACTACGGCAGACGGGCGAAGACCCTGACCGAACGGCCCCTGCTCCATGCCCTGAAGATTCTCTTCCCCCATCCCCGGACAGAGACAGAGCTGACCGTCACAGCACCCGTTCCGGAGGATATGAAATCATTCCTCGCTGCCTGCCGTTTCGACGAAAGGATCGTGGGTATATGACAGTTAAATCTATTTATTCTGAGGTCTTACCGTGGTAATATAAACCACTACTTTATGATGAAATTCAAACTAAGGAATGTAGAAGGTTTTTCCTATTTTCATGTCCCCCACCTGGAGGAAGCGGGGATCATCCATGGCTTTTTTACAAGTCCCTCGCCCATGGCAAGAGACGACGGGAACGAGAGGCACCGGTTTCTCGATCTCTTCGGATTCTCCGATCTCGTCATCATGGACCAGAAACATTCCGACACGGTCCATCTCATTGCCGGCGGTGAGCGACCCCGAGCTGGCGACGGTCTCGTCCTCATCGAACGGGGAGTGGCAGGGATCGTCAAAACGGCAGACTGCCTTCCCCTCATCCTCGCCGACGAAGAGGCCTCCGTAACGGCAGTGGTCCACGCAGGATGGAGAGGAACGGCGAAACGGATAACGGCCCGGGCCGTGGAAGCAATGGAGAAAGCCGGCGGCAGGAGGGACCGGATCACGGCGCTCTTCGGGCCGGCGATCGGCGTCTGCTGTTACGAGATTCAGGACGACGTCTCCCGGATCTTCCGGGAAGAGGGCTTCTCCGACGGGATATTCCGCAGACGGGACAAGAGAATCACGCTCAACCTCAAGGCAGCCAACAGGGAGATTCTCGCCGCCGAAGGGGTAACAAAGATCGGTGATCTCAGTCTCTGCACCCTCTGTACGGGGGCCATGTTTCACTCGTACCGGAGGGGCGACCGGTTGAAGAGGCAGATCACCTTCTCCGGCCTGGCCCGCCGCGAAAACGGGGCATAAAAGGATGAATCTTTTCAAACACTTCAAGAAAGAACTGATCTTCGGGCTTCCGGTCCTCATCATCTTCGGACTCCTGCTTGCCCTTCAGACTCAGCTCCCTTTCTTCACCAAGTTCCTCCCTGTCGGAGAAAACAAGCTCGTCATCCTGATCCTCAACATCAACATCCTCCTCATCCTTCTCCTGCTCTTCCTCGTCAGCCGGATCCTCCTGAAGAACTATATCGAAAAGAAAAGGGGCATCTGGGGTTCGGGACTCAAGACAAAGCTCACCGTCACCCTTCTGCTCATATCGATCCTTCCGTCTTTCTCCCTCTTCATCCTCACGACGGGGTTTTTCTACCAGGCCATGGACACATGGTTCGGCCAGAAGATCGAAGACACCGTCGACGACGCCCTCCAACTCTCCCAGTTCTACTATGAAGAGCTCTTTCAGCGATACGAACAGTCAAGCCAGTCTCTGAGCAAAGAGATCTCAAAGGGCCAGATCTTTCTCAACGACCGGGAACTGGCATCGTTCCTCGAAAAAACGGTCAGATCGAATGTCGTCGGCTATCTCGCCGTCTTCGACCTGAACGGCACCGTCATCCGCCAGTCGGGAAAGCTGCCGTCAGACGGCCAGAAGAAACTGGGAATGCGGGCACGGCCATTTACAAAAGGAGAGACGATCAGGGCGATCATCCCCCTTGAAGCGGGAGAACTGATCGCCGTGGGTACACAGATCCGGGACAGTTCGGGGGATGTCCAGGCCATTCTCTTTGCCGGGAGCGTCACCAAACTTCAGGGCATCGAAAAGATCAAGGACATCGCCATCTCATACAAGGAGTTCAAGGAATCGAGGCCGTTCAAGAAAATCCTTAAATATTCATTTGTTATCCCCCTATCCCTCGTGACGATTCTCACGATTTTTTTCTCTGTCTGGGTAGGCATGAAGATGGCCACAGAGATCACCGTGCCTATCGAAAAGGTCCGGGAAGGTGCGTCGATCATCGCCTCGGGAAAGCTCGACATCAACCTTGAAGACCGGGGGACCGACGAGATCAACACCCTTGTCCAGGCCTTCAACAGCATGGCCCGGGAACTGAAGGTCGCAAAGGACGAGATCGAGGAGCGGCGGCGCTACATGGAGGTCATCCTCGAAAACGTGGCGACAGGGATCATATCGACAGACAAGACAGGAAAGATCGTTCTCATGAACAAGGCAGCGGGACGGATTCTCGGCGTCCCGGAGGATGGCGAAGGAAAGTACCTCAAGGATATCTTCGGCGACGACTTCCGGAAGCATTTGCGCCCCTTTCTGAAAGAGGCGAAAGAGAGCCCCGGCGGGAGCGTGTCGCGGGAGATCCGGCTCGGCCTCACAAAGGATGTTATGAATATCCGCGCCTCCCTCACGACCCTGAGGGACGATGGCGGCAGGACAGAAGGCTTCATCATTACCTTCGACGACATCACCAATGCGGTGAGGGCGGAAAAGCTCTCCGCATGGAGGGACGCGGCGAAGAAGCTGACCCACGAGATCAAAAACCCCCTCACGCCGATCCTCCTCTCCGCCGAACGACTCAGACGGCGCCTTCTCGACAAATTCCGCGACAGGGACCGGGATGTTCTCGACGAGACAACAACGGTCATCATCCGGTCCGTCGATGACATCAAGGGGATCGTCAACGAACTGACTCGCTTCACCCACGTATCGTCGATGCGGACGGAGGAAGATCTCAACACGATCGCAGAAGAGGCCGCCGGTCTCTACATGAACCTCTACCAGAACATCATCTTCCGCCTCGAAAAAGGCGATCTGCCCCTCTGTTACGTCGACAGGGACGGCATCAAGAGGACCCTTACGAATCTCATCACCAACGCCGTGAAGGCCATCGATCCCGGAACAGGCGGATCGATCACCATAACGACCCGCCATGACAGGGACCGGGAGGTGGTCATCGTAGAGGTCGCAGACACTGGCAAAGGCATCCCGGACACGGAAAAGGAATCGATCTTCGATCCCTACTTCACGAAGGAACGGGACGGCACGGGCCTCGGTCTCGCCATCGTCCATTCGATCATTCTTGAACACCAGGGAACGGTCTCCGTCGTCGACAACCGCCCCAGAGGAACACGGTTCATTATCGAACTGCCCATCACCGAAGAAGAGGCCTGACAAGGCGCCCTGTCCCCTCCCCTTACAATTGGCGCCGCCCTGTGCTATATTGAGTACATGAAGGTCATTGCCACAAACAAGAAGGCGTTTTTTGACTTCGAGATTATCGACAAATTCGAGGCAGGGATCTCCCTGACCGGCACGGAAGTCAAATCGCTGAGGGAAGGAAGGGCCAACCTGAAGGAGAGCTACGCCAGGGTGAAGAACGGCGAGCTCTATCTCGTGAACGCCCATATAACACCCTATTCACACGGCAACATCTTCAACCATGAAGCGAAGAGGATGCGAAAGCTTCTCATGCATAAATACGAAATCGACCGGCTCTACGGCAAGACGAAAGAACGGGGGTTGACGATAGTTCCGCTTTCACTCTACTTCAACAAGAAGAATAAGGTGAAGCTCGAACTGGGATTGGCTAAAGGAAAGACCGGCGTCGACAAGCGCGAAAGCATCAGGCGCCGGGACGAAAAACGGATCACAGAGAGAGAACTGAGATCGAGATAAAGGGGGCGACTGGCTTCGACAGGGGAGTTAAGAATCAGAAAGGCATGCCGGGTGTCTGCCTACCCGTATCCACGGCGGAACTAAATCTAACTGCAGACTCTCACGAGTACGCACTAGCCGCGTAAAGCGGCTACATCATCTGGGCTTTCCGCCCGCTTCAAGTTCAGAATGGTGTGATACAAGCGGGATAGCTTCTCCCGATGCCTATGGGGAGGGGCGAAACTCTTATAGGCTGGGGTGTCCGGAAACCTGTCGGTGGGTGTCCTGTCATCCGAGATCAGAACATCGACTACGCATGTAGGCTTTCTGAGGTCTTCTTTTCTGGACGCGGGTTCGATTCCCGCCGCCTCCACCATTTTT
>CAYQXL010000012.1:0-55436 GCA_964421445.1 uncultured Pseudomonadota bacterium
TAAGGAGCTTTGGCGGTACAACCGTCTTTCCTGTCACGATTTCGCCGTCAAGGGCATCGATGACATTCAACAATCCTCCCGGATAGGGGACAGAGAGGTCCTCGGGGCTGCATTGCCGGGCACGAAAGACGTTGGGTGCAGAGACCGCCCTGTGGGGGATGAACGAAGTGCCCCTCTGTGCCACCAGCGTTCCTGATACGTATGTTTCGAGAACGGGAAAATCGTGGAGGTTGGCGACAACGATAAAGTCGGCAGGATCACCCTTCCGCAAGAGCCCCACATCGAGTCCGTAGTGGTGGATTGGGTTGAGTGAGGCACACCGGAGGACATCGAAGACGTCACCCCCCTCCGCCACGGCTCTGTGGACCAACCTGTTGATATGGCCGCGGAGGAGATCGTCGGGGTGAAAGTCGTCGGTGCAGAGCATGCACATATCCGGGCGGGATCTGATGAGGGGTGCCAGGGCAGAGAAATCCCTCGCCGCCGAACCTTCCCGGATGATGATCTTCATTCCTCCGTCGATTTTTTCGAGGGCCTCGTCCAACGAGACAGACTCGTGGTCTGTTGTGATACCGTGGCCGATATAAGTTTTCAGATCGTTCCCCGAAAGTCCCGGAGCATGTCCGTCGATCGGTTTGCCCCTTTCCCGTGCTGCGGCGATCTTTGCCAGGACATCGGCATCGTTGTGGAGGACGGCGGGGACATTCATCATCTCGCCGAGGTACCGTATCTGCGGTCTGTCGAGAAGCCTTTGTATATCACTGACCGTAATGCTTCCTCCTGATACGTCGAAAGAGGAAGCGGGAACACAGGAGGGAGCGCTGAAATAGAATTTGAACGGAACCGACTGGCCGTTGGCTATCATGAACTCGATGCCGTCCGGACCGAGGACGTTGGCGATTTCATGGGAATCGGAGACTGTTGCTACAGTGCCGTGAACGACGGCGAGACGGGCGAACTCTGATGGAACGAGCATGCTCGCTTCGATGTGAACATGGGAGTCCACGAAACCGGGCAGGATGAATCTTTCATGGGGACCCTGATGGTCCGTGATTTCCTCAATGAACCCGCCGTTGACGTGGATCGTTCCGCCGTATATCGTCCGCCTGTAAAGATCGACTATATTGCCGGAACACTTCATTCCGGGGACTTATGGTGCCATCTGTGCACCATCGCCGTCACGCCTTCTTTCAGGGATCGATGAGGACTGTTTCCTTGAAGGCCCGCATGTAAGCGTTGATGTTTTTCTGTCCGATGGCGCCGAAACGTTTCTGAACAGGGCCTTCGAGAGCGGCGAGATCAACGACGTTCGTTGCTTTGATGAGGGAGCCGAGCATCGTCGTGTTTGTGATCGGTACACCCAGTTCTTCCCTGGCTATGGTGGATGCATCGACAAAGGCTATCCGGAAACCGGGAAAGAGTGTTTTTAGCTCGTCAGGAGTCTTTGAGGTGTTGATGATAACGACACCGCCTTGTTTCAAACCTTCAGAGGGGTTGATGGTGCCGAGAAGCGTCGGGTCCAGAATGATGACCGCATCGGGTTTATAGATCTTTGACCTGAGCCTGATCGGTTTGTCAGAAACCCTGAGGAATGCCTGAACGGGAGCGCCTCTCCTTTCAGGACCGAAACTGGGAAATGCCTGTGCAAAAGCGCCTGTTCCTATAGCTGCCTGGGCCACGATCTCAGCGGATGTCACCGCACCCTGACCACCTCTTCCATGAAATCTTACCTCTACCATCTATGTTTCTCCTTTCACTGGGCTGTACTTTTGATTCTCCATTCTGTCCCTTTCGGTGAATCGAGGAGGATGATCCCCTTCGAGAGGAGCAGGTCACGGAGTTCATCGGCTTTTTTAAAATCTTTGGCCTTCCGTGCTTCCACCCTTGCTTCGACCATTCTGTCCACTTCCTCAATGGTGAGTCCGGCCCTGTTGAGGTGTCTGACTCGCTCCTGAGCCTGAAATGCCTCGGGGCCTTCGCGGAAAAAGCCGAGACAACCGGCCATCTGTTGAAGAATAGTGGAACAGTATAGAATTCGCGGAAGGTTCTCTTTCCCTCCTTCGTCTATGAGCCTGTTGATGGTTCTGAGAAGGTCGAATACATGGGAAAGAGCCAGTGCTGTATTGAAATCGTCATCCATCGCATCCTGAAATGCCCGGTCCATGTCATCAGCCTCGGCAAGAGGTTGAGGGGTTCCATCGGCATTGCCGGTCAGATCCCGCACCCGTTCAAGGGTATGATAGAGACGCTGGAGCGCGCTGTGGGCGTCCTGAACCGCCCTTTCGTTGTAGTCCAGCGGGCTCCGGTAATGGTTTGACAGGAAGAAAAGACGGAGGACTTCAGGGTGGTAGTCCTTCAAAAAATCTTTGATGAGAAGGATGTTTCCGATTGACTTGGACATCTTCTCTTTCTCTATGTTGACGAATCCATTGTGAATCCAGTAGTTGACGAACTTTCGTCCTGTTGCTGCCTCTGTCTGGGCCCGCTCGTTCTCATGATGGGGGAAGACGAGGTCCCTGCCGCCTCCGTGAATATCGAAGGGGTTTCCGAGGTATTTTGTGCTCATGACGGAACATTCGATGTGCCAACCCGGTCGACCCTTTCCGAAAGGTGTCTCCCAGAAGGGTTCGCCCTCTTTTGAACCTTTCCACAGGGCGAAATCGAGAGGATTCCGTTTGCGGTCGTCAACGTCAACACGGGCACCAGCAACCATGTCTTCGAGAGGGCGCTTGGAAAGCTGGCCGTAGGGGGCAAAGCTTTCAACGGAAAAATAGACGTCTTCATCCACCTGGTAGGCGTTTCCTTTTCGCAGGAGCGTCTCAACGAGTTCAATCATCTCGTCGATGTGGTCCGTTGCCCTCGGCTCGAATGTCGGTCTCTGTATATTAAGGGCATCCATGTCCTCATGGAAGGAGGCAATATACTTCTCGCCCACGTCCTGCCACGGGATCCCCTCTTCGTGGGATCTCCTGATGATTTTGTCGTCGATATCGGTAAAGTTCTTCACCGATGTCACGGCGAGACCGCGGGATGCGAGATAACGCTGGATGACGTCGAAAACGACGGCACTGCGGGCATGACCGATGTGACAATGGCCGTAAACCGTGACGCCGCAGACGTACATCTTGACGGCGTCCTTCTCGATCAGACCCAATTCTTCTTTCTTCTGTGTGTACGTGTTGTAGACCTTGATTGCCATAGACCGTATATCTAACATACCGCCTGATTGGTTGTCAAAGTTTACTTTCTTTTTTTTGGGGTTTACTACTTACGCCAGGCCAGCCGTTTTTCCATCCACCGGGCAAGGCTGGTAAAGGCGAAACAGATGACGAAGTAAATCATGGCGATGAACGCAAAGATTTCGGTAGGATAGATGATGGTGCGGTTGTTGATCTGGGTGGCCACATGGGTCAGTTCAGCGACACCGACGATGAAGGCGAGAGACGTATCCTTTATCATCGACACGAACTGATTGACGAATGACGGGATCATATTGCGGAGTCCCTGGGGGAGGACGATGTAGATCATCACCTGCCAGTGCTTGAGGCCCGTTGAAAGACCTGCTTCGGTCTGTCCTCTCGGGATGCCCTCCACTCCGGCCTTCACGATCTGGGACATGTATGCCGAGGTAAAGACCGTGAGTGCTGCGATGACGGTCCACGTTTCCGAGACAGTCTTTCCAAGGAAGGCAGGGAGAAGAAAATACATCCAGAATATGACCATAAGGAGGGGCATGCCCCGGATGAAATTGAGAATTCCCGATGTGATGATACGAACCACCCGGCTCTGGGAGATGTTGAGGAGACCGAGAATGAGGCCTCCAAAAAACGAAAGAATGCAGGCCACAACAGCGAGGTAGAGGGTCAGGGCGATCCCTCCCAGGGCACCGTGGGGAAAGCGGCCGATGAAAAAATAGGTGATGTTGGTCCAGATTACGGTAAAGTCTAATCCTGTCTGCATGTCACCGGGCCTTCATGGGGCTGAGTGCGATCTTGTCATAGTACGTTATCGCCACTGTGATGAGAACGGACAAAAGGACATAGACGAGCGTGGCCGCAGTAAATGCTTCAAACCCTTTAAAGGTGTAGCTCTCAACCTGACGGGCCTGATAGGTCAGTTCCATGACGCCTATCGTCATGGCAAGGGATGAGTTTTTGGTCAGATTGAGAAACTGGTTGATTAACGGCGGGATGGTAATCCTGACGGCCTGGGGGAGAATAATATACTGCATCGACCGAAGATAGGAAAAGCCCGAACTTCGGGCGGCCTCCAGTTGTTCCTTTGGAATCGATCTGACCCCTGACCGGATGTCCTCGGCGATAAAGGCTGAGGTGTAAATCGTCAGGGCGATGACCGCAGCGCCGAACTCGAAGTTTGTTTTGATGAGCCAGTCGTTGACCGCTTGGGGCAGGATCTTGTATGAGCCGAAATACCAGAAAAAAATCTGAACGAGAAGAGGGGTATTCCTGAAGAACTCGAGATAACCGTGAGCGAACCATCTCACGGGCCCTACGTGACTCATCCGCATGACGGCGATGAGGAGGCCGAGGAGAAAGGAGAGGACGATCGATACCAGTGAAAGCTGGATTGTTGTGTAGACACCGGAAAGAATCCATTCGAAATACTTTCCCGATGTTACAACAGACCAGTCAAACTGATATTTAAACACGTGCTCCCGCCTTTTTCCGTTTTGCCTGTGCCCTACACCAGGGGGGAGGGGACGAGCCGGTGAGCCGTTCCCCTTCGCTCCCCTGTCTGTGCTCCATCCTTATTTGTCTGCCACAATCTTGAAGTTTCTTTTCAGAGGTGTCGAAGAGTTCGGGCCGAACCATCTGTCAAACGTCTTGGCTGCCTCACCACTCTTTTCCATCTCGAGAAGTGCTTTGTTTACGAAATCGACGAAGGCTTTTTCGCCTTTCCTGATTCCAAGGCCGTAGGGCTCATCGGAAATCCTGATGTCGGGAATCTCGAAGAGTTCTTTGTTTGGAGCTTTGGCGAGAAGATTGGCAAGAATCGATTCGTCAGTTGTAACGGCTACGACCTTTCCCTGCTGAAGGGCCAGAAATGCCTGGGGATAATCGTCAAAGGAGAGAACCGTGGCCTTGGGAAGGGCTTTTGAGGCATTCTGTTCCGATGTCGATCCTTTTGCAGTTCCTATTCTCTTTCCCTCGAGGTCCTTGAGCGATTTGACCGTTCCTTTCTTGACGAGGAACTTCTGGCCTGTGAGAAAGTAGGTGTAACTGAAGTCGATCTGTTTCGCCCTCTCAGGGGTTTTGGTCATTGTAGCGGCGATGATGTCGATATTTCCTTCAACGAGCTGGGGCATACGGCTTGCCGATGTCACAGGCTTCAGTTCGAGTTTGACACCCAGTTTTTTGGCGAGATATGCGACGAAATCGACGTCATATCCGACGATCTCCCGCTTTTTTTCGTCAACAAAACCGAACCCAGGGGTTGAGTCCTTGACGCCTGCTATGAGTGTTCCCCTTTTCTTGATGGTGTCGAGGGTGTCAGCGGAACAGATGACGGCGCTGAGGCTGAACACGAATGCGACTGCTACCAGAATAAATACAAATTTCTTCATCCAAATCCTCCTTCTGTCTCTGATTGTCAATGCATGGGCGACAGTATCTCTTTGAGAAACTGCTGTGCCCTTTCATGTTTCGGATTTTTAAAGAATTCATCGGGCGGTGCCTCCTCAAGGACGACGCCATAGTCCATGAAGGCCACCCGGTCCGCTACTTCACTCGCGAAACCCATTTCGTGTGTGACAACGATCATGGTCATGCCGGACCGGGCGAGATTCTGCATGACGAGGAGAACCTCACCGATCATCTCGGGGTCGAGGGCTGATGTCGGTTCATCGAAGAGCATGATCTTCGGTTTCATGGCCAGGGCCCTCGCAATGGCGACTCGCTGCTGCTGTCCCCCGGACAACTGGGTGGGATAGCTGTCCCTCTTGTCCGCCAGGCCGACCCGCTCCAGAAGGGCTATGGCCTGTGCCTCGGCCTCTTTTGACCCGGTGCCTCTGATCTTGATCGGCGCAAGGGTTATGTTCCTGAGTACGGAAAGATGGGGGTAGAGATTGAACTGCTGAAAGACGAATCCTATCTCTGCCCTCAGTTTATTGATGTCTGTTTTCTTGTCCGAGAGGTGCATGCCGTCGACAACGAGGTCGCCTTTGTCGATCGGTTCGAGTTTGTTGATTGTCCGGATGAGAGTCGATTTACCTGAGCCCGAGGGACCGCAGACGACGAGAACCTCGCCCTGCTTGACGAAAAGGTTGACATCATTGAGGACGTGCAGCTTTTTGAACCACTTGTGAACTCCCTGGAACTCGATCATCCGATGCCCCTTTTCTCTTTTCGTCACTTCCGAACGATTACATGCTCATCACCGGGCATACATTTATACAATAATTTCGCAGGAACAGGCAACAGTTTCCTCCGGCGGCGAAAGAGGTCCGACCAACCTTTTCACCGGATTTCTATACCATGAGATATTTCTTTTTTATCTCTTCGTTCTCTTCGAGTTCTTTCACTGAGCCTTCAAAACGGATCCGTCCATTGTCGATGACGTATGCCCTGTCGATCATCTTCAGTGCGGAGCGGACGTTCTGCTCGGACAAAAGAATACTTATTCCTGTCTCTTTCAGCTTGAGGATCTGCTCTTCAAGGTCCCGGACGATGAGGGGGGCGAGACCTTCTGTCGGTTCATCGAGAAGGAGAAGTTTCGGCCCCCCCATGAGCGCCCTGGCTATGGTGAGCATCTGCTGCTCTCCGCCGCTCAGGTTGCCTGCCCGACGGGGTTTTATCTCCCTCAGGGCAGGGAAAATATCGTAGACCCTGTCCTTATTCCATTCTTTGACCTTACTGTGGACGATATCGAGATTGTCGTCGACGCTCAGATCGGCAAAGACGCGACGGTCATCAGGGACATATCCGATCCCTTTTCTGAAGAGGAGGTAGGGCTGGGCCCCGGTGACATCTTCGCCCTGAAAAATGATGGTTCCCTGCTTTGGCGGTGTCAAACCCATAATGCTTCGCATGGTTGTACTTTTTCCCGCTCCGTTTCTGCCGAGAAGGCCGACAACCTCACCCTCGCCCACAGCGAGGGACACGTCGAAGAGGATATGGCTCAAACCATAAAATGTATGGATCCCTTTTACATCAAGCATACGTCACTCCCACCGAGATAGGCTTCCTGGACTTTTTCGTGACATCGGACTTCATTGCATGTTCCCTGAACGACCGTCCCGCCCCGGACCATAACCATGATCCGGTCAGCGATTCCGAAAACGATCTCCATGTCGTGTTCGCAGAAAAGAATGGTGAGTCCGAGGGAGTCGGAGAGATTTTTTACGAGATCGATGCATCGGGCTGTCTCCTCAGGAGCCATGCCTGCTGTTGGTTCATCGAGGATGAGGAATTCAGGGTCACCGCCGAGCGCCATGGCGATCTCGAGAACCTTCCGGTCGCCGTGGGACAGGAGGGCTGTTGTCCGGTCACGCTTTTCTATGAGGCCCACGTTGGTGAGGATCCTCTCCGTTTCCTCTACGGCCAGGGTTGACGACGGAGTGAAGAGATTCCATGTCTTTTTCTGCCGGGACAGGACCGAAACCTGACAGTTCTCAAAAACGGTAAGGCGGGGAAATATATTGACGACCTGGAATGACCGGGATATCCGTTTCCGGCAGATCGTGTAAGGCGGCAGGCCCGTAATGTCCTCACCTTTGAACAGAACCTGTCCCTTGTCAGGTTTGATGATGCCGGTGATGAGATTGAAAAGGGTTGTCTTGCCCGCTCCGTTGGGCCCGATCACGGCAACAATTTCACCTTGCTGCACATCGAGGTTGGCCTGGTTCACCGCCTTGAAGCCCTGGAAGGATTTGGAAAGAGATTTGACCTGTAACATGCCTTACTCCTTAACCTGAGCCGGTGATGTCTTTGGTTTGAATTTTGATTCCAAAAATCCGAGCACGCCGTTCGGGAGAAAGAATATGACGAACATCATGATGATGCCGAGAATCAGTGCCCAGTATACGGTAACCGTGCTGGCGAATGTCCGGAGAATGAGGATGATCGCTGCGCCGAGCATGGGGCCCAGGAAGCTGAACCACCCGCCGAGAAGACACATGATGAGCGTCTCCATGGAGAGCGTCCAGAAGAGCATGTCGGGAAAGACTGTGCTGTCAACGACAACGAAGATGACCCCTGCAACGCCGGCAAAAAAACCGGCAATGACCAGGGCAAGCAACTGATGGCGCCGGACATTTATGCCGATCATTTCGCTTCTCACGGGATTGTCACGGATTCCCTGGAGAGCGCTGCCGAAAGGGGACTTAATGATCTTGTACATGATCAAAAGACTGAGGGACGTGACGATGAGGGCAAAGTAGTAGGCTGCATTCGGAGACGAGAGGATCTCGGGGAGAGGGACGCCGTGGATACCGTCATCTCCGCCGGTGAATGAATACCAGCGGTAGACAATTGCCCATACGAGAGATCCCAGCGAGATCTGAAGCATCCCGAAATAGAGTTTCGACAGACGTATGCAGATGAGGCCCATAATTAAGCTCAACAGGGCCGCTACGAGCGGGCCGATAATGAAGGCGAGCCACGGTGACAGACCGCTTCGCGTTATGACCAGCGCTGCGCCGTAAGCGCCTGCTCCGTAAAAGACCGCATGGTGAAACTGGAAAATCCCGCCGTATCCGAGGACAAGATTGAGGCTTGTGGCGAGGAGTCCGTACAAAAGGATGATGGAGGCGAGATAGATATAGAAGCGCGGGAGTCCGAGGGGAAGGAGGAACATAATGAGCAACCCGATCCATCCCCAGATATAGATTTTTCCTTTTTTCATAGCTTGAGCCACGGTTTACGTCCTCCTTACCATCTTGATCTCAGGAGACCGGTCGGTCTGAAAAGCAACACGATGACAACAGCGAGATAGGGAAAGATGATGCCGAACTGGGGCCAGATGAGGATACCCATCGACTGGGCGAGGCCGAAGATGAGGGCACCGAGAAGGGCGCCCCAGATGTTTCCGAGACCTCCCATGATGACGATGAGAAAGGCTTCCATGATCAGGGTATGATCCATGCCGAGGGTGACGCTCACCGTCGGGGCCACGAGCACCCCGCCGAGACCGGCGAGAAAACAGCCGATGACGAAAACCGTCGCAAAAACCCAGCTCACATTGATTCCGACCGCTCCGACCATCTCACGGTCCACTGCAGCGGCCTGGGAAATTTTCCCGATCTTTGTCTTGTTGACCACGAGCCAGAGTACTATGGCCACAACGGGACCCATGAGAAGGAGAAAGATGTTGTACCGGGGAAAGGGAAGACCGCCGAAGAGGGGTACGAATCCCTGAAATGCCTGGGGGACGGGTACTGATTTGTACTCGCCACCCCAGACGAGTTTAACAAGATCACCAAAAACGAGAGAAAAGGCAAAGGTCAGGAGAAGAAGCATCAGATGTTCCCGCTCGTAGAGATACTGGAATAGTCCCCGTTCAGCGATGAAGCTCACGAGTGCCACAACAAGGGGCGCAATGAGAAGCGCCATCCAGAAACCTGCGGTACTGCCGCCGAACAGAGTGGTGACCGTATACGCCGTGAAGGCCCCGATCATGTACAGTGAACCGTGAGCGACATTGGGGATGCGGAGAACCCCGAGAATGAGGCTCAGCCCCGAGGCGACGATGAAGAGAATCACTGTTCTGCTCAGGCCGACAAAAATCTGGCTCAGTATCCCTGGTGAAACGATTGAGTACATAATGTCACGTCTCTCCTTTCCTCATCACGAAGTGTGAGCACATTACTTTTTGCGCAGTTTTAAAACATCCTCACAGGACGGGACGTAGTCGCTGCCGGGGATTGTCTGAAGATCGCTGGCAGTGAGAAACTCGAATTTCGGGTTTTTCTTCGTCACGCCGAAATACATGGGGAGAAGGAGCTGGTGGTCACAGGCCCGTATTTCGAGTTTGCCGACAGGACTGTCGAGAGCCATTCCTTCGAGAGCCTTGACAAAGCGCTCCGTATCCTTCTTGCCAGCCTTCTTGTACCCTTCGGCGATGAACTGGGCAGTCATGTACCCGCTGAGGGCGCCGATCCTGGGATATCTTTTGTAGACTTTTCTGAATTCATCGACAAAAGCCTTGTTCACAGGTGTTTCAGGGAAGTAGAAGAGGTAATTCGCTGTGCCGTAGACACCCTCGGGAGCATTTGCGCCCTGGGGAAGGAGAACGGAGAGTTCTGTTGCCGTATGCTGATAGAAGGGGATCTTCTGGGCAAGGCCCGTGGCTTTCGCAGCTTTCTGGAAGTTGACCATTCCCGATCCGCCTGTCGCAACGATGATGAAATCAGGCTTTGCAGCAAGGATCTGGGTGATATAAGGGGTGAAGTCCGCTTCGCCTACCTTCCACCACGACTCGCCCACTTTCTGTACGGACGGTTTTATCTTTTTCAGGTTGTTCCATACACCGTCGGCGATGGCATGACCGTATTCGTAGTCGTCACCGGCGATCCAGTATTTGAGGTAGGGCTTCTTCGCGAGGCCGATGGCCGCCGCTCTTCCTGCCATCTCCGTGTTTTCGTTCATGTTGAAGACGTATTTGTGACCCTTTTCGCCGACGATTTTTTCACTTTTCGAAAATGTGACAAAGAAGGGGATCTTTTCCTTCTTCACGAAGTCCGAGACAGCCAGGGCTGTTGCACTGTTGATTGTACCCATGATGATATCGACTTTCTCTTTCAGAACGAGCTCCTTTGCCATGGCGAGGCCGATATCAGGTTTGAACTTCTCGTCCCGCGTTGTATATTCGATCTTCATACCGAGGACGCCGCCGCCTGCATTGATTTTGTCCACCGCCAGCTTGAATCCGTCGAGGACATCATTCGTGAAGGTTGTCGCCGGACCGGTATAGGTATCGACGATACCGACCTTGATCGTGTTTGCCGCATCTGCCGGCACGACGGTTACAAACGCGAGGAGGCCGAAAAACAGAACGGTGAAGAATGTTGCTCTTTTCATTGGTACGCTCCTTATGTGGTTTTTGAAACAATCTACCTTCGACATTGTAAAATAGATCCACTTTTTGTCAACGTCAATTTCTCGTCACCGGTCACGCTTTTTTCTTTGAACTGTCGGTTTTGTTTGTAAAGACAAAGTAGAGGATATCCCTTTTTGCCTGATCCAGGTGGTCCTGAATCGCCAGGGATGCGGCCTCCCGGTCATTTGCTTCGAGAGCGGAGACAATGGCCCTGTGGCCAAAGATCGATCTGATTGCTGTCTCTTTTTCGTAGATGCACTGGATTCTGTACCGGAGCATATACCGTCTCAGGGTTTGGCTCAATTCGAGAAGGCGTTCGCTCCCGCTTGCCTTGGCGATCGCCTCGTGAAACTGACCGTCGAGTTCGGCATAGCCGACAAGATTGTCAACGCTGATCTCTTTCTCCTGTCTTGCGAGGAGTTTCTTTAAATCCGCGATCAGTTTGAGCCTGCCCTTTTCCAGGGCCCACCGTGCGGCGAGTCCCTCGATAACGCCCCGTATCTCGCAGATCTGTTCCATCTCGAGAGGACTGAGACCTTCGACAACGTAACCGACCCGGGGAACAGAGCGGATAAGCTTTTCCAGTTCAAGGCTGTGCAATGCTTCCCGGACCGGTGTCCGGGAAGTGCCGATCTCCCGGGCTATCCGTGTTTCAATAAGCCGTTCGTGGGGGGCTATCTCACCTCTGAGGATCTGTTCCCTCAGATGGTGATAGACTTTTTTGCGAATACTGGAAGAATCTTTGATCACCAGCTTCATCGTGTGATGTTTACTGTACCCCAGTACCCCAGAGGTAGTCAAGCCATTTTCAGGAATTTTTATTTGACATGGTTCGACTTTTGTATCACAATCAATACTTATGCAAAAATCAACTCTACGGGGGACGGTACGATGAAAAAAGTATGCATTCTCTTTATTGCTCTGGCGTTTGTCATCACAGTGCTCGGTGTCAGCGCCGATGCCAAGATGGTCGTGAAGTACGGACATGTTGGTCCTCCTGTTCATCCCCAGCACCTGGGGGCCCTCGCTTTTGCAAAGTATGTCAATGAAAAGTCTAACGGCCAGATTGAAGTGCAGGTCTTTCCTCTGGGCCAGCTCGGCGGAGAGCGGTCAATGACGGAACAGGTCCAGGCGGGAACGCTGAACATGACTGCCGTAACTGCAGGGGTTCTGGCGAACTTTGTTCCTGAAATGGGGATCATCGAGATGCCCTTTATCTATCCCAACAGGGATGTGGCATACCGGACCCTCGACGACAAAGAGGTGAAGGAGCGGTTTGCAAAGTACTGCGACGGCAAAGGCTTTGTCTTTATCGGGTATACGGAAAACGAATTCAGGGATATGACAAATTCAAAGAGACCGATCAAGAGACCGGAAGACCTGAAAGGATTGAAGATCCGTGTTGTTGAAAGCCCCGTCTTCATCGATACATTCAAGGCCCTCGGCGCGAATCCTACGCCCCTCCCTTTTCCTGAAATCTATAACGCTCTTCAGCAGAAGGTCATCGACGGCCAGGACAATCCCCTTTTCACTTCGATTCTCATGAAGTTCACCGAGGTCAACAAGTTTGCAACGGTGACCAACCATATTCTCACTGAATGCCCGGTGGTGGTGAACAAGAAATTCTGGAATTCACTGACAGCGGAACAGCAGAAGATATTCAGAGATGCCGCTGATGTCCAGATCAAGGTCAACAGGGAGCAGAATGCCAAAGGCCGGGTGGATGCAATGGAGAAGGCAAAGGCTCAGAAGGTCGATGTCTATGTCCTCACTGCCGCTGACCGGGAAGCATTCAAGAAGGCCGTTGCTCCTGTGCTTGAAAAATACCGGGGCACATACGGCGCCGAATGGTTCGATTTCTTCGTGAAGAAAATCGACTTTTACGGGAAAAAGAGGTAACGAAGCAGGTCTGATCGAGGAGAAGGCGTGACCGGTCTGGTGGCAAAACTGAATAAAATCGAAGAGGGTATCCTTGCCTTTACCCTCCTTGGTGTGGCATTGCTCACGTTTGTCGAAACGGCCCTGAGATACGCCGTGTCGTATACCTTTCCCTGGTTCGGGGAGGCGGCGAACTACACAATGATCTTTGCCACCTATCTCGGCGCATCGATCGGTGTCAAATACGGCACCCATTTCTCCATGGAAGCAGTTACCGAGTACGCTCCCGACAGGGTAAGCCACCTTCTCAAAACAGTGGCTTACCTTCTGTCGGCCATTGTCGCCGTAATCTTCTGCTATTACGGCATCGTCCATATCGTCAATCTCAAGGGTTTCGGGGTGAAGAGTTCAGCCATGCAGATGCCCATGTATATCGCCTATATCCCGATCCCCCTCTTTTCGGCAACCATGGCGTTCCGGCTGTTTGTCCAGTCCCGGAACCATCTGAGGGGTTTTCTGCGAAAGGAGCCGTTTGAGCGAGTGCGGAGAAAGTAGGCTGTGACCTTCACCATTGTTCTTCTCTGCTTCTTCGCAATGCTCGCACTCAGCATGCCCATCGCCCTGGGACTGGCGGCAACAACGGCCGTCTATCTCATCTTCATCTCCCAGACGCCCCTGACCTCGCTCATACAGCAGCTCTTCAATGGTCTCGATAATTTTGTTCTTCTCGGCGTCCCGTTTTTTATCCTTGCCGGAAACATTATGGCCGAAGGGGCCATCTCCGATCGTCTCGTCGGCGTCATGAAGCTCTTTGTCGGGAGATTTACCGGAGGTCTGGCCATTGCCTCGGTCCTTGCGTGCCTCTTCTTCGCGGCAATATCGGGATCGTCTCCTGCGACGGTGATCGCCATCGGGAGCATCATGATGCCCGCCCTCATCAGGGAAGGGTATGGCGAACGGTTCTCCGTCGGTCTTCTCACCTCGTCCGGGTCGCTCGGCATTCTCATCCCGCCAAGCATTCCCATGATCCTCTATGCCCTCGTCATGAATGTCTCTGTCGCCGAGATCTTCATGGCCGGTTTCCTTCCCGGCGTCTTTATCGGACTCTGTCTCATGACCTATTCATACTACATGGCCCGGAAGAACGGATGGAAATCGACGGTGCGGTATACGTTCCGGGAGGGGCTCGTCATCATCAAGAACGGTCTCTGGGCACTCTTTCTGCCCGTTCTCGTTCTCGGAGGGATCTATGGAGGCATCTTTACGCCGACTGAAGCGGCTGCGGTCTCGGTCGTCTATGCCCTCGCCGTCGAACTTTTTATCTACAAAGAACTGAAAATTACACGGCTCTTCAGTATCTGCCGTGACTCGGCCATCCTGTCGGGCTGTCTCCTCTTCATCCTCTCCTGTGCCATGTCGTTTATCTGGCTCCTCACCGTCGAGCAGATTCCCGTGAAGCTGGCGGAGATGATCGTCGCGAACATCAGCAATAAATGGCTCTTTCTTCTTGCCATCAACGGTGTCCTCCTCGTGATCGGCGCCCTTATGGATATTGTGACGGCCATTATCGTCATCTCTCCCATTCTCGCCGAAACCCTCAAGGTCTACGACATAGACTTTGTCCATTATGGGATTATCATGATCATCAATATTGAATGCGGATTCCTGACGCCTCCCTTCGGACTCAACCTCTTCGTGTCCATGGCCATCATGCGGAAGTCCCTCATAGAGATCGGAAAGGCTGTGGCACCGTATCTCCTTCTGTTTATTTTCTGTCTCCTCGTTCTCACGTACATCCCTCAGATCTCGACCTTTTTGCCTGATCTCCTCCTCAGGAAGTAATGATGAATGTGACGGTCCGCCAGGATCTCTGGCACAGAGACTTCACCATTCAACTCGATCTCCCGGACCGGTGGAATGTTGACGTGCTCCACATGAACGGCCAGGGCAGGAAGGTGCTCGGACCGGACGACTATCGCCAGGCCCTTTCACCCCTCAGTCCCATGGTGAGAGGGAAAAAGGAGGTCTGCATTCTCTTTGACGATCTCTCCCGGCCGACGAGGGCATACGAGATCGTTCCCCATCTCCTCCACATCCTCTCCCGGTCGGGTATCAGCGATGAACAGGTACGTTTCGTCTGTGCCCTCGGGACGCATGCGCCGCACGACAATGTCGATTTCAGAAAGAAACTGGGCCACGATGTCCTTGAGAGGTTTCCCGTCTACAATCACAATCCTTATGAAAACTGTGAGTATCTCGGAAAAACGTCCCTCGGTACGCCGGTGATGATCAACAAAGAGTACCACTCGTGCGATCTCCGCATCGGTATCGGTTCCTTCATCCCCCATTCATTCTGTGGATTCGGCGGAGGGTCAAAGATCGTTCTCCCTGCGGCAAGCCATATCGATGCCATTGAATACCACCATGGTACGCTCCTGCGGAAATACTGGGACCGGGCCTACGCCATAGGCAAGTATGAGGATAACCCCTTGCTGGCTGATATCATGGAGTATGGGCGGATCGTAAAGCTCGATGCCAAGATCGATGTTCTTGTTGATGAAGAAGGCAGACATGTCGATCTTTTTGCCGGTACACCTGATGACCTCTATCGGTATATGATTCCCCGGGCCTCCGTTCATTACGGAACCATGGCGAAGCGAAAAGCCGACATCGTTTTTGCCAATGCATACGGGAAAGCGAACGAGGCGGTTATCGCCCTTTCCCTGGCTGAGTTATTTCTCAAGGATGAAGGGGGCACTGTCGTCGTTCTCTGCGACATCGAGGGTGGTCAGGTTGTCCATTATCTCCTTGGACAGTTCGGAAAGTCGACTGCCGGGAGACTCTGCTTCGGAGAGCGGCAGAAGGACGGTAAGGTAAAGCGGATATTTGTTTACTGCCGGCAGAAAGACAAGGCAAACGAATGGTGGTTCGGTACGAAGGCCGACACGCAATGGAGCGGTGATCTCAGGGAAATCGTTGCCCGCCTTGACGATGAATATAAGGACCAGGGCTCAGTCGATGTTGCCGTTATCCCCGACGGGACAATCCAGATGCCCCTAAGGCTGCAATGAGGAGAATGAGAATTACGGCAGCGAGAAGAATCACATAATCACCATACCGGGTGTAGAACGTCACACCCCGGGACGAGGAAAACCCCCCCTTCAGGACAGTCCTGGTGAAAAGATCGGTCTGCGATTCGATACGGCCCGCAGGATCGATGATGGCACTGATCCCTGTATTCGCCGAGCGAAGCACATATCTTCCCGTTTCGACAGCACGGAAGACGTAAAAAGCGAGATGCTGATAGGGTGCGGAGGAATGGCCGAACCATGCATCGTTCGTCATGTTGACAAGGACACCTGCACCCTGGTTGACCGTTTCGTTCGTTATGGAGGGAAAGGCTCCCTCGTAGCAGATGAGAACGCCGATGTCGCCGAAGGGTGATTTCAGGGGTTTGTGGGATGTTCCGGGAAAAAACTCTCCGTGGGCGACACTTATCTTGTCGAGGAAAGGAAAATAGTCCCGTAAGGGGGTGAACTCGCCGAAGGGAACAAGGTGGACCTTGTGGTAGATTTTGCCTGCTGTTCCCTGGGGATCGAAGAGATATGCCGAGTTGAATACCTTCCCCTCTCTGTTACGTGAAATGGTCCCGACGAGAATGGTCGAGTTGATGGTCCGGGCGAGGCTTACAAGGCCTTCCCGTGCCTCCGTGGCGTCGTCGAGGGAAAAAGGCAGGGCAGTCTCGGGCCAGATAACGAGATCCGTTCCCTTTCCATGATTGACCGTGGATGTGACGTAGGTCTCAACCGTTGTTTCCAGTTTCTTTGGATCCCATTTCTGATCCTGGGTGAAATTACCCTGGACGATGAGGCCTTTCAGGGTCTTTGGCGGGACGGGGGCCTGAAGGACATACATGCCGTATCCGATGGAGAGGGCAACGATGAGGGTTACCGCCCCTACATAACTTTTCGGAAGGCGGACCTTTCTCCAGTACCCGTAGACGATACAGTTTACCGCCACGATGACGAGGGAGAGAAAGTACGTTCCTGTGACGGAGACGATCTGGACGATAGGAAGAAAACTGTACTGCGAATGGGCGAGGAGGCTCCAGGGAAAACCGGTTAAGAGAAAACCCCGGACATATTCGAAGAGAGCCCAGAGAAGAGGGGCTGAAAGATACCGGGGCAGTCCGAACCGTTTCTCCGTGAGGGCAACGGTGAGGGAGAAGAGACCGGGAAAAAGGGATAGATAGAGAACGAGAAGAATGAGAACGAGAAGACTTAAGGGGAGGGACATGGCGCCGTACCGGTTCATGGCCAAGACAACCCAGTAGAGAAGGCCTGTGAAGGAGACGATGCCGGTAAAAAACCCGCAGAAAAAACTTTGCCTGGGCTTGTCTTTCCTGATTGTTGCCAAAAGAGGAACAAGGGCGACGTAGGCAAGGGGAAAGAAAGGAAAAGGGGGTTCGCTCAGGACGATGAGAAACCCCGATATGGCAGCAAGCAGGAGATACTGTTGTTCCGAGCCGAAGCGGGACAAACGGGCCTGAAGGCGGTGAGGTGGCATCGCCGGTTGTTTTATCACACCCTGCCGCTCTCTGCCACAAGTTTTGTGAAAGACCGATGGAGTCGGGCGGAGGCTGCCAGTTTTTGCTCCCTGTACCTCATCCTCCGGGCTTCCCGGGGGTCCTGGAGGTGATCGAAACCTTTGATGTGGAGAATGCCGTGAATAACGAGTGCCACAAGCCGCTCGTGAGGGGAAATCCCGCCTTTGTCGGCTTCGTCAATCGCCTTTTCAACGGAGATGACGATATCACCCAGGCTCTCCCAGTTCAGTCCGTCGTCAAGATAGGAGAAGGATATGACATTCGTCGGCCTGTCCTTGTTGAAATACGTTCTGTTCATCTGCTGTATTGTTCTGTTGTTGACGAGGAGAATGTTCAGGTCCCGGTCCGTCACGATGCCTGCCTGGACGAGGAGGTACTCGATGAGTTCCCGGAGAGGGGCAAGGCGTATTTTAAGCTGTTTTTGAGAGTTTTTTATCAGAATTGCCATTGGGAATCCTCGTCGGGTATTCAACGCGGTGGTGGAAGATGCCCAGCATGATGGCAGTGAAGCTCCTCTGGATGGCGAAGAGGTCTTTCAGGGTCAGTTCACACTCATCAAGCTGGCCGTCAAGGAAGATGCGCTCAATAATGTTCTGGACATGGGTTTCGATTCTCTTCGGTGTCGGGTCATCGAGGGTCCTTGATGCTGCCTCGACGGCATCGGCGAGCATGATGATCCCTGCTTCCCTTGTCTGCGGTTTCGGCCCGGCATACCGGAAATCGTTCTCTTCCACTACGTGGAGGGATGGATCCTCAAGCCCCTTTGCCCGGTTATAGAAATAGCTCACGACACTCGTACCGTGATGCTGCTGGATAATATTCTTGATCTTTGTCCCGAGGCGGTATCTCTCGGCAAGCTCGATCCCTTCCTTGACATGGCCGTGGATGATGAGAGCGCTCATGCTCGGAGTCAATGTCTTGTGGGCATCTTCGAACCCCTGCCTGTTTTCCACGAAATAGTGGGGCATTTTCAGTTTACCGATATCGTGATAGTAGGCTGCAACCCTCGAAAGCAGGGGATTTGCCCCAATCTTTTCCGCTGCCGCTTTGGCGAGATTTCCCACGACGATGCTGTGGTGGTATGTTCCCGGTGCATTGACCATCATCTCTTCGAGGAGGGGATGTTCGAGGTTTGCCAGTTCAAGGAGCTTGATATCCGTTGTACAGTCAAAAAGGTGTTCGATAACCGGAAGAAGGCCGAGGGCGATGAAGCTGCTGCCGATTCCCGACAGAACGATGAGTCCTATTTTAAGGGGAAGGTCGGAGAGGGAGTGGCCGAGAAAGATGTCACTCAGGAGGACGAGAAAGGCCATGATCAGACCGGTGAAGAGGCCGGCTTTGAGGATCGTGTTCCGGTTCTCGCATCGCTCGGAGAAGTAGGACGCAAGAATATTGCCCAGAAAGACATAGAGGACGAGAATCGTGTTGCTTTCGAAGAGGAATCCTGCCGTAACGGCGAAGACGGCGGAAAAAATGAGGGCCGCCTCGGAAAAGAGAACGATGCGCATGATCATGCCGAAGAAGAAGACGGGAACGATAAAGATCGAAACGGAGAGAGTGTTTGGAATGAAATGTTCGAAGAGGGAGAGGGCTACCTTGAGGGTGATGATCGTCAGTGCTGTAAGGGACGTGGCAAAGATGAGGTCCTTTTCTGAGAGGACGAATTTCCGTATATTCCTGTCGGCAAACTCATAGACGGCGGTGAGACAGAGAAAGAGGAGGAGAAAAAGTGAGAGAAACCGGCGGATGGGAAAGACGCCGAATGCAGCATGGTTCCGCGCCGACGTCAGCTTCTTCACATGATCTTCTGTGATCCGCTCTCCTTCCCTGACAACGATCTCTCCTTTCTTGATCGTTATGCCGAGGGAGGGGATGTATGTGTCCTGGGTTGCCTTGATGTTCCGCCGGGCAACGTCATCCGGCTGATAGATATCGTGCCAGAAGGGGTTCCTGATACCGATAACGAAGGTGAGAAGGAGCGAAAAGGCGAAAAGGATCGAAAGACGGCGATAGTTGAGATACGAAGGAGGTTTATCCTTTCCGTTCGGCATGGCTGGTGTCCTTTGTATTGGTGGAACGGCTCTCGTAGGCCCGGATGATCTTCTGAACCAGGGGATGTCTTACCACGTCTTTTTCGGAGAAGTAAACAAATTTGATCCCCCGTACCCCCTTCAAAACGGACTGGATTTCGATGAGCCCACTCGATCTCTTGTCAGGAAGGTCGATCTGCGTGATGTCGCCGGTTACAACTGTCTTCGATGAAAAGCCGAGGCGGGTCAGAAACATCTTCATCTGTTCAGATGCCGTGTTCTGAGCTTCATCGAGAATGACGAAAGCATCGTTGAGAGTCCGGCCCCTCATGAAGGCCAGCGGTGCAATTTCAATGATGCCCCGCTCTATAAGCCTCGTCGCCTTTTCCACATCGAGCATGTCGTACAGGGCATCGTAGAGAGGTCTCAGATAAGGGTTGACCTTTTCATACATCGTGCCCGGAAGATATCCTAACTTCTCTCCTGCCTCAATAGCCGGTCTGGCGAGGATGATCCTGGAGACCTCTTTTTTGTAGTAGGACGCGAGGGCCATGGCCATGGCAAGATATGTCTTCCCCGTTCCGGCGGGACCGATGCCGACGACGATGTCATATGTCTTAATGGCCTTTACATAGGCCATTTGGTGGGCAGACTTTGGTGTGATGACTTTTTTTGTTGGAAATATGTAGATCTGGTCGTCTGTGAGTCCTTCTTTTCTTCCCTGAGTGTGGGTGGCGAGTCGTATTGCGTGATCGATGTCGGTTTCGCCGATGACAAAACCTTTTGCCGCCGCCGAACGCAATTCATGGACCGCCTTCTCGACGCTGGCGAGATCCTTTGTATCGCCCATGGCGGTGAGGTTGTTTCCACGGATGCTGATTTTGACGTTGAAATATTTCTGGAGATATCTGATGTTTTCGTCATGAGGTCCGAATATGTTCCGGGCCACATTTATATCATCGAAAGACATTCGCAGAAGTCCTTCTTCGGGGTGTTCAGCCAATTAGGTTTTGACTTCCTCCTTTCGTTCCGGCCGTATCTGACTCAGTATAGCACATTTTATTTCCAGTTGTCTGTCTGGGGCTGGGGCAACTGATAAGACATGAGGTGCTGTATGTATTTGTTAAAACCTTCCTCATCCGATTGTTCAAGTTTTTCGATGTCCGGCAAGACCTGTCGTATCAGCTTCTCGTCTTTCATCGCACTCACGGGATAATTCATATATGATGCCCGGCGCAAAAGGGAGTATACCCGTTTTTCGTCCCGGGAGAGGGCGAGGTAGTCGTCCAGTTCCCTGAGCATGAAGTCCTTCTTCTCGTCGAGGTATCCGTCAACATGCATGAGCAGATTGAGGCCGAAATCGGCCTGGGAAAAATAACTGTGCATCTCCTTCAGGTGGGCGACGAGAATCCTGATCTCGGCTATGATCTCATCATCGTTCATCGGAACAAACGTGCCGTCTTTAACCATGGCCACCATCGGTGATTGAGGATGCATGGCGAATGTCCTCACCCGTATGAACTCAGGCTCGATTGCATTGAGGAGTCTGGCTGTTTCAACGGCATGTTCTTCGCTCAGGGTCCGGCCGCCGACGCCGGGCATGATGTATTCTGAAAGCTGGATTCCCGCCTCCTTGACCTGGAGACCGCCGGCGACGATATCGTCGGGTGTGATGCCCTTCCGAATCATTGTGAGAACTGTTGCCGATCCGCTTTCCATTCCGACGTGAATCCTGTTCAGGCCGGCCTCCTTCAACCGGATCAGATCATCAACGGTCTTTCGTCGGAGAGTGGTGGACCGGGCATAGCTCGTGATGCGTTCGATCGCCGGAAACGTTTTCCGGGCATAAGCAATGATTTCGAGGAGATCGGATGTCTTGAGGACCAGACTGTCTGCATCCTGCAGAAACACCGTTTTCACCATGGCCTCGTGGCCCCGAAAGTCCTTCGCCATGGCATCGATGTCCTTCTTCACCTCGTCTACCGACCGGCGGGAAAACTTGACTCCTTTATAGGCCGGGCAGAAGATGCACTGATTCCACGGGCAGTTTCGCGTAACCCGGATAAGAAGACTGGACGCCTCGCTGGGCGGCCTGATTACTCCCTGTTCATAGGACATTCATAAGCTCCTTTGTCTCTGTAAGGTTCATGACTAAGGTAGTATATGTACTTCCGGTCCTCTCTTCAAGGATCAAAGGCGTTGGCTATCGGGCCATTTGTAAATTCACGGTCTTTCAGATAGAATAGGGGTAATGAAGAAAGTTCTCATCATCGACGATGAACGGGATATCCTCGACAGCCTCGGCTCAATCCTCCAGGACGAGGGATTTGACGTTTTCAAGGCGGCAGACGGCAACGAAGGGCTCATTCTCTTTGATCGGGAACGGCCCGATGTGGTCTTTCTCGACATCTGGATGCCTGAAATGGACGGACTCGAGGTGCTGGAGAGAATCAAGGCGAAAGACAGGCGCTCAAGGGTTGTGATCATATCGGGACACGGAACGATCTCGACCGCTGTCGAGGCCGTCAAGATGGGGGCTTACGATTTTCTGGAAAAACCTCTCCATATCGAAAAGGTCCTTGAAGTAATCCACCGCGGTGGTCACGAAGTGGCCGAACGCGTTGTGTCACAGCAGGAATTCACGGTCGATCCCTCCCGCGGTCATGATCTCTTCCGGCAGAAGACCATTGAAAAGAGTGTTGTCGTCTATGGGCTCGGTCTCCATTCAGGGGCCAAAACGGGAATGATTCTCATGCCCATGCCGGAAAACACGGGGATTGTTTTCGAGCACGTTCCTGACGGAGAACGGATTCCGGCCTATATTGACTATGTATTTTCAGTTGGCTATGCATCATCGGTGCGGGGCAGGAACTGCTCTGTCCGGACCATCGAGCATCTCCTCGCCGCCTGTCATATGTACGGTATCACCAACCTCCTTATCAAGGTGAGCGAAGAAGTTCCCATCTTTGACGGTTCAGCGATCGAGCTCTGTGAAAAGATCGACGAAGCCGGCGTTATTGAACAAGACGGCGGCGTAGAGCCTGTGCGAGTGATTGAGCGGCTTGAGGTGAAAGGACTCAAGGGCGGGCAGTCACTGACGATTGAGCCGTCGGAGTCTTTCGAGGTTGATTTTACGCTTGAGCACGGCCCGCCGATCGGATGCCAGAGCTTCCTTTTTCAGGGAGGAAGGGAAACGTTTGTCAGAGAGATCGCTCCTGCCCGTACATTCGGATACATCAAAGACTTTGAGCGGTTGTCGAGAATGGGACTTGCGTCGGGTGGACGTATCAACAACGTCATTATATTGAGCGAGAACGACGTCGTGAACACGACGTTGAGGTATACCGATGAGTTTGTGCGGCACAAGATCCTCGACGTTATCGGCGACATTTACCTGCTCAACCGTCCCATTATCGGCAGGGTTGTGGCCCGGCAGACCGGTCATATGGAAAATATCTCTCTCGTCCGGACTATTCGGGAATCGATGGACAAAGCCCGGAGAGCCCGAGCGATATCGTAATAAACAGACCTATTCCGTCACTGTCTGAAGGAGAAAAAACCGGAAGGACAGTCTGTCTGTATTCATCTGATACGATGGCAATCAGGCCGTCCTCGTCGGTGCAGACGGGCCGGGAGCCCGGCGCTGTCCCGACGACCTCGATTTTCGGTCCCCGTTCCTTCTTGAAGCCTTCGACGATACAGAGATCGATATCACGAACGTAACGGCTCAAAAGTCGGGGCAGACTGCGATCAGCCCCGGGGGTTGTCTCGACGAGACCTGTTTTTGACGGCGACGTGATGATACTCAGTGCTGCACCGGCTGCGGTGAAGCGGTACGAGTCTTTCCCCGGCTTGTCAAAGTCGAAGTCGCCCCGGTGATGTTTGAGAACTGCTACGCGTAAACCGCGAACCGTAAACCATGGAATCAGCCTTTCGATGAGCGATGTCTTTCCTGTCTTGGACAGGCCGACAATCTGAATGACCGGAACGGTCGTCTGGTTCCCCATATCCCCTGTTCTTACCTGACGAGGCCGTAGAGATGGAATGCCACGACAACGAGCGCATGGCTGATCGTGCCGTCCCGTATGAGGTCCGGAATATTTGACAGGGGGACGAGAACGACGTCGATATCTTCGTCAGGATCGAGACTGAGATCGGCTACCTTGTGTGAATTCTCGACGAGATACGTATGGCAAAGATTACTGAAGATGGCAGGATTGGGATTGACCGCGCCGAGATAGGTCACCACGTCGCCTGTGAAGCCCGTCTCTTCAAGGAGCTCCCGCATGGCAGCATCCTGGGAACTTTCCTCTTCGGCGACCCCTCCTGGTATTTCGAGCGTGACTTTTTTTGACCCGTGACGGTACTGACGGATCATGACCACTTCATTGTCAGGTGTAAGGGGGATGATATTCACCCAGTCATCGGCCTCGATCGTGTAGAACGTTCCGATCCTCTCCGTTCTCGGCGATTTTGCGGTGCGGGTGGAAATCTGAAAGACCCTGTAGTCCTTATCGATCTGGTGATCGATGAGTTCCCATTCTTTGATCATGGCATACCAGTCTTTATAAATATCACAGAGATAAGACCGAATGCAAGAGACCGAAAGGATAGTGACTGTTCTTGTGTCAAGGTTCCAGGTGATGGAGTATGTGTTGGGGACCGGTAAAGATCGGGATCGGGGAGGGATGTGGGCTGTGCGGGGAGAACCGCTCTGTTGCGGAAAGGGAATAGACGGCCTGCGGTTACAGGTGGCAGAGGGAACGGCAGGGGCACGTGCGGCATTGTCTGTCGTCGAATGGCGAAAAAGGAATGTCCGGATCGAGTATGTCGGCGAGGATCATCGAGATGCCCTCCATCAGATGGTGATGGAATTCTTCCCGGGCGCCGGCACTGAGATTTTTAAAGAGCATCTCTTCTTTGTTTGTCCGGAGGAGGACGAGCCGGCCGTTGATCTTCGCGACCGGTATCCGGGATGTTTCGGACAGGAGATGTATATAGACGGGGAGCTGAACGGTTTTCATGGTGTTGTGAAGTTCGCGGCAGTTGGAAAAAGGGAGTACCTTGACAAGACCGGCGGGATACTGGGGATCTCCTCCTGTCTTGTAGTCGGTGATCCTGTATTCATCATCGTCTTCGATGTGGTCGATACGGTCGATCCTCCCCTTTAGCCGGACGGAGAACGTTCCTGTTGCCAGTTCTGTTTTTAGAGAGGTTTCGCCGGCCATGACGACGAACGGTTTTGCTTCCTCTCTCAGTTCCCGTCGGAGGTAGCTGAGCAACTTGAAACGGGTTAGCTTCTCGAAAAGATAGTACTCGCCGGTAGCGGTTTTTTTCGGGAAACGGCGGGACATTGCGGCGAGGAGACTCTGTTCGACGGCAGAGAAGGCACTTTCGTCAAGCGTCTTCTTCAGAAAGGGAAGGAATGTGTCATTGAGGATGCTGTGGATTACCACACCCCGGTGACGTTGGTCGATATCGTCTGTTAGCGGTCGTATCTCTTTAAATCGGAGAAGATGGCGGTAAAAGAAGAGAACAGGGCAACGGATGTAATCGTCGAGGGCTGAGGGCGAGTAGACCTTCTTTTGGGCCAGGCCGAGTATGGCGTCGTTCTTTTCGATGCCAGGAAAGCCTTCTTTGGACTTAAGGTTGACCGGGAAGACGGCCCGATGAACAGGCACGACGGAAAGCCTCCCCGCCTTCTTCTCGTAGTCCCAGACGACCTGCTGGATGTACCGGCTCGGAGGCCTGTCCTCCGCTTCAATGTAAAGAAGATGGGCATCCTTCGATCCCCGGAGAAGCCGTCGGAAATAGTACCGGGAAATCTCTTCATTCGATTCAGGCGCCGGAAGGCCAAGCTTGCCGTATATGCCGAGGGGGACCAGGGGATCGACTTCCTTCGGCTTTGGCATGATACCTTCATTCAGATCGAGGATGATGACCCTCTCGAAGGCAAGGTTTCTTGTTTCCAGGACCCCGAGGATCTCCATCGACTGAAGGGGTGTCGTATCAAAAGGGAGTGTGATGCTCCCCATCTGGCGGATCAGGAATTCACAGAGTCTTCTTGTGTTGCCGTCGTGGCTGAGATCGTCGAATGGTTCGCGGCAAAAGAGTGACTCTTTCAATGCCGTGAGGGTTGTAAAGAGCGATTCAAGCATCGGTCCCGAGAGGGCGTAGGAGCGGATAGGCGTATGGCTGATCAGGAATTCCATCAGCCTCTCCACCGCCACGGCGAGATCAAAGAGATTGTGTGCTTCCTCGAAGGACCGGAAGAGGATGGTGTGGACGGTCCCCAGCACAGCGGCCGAAGCGGGGCCGTTGGAGCAGGTATCGCGGGAAGCCCCCTGTCCGCTTATCTCTGTTTCGATATCGTCGAGGCTGATGACTGCTGCCCCTGCGAACCCCGGTCTTTCCTCATCGCCGGCGAACAAGCGTTTTACGGTGTTTGCTATAGTCCTCATGTCGGGAGAAAGGTCCAGGTTTTTGATGAAAGGATTGAGAAGGATTGTGATGTAGTCCCCTGTTGAATAGAGGTTCCCTTCATGTTTTCCGGCCTGGGCCTCGAGAACTGATGTGACGAGATCGAAAATAGCTGTTCGTCCGAAGGGATACCGGAGGGAGATGTTGTAACTCGGTTCGGAATGGCCGATCCCGAAGGAGAGCAGGGGAAAGAGGCTTTCCGGGGCGGGCAGGACAACAGCCGTTGACTTTACCGGTGGCGAATGGTCGAGGATGGCCCTCACCTTCAGAGCTTGTGAATGGGTGTCGAACCCCGAATGGACGGAGATCTGCTCTTCGCCCAAAACAGCAGCCTGGACGAGTCTCTTCTCTTCGGTTTTGAGAAGGTCTTTCAGTTCTCTGAGGGCAGGCCATTCGTCAGGGTCTCCTTCGACGATGATCTCTGCCTTATTTTCTTTCCAGAGGCCTGTGATGATGGCCTGTTCCGTTCCGGTCAACCGGAAAAACCCGGCAAAAATGACCGTGTCAAACGGCGGGAAGCGTGCTTCATTGATGATGGTGACGGCCCGTCGATATCTGTATCCCCGCGTTGCCCTGTCATGTTTTTCAAGGGCTTTGTGAAAGAGGGTCCGGACTGTTGTGATCTTCCGAAGGAGTTCGTTCACTCTGTCGGGAACGTCGTATCCGATATCGGCGTTCTCCTCTACCGACCTCAGCCGGTCGTCGGTGATGTGTTCCATGTCCAGGGCATCGATGAAGCGCAGGAGTTGTTCCCCCCAGGGGAAGAAAGAACCGAAGGTCGATCCGCCTAAAGGGCTGTCATTGAAAACACCTGTCATCTTCACTGAACGGAAGAGTAGCCAGAGGGCGTCGGTTGTCGAGGCGGCCGACAGGGGAGGGTCTTTCAGGGCGACGACAGAGTCGATGAATTCGTCCATCGAGAGGCAGGGCGGGGGAAAGAAAGGGGATTGGCACCTTTGTGCAAGGGACCGGCGAATGTAGAGGGCAGGTCTCTTCCCCGGGAAGACGAGGGCCACCCGAGACCAATCCTTGTCACGGGCCAGGATGTGGCCGGTGACGGTCCCGATAAAGTCTGCGCCCAGAGGGACCGTATAAAGATATCTCATGATGAGACGGTCTCCCCGGTGTCCAGATAGGCGAGGTGTGTAAAGACCTTTTTGTCGGGATAGAGCGATTTGACGAGGGAACCGTAAAGAGCAATCTGATCGCCATGGGCTTTGTGACGGACCTTGCCTGTCTTGAACTCGATGACATGGACAGTTTCACCGGTGATAACGATTCTGTCAGCCTTGTGTGTCAGGCCCGTATCGTCCGTTATCTCCTGTTCCCTGAGGACCGTATCGCCTGGTTTATGCGTGAAGAATACGGCGAGCGAGGGGTTTGCAAAGATTCCTTTAACAGAATCCCTGAGTAAATCCTTTTCACTGTGACAGGCATACCGGGCAACCCCTGCATCAACGAGGGAGTCGAGGGCATTGTGTTCCGTCCATCCCTCGGGGAGACGGTCGACGAGGGAGAGGATGTAATGGATCGCCTCCCCCCTGCGCCTTGCCCGCTGCTGTTCCTGCCATGAACCGATGGTGTCACCGGGTACAATGCCCTTCCTCAGTGCCCGGTCATAAGCCGGTGAGAAATGAGAGAGAAGGTCGAGTTCATTAACGGCGGCCACCCCGTTCTCCGCATAGGTTGTCTGTCCGGGCCTAAGCGAGCCTTTTACCGGGCTTTCTGTCTTATGCCCCATCTCCAGTCGTTGCTTTCCGTCGGAGGCGAAGGGCGAAAGAGCGGCAAAGACCTGTTCGGCAAAGAGGTTTTTCTGACGGGTTGAATCAGGGAGAAGAATATATAATTCCCGTTCAGCCCTGGTGCAGGCGACGTAAAGATTATTCAACTCATCGAGAAGATGATTTGCTTCCCGCAGGCGATCGAGGGACCTGAGCCTTGGGGAGTACGGTGCAGATTCTTTTGTAAGATGGAGGAGGCGAATCTCCCGGCCATCATCGACAAAATAGCGGTTTTTGTCGGGACTTCCCGAGGCACCGAATGTTGTGCAAAGAGCGAAGGGTATGATGACAACAGGAAATTGAAGCCCCTTTGCCTTGTGGATCGTCATGACCCTGACGGCGTCGGCCCCTTCGGTGGTTTTAAGAAGAAACGATGCCTCTTTCTCCTGACTGGCCTTTCCTCTTTGCCGGGAATCGCCGTTCCAGAAATCGACAAAATCCTGAAGCCTGTTCTCTCCGGTTCCTTCCCGTTCTGTTATGAGTTCGGCAAATCGCAGAAAAAACGGTCTGTTGTCAGGGGCCTGGTCAAAAACGGCCCATCGTGTAAAGAACAGTGTCACGAGATCGTAGAGCGGGAGATAACCGGCATAGGCGAAGAACGGGACGAAATAGTCAGTCCAGATCTGAGGGTAATCATTGCGAAATGAGTGGTAGAGGGGCAGGGAAGGGTCCGATATCCGTTTGTCCATCAGCCAGGAAAGAATCGATGACCCTTCCTGCGGGAACCGTCCACGAAAGAGCGAACCGGTAATGAACCCTGCAAAAGAGAGGTCATCGTCCGAATCGTTGATGAACCGGAGCAAACTGACGAGTTCCTGTATGGCAGGATTGTTCCTCAGATCGACCGTTGAGTCCGAATTGACCGGGATGCCTGCCTCCAGAAGCGCGCTGATCAAAGGCTCCGCTTCGCTCTTTGTCCGTACGAGGACGGCGATATCACGATCCCGGAAGGCCCCGCTCCTCCGGATCTCTCCAACGATGGTGCTGAATCGTTCTGTTACGGCAGTCTGCATCCTTTCTTTTGGAGAGGATTGACTGCCACTGTCCCTGCTACCTGAGTCCGTTATTCTTTCGGCCCAGACATAGCCTTCTCCCGTTCGGCCCGGCAGGCAGTTCTGGATCGAGTCGCGGTATGTGTCGACAATGGCAGAGATAAGGTTGGTCTCTCCTGTGCCGATGACCTTTTCAGCCACCTCGGCGATCATCTTTTCATGGAAGACGGCATTGGCAAAGTCGACGATCTGTCCGCAACTCCTGTAGTTTTCGCCGAGGAATATATCGGCGACACCCCGCGACTGATGCTGACGGATTACTTCATCGACCAGGTCCGGTGTTCCTCCCCTCCAGCGGTAAATAGCCTGTTTCTTGTCTCCCACAACAAAGAGAGTTCCACCGCGGCTGATCGCCTCGTCGATGAGAACGGACATATTCATCCACTGGAGACGGTTTGTATCCTGGAACTCGTCAATGAGAAAATGAAGATACCTGTCAGACAGGGCGTAGTAGATCTCGGGAATGAACCCGTTACGACCGATGATCTCCTGCAGGAGCTGGTTGAGCTGATCAATCAGGACGATCCGTTGCCGCCCCGTGACCTGTTGCCGGAGGGCTTTCTTGAAGAGGGCGTATACTTCGAGATAGAACGCATATTTTGATTCGGCCCTCTCTTCCATCAAGATTCCGAGAGAAGACCGGATGTTTTGCCACAAACGTTCCGGCTCGTCGCTGTCAAGGCGGCCTCCCTTCCGTAGAGATTGGGTGAACGTAGGGCGGATGAAATAGTCACTGATTTTCCCCTCCTTCAGGGCGAGGGAAAATCCCCGGAGTGCCTTCATGAATCCCTCGTGGACGGGAATGGTCCTGTGGCTGTCCAGATAGGAGATCAGGTCACCTGCTGCCGCAGTTGCCTGAACGGCTGCATTTCCTGCCTTTGGAACGGGCGACAAGGAGGCGAACGACCGGTTTTCTTTTGTCTCTTCCTGCCAGAATGAACCGATGACGCCCCGGAGCAGGTCTCCCGGGTTCCAGCCTGCGTTCTCACCTTCCAGGCTGATGTAGCTTTCGATAAACCTGTCAAAGGTTTCGCGGGTGCTGCTGTTTTGACCGATTGTCTGGAGCATGTCCTGGACAACCATCTCTATAAATGTCGATGAGTCAGTGGAGATCTCGAAATCGGGCGGCAGGCTGAGGCTGAAAGCTGATGCCTTGAGCGTGAGATTGACAAAACTGTCGATGGTACTGACCTTGAAATCGTGGAAATTGTGTAACACGGTGTGAAGATTCTTATCCATCACCGTGCGGATCGCCCTTTTCTCCGTTTCGCTGAGACCGGCTCCCGCCAGGTCCTCGACTGGAGAGGAAGACGAGGTATCAAAAGGAATGTCGAGAATGATCCGTTTCATCCATTCGACGATCCGGGAACGCATTTCCGACGCTGCCTTGTTTGTAAAGGTGATTGCGACAATCTGTGGAATCTTTGCAGCATCGCCGGATGAAGGGGAGGGGATAAGGAGTCTCAGATATCTGAGGGCGAGATTATAGGTCTTGCCCGCCCCAGCCGATGACCGTACAGTAACAACCTGTCTGTTCGTTGTCATCCCCATAGTGTGACGGCAGGCCGCTTCGCCGCGATTAACGGCCCGGTTGCCTGTCTGTGTATCAGAGATGCAGGGGAGGTCATGACATCCCCTGCATCTCGTTGCTGCTTAATAGTCGTTTTCCTGGGTTATGGCGGAGAGAACCCAGTTTTTGTCGCCGATCTTCCGGCAAAATGTCCAGTATTCGAGGAATTTTACAGGATCAACAGGGCTTCCGGAGGTCACCTTGTTGTCCCTGTCGTCGACGGTGTAGTCAAGGAGACTGGCAACGAACTTAACGGTAATATAATCCATGCCCTGATCCTGGGCAGCGTAGACGATCTCAACCTGCCGGACCGCCACGTTTTCGAGGCGGTTAATCTGGTGATCGGCGACATAACGGCTGATATCGGTCTGAAAAGTTGTCATCATGTCCGGTGCGAGCAGGTCGCGGGCCGGAGTCAGGTCCCGCTTTGTCCATGCGCTCTGAATCCTGAAGAACATGTCCTCGAATGTTTCGAGGGAACGCTTTTCGTCGAAGGACGGGTCCATGGATGCAATATGGCCGAGGCCCGTTGCCACCGGATCGGAGGGGAAATTGACCGGTGACGGATCCTGATATCCCGACCCGTACGTCTCAGGGGTATATCCCTGATAAGCCGACGCCATCCCCATGGCTTTTCGTGCCCGGTATTTCTTAACGACGAAATAGATAATGGCGAGGATGATGAGAATGATGATGAAATCACCAAATCCGAACCCCCCTCCGCCATGGCCCGGCCCGGCCCATCCCCGTCCGCCAAAAAGCATGCTTCCTATCATGCCACCGAGAAGACCACCGCCGATGCCGTACATGAGGCTTCGCCCGAACCCTCCCGAAGCCGGAGGTTGCTGAGCCATTCCCGGTTGCTGGACGGTGCCGGGCTGGCGCGTCGGTGACGTGGGCGACGAAGGCCGGGAACTGCTTCCCGAACTGAACCCCCGGCTCCCTGATGATCGTCCCCCTCCTGCCCTGGCAAAGGCGACAGATTCTGCGAGAAGGGAAACAGAGAAGAATATGACAACGATAATGGCGAGACGCAAGAAGAGGCGCTCTGTACAGGACATTTTCATGATAACCCCCGTCATACCTGATATATCAGGCGAGAGAATATCACACCGGCGAGCGGTAAGTCAAAATACGAAAGCGTTATGGCGGAACCCCCAACCCCTGGAAGGGTCTTGTAAAAAGGATACTCTCCCTGTATAATCGGAAAAACGAACGAGGCGGGTACACTTATGAAGATACGGTTTCTCGGAGCTGCCAGGACGGTAACGGGGTCGTGCTATCACCTTTCCGGCGATACGATGGAGATTCTCGTTGATTGCGGTATGTATCAGGGAAAGAATGGGGAAGAGGTGAACCGGATTCCTTTCCAGTTTAATCCGGCAAAGATCTCCCATGTTCTCCTGACCCATGCCCATATCGATCATTCGGGTCTCATTCCGAAACTGGTGAGGGATGGTTTCCGGGGACGAATCATTACAACCGCCGCCACTGCTGATCTCGCCGGAATTATGCTGGCTGATTCGGCGAATATCCAGGAAAAGGACGCTGAATGGCTCACGAAAAAGTCTTTTCGTAACGGCTCGGACCGTGTCTACGAACCTCTCTATACCAAAGAAGACGCCGAGAGGGCGCTGCCCTTTTTTGACAGGAAAGAGTATGGGGTCATCGAGTCCCTCGGGAAGGATTTCAGATACCGGTTTGTTGATGCAGGCCATATCCTCGGGTCCGGGGCGCTGGAGGTCTGGTTTTCCTCCGGCGGGAAGGAAAAGAAGATAGTCTTCAGCGGCGACGTGGGAAAAACGCACAACCCCATCGTCAACGATCCCGAACCGATCAGCGAAGCGGACTACGTTGTCGTTGAGTCGACATACGGAAACCGGCTCCATAAGAATGCGGACGAAAGCATCGACGAACTTGTGGCCGCCATTCAAGGGACCTTCAAGCGGGGAGGGAATGTCCTCGTTCCCGCTTTCGCCGTAGGAAGAACCCAGGATATCATTTATATTCTCAACAATCTTTCCCGTGAGGGCAGGTTGCCCCATCTGAACGTCTATATCGACAGTCCCCTTGCAGACAAGGCCACAAAGATCTACATGGCCCACCCGGAGCTCTACGACAAGGAGGCGGCAAAGCTCTTCAGCCCCGTATCCAACAGGCACATGACGATCCATTTCACGACAACGATCGAAGAGTCCCAACGACTCAACAAAATCCGGTCAGGGGCTATTATCATTGCCGGAAGCGGCATGTGTGAGGGAGGGAGGATACGCCATCATTTCAAACACAACCTCTGGCGGTCCGAGTGCAGTGTCATCTTTACCGGATACCAGGTGAGGGGAACACTGGGGCGGTATATCATCGACGGCGCCAGAAGAGTCCATGTTCTCGGTGAGGAGATCGCTGTCAGAGCCAGGGTCTATACTATCGGTGGCTTTTCGGCCCATGCCGATCAGGCCGGTCTTCTTGAGTGGCTCGGGGCCTTTGTCACGAACCCTCAGGTCTTTGTCGTCCACGGCGAGCAGGATGTGGCGTTCGAATTTCAGCGCATCATTCAGGAAAGACTCGGTCTTGTGTCCCAGGTCCCCTTCAAGGGCGAGGAAGTCGATCTATGATCTGCGCTGACCTTTTATATCCCGGTGGGCCCTGAATCGGACCGTCTCTTCTGGAAACGATGGAAGATAACTCCCTCATCAGCGACAATGATCCGAGACGTCTCATGCCCAACCACGTGACCGTTGTCGCTGCGGTCATCGAGAAGGACGGAAAGGTTCTGATCGGGAAACGAATACGGTCGTTTATGGGTCATCCCTGGGAATTTCCCGGTGGCAAGATCGAACCGGGAGAGACACCCGAAGAATGTCTGAAGAGAGAGATCCGGGAAGAACTGGGAGTAGAGATACAGGTTACAGGCCTTATCTGTACGGCATGGCATATCTATGATTGTCAGACATCTATCGAACTGCTTGCCTATGGGGCGGTGCATCTGTCTGATGAGTTTACTCTTGTCGATCACGAAGAGATTCGGTGGGTACCGGTCAGAGACCTGAATCTCTACAGCTTTCCCGAAGCTGACTACGCCGTTCTCCAGCACCTCATGAAAGAAAGGGCAACAGGGAATGACGAACGTTCTTCCGTGAAGCCCTGATTCTTGACAGGCATCCTCCTTCGCTGCCGTCCGGGTTGCCTGCTGCCGGGAAGGTGAGACATCGTCAATGGTAGTATCTCAGGCCCATATCCCTCCTGTCGGGGTCCCGGGATGTGACCGGGTTCACATAGAATTTCTTCCAGCCCCTGAACGTGAGAGAACCGGAGCTTCCCAGGATTCGAGCGAGAGAAGGTCCTCTCAGAACATACGGATAATAATCAATGTTTAGCGTTACGCTCAATTACTACAAGATGTGAAATGCTTCACAAATTCCATTGACAAGTGGAACCCAATTTCGTTACAATTATCTAAGAAGAGAAAAATATTTTCTCTTCTGGAAAAATGTTTACAGTATTTACACACTATCCCCCAGTCATACGCGATGAATCTGGGGTGAACAAGAGGAGTTAATATGACAGAAATACGAGACGGAAGTGGTTTGGCAACGGCTGAGAAACTCTACACTGAGTATGGATCAAGGGCACGAGAGTTGAAAGCGGCTGGCACGAAGGTGATCGGCTACCTGTCGGTTCTCACTCCCGTAGAGATTCTCACAGCGGCTGGGGCGGTACCGATCAGGCTGAAAGGGAATGTTTCTGAAGCCATTTCGAAAGGCGATACCTACATGGAATCAATCGTCTGTCCTTTTGTCCGTAACGTTTTTGACGCTGCGGTCAAGGGAAAGTACGAGTTTCTCGATGGTATGGTCCTCCCCCACCAGTGCGATTCAATCGACAGAACGAACGACACGTGGAGCCACGCCCTGAATCTGCCTTACTGGCATTTTCTGAATATGCCTCACGTGACCGGTGATCCGTCAATTGAATTTACGAAAGAGATTTTCAAGATTTTTATCAATACGCTGGAGAAGTATACGGGCAAGAAGATCACCAACGAGGACCTTGCTGCGGCAGTCAAGGCACACAATGAGAATCGCCGGGCAGCGAGGGAATTGTATGAATTGAGAAAATCCGATCCTCCCCTCATTTCCGGTGCTGAGATGATGAAGGTGATGGTGGCGGCGATGAGTCTGCCGGTCAACGAATCGACGGCTCTTTTCAAGGCTGTGACGGCTGAGGTGAAGCAGCGGGGCGCCAAGGCAAACGGCAAACAGGCTCGGATCATGCTTATCGGCGATCAGATCGACGATGTGGCGATCATAGAGGCAATCGAAGGCGCCGGTGCATCGCTCGTCATGGATGATCTGTCAACGGGCAGCAAGATGTACTGGCAGGATGTTGACGAGACAGCCGATCCCCTCCAGGGTATTGCTGAACGTTATCTGAGAAAACTGAAGATTCCGACCACCTTCGTCGGTTCTGCCGACACTTATGAGGGCATCCTGGAAGAACGGTTCGGCCATATGAAAAAGTATGTGAACGAGTTCAAGGTGAATGGAGTCATTCTGTTTATTTATAAATACTGTGATCCATACGGCTTCGAGGTTCCTGCAATGAAAAGCTATATAGAATCGGCCGGAGCACCTGTTCTTTATCTCGAAGATGAATACTCCACTTCTTCTTTGGCGCGGGTTAAGACAAGGATTGAGGCATTCCTGGAAATGATCGCGTAGCAGGCTTCCCGCCTCTCTCCGTCATGGAGTATGGAGAGAGGGAAGCTCCGGCGGTTTTGTCGCCGGAGGGGGGCGACGCCAGCCCCAATAAACTTGTAGAGAGGGTAATTATATGGCTGAAGAAAAAAAAGGAAGAGCAGTTGCAACATCGACAGCGGCGAAAATACCGAAATTTGTCCGGGGTAACCTCGGTGCGACATTAAAGGCGAAGGAAGAAGGGAAGAAAGTGGCCTCTGCTTTCATTGCAGACGGCCAGGACGAGATCATGCGTGCCATGGACATCGTCCCTGCATGGGGCGAGAGCTTGTCAGGTGTCTGTGCGGCAAAGCGTGATGCGGAGAAATACCTTCAGAAAGCTGAGGCCGACAACTTCTCCCGTTCGCTCTGTACATATGCCACCTGCAATATCGGGTTCGACATGATCCGCGAAGAGCAGGGCGGTGCAATGCCTGAAGGGGCACCGTGGGGCGGCATGGCCCGGCCGGACATGATTCTCGGCAATGGCCAGCTCCTTTGTGACCCCCGTTTCAAATGGCCCCAGGCCACACAGCATTACCTTCAGGACGTACCTGTTTTTGTCACGAATATGTATTATCCCCCCTTTGACCCGACCCTCGACCATCACGAGCAGGAACCCTTTTATGTCAAGTACATTACGGAAGAACTGAGAGAGACGGTCAAATTCTGTGAAAAAGTGACAGGAAAGAAGATGGATTGGGACAGGCTTGCGGCAACAGTCGAATTGTCGGACAAGACCTGGGATCTTTTCATTGAAACCTACGAACTGCGGAAAGCGATTCCCACACCGATGGACACAGGCGATGCCATGAACACCATGGTGCCTTTGACCTTCAACCTGGGAACCCAGGAAGCATATGACTTTTATGTCGATCTGCAGAGTGAGTTGAAACAGAAGATCGCCGACGGAGTCGGTGTGGCTGATCCGGAAAAATACAGAATCCTCTGGGGCGCAGGACTTCCTTCCTGGTTTGCCCTTGGTGATTTTCAGTACTTCAACTCGAAAGGCGTTGTATTCCCCGTCGAAGTAACATATCGTGGATGCGAGAAGATCGCCCGCCTCGACCTGCCGAAGACCAACGATCCTCTTGAGCACATTGCCTGGAGATGGGTGCGCTACTGGACCCACTGGTATGATGCGGCCCGCAAACGGCCCGGCTCCATTCCGAAGGTCGAACGGATCATAGAGTATATTGAAGATTACAAGTGTGACGGTGTTGTCTTCCATTCGGCGTTTTCATGCCGGAGCTGGCATGCCGGGATCATTCATCAGGCCGAAACGCTGAAGAAGGTCTATCGCGATATTCCCATCCTGATCATGGAAGGTGACATCGTCGATATCAGTTCTTATAATGAAGCAGACACGCACAACAGGATCGATGCTTTTGTCGAGACCCTGGAGGCGTATAAAAACAGAAAAAATTGATAGATGATGGTCCTATGAACTATTTTGCCGGTGTGGATATCGGTTCAACGATGACGAAAGTGGTGATTGTGAGCGACGCGATTGATGTGTCGCTCATCGGTCCCACGGGACCGGAGCACAGAAAACTGGCGAATAGGGTGATGGAGGATGCCCTGTCGAAGGCTAATCTGACTTTTGATGATCTTTCATACATCGTTGCGACGGGATACGGCAGAATCAACGTGCCCTTCGCCGACAGACAGATCACTGAGATAACCTGTCATGCCAAGGGGTTGCACAGCGTTCTTCCGACAGTCCGGACGGTTGTCGATATAGGTGGCCAGGACAGCAAGGGCATAAAGATTCTCGATGGCAAGGTGACGAGCTTTGTCATGAATGACAAGTGTGCTGCCGGAACGGGGAGGTTTCTCGAGATCATCGCAGATTCTCTCGGCGTTCCCCTCAACAGACTCGGCGAACTCTCTCTCACGGCCGATAAACCGTCGGCTATCAGCAGCACCTGTACGGTTTTTGCCGAACACGAAGTAACCAATCAACTCGCCAATGGTGAGTCTGTCGCCAACCTCGTTGCCGGTGTCCACGAGTCGGTGGCGACACGGGTGTACGCCTTGGTGAAAAAACTGAAGATTGAGCCTGATGTTGCCATCACCGGCGGTGGTGCGAAAAATATCGGCCTGGTAAAAGCACTGGAAGCAAAATTCGGATATCCTGTTTTGGTCCCGCCTGAGCCCCTCATCACCGGGGCTCTCGGCGCGGCCCTTATGGGAAAAGAGATTTATGAAAGGTATGTAAGCCAGGGACAGGTCCCTTCAAGGAAAGGGCAGGGACTTGAGGAGGCAAGGATCTTCTCGTGAGGGTGCGTCCATGACATATGTTCTTGGTATCGATGTCGGTTCAGGGTATTGCAAGGCCGTTGTCTGTGAGGATAGCGCCATCAGGTCCTTCGACGTGATGCTCTCCGGTGGTGATTACAAGGGGACTGCAGTGAAAGTGGTCCACAATGCTCTTTCGAAAAGCGGGCTTTCCATGAGCGACATAGCCTACACGGTCTCGACAGGATATGGGGCGGCTGCTGTCGATTTTGCAGACTCGTCGTTGACCGATATGTCTGCCCACGGGTACGCCATCCATCATCTCTTTCCGTCGGTACGGACAGTGATTGACATAGGTGCCCAGTTCAGCAGGGCCATCCGTGTGAACGAGTGGGGCAAGCTTACCCAGTTTATCCTCAATGAGAAATGCGCCGGCGGGAGCGGCAAATTCCTTCAGACAGTAGCGAGAATCCTGAAGATCGGTGTCGATGAGATCGGTGATCTATCCCTTACCGCCACGCAGCCTGTTGAATTTACAACAGGGTGTGCAGTCTTTGCCGAGTCGGAAGCGGTCTCGCGGATTTCAGAAGGGGCCCTGCCGAGCGATATCCTGGCAGGTATTCACAAGGCCATGGCTTCAAAAATCGTCAGTCTCGCCACTCGTGTCGGTTTTATGCCCGACTGTGCTGTCACTGGCGGTGGTGCGAAGGACGTAGGCCTCGTTAAAGCTATCGAGACGGAACTTGCACGGCCTGTTATGGTAGCTCCTGAACCGCAGATCACCGCCGCCCTCGGTGCGGCCTTCATCGCTGCCGAAGCAGCAGCCTCCCGTTAGCATCGGATCCATTTAAATACCATATACTATGTCGTTCCGTCCGCGCCGTTGGGGCCAACCATTGACAGGTGACGTGCCGACGGTTTTATTCCGCCGCCGCGGTCTGTCTTTTTCATGATAGCTGAAAACCCTTCTTCCTGAAGAGGGTCACGCAGACGTCGACGATTCCGGGGTCGTAGCGGGTACCGCGGTCTTGCTGGATTTCCTTCAAGGCTGCTTCCAGGGAGAATGCACGGCGGTAGGGACGGTCGGAGACCATAGCTTCCACGACATCTGCCACAGCGATGATAAGGGCCTCAGTGAGGATTTCTGTCCCCTTCAGGCCCTGAGGATATCCGGAGCCATCAAAACGTTCATGGTGCTGGAGGACGATTTCTGCGATGGGATAGGGGAAACCGGCATCTTTGAGAACACCGTATCCGGTCCGGGGATGTGTCCGGACGAGCCCGTATTCCTGCTCGGTCAGTTTGACCGGTTTGCTGAGAATCTCTGCAGGAACGGAAATCTTGCCTATGTCATGAATGAGTGCCGCCACCTTCACGTTGTCGACTGTCGATGCCGGTAATCTCAGTTCCTCTGCTATGGCTGTGGCGAGGCGTGCCACCCTTTTCTGATGGCCTGCAGTGCCTGGATCCCGTGTTTCGGCGATCGCGGACATTGCTTCGATGCTTCCCTTCAGGGTCTTTCTCAGCTGGGCTACCTCCTCCTCGGCGAGTTTGCGGGAGGTGATATCCTCGATCGTTCCTTCGTAGTAGCGGATGGCCCCATGAGTGTCCCGGACAGCACGGGAATTTATAGAGACCCAGTGAAGGCTCATATCCTTTCTTCGCATCATGACTTCAAAATTATTGGCAACGTCCCGTTCGTCGGTCAGCCGTTTGAGTTCGGCTCTCCGGCTGGGGTCGACGTAAAGCTGGTGTGCGATATCGGTAACCGCTTCTATCATCTCCCCGGGGGATGTGAAGCCGTGGATTTTGGCGAGTGAAGGATTCGCGCTCAGATATCGCCCGTCGGGGGTAACCTGGAAGATCCCCTCCAATGCGTTTTCAAAGATATTCCGGTACTTTTCCTCGGAGGTTGTGAGATCTTCCTCGGCCTTTTTGCGGGCCGTAATGTCCTCCAATGTCCCTTCATACCGCAGGAGGTTTCCTCCATCATCTTTAATTGCCCTTACATTGAGGGAGCCCCAGAGGAAGGTGTGGTCCTTGCGGACGAACTGAGCCTCGAATCCCCCTGCCATACCATCATGTTCCAGGAGATATTCGAACGTTTTTCTGTCTTCGGCGTTTGCGTAAAGCTCCTGACCGATGCTGGAGACGCTGGTGACCATCTCTTCCGTTGATCTGTACCCGAAAATTCGTGCCATAGCAGGATTTACCGTAATGAGCCTACCGTCGGGGGTGCTCTGGAAGATCCCTTCCACAGCGTTTTCGACAATACTGCGATACTTCAATTCGCTCCTCAGAAGTGCTTCTTCTGCGACCTTTCGTTCGGAAATGTCGGTGAACATGGCGAAAGAACCCTGAAAAAAGCCTTCTTTATCGAGAATCGGTGTCGCAGAGACATGGGTCCAGAGGGTTGTCATGTCCTTCCGGCGGAGCCGCCGGTCGTACTGCTCGGCTATGCCCTGGCGCCGCCGCCCGGCTTTCTTGTCGAGATCGGCAAGATCCTCCTCGAAGAGAAAGAATCCCATATTCTTCCCCAGGACCTCGTCGGGGGCGTATCCGAGCATTTCGGCCATTCTGCTGTTGACAAATGTTGTGTAGTACAGGTCGTCGAGGACCCAGATCCCTTCGTAAGCCGTGTCGACGATTCGCCGGTACCGGACCTCATCGCTCCCCAAGGCTTCCTCTATCCCTGAGTGATCTGAACCGCCGGTTTTGCCTCTGACCGGTGCCGGTCTTTCTGTTTCTGGCGGTGCAGCCGTTGTATTTTTTCGTCGTTTGGTCGTCACTTGCCTTCCCCGTATCCCCCTTTGGCTGCCCTGCCGAAAGGAATACCCAGTTTTCTCATCCTGTGCCGCAGTGTCCCGGGGTTCAGTCCGAGAAATGCCGCCGCTCCATTCGACCCTTCGACCCTTCCCCCTGCCTTCTCCATTGCCTGCCTGATGTGGTGAGCCTCAACATCGCTGAGGGTGGATTCGGTCTTCTCAAGGGGCTGAACAGCGGGTTTATCTTTTCTCCCATGAGTACCGATAATATCTTCGAAAGCGAGGACCCGTCCCTCATTGATAATGATTGCCCGTTCAACGGTGTTGGCAAGTTCCCGGACGTTCCCGGGCCAGCCGTAGGCAGCGAGTCTCTCAAGGGTACCAGGGGCGAGTTGGGGAATAAAATGGAGCCCAATTTCAGCCGCCTTTTTGCGCATAAAATATTCTACGAGTGCGGGAATGTCCACCTTTCTCTCTCTCAGCGGGGGAATATGAATCGGAAAGACACAGAGACGGTAGTAGAGATCGTCGCGGAAGAGATTCTCTGCCACGAGATTCTGGAGGTTTTTGTTTGTCGCCGAGATGATCCGGATGTCAATCTTGATCGACTGGGTCCCGCCGACCCTTTCGATCTCTTTCTCCTGGAGTACTCTCAAAAGCCGTACCTGGGCGTTGAGGGGAAGTTCGCTTATCTCGTCAAGAAAGATCGTTCCCCCATGAGCCCGCTCAAATCTGCCTCTTTGCTGGTTGACAGCGCCGGTAAAGGCACCTTTTTCGTGTCCGAAAAGTTCGCTGTCCACGAGGGAATCGGGGATTGCGCCGCAATTTACCTTGATGAGCGGTCCGTTGTTCCGGGGAGAAAAATTATGGACGGCGTTGGCGATGAGTTCCTTTCCTGTTCCCGTCTCACCGTACAACATGACGGGACTCGAGAGAGGAGCGATCTTCAGAACCTGGCCCATGACGTCCTTGAGACCGAACTCAGCACCGACGATCTCCTGGCTGAAGCCCTTCCGTAACTCGTTCTGAAAATATCTGCTGTCGTCGGCGAGGAGCTCCTGAAGTCTCTTCAATTCCAGGTATCGGCGGCTGTTGGCCAAGGCGACGGCGGCAGGCTCATTGATGGCGGACCACAGCCGGGCATCCTGTGAATGATACCGGTTACTCCCGTTGGACCGGACAATAAGGGAGCCGACAAACTTGTCTTCAATTATCAATCGGCCGACGATGATGGATGATTCGGTCCAGTTGTACCGTCTCCCCACGATTGCAAATATCTCATCGTCATGGGCGTTTCCCGAAACCCGTACCCTCGGAAACTTCTGTGGTTCTTCGAGTTGCCTCTGGAGGTGAGGCGGCATGGGGATTCGGTCCGTTCCAGCGGTTCCGCCGTCAATCTGTGCCGTTGCAACGATGTCGAGCGATCCGGCTGCAGGATCGTAGACCGTCAGCATCAGTTCATCGGCAGGCATGATCTCCCTGATATAGAGGAGGCAGTTCCACAGGGCCTTTTCAATGTCGAGGCTTCCGCATATCCGGAGCGTGATCTCTCTGAAGAACTTATTCTCATCTACCATAGATCAATGCCTTCCAGGAACTGTACTGACATATTTCACAGTTTACAGTTTTTTCTGACAGGATGCAACTGGCTATCCCAAAGTTCGGGCAGCCATGAGGCCGAGATGATCACCGTGGTCCTTCCCACCACGCTTTCCGTCATCGCTGCAATCGCCGATATTGTTCATAATCAATGGATTGTCGGGCACGAAGGGCGGTGAGGAGTGATAAGAACTGAGATCGATTGTCTTCGGGAAAAGGAACGAACCTCTACAGTCCTTTTAAAACTGCCGAACTGAAATATATTACAGATTTATGAGAAACTGAATTATGTGACAGTTGAGAACTGTCTTGTATGTGGTGTCATCTCCGGCGAAGGCCTGATAATGGTGATTCTTTAAAGAAAAAGTTCGTGGCACGGTCTTTGCTAATAAAAGGGCATGTTGGGTTATTGAGAACAAAAACCATAAGGAGGACAAAATGGCCAGAAAATGGGAAATGGGAATCGGAAGAATGGAAGAAGCACTGATCGAGGTTTTTGGATGCACTTCTCTGAAGGAGAGGGTGATTACCCTCGACGGTACGAGAAAGAGCATGGTTGGGGATTTTTACCTTGATGCCATGGAAGAAAGACTGATTGAAGTTTTTGGATGCACCTCGTGCAGCGACAGAGTGATAAGGCTCGATGCCAGCAGAGACAGAAAGAGACTGGAGAGAGAGTTTGCTTTTACCGCAGGTATGGCTGATGCCGTTGAGATGCAGTTGCCGGCAAACGCGTAAGAGGCGCAACATTTTCTGACCTTGAGACTCATAAAGATACGGAGGGCGGGAAGAGATTCTTCCCGCCTTTTTTTGTACCAGCCCTCTTGCTCCCGATGGCCGGGTGCCGTCTCTTTCGACACTCGTCACATCAAACAGAGAACCATCGTCCCCTGTTCTCCCCACATCAACGCACCGGCGATTGCCTCATACCTTCTCCTGGATCTTTCTGTGAAGAGTTGATCTCTGGAACGGAAAAGAAGACAGATCGAGGCAGGGCTTCGGTTGCCCGATCAAGGAATAAAGTGTAGCATCTGAGGCCAAGTGTTGGTAAACTTGAGCCGCAGCATCATACTATGCGACGTTCCTGTGTACCTGTTGGTATCTGTCTTTAAGGGGGGGCCTGCGGAGAGGGATCGTTGCCAGCAATGAAAGGAGAGGGCAGATGAGAAGAGCAGCAATCGTACCGGGCGTCATCGTTCTGTTTGTCATCGTTCTGTTTGCCGGTTTGTCTGAGCTTCGGGCAGAACCGTCTGCTGCCCAGGTCACGAAGTTCTGGGAACAGCAGAACCGGGTCAAGGGCAATGTCCTCCAGGTGAAGAGCAGAGGGGGCCAGAGGTCGACGAACGAACTGGATGGAAAGCGTTACCTCATGCCCGTGGGAACATGCTGGGATTACGATGTTATTGAGGTTCAGAAGTGCGGATGCAGACTCTTTGAGAGGGCGAGTGTCTGCTGCAGAAAGGGATCTTCTCAGGAGTGTGAGGTACGGATAGGCACATCGACCCGATTTGTTGATTGTTCTCCATTCGGCAAACCTCAGTTCGGGCTCTCGGGGAACTCTGAACCGGAAGAGTGCAAGACCCGGCGCCAGGCGACCGCCTGCTGGTCGCGCAAGGACCTTGTCTTCGGAGCGGGGTCTGTTATCGGCCCCTGTCAGTCGAGCGGTGGTGCGGCTAAAGACACTCCTCCGGCTTTTGTCTGTCCTCAGGGGCAGGATACGGTCACGGCGTTCCAGGAGAGAAAATGTGGTCCAACGCCGGAAGACTGTGGCTGCAAACTCGTTGAGGAGTGCTCATCAAAAGAGGGTCTCGCATGTTATACCCAGTGGAAAAATGACAAGGAGGCTCTTGCCTGCCATTTTGATCCCCGGTATGACAATAATTACAAGCGGTGGAAATGTTACGAAGACCTCAAGAAATCCCGGAAACAGTAATCCTCTCTCTGTCGAGCAACGGCTGTTCGACGGGGCAGACACGGGGCCTCTCCCGGAAGGGCGGTCAAAGGGAGGGTCCGGGGAGGGGCAGAAGGGCTACAGTCAGAATAAGGGCTCTTTTAAGCCTTTTTTTGACAGGCGAAAAATTGTAAGATATCGCGCACAGGATAGACCGGATCTGCTTATGATTTTAATTCTGACCACATTTCTGCTTTTTGGCTGGAGCCATCTTTTTGCCGCTGACATGATTATCGGCGGTGAGAGATCATATGTTGTGCAAAGGGGTGATACCGTTGAACTGATCGGTGCCCGGCACGGAGTCTTCTGGAAGAACATCATCAAAGAAAACAACATCGATCCCAAGCTCCCTCTTCCTGAAGGAACAACACTGGCGCTGAATAACCGGAAGATCATCCCCCGTGTTGTGGACAACGGCATTATCGTCAATATACCTGACAGGACACTCTACTATTTCAAAAACGGGAGTCTCACAACGGCCATTCCTGTAGGTGTCGGCCTTTCATATGAGGAAAATAATATGAAATGGCAGACGAACATGGGTCCTTTCAAAATAGTGAGGAAAAGAAAGAATCCCACATGGTATGTTCCTCCTTCAATACAGAAAGAAATGGAACTGAAAGGGAAACCAGTGGAGGAGACGGTACCACCGGGCCCCGACAATCCTTTGGGGCGGTTTGTTCTCGAAACATCGATTCCAGGGATTCTCATCCATGAAACAAACAGGCCGAGAAGCGTCTACCGGTATCTTAGTCATGGTTGTATCCGTGTTCTTCCCGAACACATGGAAGGACTCTATTCCATAATTGATGTCGGGGTGCGCGGTGAGATCATTTACGAACCGGTTAAACTGGCCGTGATGCCTGATGGAAAGGTTTATCTCGAAGTCCGGACCGATATGTATAAACTGGCCAGACCGAAAAAAGAGCGTGTCAGGGCATTGATTCAGGAACGGAATGTGGGCGATAAGGTCGACTGGCAGAAGGTCGATGTGGTTGTAAAAGAAGAATCGGGCCTGGCGGAAGATGTTACACTGCCCCCGCCGGCACGAATCCAACAGGCCGGCGGCAGCAAGGCCTCCGTCTCAAGACGGGTCCTCAATTTCTTCGGGTTCAAGAATACAAACTGAGTGATTCATTCGGAAAGCTCTGGTTTTATGTCCCCACAAAGATCTTCTGTTTTTGGTGATGTGACGAGGACCGCCGGTTGGTTCCTGCCGGGAGTGCGGGAAGGTGGCTGATGCCGGGGATGGCCCTCCGGTCCGACGTGGAGGATTTAACCGCCCTGCTGCTGTTACCCGGCGGAAGGAGATTCGGCATTTTGTTGCCGTAAAAGCGAGAGGACCCGGCGCTACTGTGACCTATTTGAAGTAGGCGTTCATAACATACTGCTGAAGCATTCTATGTGTATTGAAGAATGATCCATTGAGGGCGACCGTATGGCGCATGACCCCAACGAACCGTCTTCTGTTATGATAGAAAAGAGGTAGAATGATGGCTTCCAGGGTGTCGTACAACGACGCCGCGTCCCGTATCCCGTCATTCGCCGGGATACCTGGTTTGGCTGTTTCGCCGATCGACCATCCCGTTATCCCTTCGATGCACCCCTCTATCCACCAGCCGTCAAGAATGCTGAGGCTTGGTACGCCATTGACGGCGGCTTTCATGCCGCTCGTTCCTGAGGCCTCCATAGGGGGCTCTGGGGTATTGAGCCAGATATCGACACCTGCAACCATCTGTTTTGCCAGCCCCAGATCGTAGTTTTCAAGGTAGGCGACCTTTATCTCGTTCTTCAGGGTTTCCTTGTACTGGAAGATCCTCTGAATGATCTCTTTCCCTCCCTGGTCATTGGGGTGGGCCTTTCCGGCGTAGATGATCTGAATCGGTCCTGCTCCGGCGGAGATTGTCCTCAGCCGTTGGAGATCGGAAAAGAGGAGATCGCCCCGTTTGTATGCGGTGGCACGGCGGGCAAAACCAATGGTAAACGTATCCTTGTCCATTCCGGCGTTCGTTTCCCTGTTCACATAGTAGAGAAACTGTTTTTTTGCCTCCATATGAGCGTTCCACATCTCGTCATGGGGGATGCTCAGGGCTGAACGGAGGCTGAAGTTGTCCTGCCGCCACCCCGGCATGTGACGATCGTAAAGGTCGCTGAGCGGTTTACAGACCCACGATGTGGCGTGAACCCCATTTGTGATGGCGTCGATATGGTAACCTGCAAACATGAGGTTGGAGATCTCACCGTGTTTCTTTGCAACGCCGTTGACGTAGTGGCTGAAATTGAGGGCGAGGTAAGTCATGTTGAGCTTCAGTTCTCCTGTTGCCATCGTCGAGAGAGCCTCTTTCGTCAGATCCTTGCCGAAGATCCTTCCGACAATGTTGGTGCAGAAGACGTCCTTCATGTCGAAAAAATCCTGCCGGTGGCCGAGAACCTGAAGAACGAGATCGAGGGTGAACTGATCATGGCCTGCAGGCACAGGGGTATGGGTCGTAAAAATACATTTCTTTTTAACCGTTTCAATATCTTCTTTATTGACAGACTCTCTGCCGTTCCGTTCGGCCTGGTCCTTAAGCAGTTCGAGGGTGAGGAGACTCGAATGGCCTTCGTTCATGTGGAATTTTTCGATGGCATTGTACCCGAGGGCATGGAGCATCCGTATGCCGCCGATTCCAAGAATGGCCTCCTGGCAGAACCGGTATTTCTGGTCGCCGCCGTAGAGGTAGTGGGTCAGGACCCTGATCGACTCAGGATTTTCGGGGATATCAGTGTCGAGAAAATAGACGGGAATCTTATATCCCGTCACGCCGACGACGTCGCATTTCCATGACCGTATCAGCATCCCCTGTCCTTCGATCGTTCCCGATGCTCTGACGGGCATCTCTTCGAGAAAATCAGCCACATCCCAGGCTGCCGGCTCTTCCGTTTGCCAGCCGCTCCTGTCAAGATGTTGATAGAAATAACCTTTTCTGTACAGGAGCGTTATGGCGACCATAGGTACCTGGAGGTCGGCCGCCGCCTTTATGGTATCTCCCGCGAGGACCCCCAGGCCGCCGCTGTACGTGGGCATGCTGGGATCAAGGGCGATCTCCATCGAAAAATATGCGATCAGTCTAGTGTCGTCCATGGCTCACGTCCTTTCGTCGAATGATATCAGATACAGGGAGACAGTACCGGAGAGAAGAAAAAAAATCAAGAAGAATAAGGCTGCTGCTATCGGTCCTGAATTTTCATAATCACCATGTTGGAAAGGGGGTCGAGATCTCGGACAGCCTCGACCCCCTTTATTTCGAGGATAACCGCTTCCATGATAATGAATGTTGTCGCTGATTCCCGAAGGCATCCGGCCTTCACGCTTTCGTGTTTCCCAAAGACACCGTGAAAATGGATTTTTGGTCCTGTTCCGTCCCAGAAAATCGTCCCTGTTCCAAGGGTTTCGTGGGTCTCGGTCAGATCTCTCCAGAAAGGTGCCGGCGGCAGAACGTCTGTCTCGGGTCCTGCGACGATCCGTCCCTCTTTCAGTCCTCCCACAAGATAAAAGATAGCCGCCCTGATCTCTTCCTTCCGGGCTATGTCGGAAAGGTTAACCAGTATTTCGTCACCATCCTCGAAGTGGACGACGATGACCCTCCCTATTGCACCTGTCTGATACTTCATTGTCTGCCTCCCTGTGATACAGATATTAACCAGTTCACTTTACCACAGCGGAGCACTCGTCACCCTATGATGTGATACCCTCCGTCGATATAATGGTTGCCTCCGGTAATGCTGGACGCCCTGTTGCTGACGAGAAAGGAGGCGAGAAATCCTACATCCTCTATGGAAACAAGGTGGCGTTCCGGCGAGAGAGCGATCGCCCGGGAAATGAGATCATCGAAATGATCGATGCCTGACGCAGCACGTGTCATGATCGGTCCGGGAGAGATGCTATTGACCCTGATCTGCTTCGGTCCAAGTTCAGCGGTGAGATACCGGACAACACTCTCCAGGGCAGCCTTGACCGGTCCCATGACGTTATAGTGTTCGACAACCTTTTCCGAACCGTAATAGGTGACGGTGAGGATCGATCCTCCATTGGCCATCAGCGGTTCGCAGAGCCGGGACATGCGGATGAAGGAATGGCATGATGTATCCATGGCCGCCAGGAAACCCTCTTTCGAGCTGTCAATAACCCTGGCGTGAAGATCATCTTTCGGTGCGTAGGCAATCGAATGGAGGGCAAAGTCTATCGCTCCCCACTGTCTCGATATCTCGTCGAATACCGCTTCGAGCTGGCCGGGGACAGCGACGTCACAGGGCATGATAATGGGGCACTTCATGTCCCGGGCCAGAGGGACAACGTGGCTCTCGGCCTTCTCGTTGAGGTATGTCACGGCCAGTTCTGCACCGAAGTGATGAAAGATTGTGGCGCATCCATAGGCTATACTGTTTTCGTTGGCAATGCCGAGTACCAGCCCCCGTTTTCCCTCCAGAAACCGGTTGTATCCACCTCCAAATGTTTCCATGAGGATCTTTTGTCTGTCTTCGAACCTGGTTTCCACCATTCTGTACCTCCTTCCGTCAGTTTTTCATCTTTGTCTGAGTATTATCCGTCCGTCGGCTATTGTTGCCTTGTGGCCCGAGCATATGACGGGGTTGAGGTCGATCGATTCGATTCTGTCCTGAATTTCCATGACCAATGCGGAGAACCGGACAAGCATGGCGACGACGATCTCTTTATCCACTGCCTCTGAGCCTCTGAAGCCCTCGAGAAGCCTCCGGGCCTTCAGACCGTCCAGCATTGCCCGTCCCTCTGCAGTCTCTATCGGTGCCATCCGGAGCGATACGTCATGGTAGATTTCAGCGGTTGTGCCTCCCATGCCGCAGAGAATGACAGGGCCGAACTGGCTGTCAATCTTTGCTCCGACGATCAGTTCTATTCCTGTGACCATCTCCTCAACGAGAACACCTTCGAATCCATCGAGATGGCTCATGTGGTCACATGCCTCTCTCAATGCCCCGTCATCGCTGATGCCTGTCACCACACCTCCTGCATCGGATTTGTGAATGATCCGGGAGGAAACGACCTTGACGACCACCGGGTATCCGATCTTTCGGGCGAATATCCGGGCCTCGTCAGGGTCTGTAGTCCACAGATGTCTGGGAACATCCATGCCGGCCAGGGAGAAAAGCTCTTTTGTCTTTGGCTCTGTCACCCACCCCGATGTCCGGGCCTCTTCCAGTATAGTGTCTATGGCCGATGTGATCACTTCCGGTGCCTCCTGAGTGCTGAAATCATGTGGACCCCGTCCTCGATCGAGTGGGCGACAGGGATATTGTGCAATTTGAGTCCTTCAATGAGGAGAGAGTACTTTTCCACATGAGGAACGTAGGCGACGACCGGTTTCCGTTCCTGCTGGTATATCATCCCGATCCGGGCCCCTACGTCGAGACTCATTCCCGGCAGATAGGGGAGGAGAAGTGCGAAAATGCAGTCGATGTTGTCCTTCCGGCTCAAGAAACGGGTCGTGGCGATAAAGTCGTCATCCGTCGCACTCCCGGTGAGGTCAAGAGGGTTCCTGAGAGAAGCGATGGGCTGGATGACCGGTGACAAAAGCGGTGCGAGGTCTCCCATTTCCTCCTCGGTCAGGGGAGGGACACTGATGCCATGGAGTGAGCAGATGTCGGTGGCCATGGCACCATGGCCACCGGTCCCCGTCATGATTGCGACCCGGCCGTCAATATGGTCCTGGTAATTGGTCAGTGCTTCGGCGGCGGCAATGAATTCGTAATCATCCCGTGCTTCAACTACTCCATACTGGTCCATTACAGCCGAAAACACCTCATAATTGCCGGCCATGGAAGCCGTATGACTTGTGACAGCCTGTGTGCCGCCCGGTGTCTTTCCTGACTTGATCACGATGACGGGCTTGGAGGATTGAGACGCGGCGTATACAAACTCCCTCCCTTCTCCCTCGCCGAAACCCTCAAGGTAGAATGCGATAACCTTTGTATCGTCATCACCGGAGAAATAGCGGAGAAGGTCAACCTCCTTAATAAATGCCTTGTTCCCTATGTTGACGGCAGCGGCGAGACCTACACCTTCGAGAGCGAACTTAACCATGTAATCGACGAGAACACCGCCGCTCTGACTGATGATGGTGACCCCCCCTTTTTCCGGCCGTACCATCCGTTCCGTCGGAACGAAAAATGTGTCCCCGTAAGGCGGCACCGAAATGCCGATACAGTTGGGGCCAAGAAAGGGGAATCTGCCCTCCCGGGCTATGGCAACGATGCGGTCCTGAAGATCCCTGGCACCCGTTTCTGCGAACCCCGCCGAAACGACAATACCGCTCTTGACGCCGGCTGCGATACATTCCGACATGACGGTAGGAACGGACTCAGCTTTTGTTGCGATGACGGCAAGATCAACGGGATGGGGTATGTCGGATATTTGGCGGTAGATTGTCTCTCCCCTCAGGGTTCCGCCGCGACTGCTGATGCCGAATACCTGCGCATGGTAACGAAGGTGATTCTTGTTGTAGATGATATTGGCAGGATGAAAGTCGTTTGTGAGAGAGACGCCGATGATGGCCATGTTCTGTGGTCTGAAAAGCGGATGTAAATCCATTCTTCCCCCTTCCTGGTCTGTACTATTGTTTCTCCACCTGTTCTGTTTGTCAAGGCCCAGAGGGAATAAAGATAACACAGGGGTGACGGTTTCCGTTTGTCTTATCTCGTCTGGCGGAAAGGAGAGCGCTTCACCCTGATAGCCCCGTGCCGTGACGAAGGGATTTCTATCGCCTGCGGTAAATTGAAAAAAGAGCACACTTCTCCCATTCCATTTCTTGCAGGAACTGTTTATTGATATATTTGTTCTCCTTCGTTATACTCTACAGGTGGAGCTTCTCACAGCGAAGGGACTATCAGATTATCTGAAGATCAACGAAAAGAAAATTTACCAGCTTGCCCGGGAGTCGGACCTGCCCCACATCTGGATCGGCGGAAAGATACTCTTTCCGAGGGAACGGATCGATCGGTGGATCTCGGAAAAGCTGGAAAGGGAAAAGCACTGTACCCTCGCCGGAAGTGATGACATTCTCCTGAAGCGGATAATCGATCAGTTCAACAAGTCGGGAGAGTCAATCGTCTTTTATGCATCTCTCGGAAGCATCAAAGGCCTCAGGGCCCTGGAAGAGAGGGCTGCGGCCATGTCGGCTGTTCACCTTCTCGACGTTGAAACAGGGAGCTATGGCGTTGCCTGTATTCAGCGGTACCTCGGTGAGGGCACCTACAAAGTTATCCATCTCTATCAGCGGGAACAGGGTCTCCTCGTAAAGCGCGGAAATCCAAAGGAGATCAGGGCGCTTGAAGATCTTCTCAGACCAGGAGTCACTTCTGTGAACCGGAACGAAGGATCGGGGACACGGCTCCTTTTCGACTATCTTCTGGCACGGGGTGGCATTGTATCTGATGATGTAAGGGGATACAGAAAGGAAGCCCAGTCCCACCTCGAGGCAGGCCTGATGGTCATGCAGGGGGAGGCAGACTGCGCGTTCGGTATCGAGGCCGTGGCAGCGATGATGGGACTCGATTTTATCCCGCTCCACCGTGAGCCTTTTGAACTGGTTGTTCCAGGTGACGGTTTTGAATCGGAAGGCATGCGACGGTTCGTCTCGTTTCTCGATCAGGCGGTCCTTATCCGTTATGTAAGGGAGTACAGGGGTTACGATATTACGGATATGGGAAGGACCCGTCTCCTGTCATCGGCACAGTCATCGGGACAATAAGGGGTTTTGGTCTGACGTGCATCGGAGACGATGGAACGTCTGCCGTCTGTTGGAACCACTAAAAAATGGCGCGAAAATCAGAAGGGTAATGTGGATATCAGTCTCTTTTTACGGGGTCTTATCATAGGGGTCTCCATAGCCGTACCCGTTGGCCCTGTGGGCATTCTCTGCATGAGGCGGACGCTTGCTGAAGGCAGGGCTGTAGGTCTTGCGTCAGGCTTCGGCGCTGCAACAGCCGATGCCATGTATGGAGTTATCGCCGCCTTTGGTGTTACATTTCTCTCCGATCTCCTTGTTGACAAACGGCAGCTTCTCCAGCTTGTGGGAGGGGCCTTTCTCTGTTGCCTTGGAGTGCGGATGTTCTATGCCAGGCTCCCGAAACAGAAGAGCCGAAGCCGGAAAAAAGGTCTCGCTCAGGCCTTTGTGTCCACCTTTCTCCTTACTCTGACGAATCCCATGACGATCATAGCTTTTACTGCCATATTTGCCGCCTTCGGTCTGGCGGAGAAGAGCGACAACTGCTTTGCGGCAGTGGCTCTCGTAGGAGGGGTTTTTGCGGGGTCGTCGCTCTGGTGGCTCGTTCTGAGCCATAGCGTTCACCTTTTTCGAAAGGCTGTTACAGACCGTGGGCTTCGGTGGATAAACCGGACAGCGGGAGCGATCATCTTCTGCTTTGGAGTCATTGCTTTCGCCGGTGTGGCTTTGCGGCTCCTGTAGGTTTCTGTGACACGATGTGCGGGGAAGGATGGCTGTGGTTGCGGAAGAACCCGTTGACCGGAGGCTGTCTCCCTTTTTTTTTACAAAGAGATCCCGATCGTCTCGTTACCTTTTGTGATCTTCAGTGGAACACATCAGGAATACGGGACGGACAGAGGTCCTGTATTCCTGAACGCCATTAATCCTTTAAACCCGGTGAAAGGGGTGGTCAGGCGGGATCAGATCACCTCGACCGCTCCTGTCTCTATATTATAGTATGCACCGACCACTGTGACCTTACCTTCTCCTATATAACCGGGAAGAATGGGGCCTGTGGACCTTATCTTTTCCGCCATGAGATTCACATTAACCCTGATGGCATTGTCCACAAGGTGGCCTTCGAGTGACTGGGCCTGTGCAACGGCAGGCTTGATGGCAGTCATGATGGAGGCGATGTGTCCGTGAGCCTCGCCTCCCTGGGCGCAGGCTGTAACGGCACCGCAGCTCCCATGGCCCAGAACCACGACGAGCGTTGTCCCGAGATGGTCAACGGCGTATTCGACAGACCCCATGGCTACGTCGTCGACGATATTCCCTGCTACCCTGATGACAAAGAGATCCCCAAGTCCCTGATCGAAAATGATTTCAGGAGGTATCCGCGAATCGGAACACCCAACGATGACGGCAAAAGGGCTCTGCCCCTTGACGACCTGTTTTCTCCGCCGTTCCCCCTGTCTCGGATGCTTGAGATTGCCCGAAACGTACCGTTTATTCCCATCGAGCAGTTTCTTAAGATGTGGATCGATGTTTGCCTGTGCAGTCATAGTCCTCTCCCGAATAATTTCTGCACAGTATATCAAAAATGGCCCTTTATCCGACAGCGTTTTTCGCGCTTTTTTAAGCATTTTTTGTGAGTTACATTTTTATTGACAATCTCAAGGAGTTGTGAAAATAATAACTTGTTTCAATTTTCCTGGATGCGAGATTAGATGCTTCAAAGGGGACCCAAGTAGTAAATCCAATACTAAATCAGGAGGTTTGGCATGGCAGAAGAAGGTAAATTTTATCCAACAAAAGAATTTGTCGAGCAGGCGTATGTAGACAGCCGGGGACAGTACGAAGCGATGTGGAAACAGTCAGTACAGGATCCTGAAACATTCTGGGGAGATCTGGCATCAGAGCTCTTCTGGCACAAGAAGTGGGTAAAGGTGAACAGGGAAGACTTTACCAAAGGCGAGATCGAATGGTTCATCGGCGGCAAAACCAACATCTCCTACAACTGCCTTGAGGCCCAGATAAAGAAAGGCAAAGGCGATAAGGTTGCCATCCTCTTCCAGGGCGAGCCCGACGAAGACGTTGTAAAACTCACCTACAAGGAAATGCTGAAGCTCGTCTCCAAGTTCGCCAATGTTCTCCTTAAGAAGGGCGTACGCAAAGGCGACAGAATTGCCATTTATCTTCCCATGATCTGGCAGCTTCCCGTTGCGATGCTTGCCTGCGCAAGAATCGGCGCAATCCATACGATCGTTTTCGGCGGTTTCTCCGCTGAAGCACTTCGTGACAGAATCCTCGATGCCGGCGCAAAACTGCTCATTACAGCCAATGGGTACTGGCGTTCAGGGAAAAACGTGAGCTCGAAAGCCAACGCTGACATAGCCTGTGATCTCTGTGCAGCACAGGGTCATACGGTGGACAAAGTGGTTGTGGTCAAGAGACTGGCAAACTTCGACGTCCCCATGAAGGCAGGAAGAGACACGTGGTTTGAGGACGAGATTGCAGCGTCCGACATCAGCGATGTCTGCGAGCCGGTCTGGATGGATGCAGAAGATCCGCTCTTCATTCTCTATACCTCAGGCTCCACAGGAAAACCGAAGGGTGTTCTCCACACCACCGGTGGATACATGACCTATGCCTACGCAACATTCAAATACATCTTTGACTATAAAGACAAAGACATTTTCTTCTGTACCGCAGACATCGGCTGGGTCACAGGCCATACATACATCGTCTATGGTCCCATGACCAACGGTGCAACCTCCATCGTTTTCGAGTCCGTCCCGACCTTCCCGAATCCTGACAGATTCTGGCAGATTGTGGAGAAGTTCAAAGTCACCACATTCTATACGGCACCGACGGCTATCCGTGCACTGATGAAAGACGGCGAGAAGTGGCCTCAGGGCAGAGATATGTCATCCCTGAAAGTCCTCGGTTCGGTCGGCGAACCGATCAACCCGGAAGCATGGCTCTGGTACCACAAGTACGTGGGCGGAGAGAGATGCCCCATCGTTGATACCTGGTGGCAGACGGAAACAGGTGGTATCCTCATTACGGGTCTTCCCGGCGCATGGCCGCAGAAGCCCGGTTCAGCGTCACTCCCCTTCTTCGGCGTTGACGCCCGCGCTCTTCAGCCAAGGTCAAATGCAGCTGAGCCTGCAGTCGACGCACCGGTCAACGAGCAGGGCGAACTCTGTATTGCACGGTCATGGCCGGGCATGATGAGAGGCGTTTTCGGCGAACCGGAAAGATTCTTCAATACCTATTTCGTCCAGCAGCCTGGTTTCTACTTCTCCGGTGACGGTGCAAGAAGAGACGAAGACGGCTATTTCTGGCTCATGGGCCGTATCGATGACGTTGTGAACGTATCGGGCCACAGAATGGGCACAGCAGAGGTTGAGGCAGCACTCAACTCCTATACATCATCGGTTGCAGAGTCGGCAGTCGTAGGATTCCCCCACGATGTCAAGGGCGAAGACCTTTATGCCTATGTCATTCTGAAAACCGGCGTTGAGGGCAGTGATGCTCTGAAGAAAGAGCTCGTTGCCCACGTAAGAAAGGAGATCGGTCCTATCGCATCTCCTGGCAAGATCCAGTTCGTCCCCGGTCTGCCGAAGACCCGTTCAGGAAAGATCATGAGAAGGATTCTCCGGAAGGTCGCAGCCGGTGCCATCGATGAGCTCGGCGATACAACGACGCTTGCCGATCCTTCAGTTGTTGATGAGATCGTAAAGGGCAGACAGTAGAAATATCAGTGGCAATTCAGGGCCCCCGGAGTCTTTCCGGGGGCTTTTTTTATCGTAGTTACCGGGGAACGGTCTCGAAGACCACTAGACCGGGGAGCAGGTAGGCGCCGGCCAGGGGTTGAGCCGCGATCTGTCGTAGGATGGTCGACAGGATTGTCTGCCGATTGGAGCAATTCCCCTCTTTCGTCATGGCCGGGGATGTGGTAAATA
>CAYQXL010000013.1:0-9183 GCA_964421445.1 uncultured Pseudomonadota bacterium
TTGCGCTTATCTTACTATACAGGCCGTCCGGATTTCAACCGTGAATCATCTTTTTCGAAGATCAAAATCAGGAAAACCCTGATTTACATTTCCTTCAAATGTGTGCAGGCAAACCTGTGGAGAACAGGCGCCCCCGTCGTGCATGCCATAATACAGGGCACGAAACAGAAAAAGCCGGAGCAATCCTCTTACAGGACCGCCCCGGCTCATTTACACGTTCATCCGGCACTATGCCAGACTCAACTGAATAGCCTCATCCATACGTTCGATGAAGCGGAACTCCATATCCTCCTTGATCGATTCAGGTACATCCTCAAGGTCTTTTTCATTCATCTTGGGCAATATGATACTCGTAATACCCGCTCTTTTGGCGGCGAGAACTTTCTCCTTTATGCCACCTACAGGAAGAACCAACCCCCGCAACGTAATCTCTCCCGTCATTGCCACATCATTCCGCACATGCCGGTCCGTGAGAAGGGATACAAGGGACACGAGCATGGTTACCCCCGCCGAGGGGCCGTCCTTCGGGATCGCTCCCTGAGGGACGTGAACGTGCAGATCGTTTTTTTCAAAAAACTCTTCGTTGATCTTGTATTCTCCCGCCTTGCTCCGTATATAACTGAGGGCGGCCTGGGCGGACTCTTTCATAACGTCGCCGAGTTGGCCTGTAAGGGACAAAGCCCCCTTTCCTCTCATCTTCGTTGATTCTATGAAGAGAATGTCTCCCCCTGTAGCCGTCCAGGCAAGTCCTGTCGCCACACCGGAGTATTTGGTCCTCTCGGCAACTTCGGAGAAAAATTTAATCGGGCCAAGGAGGCCATGGATGCTGTCAGCGGAAATCACGGTCTTTTCCGTCTTGCCTTCCGCGACATCCTTTGCCACGGCTCTGCATAGTGACGCAATCTCCCGTTCCAGGTTACGCACGCCCGATTCTCTCGTATACGACCGGATAACCGTTCGAATGGCGTCATCCTCAAGCTGAATGAGCTCTCCCGTAAGCCCGTGTTCAAACATCTCTTTGGGCACAAGGAATTCTTTGGCAATCATCAGCTTTTCCTCTTCCGTATATCCCGGAAGCTCTATGACTTCCATCCTGTCCCTGAGAGCGGGGGGAACAGGATCGAGCATGTTCGCCGTCGCTATAAACATGACCTTCGAGAGATCGAAAGGCACTTCGAGATAGTGGTCACTGAAAGAGAAATTCTGTTCAGGGTCGAGAACTTCAAGGAGCGCACTTGACGGGTCTCCTCTGAAATCCATTCCGATCTTGTCAACCTCGTCGAGCATGAAGATCGGGTTGTTTGAACCGGATTTCTTGATCCCCTGGACAATTCTGCCCGGGAGGGCGCCAACATATGTTCTTCTGTGACCCCTGATCTCAGCTTCATCCCTGATTCCACCAAGGGACATGCGCATGAATTTCCGTCCCAGCGCCCGGGCGATCGATTTTCCAAGGGACGTTTTTCCGACACCAGGCGGGCCGACAAAACAGAGTATAGGCCCTTTCATATCAGGCTTGAGCTTTCTGACCGCCAGATATTCGAGAATACGTTTTTTGACTTTCTTCAGGTTGTAATGATCTTCATCAAGAATCTGGCTTGCCCCTTTGATATCGAGATTATCCTCTGTTGCCTTCGACCAGGGAAGTTCCGTCAGCCAGTCAAGATAGGTCCGTGACACGGTATATTCGGCAGACATGGTACTCATCTTTGACAATCTGTCAAGTTCCTTCTCTGCCACCTTCTGTGCTTCGGCAGGCATCTTCGCTTCTACGATCTTCTTTCTGAAGTCTTCAACTTCCGTTACCTTGTCATCCGTCTCTCCCAGCTCTTTCTGGATAGCCTTCAGTTGCTCCCTCAGATAGTATTCACGCTGGGTCTTGTCGATTCCTTCCTTCACATGTGACTGGATCTTACTGCTCAGTTCAAGCGTTTCCACCTCTCTGTTGAGAAAGAGCGTAACCTTTTTCAGCCGTTCCTTGAGATCGATATTTTCGAGAATCTCCTGCTTTTCCGTAAGGCTGATGTTGATCGTCGATGCTATCAGGTCGCCGAGATTCCCGGGGCTTTCAATTTTTGACGCTATCTGGGCAAGCTCGGAGGAGAGATACGGCGCCATTTCAACCGCTTTGGCAAAGAGGTTTTTCAGATTGATATACATGGCATCAATTTCGATATCTCTCTGATACTCCTCAAAAATAGGAAGGATCTTTGCAACAAGATGGGGCTCCCTCTGGGTGAATTCAATGAGCCGGAACCGGCAGAAACCCTGAACGACGATTCTTTGGCTCCCGTCCACCATCTTGACCATCTTCATAATTGTCGCCACTGTTCCGACCGTATAGAGATCCTCTACTTCAGGTTCTTCTATATCGGCATTTCTCTGCGTGATGATCCCGATCATCCGCTCTTTCGCCATGGCCTCGTCTACGAGGCGTATCGACTTTTCCCTGCCTACAACAAGCGGCATAACGAGGTCAGGGTATGCTACAGTTCCACGGAGAGGCAGTATGGGCAGTTCAGCAGGTATGAACAGCTTGTCTTTGGAACTGCTGTCGTTTCTTAAGCCAATTACCATTGAAACCCCCTATTTCTTCACATCCTCAAATTCAGCATCGACAACATCATCGTCTTTTCTCCCACCGCCGGCTGAGTCCTGGGGACCACCCTGTTGAGCTCCTCCCGGTCCAGGTTCGGCAGTTCGTTTGTAGAGAACTTCTGCGAGTTTGTGCGATGCCTTGGTGAGTTCGTCTATCGCATTCTTTATTCGTCCTGTATCTCCCGAACTGACAGCATCCTTTGCGCTGGTCAAAGCACTGTCGAGAAGGGCCGCATCATCGGACGAAAGCTTATCCTTATTTTCGTTCCTTGTCTTTTCCGTCGAATAAATGAGGTTATCGAGCTGGTTCTTTGCTTCGATATCCTGCTTTCTCTTTTTATCATCTTCCGAGTGCATTTCTGCATCCTTCACCATATCCTGAATGTCCCGTTCACTCAAACCTGTCGAGGCAGTTATGGTGATATTCTGTTCCTTTCCTGTAGCCATGTCTTTCGCTGAAACATGGAGGATACCGTTGGCGTCGATGTCAAAGGTAACCTCAATCTGCGGCACTCCTCTCGGTGCCGGAGGAAGACCGACAAGCTGAAAACGTCCCAGTGTCCTGTTGTCTCTGGCAAGTTCCCTCTCACCCTGAAGAACGTGGATCTCGACACTCGCCTGACTGTCTTCAGCCGTTGTAAAAACCTGGCTCTTCTTCGACGGAATCGTCGTGTTCCGTTCGATAATCTTTGTCATTACACCACCGAGCGTTTCGATACCGAGCGAGAGCGGTGTCACATCGAGAAGGAGCACATCCTTCACTTCTCCCGCGAGAACGCCCGCCTGAACCGCGGCACCGGATGCAACAACTTCATCAGGATTGACACCACGGTGAGGCTCTTTTCCAAAGAAATTTTTCACCATCTCCTGAACCCGTGGAATTCTCGTCGAGCCACCGACAAGCACAACCTCGTCGATATTTGATGACGTCAGCTTTGCATCCTCGAGGGCTCGCTTGCACGGTTCCATCGTTCTCAAAAAGATATCATCGGCGAGTTTTTCCAGTTCCGCCCTTCTCATCTTCATGGCGAGGTGCTTCGGACCTGATGCGTCTGCCGTGATAAAAGGAAGGTTGATCTCTGTCTCTACGGTCGTCGATAATTCAACCTTGGCCCTCTCCGCCGCTTCTTTCAGTCTCTGGAGTGCCATCTTGTCCCGCGTCAGATCAATGCCCTGATCTTTGAGAAATTCCGCTGCAATCCAGTCAATGACCTTCTGATCGATATCGTCACCGCCGAGATGGGTGTCACCGTTGGTTGACTTGACTTCAACAACATTATCGCCGACTTCAAGAATCGAGATATCGAAGGTTCCTCCGCCGAAGTCGTAGACAGCGATCGTTTCATCCTTCTTCCTGTCGAGTCCGTAGGCCAGGGCCGATGCCGTCGGCTCGTTGATAATCCTCAACACATTGAGGCCTGCAATCCTGCCTGCATCTTTCGTTGCCTGACGCTGAGAATCGTTAAAATATGCGGGAACAGTAATGACGGCGTCATCTACACTCTGACCGAGGTATGCTTCTGCTGACTTTTTCAGTTTTTGCAGGATAAACGCTGAAATCTCCTGGGGCGTATACTGTTTACCCCGTACCTCAACCCGCGCAAGTCCTTCGTTGTCACTCATTACCTTGTACGGTACCATCTTGATCTCGCCCTGAACTTCGGTGTATCTCCTTCCCATAAATCTCTTTATAGAAAACACTGTATTCTCAGGGTTGGTGATCGCCTGCCTTTTGGCAGTCTGACCGACAAGGATCTCACCATCCTTAGTGAATGCAACGACACTTGGAGTAACCCTGCTACCCTCTTCGTTCACAATTACCTTAGGCTCGCCGCCTTCCATTATCGCCACAACCGAGTTCGTTGTTCCAAGATCGATACCTATGACCTTCTTAGCCATGCTCATGCCCTCCTGCGGGATATTAAATTACAAGCTAAATATAAGGTCGCCTAAAATTGTTGTCAACGTGTTCACTGGCGGTAAAATGGCGAAAAAAAAGAACCTACCGGGAGCGGGGAACGGCGGCACATCGGAATAGGAACAAAATTAAGCCCAACGATGGGCACAGTCACAGGAATATTTCCAGCGGAAGGGGAAGGAAGGCTCCGCTCACCACCGATGCAACGCCTTAGCTTCTCCGGCGATGGGTATGCTGATTGAACTACGGGCGCATTGCAGGACCGTGACAGCAGGGAGAACGAGAGATAACTCGAGACATAGGACAGATGACGGCAAAAAAGGGTATCCTGCACCGACACCACCGGCTTGCCAGGAATGTCTGTCTTTCTTCTGCCATCTCTATATTATTTCTCAATAGGAAAGCGCCTGTCCGTCCACTCAGGATATCCTCCGGGAAACCAGTAGACCTTTCTGTATCCGAGGTTAAGGGCGACAACTGCCGCCCTCCGCGCAGGATCTCACCCCAGACCGCGGCAGTAGAAGACAAGGGGAACCTCCTTGTCTGAAGGAAGAAGCGTATTCATTTTCCGGAATGATTCTTCAGGGATATGGATTGCACCGGGTATCCGCCCCTGGACAAACTCGAACGTCGTTCGCGTATCGACAATAACGATCTTCGCCGGACCAGGCCTTTCGCCCTGTTTCTTCAGTTCTTCGGCACCGATAATCCCGACGCTCTCCTCCTGGGAACAAGAGACAAACATGGCCGCCATTACGAGAAGGGCCACGATGGCAGATCTCTTCCGAAACCTTTCAGCCTGCTGTTTCATGAGAAGATTGCAGCGATTTTTTGCCGTGCTTCCTGGACCTGGAGATCGCTCAACCCCGGTCCGTGAGCTGTTTCGCGGGGCGGGCTGGTGATGGAATAGACCCGTTCTTCAAGGGAAAGTTGTTTCACCATTCCCAACGGCAGAGGAGGGATACGACCAAGGGCCCTTTCAACATCGTCAGGAAACTTCCCCGGATCAGCGGTCTCATAGATAACCGCCGGCCTGTCGTGTTTCCCCTTCAGGTAGATATCGAGGGCCTTCCACCCGACGGCCCCGTGGGGATCGAGTACGACACCGAACCTGTCATAGACATCCCTCATCGTCTCATAATGCTCTGCATTCGTTACACCCATGGACACAATATCCCGCCTCATTGCATCCAGGTCAGGCATACGGTCAATGATGCCCGGTTGTATTACCTGCCCTGACAGCCGATCCCGTTCGTCATACATATGTCCGCCGTAAAAGTCGATGAGGCGGGCAAGATTGCTTGGGTGAGAGACGATCATCGCCGATGACGGCGACTTTACCGAAGGGCGCACATTATAGCATCCTGTGGCAAGAAAATCGGGAAATTCAGTATTTTCATTCACACCGCATACAAGCATCTCCACCGGCAAACCCATGTGGCGGGCAAGGACCGTCCCCATCATGTTCCCGAAGTTTCCCGACGGCACACTGGCAATAAACGGATCATCGCCCGGTAAACGGGAAAAAGCATAGAATGGATAGACAGCCTGGGGAAGGAGCCGCCCTACGCTGATAGAGTTGGCCGAGGTGAACCGCTCACTGTCGCCGAACAGGTCACAAGTAAACCCCTTGTCACCGAGGAGTGTTTTGGCGAGTGCCTGACACACATCGAAGTCTCCGTTGACTTCAAAGGCGTAAACGTTCCTTTGAAGCGTCGTCATCTGGCGCCGTTGTCCCTCGCTGATCGATCCCCGGGGGAAAAAGACAATGTTGTCGACATTGTTAAGACCCCAGAGAGCATCGGCCACCGCTCCGCCCGTATCGCCGCTCGTGGCAACAACCACGACCTTTCGTGTCCCCCTTTTTCCAAGGAAATAGTTGAGAGAACGGCCAAAAAAACGGGCCGCGTAGTCTTTGAACGAGTATGTCGGTCCCCGGGTAAGCCACATGATGTACGTTTTGCCCGTCACATGTTCCACCGCTGTCGGGATCGTCTCTTCCCGATAAGCATCATCGAGAAGCGATCGCAAATCTTCCTCTCCGATTTCGGGAACGAGAAAGGAACTGAGCACCTGAAATGCGATATCCGGATATGTCCTGCCTTTCATGGCAGCGATCCGTGACATGTCAAACCGCGGAAGCTGGTCTTTTGATACCATATAGAGACCATATCCCGACGCCATACCGTTCATCAGGGCCGTTTCAAAATTGACCTTTTCTGAAGGGTTGTTAGTGCTGTGATAAACGATGGTATTCACGTCGCGTTAAGCATACAAAATGTTTCTTGTTTTTTCAACTCGGGTGTATAATAGAATTATAATGATTAGGTTTTCATCCTTTCTCTGCCTATCGTTATTCTTCTATCTGTCCTTCGTTCCCTGCTCATTTTACGCAACGGCTTATGAGCCTTCTCCCGGCGACAACTATCAGACGCCGCAGAAGAAGGGGACAGACGGTCATGGATATGAAAAAGGCAGGTTCTTAGGCCGACAGCCCGTCGAAATTGACGGAGGAAAAGCCAAACCACAGAGGGAGAGGGACCAGACGCAGCTTCGCCTCGTTCCGGTCAGCCAGGGGGGGGAACCATCGCCCGACAAGAAACATGCATACAGCATTCTCTTTGTTGAAAAGATGCCTTCTGAAGGCACGGTACCGGCAGAGGAAACAAAAAACCCTGAAGAACCACGGTTTCATCTTGCCAAGGAACAGCCCTTCGATGACAAGGAAGTTACCAAGCCTGGTCAGAAAAAGATAAAAGGTGAGGTCAGCATGGGCCTCATGGTCTCGCCGGTCACCGAAGTCCTCATTGGCCGGGGTATCAGGATGGAAAAGAACACCGTCGAGACACCGCTGATGCGGGACGACGGCTGGCGTTTCAAAATACAGACCAACTTCTGAAAGCCCTCTTCAGTCAAGCTCAAGCCATTTTTTCCGGAAATATCTGTGCATAATGAAACAGCACGTGAGAATCTGAGAGATGTTAAGACTCCACCAGACAGATGACGACCCTGCACCCAGGATGAACACAAGAAACGATGCGAGGGGAATCCGCACGAGCCACGTTGAGAGACTCACCGTAACCATTACGGCTAAAGTGTCGCCGGCACCCATCAGTGCACCGCCGAGGATGAGCCAGAAAGCCATAAACGGCTCGCTCAGCATGCTGATGTAGAGATACCGGACGCCTTCCTGTACAACAATCTCATTAGTCGACAGAAGGGGCATAATCCACCGGGCGCCGAGTATGACCACGCCGGTCAGAAACGTAACAACAGCCACGCCCATCAGTGCCGTGACGATCCCCGCCCTGAATGCTTCGGACTTTCTCCCCTCGCCGAGGAGATTCCCCACAATGACAGCATTGGCAAAATTGAATGCGAGCGCAGGGAGGAATATGGCTGACTCGACTCTGAGCCCTGCGGAAAATGCCGCGAGAACCTCGATTCTGTGAACGGGAAGAGCGCTCAGGATCATGAAGAGAATCATCGAATGGATTTGCCACGACAATTGACCGGCACCGGAGGGCCAACCTATCGCAAAAACCCTCATGCCGAAGGACTTCGAAAAGGATCTTGGCCTCGGGATCAGAGGAAGAATACGGCTCACATTAATGACACTGCCAACAAGAACTGCTGCACCGGATGCGAAAGCGATGCCACGGAAACCGACAGGCGTCATAAAGACAAGAAAGAAACTGAAGGTGATGTTTACCGCTGAGACAATGGTCATCGTCACAAGGGAGATCCTGACCTTTTTGACCGCCCTGAGAATGCCGTTCGTCACAATAAGGATATAGTGAAAAACAAGCACTGCGGCATAGATACGGCCGAGAGAGACGGCGTGAGGTCTGAGTTGGTCCGGGATGTTGATCATATCCATCACAACGGGGGTGAGGATGAAGCCGGAAACAGTGAGAACCGATCCGGCAAGACAGGCAAGCAGAAGGCTTGTTACAACCGCATCGCGAAACGCCTTTCCATCACCGGCGGTAAAGAGTCTCGACACAACCGAGACCGCTCCCGTTGTCAGGGCGTTGACAACGATGATGAAGACGAAATAAAGTTGCATGACAAAGCCATAGGCTGCCTGGGCTTCCTTCCCCACCTGCCCTGCAATGAAGACATCCACCAATCCAACACAGAACTCAAAGAGCATCATGACCGTTATGGGCCAGCTCACCGACCAGCTCTCTGACACCAGGCCGGCTATCTCCTTTTTCCATGCCGTTGACCTCATCTTTGTCCTCGTTGTTTCGAATCACCTGCCGCACCACGAATTACCCTTGACAAATCGAGGTGTTCCGACGAATAATCTTGAACCGGTTCATGAGAACCACCGCCGGAATCCCTGTCAACCGGACAGAAAGAATGACCACGATTCCCTTTGCCGTTGCTGATGCCCTCAGATTCGGCTGGAAAACAACCCGTGCAAACCTCCGTATCCTTCTCCCTGCTCAACTGATCGTGGCATTCTTTTACTTCCTGCCCAATATTGCCGAATCGATCATCGGAAATGACCCTGCCGCAGTCACGCTTTCGAGCGCCGTATTCAATATCGTGACCTGGATTATCCAGACGATTCTGGGGATGGGGTTTACAAAAATGTGCCTGAGACTTCACGATGGCGAAACCACCGGATACTCAGACCTCATTGCCTGCACCCATCT
>CAYQXL010000013.1:9283-40925 GCA_964421445.1 uncultured Pseudomonadota bacterium
GACTTCACGATGGCGAAACCACCGGATACTCAGACCTCATTGCCTGCACCCATCTTTTCTTCAAGTATTTTGTCGCCTCGGTACTCTATGGAGCAATCTGCCTGGCCGGGTTTATTCTTCTCATTGTCCCCGGATTTATCTGGGGCATTCAGTTCTGGTTTTTCACCTATATCATCGTTGACCGGGAGATGGGACCGATCAAAGCCCTCAAGGAAAGCTCCCGCTTAACGAGAGGGGTAAAAAAGGAACTTTTCTATTTTTCCCTCGCCCTCCTTGCCGTCAACATTCTCGGGATTCTCGCCCTTTTCGCAGGTCTTCTCTTCGCCATACCGACATCAATCATTGCGACAACATACGTCTACCGGCGGCTTACATCCGACCGCAACGGGTATCCTTTGCCAACGACGGGAAGTGAGCCTTTTCCTGCAGAATAACCTACCGTTTCCCCAGTTGTTTGAGGGCAACATTCGCCGCAATGAGAATGGGGTCCCAGACCGTGGCAAAAGGAGGTGCATATCCGAGATCGAGTCGGGCCACATCGTCTATGGTCATCCTGCCATAGAGACCGGCAGCCAACGTGTCAATCCGGTGCGCAACACCCTCTTCCCCAACCATCTGGGCACCGAGCAGTCGTCCTGTTCCCCGTTCGACAATATAGGTGACAATAATAGGCTTTCCTAAAGGGTAGGCGCTGCTCCGAGATTTCCCCCTGGCTGTGGACACAAAAAAGTCGAGCCCGTCGCGGCTCGCTTCAATCGGCGACAGTCCCGTTCGGGCGACCTCGAGATCGAACACCTTCGTCACTGCCGTGCCAACAACACCTTCAAAGCGGCTTTCCCGGCCCGCAGCATTCTCACCGGCAACGCGCCCCTGCTTGTTGGCCGTGGTACCAAGAGGAATATACGTCTTCTTCCCTGTCACGAGATGAAGGGCCTCCGCACAGTCTCCGGCGGCATAGATACCTGGCCTGGTGGTCCTCAACTGTTCGTCGACCTTGATCGCTCCCGCCACACCCAACTCGATCCCGGCAGCCTGGGCGAGACTCGTATTCGGGCGGGCACCGATAACGAGAAGAACCAGGTCCGCTTCAAGCTCTCCCTTGTCAGTGATAACCCGCTCAACCAGATTACCGCTGCCGGAGAAGCCTTCAACCGAGGTCTCTTTCAAAAGACGAACGCCTTCGGCAACGATTTTTTCCTCGACAATCGCCGTGATGCTCACATCCATATTTCCCAGAACCCGGTCCATCTTCTCCACAACCGTCACTTCGAGTCCCCTTTTTCTGAGAGACTCGCTCATCTCCATGCCGATATACCCGCCACCGACGATGACGGCCTTCATGGGCCGTCTTTTCTGGCCGAAACGGTTGATATAGAGACACTCCGGTGACCCGACACAGACGTGAAACGACTTCCAGTCATCAATAAACTTCTTAATCTCTATTCCGTCGATGAGAGTCCGAAGGGTATAAACATTCCCGAGGTCGATCCCCGGAAGCGGCGGACGGACAGGTAATCCTCCGGTGGCTACGACCAGTTTGTCGTAGGACAGCTTTTGTTCCGTTCCCTTCTCCAGGTCCTTAACCGTAACTTCCCTTCCCTCCCAATCGATCCCTGTGGCTTCGTGCCTCGTGAGGACAGCGATACCCCGTTCGTTCCGTGCAACGTCTGGAGTCAAAGAGATGAGGTTGTTAAAATCCTTGACATCGTCGGAGATGAAATACGGGAGGCTGCATGCACCGTAGGATATGAAAAAATCTTTTTCCACCACAATCGCTTCCATGTCCGGCTTGATTCTCCGGGCAGCACTCGCGGCACTCATCCCTGCTGCAACACCGCCTATGACAACCAATCGCTCTTTTGTCGCCATTTTACTCACTCCTTTTCCCTAACTCCATGCGTTTAAAGATTCTTTTTTTCAAAGAGCCAGAACATACCTATCCCTATGACCCAGAGGACTGCGATGACGACCCAGTGATTGACACCGAGTACCTGGGGCAGAGTGATCTTTCCCAGATCCCCCCACGTCAGAACGGTCTTCTTCATCAGGGGGAACGCTTCGGCATAAAGACCTGCGCCGGCAAGCATCCCCATGATTCCCCAGACAACATCCCACCGTCCTTCACCAAGGGCACCGACAGCGGTGCCGGGACAGTATCCGAAAAGCCCCCAGCCAATGCCGAAGAGGAGTCCGCCGACAATGTTCCCCCCGAGAATTGTGGCCTTCAACGAGAGTTTGACAAGGCCCATGTCTTTCAACAGATAGACACCGACCATTCCTACGAGGATACTTGAAAACATGAACTTGACAATGGTCATGTCGAGAAAACGGAGGGCTCCTATCTGCTTGTCGTACCGCAGAACCCTCCCCCTCTGGAGAAGGAAGCCGAAGATGATGCCGGTAATAAGTCCGTATATGAGATCGTTCATCGGTCACCACCTCCCCTGTACAGCAGGTTAGCCACAATAAGTCCACCAACAAAGAAACAGATTAACGCGATATACCCACTGACCGCTAACTGAAGCGAACCGCTCAGTCCATGGCCGCTCGGTCACCCGTCAGCGAGACGGGCTCCGAACATCCCGATGCACCCTCCCAGAAAGGCAACGACACCCCTTCGTGTTTTTGACGGGCCGAACCTTCCCTGCCACATGGGAGGCACCGCAGTAGCTCGAAAGCTTCGGGACATAAGGGCCGATATGAGGGATCCAAAAAATATGCCGACGACAAACATGAACTGCCAGTCTATTTTCGGGGCCTCTTTCTTGAAATATTCAAGCGCCTTCACCCGCTCCCCACTGACAGACTGCTCCACGAATCCTGTCGCCCGGACAAAGGTGGTCGAGGCTCCGAAGTATTTGCCCGTCACCCAGACCGAAAAGACCATGAGGAGGCCTACCAGCGCTCCGGCCACATAGGGATTCCATGCCCCCTTACTCCGATCGTCATCTGTCATATCTGTTCCTCCTCCTTTCTATCTCTTCCTTGGCTTGACCATCGATCTCATCTCCTCGAAGGTCGCCGTGCTGTTCCACCACCCATTCTTGAATGTCGCGTAGTCAGGACCACTCATCGCCGAACCAAAACGGATCGAGTTTGCGTAAAAAAGCCACTGAAGGACCCATTTCTGTTCCAGTTTTTCGTCAAAAGGGTTTGTCCTGTCAGCGATCTTCCTCGTCCACCCTTCCATAAGCATATCCGTCGACCTGCGAACCATACTGTCCGTCTCCTTGATTGTATGGTCAAGACGGCTGAAGTGCAATTTCCCGTACCCACTTCCGTGACAGGCAGTGCAGAGCTTTACCATCCCGTCCTGACGCACCTTCTGCTCTTTCCCGTCAATGAGAAAGGAGGAAGCGGGTTCACCGGAAAAGGTTGTAGGCAGGGGGAGGCCGTCTTTATTTCGAATCAGATAGGTTCGGCCGTCCAGGGTCTGGGGGTGAGAATAGATGAGCCCGAAGATCCTTACCCACAGACGGTCTCCAAAATTATGGGTTCTCTTTCGCAGGACCGTGCCGTCTTCCGTAACAACGAGGCTGTTATGGCAGGCAGCGCAGGTCGGTGCACGAAAATCCTTCCCCACAACCCAGGGAACAGGTTCAAAGCGCCAGGATGCCCCGCGGGAAAGAAAGATGTTTCCATGCTTGCTCTCTTTGTACACATTCCAGGCGGGAATATCCGGTTCCAGGTGGCACTGGGCGCAGGTGTAAGGCTTTCGCGCCGTTTCAATGGAAAAACTGTGACGGGGATGACAGGAAGAACAGGCTCCCATACTGCCATCGGGATTGATCCGTCCTACGCCGTGGTTAGGCCAGTTTGTCAGTTCAGGAACGGTTATGTCACCGAGATCAGTATTTACCGTCCGGGTGGCCTTTACATCCACTCTCGTTCCGTGACAGGCATAACAGGTTTCATTTTTTGTATTCTCCCCTGCAGGGAGGCCGACCACCTTGCCTTTTTCCACCTTCTTCTTTCCGAGAATAGCATCCATCAATGTGCGGTTCAGGCTATTCTTGTCGAGATTGTCGATGGCATGGGCTTTTTTACCCTTGCTGTACTGTTCGGCTTCCTCTTCATGGCACGTTTTACAGTCCTGAGGCGATACAATCAGATTGATCCGTGTATCGAAATGGTCAAAGCTGTCTTTGTGTGCTGGCGTGTTGAGGCCATGACATTCATAACAACCTACGGCGACATTTTTCAGTCTCTCCGGGACATTCCTGGCCGACACCCTCTTTTCCAGAGCCGGTCTGGCCAGGGCAACTGCCGGCGAAACCCTCGCATGCCTACTTTCGAGCCAGTCGGATACAATGCCAGGATTGTACGTTTTGTGACACTCGATGCAAAGCTCAGTCTCCCTGCTCAGAGGAACGGTTGACACCCCCCCGAAGGCCTCCCCGATAGCGTTCAGAGAGATACCTGACACGATTAAAAGAACAGACCAGAGAATCCGCACAGCCGTTGTCTTCATCCGCCCCACCTCGACCATATTTATCTCCTCATGTCCATTGTATAAAAGAGCGCCCCACCTGTCAAATGTCCGGGCCCGTCATGACTCATTCCTTGACCGGTAGTCGGGAATACCCGTATAATGAGTGATATTCTGATTACAGACGGGAGGATAGAGATGGAGGTAGTCATTCTTTTCGGAAGCCCCAGAAAAGAGGGAAATACGATGCACCTGGTCAGCGCTTTTGCGTCGGTCCTGAAGGAGAGACAGCACCACGTCCGGACGCTGTATCTGAACGATATGAACATCCGCCCATGCCAAGGGTGCATGACCTGTCTTGCCACAGGGACATGCCGGATAAACGATGACATGAAGGACATCAGAAAGTACATCGTTGAATCAGACTGCATCGTCCTTGCGACACCGATATACTGGTTTACCGTGTCAGGCCAGCTCAAGCTTGCCATGGATCGCTCCCTTCCCTTTATGGATGAAACATATGTGTCGCGGATAAAAGGTAAAAGGGTTTATACACTCATGACGTGCGGCAGCGAAGACGAAGGGGTCTGTTCACCGGCTCTCGGAACATTTGCAAAAACCTTCGAACTTCTCGGTCTGGTGTGGACCGGGCATGTTGAAGCCCTGGGATGTCCGGACAGGGGCCCAGTGAAGGAAACCTATCTCGAACAGGTCCGGATGATGGCTTCTTCCCTTTGATGAAATCGGAACGACATCTCTATTTCACGACGAAAAAAGTCGGAAAAGCGATCTGGGAACATGGGATGATCCGGGAAGGAGACAGGGTTCTCATCGCTGTTTCCGGAGGCAAGGACAGTCTGGCCCTTGTCCGTATCATGAAGGAAAGATTGCGGTTTGTCCCCATCCGGTACGAAACCATGGCCTGCCACGTAGACATGGGATTTCACTGGTCAGACAGCAAAAAACTTGCAAACTTTTTTGACCACGAGTCTGTCCCTTACGTCATTCTTGATCCACCGGCAGACTGGAAGGGCGGGCAGGAAGATCTCGACTGTTTCTGGTGCAGTTGGAACCGGCGGAAAGCCATCTTCGACTATGCCCACACACACAACTATAACAGGATCGCTTTCGCCCATCATATGGACGACATCATCGAAACGATGCTTATGAACCTCTTCTTTCAGGGCGAGATAGGAACGATGAAGCCTTTTCAGGAGATGTTCGAAGGCGAACTGGCTATTATCAGGCCTCTGGCATACGTCGAGGAATGGGAACTGGCCAAACTCTCTTCGCTTCTCGATCTGCCCGTCATCGCGTCACAATGTCCCCGGTCTGACATGTCCAAAAGGAAGGTTGTCAAGGACGTCATCGGGGATATGAAGAAACACAACAGAAACGTAAAAAAGAATATCTTTCGGAGTCTCCAGCGGGTCAGAAAGGATTACCTTCTCGATGGACCATAAATCACGTTCCGCATACGAACTACGGCGATTCACATACACCCACTACACGATATTCAGTACTGTCCCGGACCTCGACCCAAAAGAACTGATCGAGAATTTTCACAAATCTCCTGTTTCGCTGAAGCGGGGGAGGGGACTCATAAAGATCTTTTCCTTCCAGAACAGGCAGGTCGTCTGCAGAAAATACGTTCACGGCGGACTATTCCGGGCATTTACCAGGGATCTTTACCTCAGCTCAAAACGATCTCTCAATGAACTGGAGGTCATACTCTATCTGAGAGACGAGGGCGTTCCGGTCATCCGGCCTGTCTGTGCCTTTGTCATGGATGAACCGCTGAGAAACCGCCTCTTTCTTGTTACAGAGTACGAGGAAGATGCGGAAGACTTTGTGGAATTTCTCAGAAAGGCAGACAGGAAGAGTCGGCTCAGGGCTATTCGTTATCTGGCTTACCTTTTTGGACGCCTCGCCGTGAAGGGGGTGTATCACCCCGACCTTCACCTGAGGAATATTCTCGTAAAAAAGACGGGGCACATACTTCTCCTCGATTTTGACCGGGCGCGGAGGAGAACGATCACCGAAAAGGACGCAAAAAAAATGCTCTGGAGATTGGACCGGTATGTCCAGAAGCTTACGGATAACCGGATAATTTCAGTTACCGACTTCGAAAGAACACTCTTTCTCCGGACGTACATGTACACGACAGGCTTCGACCTCATCGAGGGGATGCGGACAAGGGCGGCCATGAAACACGCCATTTCCCGTATCGGGAGGATGGTCGAGTCGTTCTTCTACCGGGACAAAACATGATCGAACCAGGACATTCCCCTATCCCCACCATCTGTCACTGATCTCATCGGCCGGAGTCACCATCCGGCCCTGTATCGCAACAGATGAGATATTCAAGTGTTTGAACGAGAAGAGGACAGGGAGATTATAGCCTATGTGAGGTCGCAGGGGACGGCGGAGACGGGGCAACCATTTTCTCCACTGCCGGCGGGGCGAATCTTCTTTAGGACCCCCTCTTCTGTTTTCTTCCCCACCGCCTGTGCACCCAAAACCACTCATGAGGGGCCTGAAGAACAAGACGTTCGAGAAAGGCATTCACCTTGCGTGTATTCCTGTACACCAGTTCATCGATGGAACCCTGCCGCTCCATGACAATGGGGTCACCGAATACAACCGTATAGGCAAGGAACCCCTGTCTCACAAAGTAAAAAGGGATAACTGGCGACCCTGTCTTCATGCCGAGCATACAGATGCCTTTATTTGTCGGCACCTTTTCCCCGAACAGCTCAACGTAGACCGCTTTGGAACGTTTTTCCCTCTGATCGCTCAGGATCCCGACGATCTTGTTTCCTCCCAGTTGTCTCATCACTTCCCGTACGGCATTCCTGTTGGGGATGATCGTGAGACCTGTCGACCCCCGAAGGCTGTTGAGAAACGTATTCAACCGTACGTGTCTTTTCAGCGGTCTTGCCAGGACGACGATATCATGGCAAAGGAGACGTGTCGCCACTCCCATAATCTCCCAGTTCGAATAATGGAAGGCAAGGGCGATAATGCCCCTGCCCCTGGCGAGAGCTTCATCTACGACGTGACGGTTCTGAAGAGAAAACCTCCTGTTGTAGTCTTCGTCGGTGAGATAGGGTATCATGAGAAGCTCGACGATGTTGACTCCAAGGTTTTCAAAAAATGTTTTTACGATTTCGTAGCGCTTTTCAGGAGAAAGATGGGGGAAAACCCGTTTCACATTCGACAGGGCCACTCTTTTTCTTTCTGTGAGAAAAAGGAGTGCCAGCCGTCCGAGAAGACGGCCGAAACCTTCCTTCGTGGTATCGGACAAGGGACGCAGGCACGACTGAAGCGCCTTAATGAAAAAGATCGCTATTCCATCGAGAGGCGCCACCGTTTTACTTCTTTTCGGTGAGCGGCAGCGCCTCATCAATGAGCATTATGGGTATATCGTCCTGAATGGGGTAGATGACTGAGCACACGGGACATACCAGACCAGACCCGTCATCGGACATGAGCAAGTCCCCCTTACATTTGGGGCAACAGAGTATGTCGAGCAAATCTTTGCTGAGTGCCACAGTCTGCCTCCAGATAAATCCTGTTACGGTGTTTCCTTAGCCTTCATGGCCTGTTCAAATACATCTCCGAGCGTGGAAAAAACCTCGTTCTTGTTCATGAACGACTCTACAGTCTTCTCCTCGACAACCTTTTTCGCCAGGGATTTTATACTGAGTGCAATCCTTCGCTCCCGCTCATCGATATTCAAGATGGCTGTTTTTACAAGATCATCGAGTTTGAACACTTCAGAGGGATGTTTCCCCTGAAGATCATCCATCTCGGAGAGATGAACCAGTCCTTCCACACCATCTTCAATCTCGACAAAAATGCCGAAGTCAGTTATGCTTGTCACATATCCCTCTACAACATCCTGTGCCCTATGCCTTTCAGCAACGCCCCTCCACGGATCCTCCTGGAGCCGTTTTATGCTCAGCGAAAACTTCTTCTGCTCTTTGTCGACCTGAAGCACTTTGGCTTCCACTGACATTCCCTTCTTAAAGACTTCGCTGATCGGTTTTTTCCTCCGGGACCAGGATATCTCCGACATGTGGACAAGTCCATCAATACCGTTTCCTATGCCGAGGAACATACCAAAATCGGTGAAGTTCTTCACCCTGCCCTTGACAACAGAGCCTGGAGGAAACTGTTCGGCCAGTTCTTCCCAGGGATCTTTCAACAGCTGTTTGAGCCCGAGCGATATGCGTTTCTTCTCTTTGTCCACCTCAACGACGATGAGGTCGAGAAAGTCACCTTTCTTGACGATTTTGTTCGGATTCTTCAACCGTCTGTCCCAGGACATTTCGCTCACATGGAGAAGACCTTCAACACCCTGTTCGATCTCAATAAAAGCACCGTAATCAACAATCCCCATGACCTTCCCATGCACTCTTGACTGAGGAGGATATTTTTCATCAATCTGGAGCCACGGATCGGTCTTGAGATCCTTCATACTCACCGAAACCTTCTCTTTTTCCCTGTCGAGCTCTTTTATTTTCACCTTGATCTCGTCGCCGACACGGAGATACTCTTTCGGATGGGTGATTCTGCCCCAGGTGATATCGTCAATGTGGAGAAGACCATCGACACCGCCAAGATCCACGAAGGCTCCGTAGTCGGTGATATTCCGCACAAGACCGTAAACGACCTGGCCGTCTTTGACATTCTTCCAGAATTCTGCCTTCTTTTTCTCCCTTTCTTCTTCCATGAGCACGCGACGGGAGATCACAACGTTGTCTTTCCTTTGATTCACCTTCAATATACGGAATTTCAGATGGCGACCTACAAAGGACGCCGGATTTTTTACGGGTTTTATATCAACCTGGGAAATAGGCAGAAAGGCCTTGACGCCGATATCGACAATGAAGCCGCCTTTCACTTCGGAGACAATCTCACCGTCTACCCCTTCTCCGCTTTCGAGAGCTTTGTTGATCCTGTCCCAGGCTTTTAACATGTCTGCTTTTTGTTTGGAAAGGAGAAGCAGACCGAATCCCTGTTCTCTTCCCACAATCTGCACATCTACTTCGTCACCAACATGGACATCCGGCTCCCCGTTCCTGATCATGAACTCGGAAACAGGGACTTTGCCTTCCGACTTGAGCCCCACATCTACAATCACAGTGTCACTGCCAACTTCAATAACCTTGCCTTTCAGAATGTTGGCCCCATCCTGGAGGCTCTTCATTGTGGTTTCGTAGAGTGCCGTCATTTCCTCTTCTGTGTTTTCTCTCGGTACTGCAGTATCAACAGTATCTACCATGTACATCCCCCTATAGTTTATTTACGTGTGCTTCCACGGCATCTATAATAAAATCAGGGGTCGATGCCCCCCCTGTAATGCCTACGGTCATATTTCCGTTAATCCACTCCCGTCCGATATCTTCAGTTGTTTCGATATGGTAGGATTCAGGTTGCACCTCCCTGACGAGGGTGTAAAGTTTGCTCGTGTTGGCGCTGTTTCTTCCGCCCACCACAAGCATAACATCAACCCTCCCTGCCAGATCGACTGCATCCTTCTGTCTGACGGAGGTGCTTTCACATATCGTATTAAACACCCTAATTTCTCCAGGACCCCCCACAAGTCCGCAGGTGACACGGCAAAAGGTTTCGTGGTCTTGCGTTGTCTGGCTTACAACCCCTACCTTTTTCGACTGAATGAGGACCGGATTTTGCAATACAATACCATCATTATCAATATAACTCAATACACTTTTCACCTCAGGATGGTCCTTGTCCCCTATAATAACAACAACGTACCCGTTTTTCCTGAGGTAGACAGCTTTTTGACGGACCCGCTTGACAAAAGGACATGTGGCATCGATGATCCGCAATCCTCTAAGGCGCAGCTGCTCCTCTTCGTCCTTTTTAACCCCGTGGGTTCTGAGAACAACCGTTCCTTCCCGGACATAACCGACATCGTCGATGGCCACAACCCCTTTCCCTTCCAGAAACCGGACCATCTGGGGATTATGGATGATCGGACCGAGTGTGTAAACCGTCCCTTCCGCCTTCCGGGCCTCTCTGAGAATCATGTCGACGGCCCGGCGGACACCAAAACAGAACCCCATGTGATTGGCCCTGAGAACCTTCACAACATCTCCTTTTCCCCGATACACCGGACCATGAATCTGACAACGGACTGAATGTCGAGATCGGTCGAATCGATGCAGATTGCACCGTCAGGAATGACGAGGGGTGCGATATCCCTCTCTGAATCGTTTCGATCCCTCTCGGCCATCTCTTTTTCCAGATCGGTGACCGACTGATCGATCCCCTTGCTTTTCAGTTCGATGAAACGCCGTTTAGCCCGTTCGGTCTGCCTGGCATCAAGAAAGAACTTGACATCAGCGTCGGGGAAGACCACACTCCCCGTATCCCTGCCTTCAACAACCACACCGCCGTCTTCCCCCAGCCTTCTCTGGAGCATCGTCAGAAAAGCTCGAACCTCGGGCCGTTGCGAGAGATCTGATGCCAGCAAAGAAACATCGGGATGGCGGATGTCGTCAGAGATGTCCTGACCGTCGAGAAAGACCTTTGCTCCCGACATAAAGTCGAATTTCAGATCGAGTGACGCGAGGAAGTCACTAAGACACGATTTATTCCCCCGCTCTCTGAACGCAAACGCCACAGCCCTGTACATGGCCCCTGTGTCCACATAGGCCAAGTCAAGAACAGAGGCAAGTAGCCTGGCAACGGTACTCTTGCCGGCACCGCTGGGACCATCAACGGTGATGATGACCTTTTTCTTCACCAATTAACCTCTTCAGGGCATTGAGAACAATGGTATTTTCCTCGAAACGGCCATAGGTAACCCGTATGTAGTCCGCCAGACCGTACGCACCCATCCACCGGACAAGAATCTTTTCATCGAACATTCTTCTGGTGATCGCTTCCGCCGAAGCACCAAGCCGGATGAGGACAAAATTAGCCTCTGTGGGAACAAATTCCAGCGAGAGATCCTCCAGCGCTTTGTTGAAAAAGGTCCGGACTTTCCTGTTGTTCGCCAGCACCATCTGAAGGTATGAATCGTCTTCGAGAGCCTTCCGTGCGGCAGCGAGGGCCACAGCATTGATGCTGAAAGGCTGTTTTGTTCTCTCCATGAATGACACGAGTGCCGTGCTCCCGATGCCGTACCCGACTCTCAAACCGGCAAGTCCGTAAGCTTTTGAGAAAGTCTTCAGAACCACAATCGGATATCGGTCAATGAGACCGATAGTTTTGGGAAACCGGGGATTCTCGACAAACTCGACGTAGGCCTCGTCAACAACAACGATGACATCATCCCCAAGTCTCTCGAGAAATTCGAGAAATTCGGCGGTACCGAAGATCGTACCCGTCGGGTTTAAGGGATTGTTGAGAAACACAACCCGCGTATCACCATCGATACGTTCACCAACGGATCGGAGATCAACGTGCATATCGGCAAGGGGAACAGTCTCAATCTCGTATCCGTAGATCTTTGCGGCAATCGTATAGAAAGCAAAGGATGGATCGCAGACGATCACTTTTTTTCGCTTCTGGTCTTTCATCCCCTTGAGAACCATTTCGATCAGTTCATTCGAACCGTTTCCGATAACGACCTGGTCTGCGCCAACATGGAACTTCCTTCCAATCGCTTCTTTCAGCTCTAACTCCCCTCCGGGATAGCGATTGACCGAAAAGACCTGGTCCAGAATTGATGAAAGCACATCAGGCGACGGGGGGAAGGGGTTTTCGTTGGACGACAACCGGACCCATCCCTCATCGGACCCGTACATCATTGCTTTCGGATAGTAGGGAATCTCTTTGACGCTTCTGTCTATCGATATTGTCATCTGGTCCGCTCCAGAATTCTCCTGACAAGATCCAGTGCATTCTCCTGCATACGTTCAAAATCCTCCTCATCCAGTCCGGCACCCCGGGTAATTCTTCGGGCCTGAAAGTCGGACACAAGGTCCGACGGTCCATGGCTGTCCGTATCGAAGACCAGCCCTGCACCACCTTGTTTTGCGAGCTTCCCCACATGACCATTCGCAAGAGAATGACCCTTCCTGGCAGTAATCTCGAGAAGAACACCTTTCTCCTTTGCCAGGGACACCTCTTCCTCAGTAATCAGGCCGGGGTGGGCAAGAATATCGGCACCCCCTTTGATGGCAGCCATATTCGTTCCCCGCTGGACAGGCTCAGAGAGGGTCTCCCCGTGGACGACAACATACAGAATCCCCAACCGTCTCGCAGTCTGGATCATTTCACCGATCAGTCCGGGAGGAACATGGGTGATCTCCACTCCAGGCACAACGGTGATCCCTTCATAGAACGAGGCCTTCCCGGCGAGCTTGAGAATCGACGCTGCGACAGCCTCGACGTTCGTCCCGTCAACATGGTCCGAAATCCCTATCACTTTGTATCCTGCCGCCTTCGCTCTTCGGACAAGCTCTGAAGGGAGCAGTTCTCCGTCACTGAGAAACGTATGGGTATGAAGGTCTATCATGGCTACATCTTATACTTTCCGAAATCATCAGGAGAGAGGTTCTCCAGAATCTCTTCCCAGTCGCCTGTTTCACCGACAACCTTATTTCCTTTCTGGGAAAGATCCATTTTCGACGATTTCTGAATAACACTCTCTTCAACAAAAACGGGTGTTCCCGTCCTGAGAGCTATGGCAAGGGCATCGCTGGGTCTCGAGTCTATGACGAGCCTTCGTCCTTCAACGTCGAGATGAATAAGAGCAAAATAGGTATTATCCTTCAGATCGCTCACCTCGATCCTCACCACCCTCACATTCAGGCTGTCGAGGATGTTTTTGACAAGATCGTGTGTCATCGGCCTGGGCGTCTGAATATTCTCGAGGGCTGTCGCTATGCTCGATGCCTCCAGAAGACCAATCCAGATGGGGAGGACGTCATCACCGTCAGGATCCTTCAGAATCACTATCGGCGTATTGGTAAACGGATCAACGGTAATGCCTGATATCTTCATTTCCTTCATCATGATCGCCCTCCTTCCGGTTCGTGCTGCCCTCTCAGGGAATTTGCGTAGCCGCATACGATTCTCACATTCACCGTTGTTCCGATCAGCCTCTCTGATCCTTCAAAATTGACCACTTTGTTCCGCCGGGTCCGTCCCATGACGTCGAGAGGTGAATTTTTGCTTCGCTCTTCCACCAGGACAGCCTCGACGGTCCCTTCGAGCATCATGTTCTTTCTTAAAGTAATCCCTTTTTGAATCTTTTGTAAATACCTTAGTCTTTCCAGGGATTCCTCGCGGGGCACAGCCCCGGGAAAACCAGCGGCCTTTGTCCCTGTCCGGGGAGAATAGGCAAAGGAAAAAAGGCCATCGAACTGAATTTTCTCCACAAGATCAACGGTCATCCGAAAATCGTCCTCTGTCTCCTGAGGAAAACCGACGATGCAGTCGGCCGTCAGGGCAATCCCTGGAAATGCCCGTCTGAGAGCCTCGACCTTCTCCACATACTCCCCGGCCGTATACCGGCGGTTCATCAATGCCAGCACCCGGTCCGATCCGGCCTGAAAGGGGAGATGAATCTGTTCACAGAGCTTTGGCAGCGATCCGAACCTTTCGATCAGTTCACCGGAGAGATCTTTCGGATGAGAGGTGACAAACCGTATTCGTTCAATTCCCTCCACACCGTTGACAGCGTCAAGAAGCCGAGGAAAGGAGAGGTCATCGGAACCATTGTTATAAGAATTCACATTTTGTCCGAGAAGGGTAACTTCCTTCACGCCACCCGCTGCATGTACCGCAACCTCCTTCAGCACATCAGCACTCGGCCTGCTCATTTCCCGCCCTCTTACGTAGGGCACGATGCAGTAACTGCAGAAATTATCGCAACCCTTCATGATGGTTACAAACGCCTTCACCCCTCCGCTCGCCGAGACCGCTGTTCCTGCGTTCAGAAACTGTGGGCATCCCTCCTCTGAAACATCAATCGTTCTGTGATGAGTCTTCGCCTCTTTAACGGCCTCAGCGATCCGGTGGATGCCTGAAGGTCCCAGGGAAAAATCGACAAAAGGAAGTCGCTTCAGAATCTCATCCTTTTCGAGCTGGGCGATACATCCCGTAACGCCGAGTATAAGCCGCCTCCTCTTCTTGGCTCGTTCAAGCCTTCCCATAAGGCTGTAGAATTTCTGTTCAGCCTTCTCCCTCACGCAACAGGTATTTACCACAACCACCTCTGCTGACGAGACATCGGGACTCAGACTGTGCCCCTCAGCCAGGAGGAGTTGTGTCATTCGGGTCGCATCCTGTTCATTCATCTGGCACCCGAAATTTTCCACGTAAAATCTCATCTATTCTATGCCTTCCATAACAAGAAAGGAGGAGAGGACCACATAATGCCCCCTCACTCCCCCGGAATTATCACTCTTCTTCTATCTCAGAACCTCACAGGCTGACTTCCTGCCGTCATCCGCCTTCTCCTCACCTGGAGGTGAAGTGAGAACCTTCATGTCTCCCTCGCAAAGAGCTTTCTGAACGGAGCCAGGGAAACGGGGCTCCCATCAACGGTCAGCGGTGTTACAGAAACGAATCCTTCCTCCGTTGCAAAGAAATCCGTTCCCCTGATCAGCTCAAACCCGTCTCCATCCCCGCCAAGCCAGTAATACCTTCCTCCCCGGGGATCAATCCGTTCCACAACCGTATCAGTATAAATCCTTTTTCCGAGCTTTGTCACCATAAATCCCCGGATGTTACGGGAGGTTACGTTGGGGACGTTGACATTGAAGAAGATGCCCCTATCCCCTCCTCCTTCGACAACAGGGGAGATTATTCTGCGACAGAGTTCAGCCGCTTCCCTAAAGAGGAACGCACTCCTGGCAACAATGGACAGGGCGATGGAAGGGACCTTCAGTCGCGCTCCTTCCCTCGCCGCGGCAACGGTCCCCGAATAGTTAACGTCCTGTCCCATATTTGGGCCGGTATTGATCCCGGATATGACGAGATCCGGAATTGCCGGCATTATCACCCTCACGCCCAGAAGGACACAGTCTGCCGGTGTCCCGTTCGAAGAGTAGACGCCAGGTCCCACCTCTTTTATTCTCAACGGCTTGTGAAGGGTGATGGCATGGGCAACACAGGTCCTCTCCCGCTCAGGAGCAACAACACAGACATGGTGCTCCTTCTCCAGAACTTCCTTAAGGATCAAAAGCCCTTCCGAGTGAATACCATCGTCGTTGGTGACAAGAATATGCATGAGTTTTACACCTGGCAGAGAGATGGGGGAATGATCATGAGACATCAGAAATCGGGGCGACTGGACTTGAACCAGCGGCCTCTTGCACCCCAAGCAAGTGCGCTAAACCATACTGCGCTACGCCCCGACTGCCGTAATTGTATCGAATCTTTCGCTAAATGTCTACAAAAACAGACGAGCGCGACAGCCTTTCACCTGTGATATACTGGAACAAATCTCAAAGGAAAGGAAAGTCGATGAAAATCCAACGGGATTATGAACCAACGTCCACAACACTCCTCATACACCTCGGTGGGTTAGGGGATCTGTGCCTTTCCGAATCAACCATATACTCGCTCAATCTCTCCCTCGAAAGTCTTCCTGTCGCCCTGGGATACCGACGGTTCCTCCGGCTCTTCGACCCGCTTTTCTTCCGTATCGAGTCCATCGACGCCAGGCCATGGCTTTCCCTCTTCTCGGTCAACCCTCCGGAAACCCTCTGGAAAAGGATCATCTTTATCGGCAAGGACCGGCGCATGGCACTCCGGGACCGGTGGCAGAACCACAGCATCGACCCCCTTATCTTCATCGACATGTATCCTGATGAAAGCAACACGGTTGCGCCGGCTGTTCACGTCGAAGATTATCAGCTCGGCCAACTCGCGTACTACTGTATCAACGGCGTGAAGAAGTCTGTGCCCCGGCGTAAGGGGAGACGAATCGTTCTGTACATCGAAAAGGGCTTTGAAAAGAAAAAGTGGCCTGTCGGCAACTTCATCCACCTCTATGCCATTTTGAAGGATAAAGGCATCGGCGTGACACTTCTTGCCCAAAGAGAGGTGGCACCGGACATTCCCGGATCTCTCTGTATCGACGATCTCTCCGATGTACAGACCTTTTTCAGCGAGGGCGGGGTCATCGTGTCCAATGACTCGGGAATCGCCCATCTTGCCGGCATATCGGGACTCGCAACGGTAACGATCTTCGGCCAGTTCGACCCCGCTGTCTGGCATCCCCGCGGCCCATCGGTCACCCTGCGCATGGATGGCTCCTTTCCTCCCCCTGATTTCGTCGCATCGATTGCTTCCGATCTCGTCAATGGAGATGGAACGGAAGGACGTCCTCTTTTTCGTTGTTCCTCCACATCCCTAAATGATAGAATTGGCCTATGGCTTTCATAGCGTCCGTCCACCTGAGCGAGATACTTGAGAAGAGCGTCATCAACCAGTTCGGCCGCCGTGTAGGGACGTTGTGGGACCTTGTGATTGTACCGGGTAATCTTTATCCGAGAGTGGTCTTTCTCATTCTTAAACGAAGACAGCAACTCTTCCGGGTCACCCTGGCCAATCTCAATCTCTTCAACAGGTACGTTATCACGGTCAATGTCCCCCCTGAAGGGCTTGCGACATACAAGCCGGCCGATGACGAAATTCTCATGAAACGCCATGTCCTCGATAAGCAGATTCTCGATGTGAACGGGGCAAAAGTGGTCCGCGTGAATGATCTCAGGTTGGGGGAGAGTGACGATGGTATCTCCGTTTTCGGTATCGATGTCGGTCTTAATGGCGTTCTGAGAAGAATCGATGGAGGACGGTTGATCCAAAAGGCATTTCGGGCGATGAAGCGACCCATCAAAGACCATACGATCGGATGGGACTACCTCCAAACCATCGACTCGCACCTGAAGAATCTTACACTCAACGTGGCCCGGAAGCAATTGAGTAATCTGCACCCGTCCGAACTCGCCCAGATCGTCAGCGAGATTCCCGTCGATGAAGGTACGGCTCTTCTGTCAGCCGTTGATGAGGAACTGGCCGGAGAGGCGCTCCACGAGATGCCTGCAGAGGTGAGGGAAAAAATTCTTAAGGAGATGGATAAAGAGACGATTTCAGACATACTCGAAGAGATGCCGCCCGATGAAGCCGCCGATCTCCTCGGCGACATGTCGGAGGAGACGACAAACGAACTCCTCTCCCTCATGGAAAAGGAAGAAGCTCAGGAAGTAGCCGATCTCCTCAGCTACGATGAAGATACCGCTGGCGGTCTGATGACCAGTGAATTTCTCGATTTTCTCCCCGACACCACAGTCGATGAGGTTCTCACAAATCTCCGTCTCCTTGCTCCTGACGTTGAATTCATCTACTACATCTATATCGTTGACAGGGATGACCATCTCCTTGGCGTCGTGACACTGAAGAAACTTCTCACAAGTCAGCTTCATACAAAACTCGGCGAAATCATGGTGCCCAATGTGAAGGCCGTCCACCTCGACACAGACAGAAAACAGATCGCTGAATTATTTTCGAAATATGATTTTATCGCCGTCCCCGTTCTCGACAGCGAGGACAAATTCGCCGGGATCATCACGATCGACGACATCTTCGATCTTCTCGTGCCAAATCCAACACGAAAAAAACGAAAGGGAACGTTTCAGTAACCACCCATCTTCCCGGACATCCTTCCGGAAAAGATTATCCTTCCTGAAAGTCCCTGGAGCTACGAGCTGAAAATCGCCGGTCCAGTCGATTCTACGGACCGTAAGGGGACAGGGATTGCGGGAAAAACCACGGGCTACTGAAAAACGAACAGGCTGGTGGTCAAAGCGACAACAGACATGCCGACCTTTGAACTGATCAGAGATACGCAGGGTATTTCTTGATCTCGTCAACAAGAGGGATCAACCTTGCCGCTTCCGGCGAGTTGATCCCATAGCGGGTTATCGCCTTCTCAAGGTTGAGTTGGGCCGTCTTAAGCCGACCGAGCTCGAAATAGTACCTTCCGAGATACTCATGTCCCTGGGCATCGCGACCTGCCCTTCCCATGAGCATACCAAGCCGATAGTAGATTTCGGGAAGAATACTGCCATACGAGACAAGCTCAAGGAGCGTCTCTACGGCCATATCGGCGTTGCCGCTTCCTTCATAGGCTTTGGCAAGGATAAAGCGGGCCCACGGTGCCGTTTCCTCCCTCAAATCCCTGATCGCTTCGGGAAACTTTCGGGCGCTGACGAGAACCTCACCGGCAAATTCTTTCGTGTGCTTTGACTTCATGGTGTCGAGTATGGCAAGAGAACGTCCCGGTTCACCCTTGCTCATATAGACGAGGACCGCTCCGTAGGCGCTGACCGGATCGTCCTTCTTTCGTTCGTATCTGCCTAACAAAATCTCCTGAACCCCGTGTTTAGGAGGGTTCTGACTGAGGGTGACCCTCGGGGGCAGAAAAGGAAAAAACGACACGTCGACCTTTGTCCTGCTCTGGAGCCCAAGACTTTCAAGCCTTTTGAGGCGCTCTTCGGGGTAGGGGTGCGTAAGCAGATACTGTGGGTAAGCTTTTTCCATTCCTGTTCGCAGCCTTCTGAGAAAGTCCGATATTCCCGACACACTGTAACCAGCTTTTTCGGCAATTGCAGCGCCGGAACGATCGGCCTCGTCTTCATCGTCCCGGGAATGCTTGAGTGCCAGAGTCTGGGCACCGCCGATCCCGCCGGCCAAAAGGGCCGATCCCGCCGGTCCACCGATAACGGAACTCAGAAGAATAGCTGCTACCATGGCGGCATTGATACCTTTCTGCTTCTCCATCCTCTTTGCAATATGCCGCCTTCCCACATGGGCAAGTTCGTGAGCCATAACACCGGCAAGCTCATCTTCCCGCTCACAGGACTGGATGAGACCCGTTGTAACATAAACAAACCCGCCCATCGTCGCAAAAGCATTTAATTCAGATGATTCTATAACTGTGAGGGTTACAGGAAAAGGGAGGTTTGCAACCTCCTCAAGCCGCTTTTTGATTCCATCGAGATAGAAGGATACAAAAGGATCGTGGTAGAGGTTGACCGAAGAGGAAACTTCCAGAAAAGCTTCCCTCCCCCCTTTCCTCTCTTCGTCAGCCGTGAGGGCGTTGCCTGTTCCAGACAGGAACAAGGACCATGATAATACAAGTACAATAACCCGGCGATACATGGATCAGCCCGCTGTTCTTCTCTTCTTCCCCAGCTTAGCCTTTTTCGTTTTCTTTTTTGACTGGTGTATCTGGGGTTTTTCCTTGGTCTGCCTGTGAGAAACGAGGTGAACCGCACCCGATTTTGCCATCCGCAGGTCCTTGTCTGACGGGAGTTTGTCGTAAAGAGACCCGAGGAGCCTGACTGCATCCCCCCAGAGATCACGGCTTCCGAGAAGGGTAAGGATGTAGACCTTGCCGTCTTTTTCGAAAGCTCCGGCATAACAGTGGCGGGACGCCTTTGTAAACCCTGTCTTCCCCGCGATCGCCGGGTCAAAGCAAAAAAGAAATCTGTTATGATTCTTGTACCGGACACTCTGGGCATGATTCTGAAACAAAAAATACTTCATTCCTGCAATCTCGGGAAACCGTTCGAGTGAAAGAGCGTGACGAAGTATGATGGCAAGATCGTAGCAGGTGGTATAGTGCCCTGGCATGGTTAAGCCGGAAGCATTTTTGAACTGGGTGTCGTATGCACCGAGAGCCCGGGCCCGGTCTGTCATCATAACACCAAAACGTTCTTCGCTCCCCGCAATATGTGTACCTACAGCGTAGGCAGCATCATTGGCCGACTCAACCATAACGCCTTTCACAAGATCACCTGCGAGGTATTTTTTTCCCGGTATGAGATTCAACTTGGAACGAGGTATGTCCGTCACTTTTGAATCAGGGATAATCTCCTCATCACCCTTCAGCTTCTCAAGAGCAAGTATGGTTGTCATGATTTTGGTCGTGCTTGCCGGCGGAAGTTTCTCGCGATAATTCTTCCCCGCCACCACTTCGAGATTGCCCATCTCCATGAGGAGGTAGGATGGCGCAGTGATACCGTTTTGCGCTGAGAGGACAGAGGGAAAAAGAACGACAAAGAGCAGAAGGATTATTCGACGCATCGAAATACTTATATAGTATCCTGTCTCTTTTCACAACCCTTTTCAAGCGCCGGACACATTAAAGGAGAAACAGGCTGTCATCCTGTCTCATGTCCCTGCACCCTTCGCGAATCCGATGGCGAGACAGGGAGAATCAGGCCTTGTAAACATTCCCCATTTTCAGGCCCGTCTTTTTAAGGGCATTTCGTGTATCAACGACTAAAAGGGCACATCTTTCGACTTTTTCATAGTCAATGGCAGAGTGATGAGTCACTATAACCACAGCGTCATATCTTCGAATATTTTCCTCTGTCAGGTCGACAGAGGATTTATCAAAATTATACCGCCTTTTCTTCTTCAGCCTCGGGATAAAGGGGTCGCTGTAATCGACCAATGCCCCTTCTTTCTGCAGAAGGTCGATCACCGCAAAAGCCGGACTCTCCCGTTCATCATCAATGTCCGGTTTGTATGCCACACCAACGATGAGAACTTTCGATCCCTTGAGGCTCTTCCTCTGATCGTTGAAAGCTTCGGCGACTTTCCCCACAACAAAATACGGCATGTTCGTATTGATTTCACCGGCCAGTTCGATAAACCGCGTGGCAAAATCGTACTCCCGGGCCTTCCATGTCAGGTAGAACGGATCTATCGGAATACAGTGGCCCCCCAGGCCGGGGCCGGGGTAAAAGGCCTGAAAGCCAAAAGGTTTTGTTTTGGCAGCCTCGATAACTTCCCAGACATCGATCCCCATCCGGTCAAAAAGAATCTTCAGCTCATTAACAAGGGCAATGTTGACTGACCGGTAGATATTCTCAAGCAGTTTAGCGGCCTCTGCCACCTTTGTCGATGAAACAGGCACAACCTTGTCAACGATCGTCTCGTAGAGGGTCTGCGCCAACTCGAGACACCGGGGCGTATACCCTCCTACAACTTTGGGGACTGTTTTAAGACTGAAGTCCCTGTTGTTCGGATCTTCCCTCTCAGGCGAAAAAGCCAGGTGAAAATCGACTCCCGCCACAAGACCGCCCTCCTCAAGAATTGTACGCATATCTTCATCTGTCGTCCCGGGATACGTGGTGGACTCAAGAATGACAAGCTGCCTCTCTCTCTGGTGCCGGGCGATCGTTCTCGTCGTCTCGAAAACATAGGTCATATCGGGCTCGCGGTTTCTGTTGAGCGGCGTGGGAACACAGACCAGAATGGCATCCATATCCTTGAGAGCAGAAAAATCTGTTGTCGGTCTGAAAGATTCTCCCATGGCACCGGTCTTAGCAACAAGAGGGCCTACATCGATATGTTTGATGTAGCTCTTTCCTTCCTTCAGGGCACTCACCTTCCCGCCGTCGAGATCGAATCCCGTGACGGTAAATCCCGCTCTGACAAACTCAATGACAAGAGGGAGGCCTACGTAACCGAGACCTATGACACCGATACGGGCCGTACGGTTGGTGATTTTTTTCAGGAGACTCATCGGTGATTAGACTTTACACCGCTCCACCGGGACGGTCAAGAATAATTGTTTGACAGTTATTTCCTTTCCTGCTACGTTTTAAAAAAAATATTGAGGAGGCTTCATGCGTTCCGAAGGCAGGGTTGCTCGGGTTACAGAAGTTGTGGCAGGCTCTCCGAAAAGTTTCGAAGATGCCATTTTGGTAGGATTTAAAAGGGCATCAAAAACACTGCGAGGCATCACGGGGCTTAAAGTCAAGGATCAGCGGTGCAGGGTGGAAGACGGCAAGATTACCGAATACAGAGTGACATTGGAAGTAATCTTCATTCTCGAGGGCTGATCCTCAGCCCCCCGTGATCGGGACACCCTTTAAGGTGCCACCGGAGGAGACGGGTATAGTAAAGGTACGATCTTTTTGTCCGGCGTCGGAACAGAACCAGTGGGAAACAACAGGTAAGGACAAGAAGAAAAAGCGTTGATTTCAGAACCCGGAGAAACTGAAACGCCCGGTAATAGAGCAGGCTGTGGTATTTTCTGATAAATTTATACAGCGAAATGTTGTATTCGATACGGCCGTTTACCCATTGCTTGCCTACCGTTTTCCCCTGAAGATGAATGATAAGCGCCTTGGGGACGGATACAACATCGTACCCCGCCTTTCTGGCACGAATACAGAAATCCGTCTCTTCAAGAAAAAAGAAGAAACGCTCATCAAAGCCTTCCAGATTCTGCAAAACCTCTTTTTTCACCACAATAGCCGCACCGATGAGGGAATCGACCGGCCGGGGATCGCCCGAATCGCCCTTCGTAACTGATGATGGTCTGGATTGAACTACCCGTTCCCAGAGAGACCGGGGGATAATCTCGAAAAGAATCGATGGAACGGTGGCGGTCGACCGCTGGAGCCGGAGATCCTCATAGACAAGCTGGGGGCCGCAGACGGCAATGCGGCTATTTGCAACCATAACATCAATCATCTGTTCGACAGAACCAGGCACAACACGGGTATCAGAATTGAGAAAGAGCACAAATGCGCCCTTCGCCTTCTTCCACCCACGGTTGACAGCAGCAGCGAATCCGCAGTTCGACTCGTTTCGCAGATAACAAAGGCCCGGCCCCCGTGCCTCAAAAGCCTCCCGCGTCCCATCATCTGACCCATTGTCCACGATGATAATCTCCCGAAGATGGGCAGAAAGGAAACAATCTTTTGCGATCGAGTCGATGAGGTTCGTCACCAGATCTTTTGTATTACGCGTGATAATAACTATGGAAAGGGTTTTATCCATGGAGCGGAGGGCAGAAAAAAATCACGCATCGCCGGCGGGCATAGTGTGCCGGGCGGTCAGTTTCTTCACCAGTCTGCCTTCATCAGTTACAGTGCACGCAAACCGGCAAAGCCCGCACCCCGTACAGAGTCTTTCATCAATGCTTATGCTTTTTCTCTCTTCGTCAAAAAGAAGAGCAGGGCAATCGATGATCTTCCGGCACTGGCCGCATCCTGTGCACCGGTCTACAAGATCCTTCATCGGGGACAGGGAGCCGGGTGTTCCCTTCGAACGGAGAAGACACTCTCTGCGGGTGATGACAACTGCCGGGCCTGAACCGGCTTCTTTCAGGAAATTGAAGGCATCTTTCAGGGAACCGATTGTTGCAGGAACATCATAAGGATCGGTAACAGCAACAAACGGTACACCGAGGCCTGCAAGGACATTCTCAATCAGGATCGCTTCCGACTGTTGGCCATCGGCTGTAATGCCGGACTGAGGAGTCGGCTGAAACCCGGTCATGGCGGTTGTGCTGTTATCCATGATAACAAGAACGAACTGTTTGTTTTTTTTGACGGCGTCATAGAGAGGGGCAAGACAGGCGTGAAAAAACGTTGAATCTCCAATCGATGCGACGATGGGCTGTGTCACTCCGTCCTGCCGGTATGTGTCATACAATCCTGCGGCAAGAGTGACGCCTGCGCCCATGTCAAGACAGGTATCGACCGCACCCATCGAGATACCGAGCGTATAACACCCGATATCTCCGGGAAAGAGAGCATCAGGGAATGCCTTCCGCATGGCAAAAAATGATGCCCTGTGTGCACACCCGGCACAGAGTCTCGGCCCTTTTGCGCTCACCGTCATTTCCACGACAGCCTTCTCGATCGACTCATCAGGAACAAAGGTTCGGTGCGGGATACCCAGATCGACAAGGATCGACTGGAGGATGGTCCGAATACGATCGTAGGTCAACTCGCCGGCTGAAGGGACATGACCGGTCCGTCGCCCCATTGTACGTGTCAGTCCTGCTACCTGAGCCTCAATGACCTGGTCCGTCTCTTCGAGAATCAGGAGGTTCGTGCACGACCGGGCAAAAACGGTCATGGACGTTAGGGCAGGAACGACAGTGGTTACTTTGTACAACGAAAGGCCGGCACATGCATCGAGTTCACCGATAACGTCGGAGACAAGGGCATAGCACATGCCCGACGCAATGACTCCCAGTTCCGTCGAACCTGACAGGACCAACCCTTCGTCAAGGATGACATCCCTCGTTCCCGGCGGATAGATCCGCACTGCCTCACGGGCATGACTTACCCTGTGCGTCGGCCGGACGATAACAGGTACACCTTTCTCCAGCGAGTATCTCACGGCATGATACGCCAGGTCCCCTGCTTCGCCGGGGGACGAAGGATCAAGAACAGGGATACCGAAAAGGGCCGCTAAAAGACGGGTATCCTGTTCGGTCTGAGACGATTGAGGACCGGGATCATCGCAACAGATAATGACCAGACTTCCCTCTATTCTCTTCTCCCGGGCCGCCAGAAGAGAAGGAAATGCAACGTTCAGTCCGACCTGTTTCATCATGCAGGCCGCTTTCTTGCCCGCGAGGGCCGCACCGAAAGCCACCTCAAAAGCACATCGTTCGTTCGTCGACCATTCTGTATGAATCGCCGCATGTTCCCTGTTCCGGAACCCGATAAGGGCCGGAAGAATTTCAGAGCTCGGTGTCCCGGGGTAAGCGGCCGCAATATCGATGCCCGCCTCCATCAGCCCCCTGGCTATCGCATAGTTGCCTATCATCACTTCCCGGACCGGTTCTGACACTTCTCTTCTACCTCCCGCAGCGGCTCAGCGACCGTACCCTGCAACACTTATAACGGCTTACATTCATAACGATTCCTCGCAAAGTCATAGCCTTTCTGAAAGACCTCATAATTTTTTTCTGCCAGTCTTCCCGACTTCTTCTGCCTGATCATGTTTCCCACTGCTCCAAACGAAAAGGGCTCACCAGCGACGCAGGCAAAGACCCCGAGAACAGCCATATTCGATGCCTGCGGTGATCCCAACTCCGCTGCTATACCATCGGCATCCACCGGATAATACCCTATCGACCGTTCCGTCAGCATCAGCCGGACAGAGGAACGAAGGTCTTCCTCCTTCCCGTTCACAACCACCACAGCGCCCCGTCTGAGAAAAGCAATGTTCCTGAAAAATTCACTCTCCTCAAAGGCAAGGAGTACATCAGCACTCTCCCGGCCTACGAGGGGGCTTTTAAAGTCACCAACCTTAATAAGCGAAACAACGGACCCGCCCCGTTGGCTCATTCCGTATTCATCAGACGCCCGTGCTTCGTATCCCCCGGCAATCGCCGTCTCGATGAGGATTGTCGATGCCAAAAGAACACCCCTTCCCCCAATACCGGCACAGACAACCTGATATCTCACAGAATCCCCCGAAAAAGAATCACCGTCAGGTTCTCAGACCCTTTAAACGCTTCGATGTCCGCCGAGGCACGAATCGTGTGGATATTCGTAACTCCCAATCCCTGTAAAACCACCCTGATCTCGTCCTCCCTCTCTCGTGTCAGAATAAGGATAACGAACCGGGACTGGTTGTAAAGAACATTCACCGTGGCCGCCATACCTGAATGAAAGAAATAGTCCTCAAAGGTGATGGCAAGAATCGGCGTCACCGGATCGGTCTTTCTCATCCCGTGGCCGATGTTGAGCGATGACCCCGGACCGAGCCAGTCCCTCACAACCTTAAAACCGGCTATATTCTCGTTCTGCCGCTTCCTGTCAGGAGGTACGGGAAACCTTTCCACCGTCATCGTCTCTCTTTTTTCCACCTGAAGCTCAAGGACAGGATACTCTCCTTCAAGGACGAGCGTATGATCCATCTCCCCCATAAACGCCGACAACGATCGCAAGGGAGCAGGAAAGATGGTGGAAAGAAGAAAAACCGAGGCTTCGTCATCATAGAAGTCGAGATCGACAGGGTGGGTGGTTACGATGCCTGTGGACGAACCTTTTGTCACCACGTTGCCTGGGTATGTTTCAAAATCCTCGCGAATTCTTTCGATCTTCTCGTTGAGGGCTCCATGCAACTGGTACCGAAATTTGGGCGTGGCTGCCCACCGGGCCGGATTCCGTACAAATCTCGACGGTGACATGGCCACCGGAGAAGGATTTCTGACGACACTTCCATCATCAACCTCAGGCACCGTCTGAAGCAATACGGGTATCTCGTACGTTTCCGATATGGTGTATCCGTACTCAACGGATCGGATAAAACTTCCACTGTCATTGGAAACAATGACCGGCAGCTTCGAAAAAGGCCCCAAAGGCCCTATCTCCTCATCCGTCTCCCTGACACAGACGATGAGACATCCCCCCACAACGCCTGTATACGCTGAACTCATGAGCGGATCGAGGGCATCATAGAGCCCTGTTGTGGAAAACAGGCAGGCAGTCCGTTTTGCCGCATAGCTGCCGGCCAGCGCCAGCTCATAGGCAACTTTCTCGTTAATCACCAGTTCCGAATGACAGGCAGGATACTCGTTTGCGAGGTTTTTCAGTGTCTTGTCGACCGACCTGCTGGTTGTATAAACGAGCCGTACACCCGTTTCAAGGAGAGCCTGGCAGATAGTTTCATACATGGCTCAGACCATTTTCCTCAATATTTCAATTCCTTTCAAGATATTTTCTTCCGTCGATGAAAAAGAGATCCTCACGTGCGACTTTCTGCCGGAAAAGACACTTCCAGGAATGATAAAGAGGTTCTTTTCGAGGGCTTTTTCCACAAAAGCGTCTCCGTCACCGCCGGGGACCTCGGGGAAGATGAAATATGCCCCCCGGGGCTTGACGACATTAAACAGGTCTCTCAGCCCTTCATATATAAGGTCCCTCTTGGCCCTGTACTCGGCAATCAAGGTCCCCGTGTCGTACCGGAGGGCCGTAAGAGCCGCTTTCTGTGCGAATGAGTTGATACTGCTGAAGACATATTGCTGCATTGTTACCATGCACTGAATAATCTCAGCCGGTCCTGCCACATACCCTATCCTCCAACCTGTCATTCCCCAGGTCTTTGAAAAACCTCCGAATGTCACGGTCTTGTCATAAAGCTGTCCCAGGTAGCGGTGGTTCTCATAATCATCGTAGACGAAACGATCGTATATATCATCTGAAAAAATGAGAATGTCCCGTTCCTTCGCAACACGGACCACCATCTCCAGTTCCTCCGGGGTATAGACGGCACCGGTAGGATTGTTCGGGCTGTTGATGAGGATCACCTTGGTTTTGTCTGTGATAACCTCTCTGAGACGGTCTTCTCTCAGGGTAAAATCAGGGTATGTATCGAAGAAGACGGGCTTCGCACCGAGAAGGTATGCCTGATACTCATACAACACAAAATAGGGATCGGGGATGACAATCTCATCCCCTGGATTGAGGGTAACCAGCATGGCGAGGAGCATGCCGCCGGTTACCCCGGCCGTCACAACAACATCTTCACAGCAAATCTCTTTCTCTCTCAGGTAAGCAAGAAGTCTGTCCCGTAACTCGGGTATCCCGCCGGAAGGGGTGTATTTGTTGAACCCCGCCTGAATCCAACGGATGCCTTCATCCTTGATGAGCGCAGGGATATCGAAGTACGGCTCGCCAATGCTCAGATCGACGGGATTCTTCATCCGGGCCGCCATATCGAATATTTTCCGAACCCCTGAAGGCCGTACATTCCTTACCCTGTTTGAGAGCACCATCCTATTCCTCCCTTTGCACCGAGGCGATCGCCTCAACAAGCCGGTCGATTCTCGATTTCGGTAAACCCCCGAAGCTTCTCATCAACTCGTCACCTGTGAAGGAACGGTTCAAAAAAGCAGTCACATCGATCCGGCTCCTCCAGCACTCCACAGTGTTCCTGCACGGAAGGCCCTCCAGGCAGGAAACACAGTAAGAGAAATCTATTACCATACCTAACTGGCTGCAGTAAATATTCATTTCACCGTCCTCCTTTCCTGCCCCGGTCGTTTATGGGCCCGAATTATCGCGGAATCCGCTTTAGATTGGAGACCAGCCGCTCGATCTCCTCATCAGGAAATACATAGTCACTCAATTGTCCTGACAAAAATGCGTCATACGACGCAAGGTCAATAATTCCATGACCGCTCCAGTTGAACAGAATAACCCTCTCCTTCCCCTCGTCTTTGGCCCGCTGCGCTTCCTTCATGACACAGGCTATGGCATGATTGGTCTCAGGCGCAGGTATCATCCCCTCGGTCCTGGCGAACGTAATCCCCGCTGAAAATGTCTCGACCTGAGTAAAAGCCTGAGCCTCAACAAGGCCATCGGCGAAAAGGCGGCTCACAAGGGGCGCCATTCCGTGATACCTGAGTCCACCGGCATGGATCGGCGCCGGGACAAAATCATGCCCAATGGAATACATGGGCAGAAGGGGGGTCATCCCTGCCGTATCACCGAAATCGTAAACATAGGGACCTCGCGTGAGTGTCGGGCACGATGTCGGCTCTGACCCCACAATCCTTATCTCCCTTCCTTCGAGCTTGTCACGAATAAACGGAAAACCGATACCGGCAAAGTTACTCCCCCCTCCCGCACACCCTATAACAACGTCAGGATAGTCGCCGATCTTTTCGAGCTGTTTCTTTGCTTCGAGACCTATGACCGTCTGGTGGAGAAGAACGTGGTTCAGGACACTCCCGAGGGCATATTTTGTGTCCGGCGAATTGACCGTATCCTCCACGGCTTCACTGATGGCGATCCCGAGGCTCCCGGGATGATTGCTGTCTTTGTCAAAATACCGCCTGCCTGTCTGTGTATCAGGGCTCGGACTGGGCACGCACCGCCCGCCCCAGGTCTCCATCATGATACGGCGATACGGCTTCTGATTGTAGCTCACCCGGACCATATAGACCTTCAGATCGAGGCCGAACTGATTGCAGGCAAAGGCGAGGGCACTCCCCCACTGACCGGCACCCGTTTCAGTAGCGAGGCGTTTTACTCCTGCCACCTTGTTATAATATGCTTGGGCAACGGCAGTGTTCGGTTTGTGGCTGCCCGCAGGGCTGACGCTCTCGTTCTTATAGTAAATCCTCGCAGGCGTATCGAGAAACTTTTCAAGTTCATAGGCTCTGTGCAAAGGTGTCGGCCTCCAGAGAAGGAGCTTCTCCAGAACCTCATCAGGGATGGTTATCCACCGTTCCGATGACATCTCCTGCTCGATCAGATTGTCAGGAAAGATGGCCGACAGCATCTGCGGCGATACAGGATTGCCTGTCGTTCCATCGAGAGGGGGCGGCATAGGAGTCGGCAGGTCAGCCTGGATGTTGTACCATGCCCGCGGCATCTCGCTTTCGTCAAGTAACATTTTCCTCATCATTATATGATCCTCCTCGGATGTAAAATAAAAGAGGCCATGAGTTCAACCCATGGCCTCTTCACAAAAAAAGCCATGGACGGTGTATGACCGCCCATGGCTGGATGTACCGGTCCTACACCGTTTACAACCGCCACCACCACCAGTTTCTAATCATTACGCTGGTTTTTTCTTTCATGATGTATTTTTTTTAGCACAAGGGAAATATCCTGTCAACAACAATTTCCCCTCCCGACAGTTCCTCTTTCCCTCGCCGGACCGCTTTCCATGTTGACACCACCCCTCTTTTCCTACTATAACAAGGGAAACGCCTGGGTGGCGGAACAGGCAGACGCAAGGGACTTAAAATCCCTCGCTCCTCGCGAGTGTACGGGTTCGATTCCCGTCCCAGGCATTAATGATATCTTATATTTACAACCTACGTGTCAACGGTAAGTTCACCGGGAGCCGGCTTTCTTGGCGATCCGGTGGAACGATTTGTTCGCCGTTCTATTCGTAATGTGTCCACATACGTATTACCTTCACAGTTCTAACGTCATCGAGCACCTGGTAGATAAGACGATGTTGAATATTGATTCTTCGAGAGAAAGCACCGGTAAGATCACCCACCAGCTTCTCGTAAGGAGGCGGGTTTTGGTAAGGATTGTTTTGCAGTATTTCTAGGAGCTTTGAGGTTTGCGGCTTAAGACCGGACTGCGCGATTTTCTTTGCGTCTCTTTGAGCCTGTTTGGTAAAGACCAATCGCCAGTTCACCACCCAGGTTCCTCCGAGCATTTTTCTATAGGTGTCTTGAGACCCTTCGTAATGGACTCCCTCATACCTGGAATGGAAGTAAGATAGAGCGTTTCTTCAATCGCCTTCCAGTCTTCTTCCGATATAAGAACCGCGGAACTTCTCTTGCCTACAATCTGGACGGGCTCATGTGACTCTTTGACCTCATCGACCAAACTGTATAGCCGTTTTCTTGCCTCAGAGGCTGATAAAGTTGTCATTTTCTATTTCCTCCTAAACGTACCACATATGGTACGTTATCATCATATCGTTGTCAAGTCAATTCTCGGCGAACGCCGAGTTCACCGGGAGGCGAGCGCCTTTCCTCGCCGATCCGGTGCAACGACGAGTTATACCCTTTCTCTTGACTCTCGAATTGCGTCCACTATTTCTTCGCTGCTCATTCCCTTATTTAGCCCTGCAACATCAAAGGGAGAGCGACGAGTGCGTTGGGACTGAGGAACGATGGCATACGTATCGCCCTTCCGCCGTTTTATGACCACCTCTTCAGTCTTTGATTCTTCGAGTATGGTTGCCAGTTTTTCCCTTGCCTCAGAATAGGTATAGACTTTCATGATTACGTCACCACCTTTATGGACAGGCTTCTCGCCACATCACACATGCGATTGTCGAGGCTAATGAGAGGCAGCTTTGTCTCAATACAGCACTGCAAATAGAAAGCATCGTAGGCGTAAATACTATGTTTAATGGCTATTTTTAGTGCGTCCCGGACCCTTACAGACAGGAGTTTCACCGGGATTCTTTGTGAGATGTCAAATGCCTTTAGGACCTCTCGGTCGGTCAATCGGCCCTTCCTCTTCACGGCTATCAGTCCATTGGCAATCTCATATGGAAGAACTTCCGGGGAAACAACGGAACAATCAGTAGTCCGTTCGATGACCCATTCCCGGCTTTCCTCGTCGAGAACTACTGCTAAAAAAGCGCTAGCATCAGCTACTATATCCATAGAGAAGTTGTACAACTACGTAAGTGAGTTGTCAATATCCTTTTTGGTATAACATACGGCTCACCTGGAGCCGGCTTTTTCGGCGATCAGGCGCAGCCGGTCGTTGGGCAATTGTATCATTTCTTCTCCTTGTCCTCTCTCAAGGGCTAACCCCACTGCTCTCCTTGTTATTATTCAGTATTCAGTTTCAGCTTGACAGGAGGAATACAGGATGTCCCCTATTTTCCCGCTCTTGCTCAATAGCCCGTTATCGACACCGGTATATCCATCCGGGACTCACCCCTTTCTTTCCTTTC
>CAYQXL010000013.1:41025-52520 GCA_964421445.1 uncultured Pseudomonadota bacterium
GGGGGTCAGGTCTTGAAATATAACATTTTTCCCTCTCCGGGAAGAGGGTAACCAAATTAACCTGCCCGAGCTGTGTTTCGTGATTGACGCAGGGGGTACCATGCCGTTTCTACCGGGGGCTTCCGAATCTACTGTTTTCTCAAGGTTACAGAGAATAACTTTCTCGGAAGATTTCCTTCCTCGAACTGATGAATATCGATAACATCGTACCCGTCGGATAGGTCCATGACCTTCTTCCGGCTGAAGAAATGGACGATGAACCCGGCCATTTCATACATATCCTCGCCTCTGTGAATGCCCATCCCATAGTGAGGATCACCGGTATGCCTGACCGTATAGATGTTCAACCCTCCCGGACGCAAGACTCTTCGTATTTCACGGGACAAAGACTCCAGTTCGGCAGTTGTCAGGGCCATACAATAGAGCATATGAGAAAAACAGGCATCGAAGATCCCGTCTCCAAAAGGAAGGGGCTTCCGGACGTCATGCTGGCCTGTCCGGACACGAGCGGAAAGACCTATGCGGGCCGCCTTTTCGCCGATCGTTAGGACAGCATTCCGGGCATAGTCGAGGACATGGACGTGAAATCCCGCACCTGCAAAGAACAGTGTGTCCCTGCCCTGCCCTCCGCCCAGTTCGAGAATCCCTTTCGTCGATTCCCTCCTGAAGAGGTCAGCGGCCATTTTGGCTGGTTCGCTCGCCTCCGCTCCGAAAAGCTCCTCACTCTTGACAAACGTCCTGTCCCAGTGGTTTTGCTGATCATTCAGGTCCATTTTTGTCTTGACCCCAAGCGAATCGTATGTTCGCGCCGGCTTGTGGGCATCCCTGTCCCGATTGTTTCGTCGCCCGTCGCCGGAAGGATAGCCGATTCTTTTCTTCTTCCCTGAGGTTGAGGCCTATGTAGCTGGCTCGACATCCACGTTCAGGCTATACATATCCTCGCGCCTTATAAATACCCTATCCCCCACAGCAAGCTCACCCAAAGACTGGCGATCCTGGAAACCATCGAGAATCTCCACAATCTCCCCTTCGGCAGACGTGGCGGTGAGGATATCTGCGAGTACAACGACAACCTCTATCCCGCCGATCATACCGATCGCCTCCTGCCCTCGTTTGAGGGGTTCGGAAAATGATGGTGTGGCGTTAGGGCCGGCAGGGTTGGCCAGAATAATCGGTGCTCCGTCCTGTTTATCCCATGGGGGATGTTTTGCTTTCGTCATGTCCACGCTCCTTAATATTTCCGTCCACTGTGCACAGCCCAGCCAAGGCGACCCATCATTTCACTGAGAGGTCTTCTTGATAATGATCTCGACCCTTCTGTTTTTCGCTCTGCCCGCAGGGTCATCCGAGCCATCAGGTTTCGTGTTGTGAGCCACAGGTTTCGATCTCCCCCACCCCTTCGTCTGGACATTTGCCGCCCTGATGCCACTTTTGGCGATGATCCACCGTGCAACGGTTGAGGCCCGTTTTTCTGACAGAGTAATATTATACTGCTCCTTACCCATGTTGTCCGTGTGCCCCTCGACAGTTATCTTTGAATTGGGATAGGATTTCAGAATCACAACGACCTTTTCGAGTACCTGTTCTCCATCCTTCTTGATGTCGGCCTTGTCGAAGTCGAAGAGAAGATCAGAGGTGAGCTGGACCTTTATCTCCTGCGACGATACGTCAGCACCGAGGTCCTTGAGCGCCCCGTCGAGTGTCTGACTCTTCCCCGCCACAGCCACCCCGGCAGATGATGCTCCCCCCTCGCCAACTATGGAGATATTTTCAAAAGGATCGAGGAGAGGGATGACGATATCGACGGCCCTGGTGGAGTCAGGGGGCGGCTGAAAGGTTACACTGACGAGCGCCTGTCCTCCCGGCTCCACATAAGAATACCAAAACCGTCCGCCGTCCTTGTCATCGGATATTGGCTCAGCGAGGTACTTTCCCGATTGATCCTTCAGAACCGGGTATTTTCGTTTGTTCACCGTATCAAACAGGTAGGTGTCTGCATACCTGAGAGGAAGACCCCGGGCCTTCTGCTTTCCCGGGTTAACTATCTTTACCCGCACCTTCACCTGGCCGGCGCTCCTCACCGCTGAAACGACCGTCGCCTTGAGAGGAGGCACAGCGCTCTGGACATCCTTCACGGTTACAGGTTGGCCGGAAACCTTCACGCCATCAAACGAAAACATGAGAGGCATCTGGACAGAGAGGGATGTAGCCTGCGGGGCGGCATCAAAAAGCACCCAGACAAGAATCGACGACTTCGGAGGAATCAACGGAAACCATCGTCCTCCCTCTCCCCAGTCCGACACGGGACCTGCCAGATATCTCCCGTCGGCACCCTTCATGGCGCTGTACTTTTTCCCTTTCCCTGTATCTGCGAGAACAACCTTTGAGAATTCTATGGGCTTGGTCGCAGCGGCCTCTTTATCAGTATGGTTGGTGAGTCTCACACCGAGATGGGTAACACCATTGTACTGCCGGAGATGCTCGATTGACGCCGTAACGCCCTGGATCTCCGTTTCTTCAGCATGAAGAGGGGTAACAGGGGCTATGAGCACGAGACACACAAGAAGGAGAATGGTTAGGGGAATGATTCTTTTCATCGTCAGAACCTCGCGTAGAATGGTAGTGTAGCTGTTCAAACAGCATACACCGGCAGGCGGTCTCTTTTCCATACCCCGTTCGCCTGGAAGCCAGTGCCGCTGGAAGGAGGCAGGCCGATTCACCTTCCCTGAAAGAGAGAAGTGGCAAAGACGCCTTGACGGAATAACTACAGCCCTTGCAGAAACACGTTCATCTCAGATATTTCTTACCAGGTTCACCCTCTTAGAAGGACTGAAGTGGTTCACACTGAAAAAGTGGATCAACTGTATATCATTCCAGTCAACGAGGGTGTTGATCTGATGAACACCGAGCGTCCTCAGGTGATCCATAAATTCCTGAATCAGAAGTTCGCCGATACCCTTGTGCTGGTGGGTCGGATCGACTCCGATCGTATCGAGGGTCGCCGTCTCCTGTGTGATGCCATACTCACCGATAAACAGTTCACCGAGAACGAAACCCACCACCGTGCCCTCTTCCGCCTCCGCCACAAGGGATGTGGGGATATAATCTTTAGACTGAACAAGCTTTTCGAACTTCTGCTTGTAATACTCAGGCCGGGAAACCTTCAGAACCTTTTCATCAATAGCAACGACGGCATCAAAATCTTCGGCTTTCATAAGCCTCGTTCTGATCTTCGTATCGCTCATTGGCCGCCTCCTTTCGTAGGGTTGTTTTGTCGGATCCGATTCGCCCCCCTCCACACAGAGACCAAAGGATGCTCCTGATTTTTAAGTGTAGTTGCTCCTCCCCGCCCTGTCAAGACGGATTTTAACCATCGTTTCACGAACCCCGGAGACTTTCGACAGAGAGGACAGGCATTAAAATCAAAGGCCCTGCTTTATGTGCAGGGCCTTTTCGTATTTTCATATCAAAAGTGACTGTGTGGCGATGCGGTCTACCTAACCACGCAATCTTTTAACTACTTTCCTTTCAGCTCTTTCATCTTCGCTGTAAAAGCCGGCAATACCTCTTTCCAGTCGCCAACAAGACCGAAGTGGGCAACATTAAAGATGTTCGCATCAGCGTCTTTGTTGATTGCGACAATGTACTTTGAACCAAGGCAACCGGCGATGTGAGCCATAGCACCGGAAAGACCGACGGCAATATACATTTTCGGGCTGACAACCTTACCGCTCTGGCCGATCTGCAATGTCGCAGGGGCCCAGCCTTCATCGCAGGCAACACGGGTACCACCAACAGCACCACCAAAAATATCCGCCAGCTCACGAAGGGCGGCAAAATCTTTCGCACTACCCATACCACGGCCACCGGCTACGACGACCTCTGCGTCTTCCAGCTTTACGCCTTCGACTTCTTCCTTGATCTTCTCGATAACCTTAACTTTGATCGCCGACGCATCCAGCTTGTCTTCCACCGGTACAACAGTTCCCTGCCGTGAATCGTTCTTGTCCGCGGGGGCAAGCACTTTTGCACGGACCGTTGCCATCTGGGGCCGTGCGGCCTTGGCTACCATTGTGGCAACAGCGTTTCCGCCAAAGACCGGCCTCGTGGCAACAAGGGCCTTCGTCGCCGGATCGATAGCCAGCGCTGAACATTCCATGGAAAGGCCACCGCCTAAGCGACCATTGAGCCGGGGTGACAGATCACAGCCGATATCGGTGTGACCGAAAAGCATAATAGCAGGCAGTGCTTTCTTGCAGAGATTTCCTGCCACCTGAGTATAGGCATCGGAATTGTAGTCATCGAGAGCCGCTTCATCAGCGACATAGACTTTATCCGCGCCGTAGGCGATTGCATCCTGGCCTAAACCTGCAGCCTTGCTTCCAAGCAAAAGGATACTCAACTCCTCTCCCAGTTCGTCGGCAAGCTTCCTGCCTGCGCCAAGGAGCTCTATTGTGACCGGCGCCAACTGCCCGCCAACTATTTCACCAAATACCATCACACCTTTATAATTATCCATTGATCGTCCTCCCTTCGTTATAGCAACCCGGCAAGTTTCGTTGCCAGATTGACAGCGGCTTCAGCCGGAGAAGCACCGGTGATCATTTCGCACTCACTCTTTCTGGTCGGTACCGTGAGGCTGGTGATTTCCGTATGGGCGTTACCCTTATCCAGTTGACCTGCGTCGGCTCCGATGTCCTGGGCCTTCCAGATGGGTATCACTTTCTTCCTGGCCATCATGAGGCGCATACCGGCGGGAAGACGGGGCATACCGATTTCACTGCTGACCGTTACAAGGCATGGCTTGGGGGCTTCCAATACTTCAAAACCATCACTCACTATTCTCTTTACCTTTATGTTGCCACCTGCTTCATCAAGATCACAGGCCAGGGTAATGACCGGTATAGACAGTATTTCAGCAAGGATCGAACCAACCTGGCCGGCACCCCAGTCTGCAGCCTGTCTGCCACAAAGAACGAGGTCATAGGCACCGATCTTCTCGATTGCCTTTGAGAGGGCATACGCCGTTCCGAAGCTGTCGAGGTTATCAAAGGACGGATCACTGAGAACAAAGCCGTCGTCGGCCCCCATGGAGATCGCATGCTTCACCACATCTGCGGCTTTTTCGGTACCGAGACTGATAACGGTGATTTTCCCTTTGTACTTGTCCTTGAGCCGGCAGGCACCCTCGAGTGCCCTTTCATCGTAAACACTGATTACCGGTGGCACCCCCGCGGGCGGAACGACCTGTTTTGTGGCCGGATCAATCTTAAACTTTGCCGGTGGTATTTCTGGATCAAGTACCTGTTTAACACAAACGATAATGTTCATATAATCTCCTCTCCTGAATAAGATTACTTCATTGCCTCTTCAACAAGTTCCGCAAGATCCTTCGCCTTCAGCGATTCCTTAACACCTTTCTGTTCAATGCCCTCTTCGAGCATCTGCAGACAATAGGGGCACGACGTGGCCACTGTATTCGCGCCAGTCTCCAATACCTGATCCATGCGGACGTGGTTGATTTTTGTTGTTCCATGTTGCTCTTCAATCCACATGTGTCCGCCGCCGCCGCCGCAGCAGAACGTATTCTTTTTTGACCGTTCCATTTCCTTGAACGTTGTCTTCGGCATCTTATCCAATATCTGACGAGGTTCCTCGAACACACCATTATACCTGCTCAGATAGCAGGGGTCGTGGAAAGCAACCGATGTATTGAGGTCATGGGTAAGTTTCAATGCGCCCTTCCTGATCAGGTCGGAAAGCAGTTCGGTGTAGTGAATCACTTTGAAATCGGCACCGTACTTGGTGTATTCGTTCTTTAAGGCATTGTAGCAGTGAGGACATGAGGTAATGACCTCTTTAATACCGAAACTCTTCAAGACTTCAATATTCTCTTCAGCCGAAATCTGGAACTGAAACTCGTAGCCCGCCCGTCTCGCCGGATCACCGCAACACGATTCGGACTCACCGAGGACGGCGAAGTCCACACCTGCCGCCTTGAGAACATTAACGAGTGAAATCGTCGCCAGCACATTCCGTTCGATAAGAGCTCCCGTACACCCAACCCACAGAAGCGTGCTCGGATTTTCCTCACTTTCGCCCAATATTTTAAGACCGAGATCGTTCGTCCAGTCACCCCTCAGTCTGAGCGACTGTGCACCGGCCCACGGGTTTCCCCTGGTCTGCATGTTTCTCAGCATAAGCTGGGCGCTTTCGGGCATCTGGTTATGGACGAGTACAAGATTCTGCCTCATCTGGAGGAGTTTCCGGATATGTTCAATATCGACGGGACACACTTCCTGGCATGCGCCACAGGTCGTGCATGCCCAGATTTCGTCTTCCGTCACCACATCGCCGATCAGCGATTTGCCTTCCATCTCCTCCACCGCACCATTCTCCTTCCCCTTGGCGGCCAACAGAGCCGGTCCAACATCGAGGAGATGGGTTTTAATGTGCCGCAAAAACTCTCGCGGAGAGAGCGTCTTACCACTCAACTGGGCAGGACAGTTTACATGACACCGTCCACACTTGGCACAGGCGTAAACGTCGAGGATATCCTTCCATTTAAGGTCCTGAATCTTCGAGATACCCAGTTCGGGCGGCTCTTCGCTTTCGAGCGCCTCAAGAGAGATCTCGTCGAGGACGACTTTCGTGTCGAGGGATTTAAAGAATACATTCGGTCCAGACGCAAAAACGTGGAGATGTTTCGACCGCGGAATATATGCAGTAAATCCAAGAAGGACGATGTAGTGAAGCCACCAGAAAACATGGGAGGCTGTCGTCATGGCACCCTTATCCATGCCGGTTCCGGCGATAAAACTGGCAATGGACGTGCTTACGGGGGGCAGACCGGATGTTTTCCCTTCCGCCGCCAGAAGAAATCCTTCCGTTAAAAGATGGAAAGCCATTAATGCGAAAACAATGAGGAGGATAACGGCAGCCTCTCCGGTTACTTCAAGCCTCTCCGGCTTGAGAACAAAACGCCTGATGGCGCCCCATACCAGTGAAAAGATGACCACCAGCGCTGCGAAATCAAGTAGTGTTGAGAAATATTCCTCAAACGCACCGCCCATAATATATGAGTGCAGTCCGAGACCTTCAGCAAGACCGATGTAGATGACATAACTGACAAGGAAACAACTGAATCCCCAGAACAGCATGGCATGCCCGAGACCGGCAAAGTCCTTCATGGTAACGCTTTTCAGGGTACATCTCTGTGGGATAACCGCAGTGAGTATATTCTTTACTCTGTCACTTATCTTATCAAACCGGTCTTCTGGTTTCCCAAGAAGCATAAGGCGGTAGAGTAAAACGATCCTTTGTACAAAGAAGAACATTGCGATGACAAACAAGGCCCAAAAGATAACATAGCCCAGTATGCCGGCCTCACTGACAGGCGACATGGTAACCTCCTATCCATTTAAAAACATTAGTGCATATGTGAATTATTTAACAATGTTTTTTTATATCAATCAAGCATATTTTGTCAAGATAAAACCGATCCCTTTATATTACGACCACATGCACACCACCGGCGCAAGAACTGACAGAGCTCCATCTTGTACCCGAGGAGATACAAATGAATATGGCCCCGCCGTGTGTGCGGGGCCATATAATCTATCTCTCTGTTCTTTGCTGTCTCACGCCACGTCTTTCTCTTTCGCCTTTCTCACGATCGCCCTCTGATCTTCTGGCAGAGGAGGGGGAACGGGGGCTCCGACTATCTTCGTCACTGCGGCAAAACGGGGCGGGCAGACTTCAATGCATGTGCCGCATTTAATACATTTATCCTGATCGACGATATGGACCTGCCCTTTTGCGCTGATAATCGCTTCGACGGGGCATCTCCTGGCACAGGTCATACAGGCCTGACACTTTGTCGGGTCGATATAATAGGCCGGGACGTCGCGGAACAGGGCCTCTATTTCGTCCTTTGTAAAGTACTGGTCGTACTGGTCATGGCTTTCGAGACGGGTCGCCAGCTTTTCCCTTTTCGCGACCTTGATGTAGGGGATCAGTTTTTTGATCTCATCGAGCTTCGCCATCAATGTATCGTTATCCATACCTTCCGCTTTGCCGATAGGTCCCAGGCTCTTGACGTTTTTCACGAACTCATTGACCGATTCCACAAAAACGTTTGCCTCTGCTCCGGACATGAACCTGATCCATAGCCGATCGGGATTGATCCCCACATGCTCCAGGATCCTTCGATACAAAAGGACCATGTTGAGGGTGTGGAAATTGCCATGGGTAATATAGTTGCACTCGTTCAGGTGACATGCACCGATAAAGACTCCGTCGATTCCTTTTTTGAACGCCCTGATAACAAACTCCGGGTCGACCCTTCCGGAACACATGACACGGATGATTCTCATTTCAGTTGTATATTGCAGTCTGGAAACTCCAGCCAGGTCAGCAGCGCCGTAAGCTCACCAGTTGCACGCAAACCCTAAGACTTTGGGCTTAAACTTAAGTCCTGCACTCATTCGTGGTCACCTCCTCGCTTATTTGTCTCCATTTTATGTCTGCCATTACGTCTATGCATTTCCTGCTGCATCGATCTGCTCCATGATGTCGTCGTGAGCAACCACTGCATCGATCTCGCTCAGGACTTCCTGGTCCGTATAATGTTTCAGCACAATAGCGCCTGTCGGGCACTTCGCATTGCAGAGGCCGTCACCTTTACACAGGACAGGATTGACAACAGCCTTTTTGCCCTGCTTCGTATCGCGGAGTTCGAGGGCTCCATACGTACATACTTCGACGCAGGCTCCGCAGCCCATACACTTCTTCTCGCTCACTTCACAGACAGACCCTGAGGCCACAACAATGTCATGGGAGAGAAGGGTCAACGCCCGGCCCGCCGCTCCGTAAGCCTGATTGATCGTCTCCTGTATAAATTTCGGATAATGGGCCATTCCGCAGAGATAGACACCGTCGGTCGCAAATTCGACCGGTCTCAGTTTCACGTGAGCTTCCTTGAAGAAGCCGTCAGGGCTCAGGGTCACCTTGAACTGGTTGGCCACTTCCTTCGTTGCCGCTGACGGAACAACTGCTGCGGCGAGGGCGACGATATCGGCGGCTATTTCGACCTTGTCACCGAGAATATAATCGATCGTGGTAACTTTCAGGACAGGACGGCCGTCCTCATCCGACTCACCGGGCTCGATCTCCGGGGGATTTTCCGGCTCATACCGGATGAACTTGACATCCCTGTTTGCCGCTTCGCGGTAGAAATCTTCCTTGAATCCATAGGTCCTGACATCTCTGTAAAGAATATAGACGTCGATGGCAGGGTTCTGCTCTTTGAGGGCCAAGGCATTCTTGACCGATTCACTGCAGCATATTCTGCTGCAGTAGTTTCTGTCTTCATTTCTGCATCCTACACACTGGATCATGACAACGCTCTGGGCAGTGGCGATCTTTTCGTCTCCCCTGACCATGAGGTCTTCCAGTTCGAGATGTGTCATAACCCTTTCGTCTTCGCCATAGAGGTATTCTGTCGGTGTATAGAGGTCAACGCCGATGGCTATGACCGCTGCGCCGTGTTTGATCTCTGTCGTACCTCTGTCCGATTTGACGGTCGTTACAAAATTGCCCACATATCCTGTAGCATCGGTGATCGTCGCATCAGTGTAGACACGGATCATGGGATGGTCATAGATCTTGCCGATAAGGTCCCTAAGATAGGCCTGGACATCCAGTCCTTCAAGGGTGGAGTGAATCTTTTTCGCTATGCCTCCGAGGTCGGAACTCTTTTCGACGAGGTAGACTTCGTGTCCCTGGTTCGCGATAGAGAGGGCACAATTCATGCCGGCGATACCGCCGCCGACGACCAGTGCCCGTTTGTCAACGGAGAGATCAAATTCCTGAAGAGGCTCCAGGTGGCACGCCCGGGCAACGCTCATCCGGATAATGTCATGGGCCTTTGTCGTGGCCTCTTCTTTCTCTTTCGAATGGACCCACGAGTTGTGTTCCCGTATATTGGCCATCTCATAATAATACTGGTTGATCCCTGCCTCGCGGAGGGTATCCCGGAACAGGGGTTCGAGGGTTCTTGGCGAACAGGCTGCCACGACAACCCGGTTGAGTCCCTTTTCCTTGATCATGTCAGTGATCTCTTTCGCCGAGTTCGTGGCACAGGAGAAGAGCTGTTCCTGGGAGTAGACAACATTCGGAAGAGTCATGCAGTAGTCAACCGTGCCGGGAACATCGACGATCCTGCCGATATTCGCTCCGCAGTGGCAGACAAAGACGCCAACCCGGGGCTCTTCCTGAGAGACATCTTTCTCCTCGGGATAGATACGTTCCCGGGAGAGATTGCCCCGGCGGTAATCGAGGAGTTCTCCGATCTGGGAACCGGCACCGCTTGCGCCAAAGACAGACTCAGGGATATCGATGGGGCCCTGGAGGCCGCCGCTGACAAAGATACCCGGTCTGTTCGTCACCATCGGATTTACCGGATCGAGTTTGCAAAAATCGTGTTCTTCAAGTTCAATACCAAACTTCTCGGCCAGGCCCTTGACGTTGAGCGGGGGATTGAGCCCTATCGACAGGACGACCATATCGAACTCTTCCTCTTTGACTCCTTCGTCGGGAGTGGAATACCGGATCGTGACGTTCTTCGTTACCGGATCTTCCCTGACAATGGAGGGGTAGGCACGGATGAAGCGGGTATCGGCCATGGCCTCGGTGCGCTGGTAGTACCGTTCGAAGTCCTTGCCGTAGGCCCGGACATCATTATGGAATATGGTGCATTTTGCATCGGCGTCATGGTCTTTGGTAAGAATGGCCTGCTTCTGTGTATATGTGCAGCATACAGCGGAACAGTAGCTGTTCCCGCCCTCGATAACCTGCCGTGATCCGATACACTGGATCCAGGCCACATTGTGGGGATGCTTCCTGTCCGATGAACGGAGTATTTCACCGCCGTAAGGACCGGTGGAGCAGAGAAGCCTCTCATAGTCCATACTGGTAACAACATTCTGGAACTGGCCGTACCGGTATTCGGCCCTCACCTTCGGATCATAGGGTTCGATCCCTGGCGAGAGAATAACGGCGCCGACGTTGATCACCTCTTTTACCGGAGCCTGATTCAGATCGATCGCAAAGTTCTTGCAGACCCCTTCACAGATCTTGCACTTCTTCTCCTTCAGATAGAGACAACTCTCGTCGATATAGGTGATCAAAGGGATCGCCTGGGCAAAGTAGACGTGAACCGCCTTGTTGTCCGAGATCTCCTGATTGTACTGATCCGGGTATGATACCGGACAGTATTCGACGCAGACACCGCATCCGGTACACTTGTCTTCCTTGATGTACCGGGGCTTTCTTGTCAGTGTTACCTTAAAGTTCCCTGCTTCTCCCTCTATACCATCAACTTCCGTATAGGTGAGTACTTCTATATTTGGATGCCGGCCGACCTCGACCAGTTTCGGTGCGAGAATTCACATCGAGCAGTCATTGGTCGGGAAGGTCTTATCGAGCTGGGCCAT
>CAYQXL010000014.1:0-46819 GCA_964421445.1 uncultured Pseudomonadota bacterium
TACAGGAACAGCGACGATCGTCATCGAAGAGGACACCACAATCAGCCTCTGTAACGGCGAGTTCGAGCGCCTCTCAGGATACAGCCGGAACGAAATCGACGGAAAGAAGCGATGGACCGAGTTCGTTTCACCGGATGATGTCAGCCGGATGCTCGCCCAGCATGCACTCCGGAGAGAGGATCCCGACAGGGCCCTCCGGACGTACGACTTCAGGTTTGTCGGACGGGATGGGACGGTGCGGTTTATCGAACTTATTATCGACATCGTCAAAGGAACCTCCCAGAGCGTCGCGTCACTCCGGGATATTACCGGACGGAAGAGGGTCGAGGACAACCTGAGGGCAAGCGAGGAACGGTACCGGACAGCCATAGAGAACTCGAACGACGGCGTCAGTATCGTCCAGGGCCTCGCCCACGTTTATGTCAATCAGCGCTTTCTCGATATGTTCGGCTATGACGACAGAAACGAGGTTTACGGACAACCTCCCTACTTCAACATCCATCCTGACGACCGCGAACGGGTCACCACATATGCAATCAGACGGCTGAAAGGCGATGACGTTCCGCGGCAGTACCAGTTTAAGGGCATAAGGAAGGACGGGACACAGCTCGCCTGTGAAGTGTCGGTCACCACGATTCCCTACGATGGTGGTACGGCCATTCTCGCCTACCTGCGGGATATTACGGAACGGAAAACAGCGGAAGAAGAGACACGGCGACTCGCTTCGGTCATCCGTCACAGCAAGGAACTGGTCAATATCGCAACCTCCGACGGGATGATGATATTCCTCAACGACGCCGGAAAAACGATGCTCGGTATGAGCGACGACGATGTGTCCAAAACAACGATCATGGATGTCATCCCCGATCATCTCAGAGAGAAAGTCCTGAACGAAGTTCTGCCGTCCATCACTGAAAAGGGCCACTGGGAGGGAGAGCTTCAGTGCCGGAACAGACTAACCGGCAGCCTGACCGATGTTCACGCCACAACCTACAGGATAGCAGATCCGGACGGAGACACCACCCCTCTTCTCGCAAACATCTCCGTCGATATTACAGACCAGAAGAGGGTGGAAGAAGATCTCCGCCAGACCCTTGACCGTCTCAGAACAAACATGGAGACAACAGTCCAGGTTCTCGTTCTCACCGCTGAAAGCCGTGATCCCTGCACCGCAGGCCACCAGCGCCGGACGACACAGCTCGCCTGTGCCATAGCCAGGGAGTTGGGCCTCCCGGACGGACAGGCCGAGGCGATCCGGATGGCCGGACAGATCCATGACATCGGCAAGATATCCGTTCCTTCGGAGATACTGAGCAAGGCGAGCGCCCTTTCGCCGATGGAGTATGAGCTGATAAAAGCCCATGCCACCAGTGGCGCAGAAATTCTCAAAAACGTCGAGTCACCGGGGCCTCTGTCGGAAATCGTGCGGCAGCACCATGAGCGAGTGAATGGTTCGGGATATCCCCGGGGTCTTACAGGAGACGAGATGCTTATCGAAGCCCGTATCCTCGCCGTTGCCGATGTGGTGGAAGCCATGGTGTCACATCGACCCTACAGGCCGGCCTTTGCCGCCGAGACAGCCCTCCGTCACATAGAAGAATGCAGGGGCATTCTCTACGACGGGCCCGTTGTCGATGCCTGTCTGAGGCTCTTCCGTGAGAAGGATTTCCGCTTTGAAGGACCCTGACACTTTTGACGTAACGGTCTGAGCCCCCGCACCCTTCCGTCCGCCCTGACCACAAACGAGGGCACCTCTGACCTCAAGCCACCACCGTCATCCTCTGCTCCACCGGCTGTTGTTCTAAACAAAAAGCATGGGGCGATGATCACACCGGCGCCATTGACGCCTCAACAATGAGGGGAAGGCTCTCCTCCCTCAAGGGCGATCTGCCAAAATCACCGTAGTACGTCCGTCCGACGAAACCGGCCTTGTCGAGGAGCCTGTCCAGTTCGCCCCGTCTCAGGGGGTACAGGGGGATGGCATTTTCCACCGTTTCACCGGTCTTCTTCACGGTCAGCCGCGTAGCGAAGAGGAGAGAGGCCCTGTCATGGCCGAACGTATAGGACCGGTCGAATCTGATCACCTGATTGTCGATGAGAGGGAGCGTCTGAACCGAATGGTCCAGGACATGGTCATAATTGAGGATCTGAACGATAAGCCTTCCACCCTTTTTGAGGATCCTCGCCGTATCGGCCAAGAACGATCCGATCTCCTCAGGGCCGGCGAGGTGGACAAGTGTGTTACCGAGACAGAGCACACCGTCGAAGAATTCAGCTCCAAAAGCCGCAGGGAGCGCCCTCATGTCGGTCTGGTGAAAGGAAACAAAATCGCAGTCCCTACCCTTCTCCTTCGCCTTTTCAATCATGGCCCGATCCGAATCGATGGCGGTGACCGCATACCGGTAACGGGACAAGGCAAGGGCAAGATCCCCCGTTCCGCACCCCACATCGAGAATCTGTCTGTCCTGCCCTTCTTTCCCGATAGTCGCAATGACAAAGTCGACAGCTTTCTGGTCGAGGGGAAAGATATCATCATAATAGTCGGCGATCGATTCATAAAAGGCCATAATAATCCTCCTGCATATGGGAATTTCGTACCATGGAAAGAGACAGGGCGGCGTTCCCTCCGGTATAGACCGACATCTTTCACGAGGCCGCAAAACACCTCGCCTCGCTTCTCACGAAAGGGCTATGTTGAATCTGATCTCCGCTTCTGAAAGACGGCCGTAAACGGGTCTCAGGTCTGTTTCCTCAGAGCCGTTCCACCGCCTGATCCCCTCCCTGGTAAGGAGTTCAACCGACACAGATGTGAACCGATCGGCTATCTCCGTTACACCATCACGGTCTTTCAACAGAGCCGAGCAAAGCCCGAGACCTGTGCCAAAGACAAGGGACGGCGGTCGCACAAGGGCGGCGGCAACGGCAGGCTTGAGAGCGGCAAAGGGCGACAGTCTCTCGGGCCTCCCGGCGGAAACCCTGTAGAGGGCCGTGAAGACCTCCCCTTTTTTCGCATCGATAAGGGGCAGGAGATGGTAACCCTCAAGGAAACCAAAGGGAAGGACGAGAGCATCGAGTGTAGGAATGCCGACGACGGGGATGGCCGATCCTGCCCGTATCCCCTTGCAGAAAGAGAGTGCGACCCGTATCCCCGTAAAGGAACCTGGACCGACCGTTGTAATGACGCAGTCCAGTGAACCGATTCCGTATCCGTGACCGGAAAGGAGGGAAGAGACCTCGGTGGCGATGATCTCGGAGGGGTGCCTCTGAGACCGGAGACGCCTCTCTTCAATCAGACCGGTACGATCGGACAGGCCGAGGGCGAGAAAATCCTGCGAATTATCGACAGCCAGAACAAGACTACTTTCCAAAGAACATCCTCATGACATCATTAAAAAATGCGAGAACCATAATGGCAATGAGGATTCCAAAACCGATCTTCTGGGTGATTTCAACCCATTTCTGAGAGACTTTTCGTCTCGTGACGATCTCGATGAGATGGAAAAGAATGTGGCCTCCGTCAAGGATGGGGATCGGGAGCAGATTGACAACAGCAAGATTGATACTGATAACGGCAACAAAGTAGGCGAGGTTCTTCTTCCCCTCTTTTGCCTGTTTCCCTGCAATATCGAGAATCATCAGCGGCCCGCCGACATTTTTCGGCGAGATACTCCCTACAGCCAGTTTGGCGATACCGACGATTGTGATCCTCGTGAGGTTGTACGTCTGGGACACAGCCCTCACAGCAGCGGTGGCAACGGTCTCTTTCCGCTCCACAAAATCGCTCGATGCCGTCACCCCAATGACCTTCCGCCGTGTTGTTTCACCGAATATATTCTTGCTCTCGATATCCTGGGGAATCATTGTGAGGTCGACAGAAGTGCCGTCACGGAGGACAGTGATGCGGACAGGCCCCGACGGTGCTTTCGCCATCTCTTCCATGAGATCTGCCCACTCGGTGATATCGGCACCGTTCACTTTGGTGATCACGTCGCCCTGTCTGATCCCCGCCTCATAGGCCGGATATCCTGTCTGGACACTGCCGACTTTCGTTGACAGAACATTGTAGCCACTGAGAAAGATGAAATAGAAGATGACGGCGGCAAAGATAATATTGAAAAACGGTCCTGCAAAGGCTATGGCTATGCGGACAATGGCAGGTTTCTGTGCATATGACCGGCCTGCATCCTCTTCGGCGACCTCATCATCATCAGACTCTCCAAGGAGCTTGACGTATCCTCCCAGAGGAACGAGGGAGAGGGCATACTCCGTTTCACCACGGGTAAACCTGATAAGTTTTTTTCCGAAGCCGAGGGAAAAAGCAAGAACCTTGACCCCGGCGAGCCGTGCCACGAGGAAATGGCCGAACTCATGGACAAGTATGAGGAAACTGAGCGCAATAATGCCGTAAATGACGCTTGAAACACTAAGCATACGATAGTTCTCCCAAAATTTTCTCCGCCTGCCCCTGCGCCTGGACATGGGTGTCGAGAACCATCTCCAGGTCGTCAATAACCGGCACAGACTCGTGCCGGGCAAGCGTCTTCTCAACGATCACCGGAATCATGGTAAAACCGATCCTTCCGTTGAGAAAGGCATTCGAAGCCACTTCATTGGCTGCATTTAACGTTATCATGGCACTGTCCCCCGCTTCCAGAGCATCATAGGCGATCTTCAGGAGGGGAAACCTCTCCAGATCGGGAGAAGAGAAGGTGAGGCTCCCCACCTTCTCCAGTTCCAGCGGCGGCACGGGAAGCGAATAGCGCTTCCGGCCATGGAGAGCGTAGGCAATGGGGATCTTCATATCAGGATAGGAAAGGTACGAAAAAAACGATCCATCTTCCATTTCGACGATGCCGTGGACCACGCTTTCCGGATGAACGAGGACCTTTATCCGGTGAGGTTCCATGTCAAAAAGCCACCTCGCTTCGATCACCTCAAGCCCTTTGTTCATAAGTGTTGCAGAATCGAGGGTCACCTTCTTCCCCATCTTCCACGTGGGATGATTGAGCGCCTCCTCGACCTTGACCTCTGCCAGGTCCCGGGCGCTGAACTGACGGAACGGGCCTCCTGACGCCGTAATGATGAGGGATTTTACGTCACCGTCGTCCTTAAGCCCCTTCAGAAGCTGAAAGAGAGCGGAGTGTTCGCTGTCAACAGGAATAAGACAGGTGGGGTCCTTCTTCATGAAGGCCGAAATGATCCGCCCTGCCATCACGAGGCTTTCCTTGTTCGCGAGGGCGAGGGTCTTTCCCAGTCTCAATGCACGAATCGTCGGCCCGAGACCTGAGCTTCCCGGCAGGGCATTGACCACAACATCGACGTCCATGGCGACGAGTTCATCGATCCCGGTCCCACCGAAAAACGTGCGCTTCTTATCGAAAACAACGCGGTCCCTGTCGTCCCTTCTGTCAATGGAGACAAACGACGGACGGAATTCGTCGATCTGGGCGTTGAGAAGCTCGATATTTTCACCACAGGCCAGCCCGACGAGGTCGAAAAGGTCCCGATTCTCCCTGATCACTGCAAGAGCCGATGTCCCTATCGATCCTGTTGAACCGAGGATGAGCACTTTCCGTTTCATGGCACACCATAGAGGAAATAGTAGAAAAATGGAGCGGTGAAGATGAAGCTGTCGAGACGGTCGAGGATACCGCCGTGGCCCGGAATAAGGCCCGACGAATCCTTGGCACCAAAGATGCGCTTTGCCGCTGATTCAAAGATATCACCGGCCTGTCCGAGGAGACCGACGAGAATACCTGCGGCGATTGCATGCCAGAGATCGATATGAAGAATCGCCCGGGCCAGGACAACGATGATGACCCCTCCTGCCAGCGCTCCTCCGAGACCTGCCCAGGTCTTTTTGGGGCTGATCCTCGGAACGAGCAGACGTTTTCCAAAATTCTTCCCGACAAAGTACGCCATCACATCGCTCGCCCAGAGACTGAGGAGGAGGACAAGGGGGATATACCGCCCTTCCTCCCTGAGCAGGGAGAGATGGTAGAGGGGAACAACAAGGAAGATCTGACACATGACGAGACATGCAACACTGTGGACAATCTCCCTGTTCACATCCCTTTCTTCTGCAACACGGCTCATATACTCAACGAAGAGAAAGATCACCGGCGACAGGGTCAGCCAGCCCACAGCAAAGGGAAAGAGAGCGAAATAGAGGGGAAGGAGGAGGAGGAGACTGAGGCAGGTGATCATCCCTTTTCGTCGTGCCCCTGCAAGCCGGGTAGCCTCGTAGACTGCAGCGCCTGAAAGAAAAACAACAAGGAGAAAAAAGCCGAAAGGGGGCAAAAACAAGAAAAGAGCCAGAACTGCTGGCCCTGCAATAAAGCCGGTGAGAATCCTTTTCGAGAGTTCTCTCAATCAGGCTTCCTTGACCGTACCGAACCTTCTGTCTCTCTGCCGGAACTCTTCGAGAGCTTCAAGGTATTGCTCTTTACGAAAATCAGGCCAGAACGTTTGGGTGAAGTAAATCTCGGCATAGGCGATCTGCCAGAGAAGAAAATTACTGACCCGCATCTCTCCTCCCGTACGAATCAGAAAATCAGGATCGGGCATACCGCGGGTATAGAGATAATTTCCGAAACTCTTCTCATTAATCGTCTTGACCGTACCGTCTCTGAAATCCTTCGCCACTGCCCGGACAGCCCTTACAACCTCCTGGCGCCCACCATAGCTGAGGGCAAGATTGAGAAAAAGACCGTCATTCACAGCCGTTTCTTTCATCGCTTTCGTGATCTTTCGCCGGAGCCCCGGGGAGAAATCAGCCACCTCACCTATTATATTGAGCCTGATACCTTTTTCCACCATGAGGGACCGTTCTTTTTCCAGATAGATTTCCAAAAGCTCCATCAGTCGTTCCACTTCTTCTCTCGGCCGTGCCCAGTTCTCCTTGGAAAAGGCGTACAGGGTCAGATAGGGGATGTTCAGTTCCCGGGAAACAGTGACGATCTCCCGGACCGACTCTATGCCTTCAGCATGTCCTTCGACGCGGGGAAGGTCCCGTACCCTCGCCCATCTGCCGTTTCCGTCCATAATAATGGCAACGTGAGCAGGCAAGGTGACTTTTTCAGGACGGTCCATATACGGTCAGATCTCCAGAATCTCTTTTTCCTTCTCGGTGTAGACCTTCTCCGCTGTCTGGATGAATCTGTCGGTCATTTTCTGAACCTCATCCTGCTGTTTTCTGGCATCATCCTGAGAGATAACCTTATCCTTCTCCATCTTCTTCAGCTTTTCGTTTACATCACGGCGGACATTCCTGGCAGCGACCTTTGTCGCCTCAAGCATCTTTCCGCCCAGTTTCGTCAGTTCTTTACGCCGTTCTTCCGTCAATTTCGGGAAAGAGAGCCTGATCTGCTTCCCGTCAGACACGGGATTGACACCGAGATCAGATTTCTGGATCGCCTTTTCGATTTCACCGATAACCGACGCATCCCAGGGTTGAATCGTTATAGTACGGCTGTCAGGAACACTGACTGTCGCTACCTGGTTGAGAGGGGTCGGTTGATTGTAGTAGGTAAGCTTTATGTCATCGAGAACGGTCACCGATGCAACACCCGTTCTCAGCTTTGACAGGTCCTTCTTCAGGGCTGCGATGGTTTTGGTAAGCTTGTCTTCAAGCTCCTCCAGGGCTTCACTCTTCACATTTCCCTCCTTACGGTCGTCCCTACCGGTTCACCAAGAACCGCATTTTTCAGGTTCCCCGGCTTCCTCATGTTGAACACCACCACAGGCAGGCCTGCATCCCTGCACAGGGTAATGGCGGTTCCGTCCATAACCTCCAGACGCCTGACGAGGACTTCGTCATAGGAAACACGGGCAAAGAACCGTGCGTCGCTGAAACGGACAGGATCCTTGTCATAGACACCATCGACCTTCGTTGCCTTGAACAGAACATCGGCCTTTACTTCAAGGGCCCGGAGGGCGGCGGCGGTGTCGGTGGTAAAGAAAGGGTTCCCCGTTCCGCAGGCAAAAAGGAGAACAGTGCCCTTCTCCAGGTATTCAATGGCCCGGCCCGCCACAAAAGGCTCAGCGATCTTCTCCATCTGTATGGCACTGAGAACCTTTGCGTCCACCCCTACACTTCCCAGAATGCTCTGCAGTGTCAGTGAATTGAGAAGGGTGGCCAGCATGCCCATGTAATCGCCCGTAACCCGGTCAACACCCTGTTCTTCCGCTCTCATCCCCCGGTAGATATTCCCCCCGCCGATGACGATAGCAATCTCTGTGCCGAGTTCCTTCACTTCTGCGATTTCCCGGGCTACATCCCTGACCACGGCCGGGTCTATACCGTAGCCGCGGTCACCCATGAGAGCCTCGCCGCTCAGTTTCAGGAGAATACGGCTGAAAACCATAGAGCCTTCTTACTCTTGAGCCGTCTCGCCAAGCTGGAAACGGACAAAACGGTTGACAACGATCTTCTCGCCCATCTTTACGAGAAGTTCTTCAAGAAGTCCTTTCACTGTAGTATCCTGGTTCTTGATAAACGTCTGTTCCAGAAGACATACCTCCTGATAGAATTTCTCCAGTTTGCCTTCGGCAATCTTGTCGAGAATCTTCTCAGGCTTCCCTGACTCAAGGGCCTGTCTCCGGTAGATACCCTTCTCCTTCTCTTTCACCTCTTCCGGAACATCATCGCGCCCTACATACATGGGATTTGAAGCGGTAACCTGCATTGCAAGATCCCTCGCGAACTCCTGAAATTCTTTCGTGTTCGCCACAAAGTCCGTTTCGCAGTTGACCTCGACCATACAGCCGATCTTACCGCCGGTATGGATGTAGGATGCAATGACGCCTTCCGACGCAGATCTTCCCATACGCTTCTGCAACTTGGCAATGCCTTTTTCACGAAGATACTCGATAGCCTTTTCCATATCTCCGCCCGAGTGTTTCAGGGCATCCTTGCAGTCCATGAGCCCAACACCCGTCTTTTCTCTCAGTTTTTTTACAAGGTCGGCAGAAATTTCCATATTATATCTCCTTACGCATTTTCTTCGAATGTCGAATACTTCTCCTCCAGTATGCTCTCATCGATGAAAGGCTTCAGGTCTTCCTGAGGCTCTTCTTCCTTGCTCTGGAACTCCTCGATATACAGTGCCTTTCCTTCCTGCACCGCATCGGCGATTCGCGACGTGATGAGCTTGATCGCCCTGATGGCATCGTCATTACCGGGGATGATGTAGTCTATATCGTCGGGATCACAGTTGGTATCAACAATACCTACCGTCGGGATACCGAGTTTCTTGGCTTCATTGACAGCGATATACTCTTTCTTCGGATCGACAATGTACATGGCACCGGGCAACCTCTCCATGTCCTTGATTCCACCGATGTTCTTTTCGAGTTTCAGAATCTCTTTGTCGATACTTATGGTCTCTTTTTTCGGCAGCATCTTGAAGATGTCACCGCTTTTCAGTTCTTCATACTTTCTCAGCCGGTCGATACTCTTTTCCACGGTCTGAAAGTTGGTCAGGGTACCACCAAGCCACCGGTGATTCACATAAAAGGCACCGCACCGCCGCGCCTCGTCCTCTATCGATTCCTGGGCCTGTTTCTTCGTTCCCACAAAGAGGACGTACTCGTTTCTTGCTGCCACATCTTTGACGAAATTGTAGGCTTCCTTGAACATCTTCAGTGTTCTCTGAAGGTCGATGATGTAGATGCCGTTCCTGGCTCCGAAAATGTACGGCTTCATCTTGGGATTCCACCGTTTTGTCTGATGGCCAAAATGGACACCGGCTTCGAGAAGTTGTTTGATGGTAAGGTTTGACATGTATCCTCCTGGTTATTCTTCCGCCCCTCGCACTTCAGCAGCAGACAGTCCCCTGCACCCTGCCGCCGATTGAGGAACGTGCAAAGTCAAAACGTTATTAAGTACCACATAACCTCTGTAATTTCAACGAAATTGTACCCCGTATGGGGAATGCCCGGCGCTTCGCACCTGAGGAAGGGCTTTTGTGCCCCTCGTGGCACGGCGCTTAGCCCGGGATCGGACCTGCTCACCGGGGCTGAGCCTAACCATTGAAAAACACGATCCACTATGGTACAGTAGATGTTTGAAAAAAGGAGGATTACTATGCCGTCAAACTCGAAAAAGACCGGATTGAGAAGAAAAAGAAAGAGGGCCGGCGCCGGGAAGAAACGTAAGAAACTCCAGTCCAGAACGTCGACTCCCGCTTTCGCTATTCATACTGATAAGGAATAGATGGAGCACAAAAGCCTTCGGTACGAGATAGGTCCCATACGACCTCCCAACGAGGCTTACAGTCTTCTGGTCCGTTTCACCCGGAACTGCACCTGGAACCGGTGCGAATTCTGCCATACGTACAAGGGCAGAGCATTTCAAAAGCGTTCCCTTCAGGAGATCATCCGGGATATCGATACAATCAAGCAGATCGAGACCGAGATCCTCGAACTGTCCGCCCGTCACGGCGGACAGGGGAGGATAACGGACAGTCTCATCGAGACCATCTTCGCCACACCGACCTACAACGAGTGTTTCAAGAGCGTTGCTGTATGGATGTATTTCGGCGGAAAGAATGTCTTTATCCAGGATGCAAACTCTCTTGCCATGTCTCCCCCAACCCTCATCGAAGCCCTCACTTACCTGAAGGAACAATTCCCCTCCATCGAACGGATCACATCATACGCCAGAGCCCGGACAATAGCGAAACGACTGTCCGTAGAAAATCTCACAGGCATCCGGAAAGCAGGGCTGACCCGTCTCCACCTGGGCCTCGAATCGGGATCGGACTATATCCTCTACTATATCCAGAAAGGGTTGACACGGGAGGATCAGATCGAGGCAGGCCGAAAGGTTAAGGAAGCAGGGATCGAACTGTCCGAATACGTTGTCCTCGGTCTTGGAGGACGGGCAATGTGGAGGGAACATGCCCTTGAAACAGCCGAGGCGCTTAACCGGATCAACCCTGATTTCATTAGATTTCGTACCCTGAAGGTACTGAAAACCATGGCCCTTTACAGCAAACTCACCTCCGGCGACTTTCTCATGGAGTCAGACAAAGAGATCCTGGCCGAAGAGAGGCTTCTCATCGAGAACCTCGACGGGATAACGAGCACCATAAAGAGTGACCACATTCTCAACCTTCTCGAAGATATCGCAGGAACGATGCCGGAAGACAAAGAGAAGATGCTGGCCACGATCGACACCTTTCTCGCCCTTCCACCAGAGGAGCAGCTCATCTACCGTTTCGGAAGACGGTCGGGCATCTACCGCAGCCTGAACGACCTTCGGGACGAACTCACCCACCAACGGATAAAGAAAGCCATACGGGAGATCGAGGACAAAGAACCGGGAGGAGCGGAAAAAGCCATTGCCATTCTTCTCGAAAACTATATCTGAACCCATACCATCAGGAGGTTGTCATGGATATTTTTAACGTCAACGATGTTTTCAAGTTCGCGGTCAGAATCGAAGAGGACGGAGAGCTTTTCTACCACAAGGCCGCTCTCATCACCGATGATGAAGGGGTAAGGAATCTCTTCAACAACCTCGCAGACGAAGAGATCCGCCACAAGAGGATCTTCTCCGAGATGCTCGAGAAAATCGAACCCTCTCGGCCGAAAGAGACCTTCACAGGCGAATACATGATGTATCTGAGAGACTATATCGACGGCAAGGCGATCTTTACGAAGGATCAGAAGAATTTCGTCGCTGAAATACACGACACGATCTCGGCCATAGATTTTGCGATCAAGAGAGAGCTTGATTCGATCACCTACTATCAGGAAGTCAAGAATTTCGTCAATGAAAAATATTACAGCAAGATCGACGCCATTATCGACGAAGAGCGGAAACACTTCGCCACCCTTTCGGAGATAAAGAGGAAATACCTGTCAAAGACAACGAACTGATCCGTTGATCCACTAAACAAGGAGCCCTGAATGGAGATTATCAGGATCATGCCCTGCCTCGACATGAAGAATGGCCGGGTCGTAAAAGGTATCCACTTCGTCGACATCCGCGATGCCGGCGATCCTGTGGAAAATGCCGCCTTCTATGAAAAAGAGGGGGCCGACGAACTGGCCATGCTCGATATCGCTGCAACCGTTGAGAACCGCAAGACACGGCTCGACTGGGTAAAACAGGTTTCGTCGGTCATATCGATTCCGTTGACCGTCGGCGGCGGCATCAACAGTCTCGATGATATAGAACTCGTGATGAATGCCGGCGCCAGCAAGGTTTCGATGAACAGTGCCGCCGTGAAGAATCCCGGCCTCGTCAAGGAAGGGGCGGAGAAATTCGGGAGAGACCGGATCACCGTGGCAGTCGATGCCAGAAGAAACCCTGCCATGCCGTCAGGTTTTGAACTCGTCGTCTCCGGCGGCACGACACCCGTCGGGAAAGACGCCATCGACTGGGCCAGGCAATGCCAGGATCTCGGCGCCGGGGTGATCCTTCCGACGAGTATGGACGGCGACGGGACACTGAAAGGATACGATATCGAGTTCACCGCAGCCGTTGCGGCGGTCGTCACTGTCCCCGTTGTGGCCTCCGGTGGCGCGGGCACCCTCGAACACTTCTACGAAGGCGTGACAAAGGGTCATGCCGATGTGCTTCTGGCTGCCTCTGTCTTCCATTTCCGCACGTTCACGATTCGTCAGGTCAAGGCCTACCTCAGGGAGCGGGGCATTCAGGTCAGTCCTGGCTGATTCACGTTTCACACCCTTAAACTCGGGTGTAAACGCCCTTAAACTCGGGTGTGAAAATCATCTTCACAGCAGATTCGGCGGTCGCCTTACGGGGCGGCCGTTTTCGTTTCCCTGTTCACCGTTTCTCCCCTTCTGTCCCATTGTTCGCACCGGGAACCAGGAAAGAACGCTCCCGCTGATCCTGCCGTTTGCTTCCCTTCCCCCGGAGAGGCAGAATCTCTCCCAGATCCATGATGAGAACCTTCGATGGATCGACCTCCATCTCCTTCATCTTTGCCCGAAGATCGAGAACCCCGTATCCGATCGGTTCGTCACCCAGCCTGAATGTCCCCCATTGGGTCGGAATGAAATACCGGGCATTCAGGTCTCTGAAGGCATCAAGAGCCTCCTTTGCGTCCACATGAGCATAGTGCATGAACCACCGGGGATGGTACGCCGTCACAGGAAGGAGGGCATAATCGATGCCGGGATATTTTCTGCCCATCTCCCGGTACCCGATAAAATAGCCACTGTCACCGCCGTAATAGACGGAAACGGACGGGGTGACAAGCAGGAAGCTGGCCCAGAGGGTGCGGTTCGTTCCCTGGGATATGCGCCGGGACCAGTGCTGGGCAGGGAGGCAGACAATCCTGACACCGTTGCCAAGATCGATCTCTTCCCACCAGTCCATTTCGGTCACCGACGTCCTTCCCAACCCTTCGACATAGGTCTTCAGACCGAGAGGAACAAACGTCCTCCCGTGCACAGGGAGGCGGCGGATCGTGGCTTTGTCGAGATGATCGTAGTGGTTGTGGGAAATGATGACATTCACCTCAGCCCCCATACCTGCCAGTTCTTCTGCCGTCAGGGCGGGCGGGGTCTTTCTTTTCGGCAGAAGGGCCCTGTCGGAGAGCATGGGGTCCGTAAGCCAGTAAACACCGTTGATTCGCATGAGAAACGTCCCGTGGCCGATCCAGGTGATGAAGTCGCCCTCAGCCGATGCGATCCGTCCCTTCAGCCCCGCCACGAAACCGGGCCGGCATTCCTCCTCTCCGTTCGAGTACCCCTCTCTCCGGGAGAGCCGCCACCTCAGGAGACGGGAGAATTTTCCTCCGTCCTGAGGCATCCAGGGGTTGAAATATCGTCCATCCTCCACATGCGGTGCATAGAGGCCCTCCACCTTCTGGGCCTCCACCTGAGCCCTCCACCGCTCTTCGTCGAAAGGAAGCGGTTTGAGTCCGCATGCCGAGCACAGAAGGATAAGCAGAACCAAGAGTGAGAAGATCAGACTTTTCATGATTCACCGGCCTCCGTGATTTTCCTTTTCAAGCCCCGCCCTCACGACGATTTCGCCGACTTTCTCCTCCCACTGGACAGCCATGATGTGGATGCCTGCCACACCTGGGACAGCCCGGAGCCTGTCGATCGTCTCAACGGCGATCTTTACCCCTTCGTCTCCCGCCTCCTCCGGCGGAACACGATCGAGACGACCGATGAGACCGTCAGGGACCTTCATGCCCGGTACGGAACGGCTGAGGTACTTTGCCATCCTCACAGACTTCAGCGGCGTAATACCGGCGAGGATATATGTCTTTTCATGAAGCCCCAGATTCCGCACCTCTTCCATCCACGACAGGAAGATATCGATGTCGAAGACCGATTGGGTCTGAATGAACCGCGCCCCGGCAGCGATCTTCTTGGCCAGCCTGTAGGCCCTGATCTTTGGTGACAGGGAGAAGGGATTCTCCACCGCCCCGACAAAAAACTGCGGGCGGACTGTCAGCTCCTTCCCGTTCATGAGGACGCCGTCGTCCACCATGCGCCGTGCAGCCCTGATGAGGTGGACCGAATCAATGTCGAAGACATTCTTCGCCCCCTTGTGATCCCCGAGGGACTGGTGGTCACCGGAAAGACAGAGGACGTTTCTGATGCCCAGGGCTCCGGCACCGATGAGATCGCTCTGGAGGGCGATCCTGTTCCTGTCCCGGCAGGTCATCTGCATCACCGGTTCTATCCCTTCCCCCTGGAGGATGAGACAGGCTGCAAGGCTGCTCATTCTCACCTGGGCCGTCTGATTGTCGGTGACATTGACCGCATGAACAAAAGGCTTGAGAAGATTTCCTTTCGCCACGACCACCGACCTGTCGGCGCCCCGGGGAGGACCGCACTCTGCCGTTACGGCGAAGCCTCCCCCGTCGAGAACATCCCTGAGTCCCTCCCTTCCGGTCATACCTTCAGATCCTCCCGGATGCGTTTTCTCGGGCCTCCATCACGGCTCGTCGACCAGTCCTTCTCATCCCGTATGGACAGGAATCTGTCGATCATCCCCGCCTCAACGTACCGGTCGACAATCATCTGCCATGCACAGGGCGTCTCACCGCCCACTTCGCATTTCCCGTCGTCCGACCCGCCGCAGGGGCCATTGAGAAGGCTTTTGGCACACCGGGCAACAGGGCATATACCCCAGGTCTCGCCGAGGATACAGTCGCCACACCCCTGACATCGTTCCGCCCAGACGCCATGCTCGACAGTGACGCCTTCAAATGTCGTATTGACAGCGGGAAATACAGGGATTCGGGGATACCGCTCCGCCACCGCCTGAACACCACACCCGCAGGCCATGGAGAGAATCGCTCCGATCCCTTCAAGCCGGTCTGTGAGACTCTCTACATACTCAGGATCGCAGTTCCGTTCGAGCGTCACGTCCCGCACGACCAATGGCCGGCCCCGGCCGGCCCGGAAAAGCCTCAGCTCCGAAGCAAGGACCGCTGCTTCCCGGGCGCCCCCTGCAGCACAGACGGTCACACATTCATTACACCCGAGAAGGAGAATCTCGTCGTACGGTTCAACCATCTCCGCAATTACCTGAAAGGGTTTTCTCTCTGCCACTATCATCGTTCACACCTCTACTCCATCAACAGTTCCTCTGAACAGCCAGGACCCTCTGCCACTGCTGTCTGTTTCATATCCTCTTCTCTTTGGCCGGACTGGGGCCGAGGTCCCTGATCCGGTCAGTCATCTCGGCGGCCGCCCCGGCGAATCGTGCTCCGTCGGCAGCGGAAAGGGTAACCATCGCCACCCGTTCGCCGCCAATGGAACACTCATCGAGGAGTCCTTTCACATAGTCGACCCGTTTGAGGGCCCGCATATTGCCCGCAATAAAATGGCAGTCCCCTTCGCGGCACCCGACAAGATAGACGCCGTCAGCTCCCGACTCGAAGGCGCCGAGTATGTGGATAATATCGACCCTTCCCGTACAGGGCACCTTGATTATCTTGACGTTCGCCGGGTACGTCCGCCTCATCGAACCTGCCAGGTCCGCTGCCGTATACCCTCAGTATTCACAGCAAAAGGCGACGATTTCCGGTTCAAACAATCCTCTATTCTCTCCTCGGGACTCCATGGTCCCCTCCTTTCTTTCCGGCCCTTATGTCGCCGTCCTGCCCTGTGCCGTCTTTTCCGAAAACTCTTTGCGCCCCGGTCCTCGCGGGATCACGTACAGAGGGCGGCCGTCTTCTCCCTGACCTGGAGATCGCTGAAACCGCACAGATCGATCGCCTGTGCGGGACATTCGGCGGCGCACGTTCCACACCCCCGGCATGCAGCGGCTGAGATCTCGGCTTCTCCTTTCCCGTTGATAACCGGTACCCTGAAGGGGCAGACCCGGACGCAGGTGAGACAGGCGGCGCATCGGTCCCTGTCCACCTGAGCGACCACACCGCCGGCAATGAGACTGTCCCGGGACAGGATGGTAAGCGCCCTCCCTGCGGCGGCCCTGGCCTGGACAATGGTCTCCCCCATTGTCCGCGGCGAGTGGCACAGCCCGGCGAGAAAGAGACCTTCTGCGGCCATGTCGACCGGTCTCAGCTTTGCATGGGCCTCGAGAAGGAAACCGTTCTCTGTCTTCGGAAGCTTCATGAGCGACGGAAGCCGCCCGTCATCATCAGGAATGACGGCAGTGCTCAGACAGACGAGGTCAGCATCGCTCACCGTCTTTGCCGTCCCCGAAACAGCCCGGGAGACAACCGACAGTCGTCCCTCCGAAAGGGCAACCTCCGGGGGATTGTCCCCGTCATACCGGACGAAGCGGACACCCCTTCGCCTCGCCTCTTTATAATAGCTTTCGTGGAAACCGTAGGTCATCATGTCCCGGAAAAAGACCGTGACATGACAGCCCGGCAGCATATCCGTAAGGGTGAGGGCATTCTTGACTGCCGACATACAGCAGACCCTGCTGCAATATGGCCGCTCTCTGTTTCTCGAGCCGACGCACTGGATCATGACGATCCGTCTCCATGACGGCAGAGGGCTTTCCGACAGCCGGACTTCGAGTTCGGTCTGAGTCATCACACGGTTGTCGCTGCCGTAAAGAAAGGCACCGAAGGGTTTCAGTTCGTGCCCTCCCGTGGCCACAATGACCGCTCCGGCGCTGATGGAGATCTTCTCCGGCCTCAGCCGTGATGTGACCTCAGCCGTGAAGGATCCCTTGGTTCCACTGAAACCGGTGACATCCGATTCGCACAAGACGGTGATCCGCCGGTGGGCGAGAATCGTCGCCACAAGACCGTCCACCATGGCACGAACATCGGTTCCATCGAGGGTTCTCAGGAGGTGACGGCAATGGCCACCGAGATACGAAGACCGCTCGACGAGATCAACCTCGACTCCCTGATCTGCGAGGGCCTGGGCAGCGGTCATCCCTGCGAGACCTCCGCCGATAACGAGGGCCCGTTTCGTCACCGCCATGTCCAGTCCGGCAAGGGGCGTGAGGCGCCCCGATGCGGCCACAGCCATCCGGACGAGGGTCTTCGCCTTATCCGTGGCCCTCCTGTGGTCATTCATATGGACCCATGAGCACTGGTCCCTGATGTTGGCCATCTCAAAGAGATACCTGTTGAGCCCCGAACGTCTGATGAGATCCTGAAAAAGGGGTTCGTGGGTTCGGGTGGAACAGGATGCCACAACGACCCTGTTGAGACCTTTCTCCCTGATCGTCCTCCCTATCCGGTCCTGCGTATCCTGGGAGCAGGTGAAGAGGTTTTCTTCGGCGACAACGACGGCCGGGAGACCTTCGGCATATTGCCTCACGCCATCGACGTCAACCGTACCTCCGATGTTAACACCGCACCGGCAGATAAAGACACCGATTCTCGGATCTTCCCCCTCTACAGACCGCTCGTCGGGGAGCAGTGGTGTCTCGATCTCACTCCACCTGGCTTCCTGAAGGCCGCGGACCGCTTCGCAGGCCGCAGCACAGCCGTCGGTCACACTCTCCGTTATATCTTTCGGTGACTCGGCGGCACCGCAGACAAAGATGCCCCTCTTTGAGGTTGCGAGGGGACGGAGGGGATCGGTCCGGACAAAGCCCTGGTCCGTTACATCGATTCCCAGGACCGCTGCAGCCCGGGCCAGATGTTTCGACGGTCTCAACCCGACCGAGAGAACGACCAGGCCGAAGACCTCTTCGGCACGTTCTCCCTTCTCATCGACATACCGGATCGTCACATCCCCTGTCAGGGGATCTTCCAGGACCCGGGAGACGAGAGAGCGCACATACCGGACGCCATGGTCGTTACGGGCCCTCCGGACCTGTTCCTCGTACCCCTTTGCAAAAGCCCGCATGTCATTGTAGAAGATGACCGTCTCCATATGCCGATGATGCTCCTTCGAGATCACCGCCTCCTCCGTGGCATACATACAGCAGACCGACGAACAGTAGGGATGCCTCTCGTCCCTGCTGCCGACACACTGGAGAAAGGCAACCTTTCCGGGGATCCGGCCGTCTGAAGGCCGCATGACAACTGCCGCCGTCGGTCCCGTGGCCGACAGCATCCGCTCATACTCGACGCTCGTCACGACATTCCGGCAGAGGCCGTATCCGAGATTCTTCATCGACGACGGATCGAACTCGTCGAATCCTGTGGCGATGATGATGCTCCCCACGCGGACCCGTTCTTCCACAGGCTGACCCGAAAAATCGATCGCCTTTGGTTCGCAGGCCTCCTCGCAGATTTTGCACCCGAGGCACCGGCGGCAACTGAGACAGCGCCGTGCTTCGTCCACCGCGGCAGACTCGGAGAGGGGCAGGCTGATCTCGTCAAAACCGGATCTCTCGGCAAGGGGCCGTCTCTGAACGTATGCCCGGACCTGACGCTTTGCCGGACGGGGCACTTCATCGAGTATCTTGTCGTCCTCCGCAAGTCTCCCTGCCCTGAGGTCCCTCCCTTCGAGATGGCGGATAATCGATTCGGCGGCCCTCTTTCCCTGGGCAATGGCTTCGATGGCGCTCCTCGGACCTGTGGCAGCGTTGCCCCCTGCAAAGACACCTTTTTTTGTCGTCTCCAGGGTCACCGGGTCGACCATGATCCTCCCGTCGTCATGACGGTCTATCTCGTCGGACGCCGACAGGTATGCCGTATCGATCGTCTCGTAAATAACGAGAATCAGTGTGTCTGCCGACAGGTATTCCCTCAGGGAATCGTCGAAGACGGGCTTAAACCTCCCGGCTTCATCGAAAACCGAGAGACACTGATAGAGTTCGAGCCCTGAAAAACGGCCATCCTCCACATCGATTCTTCCCGGCCCCCAGCCGTTATGAAAAACGATTCCCTCTTCAAGCGCCTGATCGACCTCCCACCGGTGGGCCGGCATCGCATCCCATTGTTCGAGGGCAACCACATCGACCTCGACGGCACCGCACCTTCTCGCCGTCAGTGCCGTGTCCATGGCCACATTCCCGCCACCGACAACGATGACACGCCTCCCCGGAAGGAAGGGGCCTTCCGTGTTGACCTGCCGGAGAACGTCGAGGGCGTTGAGAACACCTGGCGCATCTTCGTTTTCGAGACCGAGTTTCCGCCTACCATGGGCTCCGGAGGCGATAAACGTCCCGTCAAAGGCATCGAAGACCTCGGAAAGGGCAATGGCAGTGCCGACCCTGGTCCCGTACCGGACCTTCGCCCCCATCTTTTCCACAAGGGCGAACTCCCTCATGAGCACGTCTTCCGGAAGCCGGTACCGGGGAACACCGACATAGAGCATCCCCCCCATACGGTCGTGCGCCTCAAAGATCGTCACCCCGTATCCCGCCTTCCGCAATTCGATGGCACAGGCCGCTCCCGCCGGCCCGCCGCCGATAATGGCCACATCTTTTCCCTTCTCCTCTCCGGCCGGGGGAACAGGCATCTCTCTCACCGTACACTCATAGTCGGCGACAAAACGTTTCAGGGCACAGATGGCCAGAGGCTGATCAACGGCCCTCCCCCTGAGACACTGGCTCTCGCAGGGATGGGTACAGATCCGGCCCATGACACCGGGAAAGGGAAGTCTCTCCCTGATCAGATCGAGAGCGTCGAGAAACTTCCCTTCAGCAATGAGACCGATATAATCGCGGGCGTTCAGATTGACGGGACAGGTAAAGATACACGGTGCGAGCTGGCGGTCGATCATGTATGTCGACGGAATGGCCTGGGGAAAGTTGATAAAGGCTGCACTCCGCCGGGAAAGGTTCTCGTTGTAGACGTTTCCCACCTCCAGAGGGCAGGCGAGGCTGCACTCTCCGCAGGAGGTACATTTGGCAGGATCGACACGGCGGGGACGGGTCCTCAGGGTGACGGTAAAATCGCCTTCCTCTCCTTCGAGACTGACCACTTCCGAGTTCATGAGGAGGGAGATGTTCCGGTCCCGTCCTGCCTCAACGAGTTTCGGCGCCATGATGCACATGGAACAGTCGTTCGTCGGGAAGACCTTGTCCAGTTGGGCCATATTGCCGCCCAGGTTCGGTTTCCGGTCGGCGAGGTAGACCTTATAGCCTGCAGACGTGAGGTTGAGCGACGTCTCTATCCCCGTTATGCCGCCGCCGATGACGAGGACCGATCCTCTGAGTCCCTGCGGTTCGCCGAACGATGGCATCAGGGCCCACCCCCTGTCCCGGTCCCGTCGTCCTTCAACGAGTAGACCGGTTCATCGTTCGAGACTTCCACCCCGACGCAGTTCCGGCGGACAAGTTCTGTGAAATGGGCAAAAACACGGTCCTTTTTCATGCCCGATGCCGCTGCCGCACGGGAGACAGTCTGTGGGCCGGCAGCACAGAGTTCGAGAAGCCTCACCCGTTCCCGGGCGGCCTCAAAGAGGGGGTCGAGAACAAGATCGAGTTGCCTTCCGGTCACCTTTTCTCCATAGGCGTTTCCCTCACCGAGTCTCTCTGCCCGGGCCACCAGTCTCTCCAGCCTCGCCCCCTGCCTGGGATCGCTACGGGCAATGGCGGCAAGGGTTGCGGCCCGGACCGTTTCCCGGTCGTCATCGTTTTTTCTGCCCGTACTCATCGCGCTCCTTTCGGTCCCGCCATTCCGATGGCCCTGGCTTTTCCGACCGCTCCGGGCGGGATGAAGTGTTTCGCTTTCCCCGAGAGGGTACCGAAGAGGGCAAGTTCGAAAACCTCCGAGATGAAGAGGACTGGGAGGAGACGGGTCACAGGGCCTGTATGGGGAAGAAGGTCGAGATTCATCTGACAGAGAGGACAGGAGGTGATGATGGCTCGGGCACCCTCCATCACCGCCCTTTCCATGATTTTGGCCGAGAGGTCGTGTGTGACCTCAGGATCGACGATCGTCTTGCTCCCTCCGCAGCATTCCCCCTTGAACGGCCAGGACCTCACATCACATCCGAGTCCCCTGAGAAGAATGTCCATGGCTGACGGATCTTCATGGTCATCGCCGGCCAAACCCTGGGGAAGCCTGGTCAGCATACACCCATAGTAGGGCACAACGGACAGGGAGGAGAGATCGAACAGGACCGAGGCGGCGATCCTTTCAAGGCCGACATATGCAAGAAAAACATCGAGGATGCTCCGGATCTCCGTCGAGCCTTCACACCTAAGAGGACTGATCGACATGTTGACACGGTCCCTGATATCCCTCACATTCCGCATACGGTCGTTCACCGTCTTCATTCTGTTGAAACAGGCCGAACAGGGCGTAAACATGTGGAGATTCATCGCTTCGGCGAGGGCGATATTCGTCGCGACAAGACGGTCGGCCAGTTCCCTGTCCACAGCCCGCACGGCCGTCGCACCGCAGCAGGACCATCCTTCGATCTGGGCGAGGGTAATGTCAAAATAGGCGAGAACCTTCATGATCGACCGTTCATAGAAACGACTCGATCCTTTGACGGCGCATCCGGGGTAATAGGCGAACCTCATCCGTCGCCCTCCTCCTCTCGGCCGGCCGGCTGCCGGACCGTCGACGGCCCTGCAGCGGTCGCCCCCCGGTTCGTGAATCGGCGGTTCACCGGTGCCCTGTGGGGCAGAAGGCTCAGCCTCCCCTTCCGCACCATTGCCGCCGCCATCCGGCGGTTTTTCATGATACCTCCGGTGAGCCTGTTGAAACGGACCGCCACCCCCAGCTCATAGACCCGTCCGTAGGCGCCGATACTCTCCGTCATGACCGTGTCAAAGAGCCAGGTCCTCTCCTCCTTGTCCTTTCCTTCTTCGTGGGAGACAACCCTGAGCGCTTCAATGACGGCGGCAACGTCGATCCCGTTGGGGCACCGGGCGGAGCATGTGGAACACTGAACACATGCCCAGATAGCCCGGGACGTGAGGACCGGCAGGGCATCGTTTGCAAGGATCGCTTCCATCATCCTGTGGGGAGGAAGATCCATCCGGTCCGCAGCAGGGCAGCCGCTGGTGCACCGGAAACACTGAAAACAGAGAGAAACGGTCTGGCCGGAGAGTTGTTCGATACAGGTATGGAAGGTGCTGTCCGTCATAATTATCGTCGTTCAGCGAAAGACCGGCAAGGAGGACAGGCGGTAAACCGCTCCCCGGGGCCGCAGAACGTCACTATTATAAGCGTATGAGGGAACGTTAATCAAATCGGCGGGGCCTCTGGGGCCCCGCCGTCTTTTTCATGGAGATGGTGATCTTTTTTACCGGGCGCCGACGGTCTTTTTCGATACGCCGAAGTCGGTGGTGAGGATCTTCTTGGCACTCTCGTCGAGAACATCGGTGATATAGGGAATTCTCGTCTCTTTCTCTGTCTCCCTGTTGCCCGAAAAGAGATCGCTTCTCGACATCTCGGAGAGGTTGAATCTCCTCGCTCCTGCCATAAGCTGCTGGAGCCCTGCCGTCAGTTTGTCGGCCAGTGTCCACATGGCGATGGCACCGTAAGGGATATTCTTCATCTCTCCTTCGCCGACCTTCTTCTGAACATCATAGTATCCGGCAAAGATCTCTTCCGCCGACGATCCGAGTTCCTTGACCGCAGGGGCGAGATCATCCCAGTTGCCGTTCACTGCCGCTTTCCGTTCGGGCTTAAGGACGCCTTCGATGTTTGAGCCGAGAAATCCCGGGATCATTGCCGCCCGGCCCATACAGATAAGTTTCGTGAAAGGAGCGCCGAGGGCGAGGGCTTTGAAGATGTGATCTTCCCGTGCGAGACCACCGGCAAAGGCGATATCGACGACCTTCTCTCCCCGTGCTGCAAGCATCGAAGCATATTCGTAGGTCTTGGCGTGGAGCATCACCGACGGCACACCCCATGTTTCCATCATGTTCCAGGGGCTCATGCCCGTTCCGCCGCCTGATCCGTCAACAGTCAGGAGGTCGAGGCCTGTGTCTGTGGCGAACTTGATGGCCATCGCCAATGCTTCCATACCGTACGAACCGGTTTTGAGGGAGATTCTCTTGAAACCGATCTTCCGGAGATAATCAACAGACTGGACAAACGATTCATAGACCTTTTCCGGCGTCGACAGATCGGTATACCCGAGTCTGCTGTGTCGGGCGAAGGTCTTGATGGCACCGTGCTCAAAGGCTTTCTGGACTTCAGGAAGTGTGGGATCAGGATCTACGACATAGCCCCTCTCCTTCAGGAAGAGAGCATATCCGAGACTGTCGACCTGGATCTCGCCACCGATATCCTTCGCACCCTGACCCCATTTGAGCTCGATGATAACCTTGTCACCATATTTATTGATGACGTATTCGGCAACACCGTTTCTCGTATCTTCGACGTTCATCTGGACGATGATCGCGCCATAACCGTCGTGATAACGGAGATACGTATCGATTCTGCGGTCAAGCTCAGGAGCCTTCGACGTCTTGCCGTCTTTGATGATAGCTTCCCTGTCGATTCCGACGACGTTCTCGCCGACAACGATGGGAATACCCACAAGGGCGGCACCGATGGCGAAAGAATCCCAATACTTGGCAGCGATGAAGGTCGAACCGAGAGCACCGGTCATGATCGGTATTCTCGATTTCGTCTTCACCTCGTTCCCGAATTCCGTCTCGACGTTGACATTCGGAAAGATACAGTCATCAGGCGAATTCGACAGTCCCTGTGACAGTCCCGCTGCACCGTAGTTGTAGCCCTGAATCCGGAGCGAATTGTATGACACACCAACATGGCATGTATTGGCGCTTCCCGCTGTCACCAGTCCGAAGTCTCTCGGATAGAGGATCTTTCTTCCCTTCAGACTCGACAGCCACGTCTCGCATCGTCCCTTGCAGTCAGCCCTGCAGAGTGTACAGAGTCCCGACTCGGCGGGATTTCCCCTGTTTACCGTTCCAATCGCATCGTTTGATTTCGGCCATTCAATCATCTGTCCCTCCCATGCTATTACTGGTAATGTATTGCCGTTACATCGGCATTCAATTGCCGTATTATTATATTAACGACGGCTATAAAAATAGCATCAAAGGTCATTTTTGTCAACAATACTATCGTGTAGCAGCGATTTATTTTTTTGTTGTTTTGATCATTAATTGCCATTATAATCTTTCTATCGGCAATATTGCCGTTTAAGTATTCATGTATTGCCGGCTACGACAGGAGGCATACAGAGGGAGAACAGGAGAATGATCGAACGGAAAAAGAAGAAGGAACTCCTCATTCTATCTGCATTGAAGAATGCCGAAGCACCGCTCACAAGCGGCAGAATTGCCGAAGAGCTCATGACCCTCGGTCACGAGGTGAGTGAACGGACAGTCCGCCTCTACCTCCAGCGAATGGAAGGGGACGGTCTGACGGCAGGCAGCGGCAAGCGGGGTCACACACTCACGTCCCTCGGGCTGAACGAACTCGACTCATCGAAGATCATCGACAAGGTCGGATTCCTGTCCGCCAAGATCGACCGGATGACCTACCAGATGAACTTCGATCTCAACACAACATCCGGTTCTGTTGTCATCAACGTCACCGTCGTCGATCCTCACCTCTTCGCCCGGAACATTCCCGACATCTCCAGGGTCTACGGGGACGGCTATGCCATGGGCCACCTCATGACCTTTCTCGGACCAGGGGAGACGCTCGGCCACATCGCCATTCCTGACGGCATGATCGGCGTGGGAACGGTCTGTTCAATCACGCTGAACGGTGTGCTCCTCAAACACGGCATCCCGACCAGTTCCCGGTTCGGCGGCCTTCTTGAACTCAGGGACAAAAAGCCCACCCGGTTCGTGGAAATCATTATGTACGACGGCACAAGCATCGATCCTCTCGAGGTCTTTATCAGGAGCGGGATGACCGACTACATGGGTGCCATCCGTTCGGGAAACGGCAGGATCGGCGCCAGTTTCCGCGAATTTCCCGCAGAGAGCCGCGAGGCTGTGGAGCATCTCGGAGAAAAACTGCAACGGATCGGTCTCGGCGGCCTCATGAGGATCGGCAGGCCCGGCCAGCCCGTTCTCGATATCCCCGTCAACGAAGGGAGGGTCGGCGCCATTGTCATCGGAGGCCTCAACCCTGTTTCCATTCTCGAAGAGACAGGGGTACGGGCTTATTCACGGGCTCTCGCAGGGCTTATCGATTTTGCCAGACTCTTCCGGTATGAAGAGATGGAAGCCCGGATCGCCCCTTTCTTGCAAGAGGAGCCCCGTCACGGTAGAATTGGCTGAGCGGGGATTTTATGACCAAGGAGACCTTATGACCCCTCCCATACCAGCAGGAACAGGCCTTGCCAGCCTCGATGACGTACTCGGAGGTTTGCGCCTCGGGGACAATGTCGTCTGGCAGGTAGACGACATGAAGGACTACGAACACTACGTCACCCCTTTTGTCCGGAGGGCTGCCGCCGAAGGCCGGAAGGTCGTCTATATGCGGTTCGCCACTCACGAACCGCTCCTGACAGCAGGGCCCGATATCACTGTCCATCATCTCGATGCCCGTGTCGGTTTCGAATCTTTCACAACAGAGGTCTACGACATCATCACCAGGGAAGGGAGAAACACCTATTACGTCTTCGACTGCCTCTCGTTCCTCCTGTCGGCCTGGGCAACGGACCTGATGATCGGAAATTTCTTCGTCATCACCTGTCCCTATCTCTTCGAACTCGATACGATCGCCTATTTCTCCATCCTCCGCCACAGCCACTCGTTCAAGACCGTGGCCCGGATCAGGGAGACGACCCAGCTCCTCCTGGAAGTCTACTGTACCGAGGGCGACTACTATGTCCATCCTCTCAAGGTATGGAACCGGTACTCTCCGACCATGTTTCTTCCCCACCACGAAGAGAACGGAACGTTCGCCCCGATCATCACCAGCGTCGACGCGACGAGGCTCTTCTCCGACATCTCCCGGAGGGAGGCGAAGAGCGCGAGACGACACCTCGATCACTGGGACAGGCTCTTCATGAAAGCTGAAGACCTTTCCCGCGCTACGGGGTGCGACGAAGAAAAATCAGCGATGATCGACGAACTCTGCCGGGTCATGATCGGCAGGGAACAGCGGATCGTGGGCCTCGTCAAAAAGAGCTTTACCCTCGAGGACCTGCTGGCCATAAAGTCCCGCCTCATAGGAACGGGATTTATCGGCGGAAAGGCTGTCGGTATGCTCCTTGCCAGAAAAATCCTTGAAGACGACCGGTCCCTCGCCTGGAGGGATATCCTGGAACAGCACGATTCCTTCTTCATCGGTTCCGACATCTTCTATACCTATCTCGTTCAGAACGGCCTGTGGAAACTGCGGATGGAACAACGGACAAAAGAGGGATACTTCGACGCCGCCTTACCCCTGCGGGAAAAGATGCTGAAAGGGATCTTTCCTGACGAAATCAGGGAACAGTTTCAACAGCTCATCGAATATTTCGGCCAGTCTCCCATCATCATCCGTTCAAGCAGCCTCCTTGAGGACAACTTCGGCAACGCCTTTGCCGGCAAATACGAAAGCTTCTTCTCCGTAAACCAGGGCCCTCCTGAAAGACGGTTCAATGATTTCGTCGAATGTGTCAGAAAGGTCTTCGCCAGTACGATGAACGAAGACGCCCTGGCGTACCGCCTCCAGCGCGGCCTCGACCAGAAAGACGAACAGATGGCCCTCCTTGTCCAGAGGGTATCGGGCTCCCACAGACACCACCATTTCTTTCCCGACATGGCAGGCGTCGGCGTCTCCCACAACACCTTTCTCTGGCGGGAAGGGATGAATCAGGATGCCGGCATGCTCCGCCTTGTTCTGGGGCTCGGAACACGGGCCGTCAACCGCGTCGAGAACGATTATCCCCGGATCGTGGCGCTGGATAACCCCCTTTTCAGGCCCCATTCAGGAATCGATGAAATCCGGAAGTTCTCTCAGCGCGAGATGGATGTCCTCGATACAGAACAGAACACCCTGAGATCGGTCCCCCTCTCCCGGGAGTTGAGCCAAAACCCGACGATGCCCCTCGATCTTCTGGCACTCCGGGACTATGAGACGATGGAGAGGATGCGGGACAGAGGAGGCAGATTCACCGAATCCTGGATCGTCACCTTCGACGAACTCCTCTCCCAGACCCCTTTTCCGGCATATATGCAGGGGCTTCTGAAAACCCTCGAAGGAGCATACGACTATCCTGTTGAAACCGAATTCACCGTCAATTTTACCGAAGGGAGGGCCTTCAGGATCAACCTTCTCCAGTGCCGTCCCGTCCAGCCCAAGGGAACGATGAAACATGTCGTTGTCCCTGCCGATCTCCCGCCGGAGCGGATCCTCTTTCAGACACAGGGTCACTTTATGGGTGGGAGCCTCGCCCGGAGGATCGACCGGATCATCTATATCGATCCCCCCCGGTACACAGCGCTCTCCCTCTCACAAAAATACGACGTCGCCCGGCTTGTGGGAAAATTCAACCGCCTCATCAAAAACAGGGAAGAGACACCGACAATGCTCCTCGGACCGGGACGGTGGGGTACATCGACACCGTCCTTAGGTGTACCGGTCACCTTTTCCGAGATCAACAACATCACTGTCATGGGGGAGATGGCCTTTCACGACGGTAACCTCATGCCTGAACTCTCTTTCGGTACCCATTTCTTCCAGGATCTCGTTGAGACGGACATCTTTTACCTTGCCCTCTTCCCCGAGCCCGGAGAGACGGTCCTGAACGACGAACTCCTCGAAAGCTTCCACGACAGCGCCCAGGAACTCCTTCTCGAGTCCTTCCGGTACAGGGGGGTGGTCCGGGTCCACGATACGGCCGGGACCAAGCTCACCCTGATGGCCGACATGGGTACCCAGCGACTGGTCTGTTTTATTGATAGAGGAGAGAACTGACCGCTTCGTTGAAACTGAGGAGCTTCGAGTATTCGTAGAGCGTCGACATGGCCATGCTCGTCGTGTGAATTCCTGCTTCCTCGGCAGCGGCAACGGGGTTGAGGCCGCCCATGACGATCATGCCGACCTTGTCCACCCCGACAGGAACATCGAGGAGCGGCTGGTTCGGTTTGCCAAAGATGATCTTTCCTGCCAATCCCTTCCGGAGCATCCGTGCCCCGATCGCTTCCGCTTCCTCGAGACTGACGATGGGAATCTCCCGGAAGCTGGCGAGAATCTTTCCCGATCCCGCCCGCATCACTCCCTGTACATCGGTCATACCGCTTTTGATGAAAACCTCGAGGGGATCGAGGGACGATCCTTCATAACTGATGAGAGCGGTGAATCGACGGGCCTGCCTCTCCCGTATCTCCACGACACCGCCGTACCGTGAGGATACGGGGATGCCTGCTTTGAGAAATATACCGTTCAACGTGATGCTGCAGACCGTCCCGAGGCCGACACTCCCTTCGGGGATCACAACATCACCGATCCTGTCGCCCCCTGTGGCCATGATGATCCTGCTGCTCACCACGTAGGGCGAAGCAAAGACACCGGCCATGGCCTTCAGGGCTTCCTTCAGACTCTTTTCAGGAAAGAAGGAGATATTCAGAATGCTTTTCCCCCGGAGGTCGTCGAGCTTCAGGTCCGTGAGATAGGAGAGGCTGTCGATCCTGTTGATGACAAAACTGAGCCGCTCCGAAACGAAGGCACTGCTCAGTTCTCCCCGTCCCCGGTCCGTGATGACCCTGCCCTTCTTTCCGTTGACCAGCGTCAGGCCCCGTTCATCGAGCATCTTCAGGTAATATCGCACCGTCCGTTCGGAAAGCTCGACACCATGAGAGAGGAGTTGCTTCGCCAGTTCAGTCGAGCCTACCGGGTCCTCGCGTCTGTCGAGGACCCGGAGTATCGAATACATCACCTTTTTCATTTCGCCGCCCGACGGATCGGGGACGATATATGGTGTAGGGGGCATGGAAACCTTATACCACTCCGTAGGCGAGCATGGACTTCGCCACTTTTGTGAATCCTGCGATATTTGCACCGGTCACATAGTCACCGGGCTTTCCGTACGATTCTGCTGCATCGAGACATGCCTTGTGGATGCTCTTCATGATATTGAGAAGCATCTTGTCGACCTCTTCCCTCGACCAGGAGAGTTTCAGGCTGTTCTGGCTCATTTCGAGACCTGAGACAGAGACACCGCCGGCGTTTGCTGCCTTGCCGGGGCCGTAGAGGATCTTGTTTTCCTGGAAAATCTTGATCGCTTCCGGCGTTGAAGGCATATTCGAACCTTCAGCAACACAGATACAGCCGTTTCTCACGAGGGCTTCGGCGCTTCTGCCGTCGATCTCGTTCTGCGTGGCGCAGGGGATGGCGATGTCGACCTTCAGGCCCTGTTCCCTGATAACATCCCAGACGCTGTCGCCGAGATAGCAGACTGAGCCGTAAGCATCGGCATACTCTTTTATCCGTCCTCTCTTCACATTCTTCAGGTCCATGACAAAGTCGCATTTCTCACCGCAGATACCTTCTTCATCAACGATGGTGGCACTGGAGTCACAGAGGGTGACCACCCTGCCGCCGAGTTCGTTGACCTTTTCCATGGCGAACTGGGCGACATTGCCCGATCCGCTGATGGCGACGGTCTTGCCGCTGAAATCGAGTCCCCGTGTGGCAAGCATCTCTGCGGCAAAATAGACCGCACCGTATCCCGTGGCTTCGGGGCGGATAAGGCTGCCGCCGTATTCGAGTCCCTTACCTGTCAGCACGCCTGTGTGCTCGTTCCGGACCTTCTTGTAGTAGCCGAACATATATCCGATCTCCCGGCCGCCTACACCGATATCGCCGGCAGGAACGTCGACTTCAGGACCGATATGGCGGTAGAGCTCCCGCATGAAGGCATGGCAGAATCTCATCACTTCCCCATCCGATTTGCCCTTGGGATCAAAATCCGATCCGCCCTTCGCACCGCCCATAGGCAAGGTGGTGAGGGAGTTTTTGAATATCTGCTCAAAGCCGAGGAACTTCATGATACTCAGATTGACTGACGGATGAAACCTGAGGCCGCCCTTGTACGGACCGATTGCATTGTTGAACTGGATTCTGAATCCCCTGTTGACCTGGACATCTCCCCGGTCGTCAACCCAGGGAACACGGAAGATCACTGTCCGGTCAGGCTCGACGATACGTTCGAAGATACCGGCTTTCACATACTCGGGATGTCTGACGGCGGTGGGCTCGAGTGTTTCGAGAACTTCTTCGACGGCCTGGTGGTACTCAGGCTCATTGGGATCACGCTGTTTTACCTTTTCAAGAACATCTTTCACTATGGACATGCCTGCCCCTCCTCTTAGATTTTTTCACCACCCCTCTCAGTCGGAAAAACTCCCCTGTTCGAGTCTGCGCAAGTAACTCCGGAGAAGACAAAACCTGTCCCTCATGTCTGCGGCCTGGTGGTCACGTTCCCATGATTCTTCCATCTCTCTGAGGAGATTCAGCGCTCTCATTACATAGCCGACTTCTTCTGCTTTGCTCAATTTTTCGGGCAGAACGTCCGCCAGCATGTCACTGGAAAGTCTTTGCCCTGTCTGGAAAGCTATTACGTTGCTCATGGCCTTCATCGGCTCACCTCCAGGGAATGATGTGTTCCTGGATAGTAGTACAACCTGAAAGTTCCATCGCTCACAATCAGGTGTCGTCTATTTATTTCTTAGGGGTAATTACTATGATATGTATAGGGGTTTTTACTATATGCTGTGTAGATTGTTTTCTATTGGTTGTTTACCCACTGAACAGCATGGGTCAGAAGTTCCGTTGCATTCTTGAACCCGAGTTTTTCTTTAATGTGGGCTCGGTAAGACTCTACCGTCTTGACACTGACGTGAAGCTGATCGGCGATCTCTCGTGTCGAGTATCCCCGGCCGAGAAGTCTGAAGACTTCCAGTTCCCTGTCGCTGAGAACGGACATGGGCGATGCCGTATCCTCCTGCTTCCCGTCGATGAACCGTTTCACGATCGTCGCACTGACCCGTTCACTAACATAGACCTCTCCGCCCAGGACCCGGCGGATCGCCTCCATCATCCCCTCGATGGCGACCTGTTTCATGATATATCCCCGCGCTCCGGCCTTCAGGGACCGTTCTGCAAAGAGGGCTTCATCGTGCATCGATACGACAAGCATGGGCAGATCGCTGTACCGGGCCTTCACCATCTTGATCAGTTCGATTCCATCCACCCCCTCTTCGAGGGAGATATCGACGATGAGAAGGTCGGGGAGTTTCCGCTTCAGGAAATCGAGGGCACTCTGGGCGTTACTCGCTTCGCCGCACACCCGCAGGTCTTCGTCCTGGCTGATCAGTTGCGCCAACCCCCTGCGGACAATGGGATGGTCATCAACGATCAGGATATCATAGACCTTTTTCCGGACGGACAACCCCTTTGCCATTATCACTCTCCTCCCTGTCTGCACTGATCGGGATCAGGACCGTCGGGGAGAGAACAGGTCACCACTGCCCCGCCGTTTCCCGCACCCCGGATGTCGAACGTCGCTCCGATCATCGTGGCCCGGTATTTCATGATGCTGATGCCGAGACCCCTCCTGTCGGCAGGGGGCCTGCGGAACTGAAGACCATCGTTTTGTATCTCGAGAACGATTCCCCCGTCATCCCGGCGGAGACTGATCGCTATCTCCGATGCCTTGCCATGTTTCATGGCGTTATTGACCGCTTCCTGGGCTATGCGGTAGAGGTGGATAGCCGCCGAACTGTCGTAGACGAGGACCGGTCCGGGACAGGAAAAGCGGCAGACGATGCCGAAGACCCGCTCAACATTCTGTGAAAGGGCCGAAAGAGCGGCCATCAGACCTTCCGCCTCAACGCGGACGGGGTAGAGCCCCCGGGCAAGGCCTCTTGTCTGGGTGATGGCCTCATCGACGAGGGAGACGATCTCTCCTGCATCGGAGGCTTCCTCCACCCCCCGGGCCACCATTTTCTGTTCAAGAACCTTCCCGAGAAAGGCAACGCCTGTAAGCTGCTGGCAGAGACTGTCATGAAGATCCTGACCGATCCTCTGCTGCTCCCACTCGCTGATTTCGAGGACCTGTTTTTCGAGAAGTCTCCTCTCGGTAATATCCCGTATGATACCCAGGACCTCGTCCTTCCCGCTCATGGTGACCAAGACCTCGAAATAGAAATATGCCTCGCCGAATCCCGCTATCCGCTGCTCGTAGATCTCCGTCTCCCCTGTTCCGAGGACGTGCCGGAGGCAGTGCATCCCCTTCTCCACAACGTCCCTTGGGAGCCAGGGATACCGGCCAGGCAGATCGCGGACATTCATGCCGACGATCTGTTTGAACCGGGGCCTCTTGCCCGATGGCTTGCCCTCCTTGAAATCGAGGATCATTCCCTCCCTGTCGATCCTGAAGATCGTGTCAGGGATGGCATTGAGGAGCGCCCGGTTCCGGAGCATCGTCTCCCTCAGTGCATCGTCGGCCCTCTTCCGTTCGATCACTTCGCCGATCCGCTCGGCGATGACCTTGATAAGACTCCTCTCCTCCCGGAGAAAGGGCCCTTCGTAGCAGGGCGGTCTCTCTTCGAGATAGCACAGGTCGAGGGATCCGATCGTTACCCGTTTCACGACAACAGGAGCAGACTGGATCCACCGGGTCAGGGAGAAATTGGCCGTCGCGATCACTTTTCCGTCGAGGACGATCCGGGCACAGGTTATCTCAGGGTACTGCCAGGCAACGGGAATGGTCCGGAGAATCTTTTCGAGCATCTTGTCGAGCGACAATCCGGGCTTTTCAACAATATTCGAAATGGCATAGAGACACCTCAGCTCCTTCACCCGTTCGCCGAGGGCATGGGTCTTCTTCTGGAGGACCCCCTGGATTCTCCGCAACTGGCGCTCCGATTCCTTCAGCCCAACGATCTGCCCCTGGAGACGGACCAACCGCGCCGCCGAGATCGATGGCTTCTTCGTCGTCTTCTTCGCCGGGAGAGACTCTCCTTTGCCGCCCTGATCAATCATCCCTATGATTATCAACTCACATCACAGAGGTTGTCAAGACATGAAATGGCCGCCGTTCCCTTCGGCACCTTGACTAATTATGAGCATATGCTTATAATTGTTCTATGTCACGACCGAAAAAATGCCGGTGCATTTTGTCCAACCCTTCGGCAACATACTTCAAGCCCCGGGGAATTCCGCTCGTCCACCTTGAAGAGATTACTCTCAGCCTCGACGAGCTGGAAGCCCTGAGACTTGCCGACTGTGAAGGACTCTACCATGAACAGGCTGCCGAACGGATGGCTGTATCACGGGCAACGTTCGGCCGTATCCTCGAAAAAGCACGGCATAAGGTCGCCTGCGCCCTGACAGAAGGAAAGGCGCTCCAAATAATCACCACCAATAAAGGAGACTCTCAATGAAAGTAGCATTTGCTGTTGAAAAAGATTCAGGAAAGGAAAGTCTGGTCTACGGTCATTTCGGATCAGCGCCGGTTTTCGTCATGTACGACACGGAGAGGGATGAAACATCAACGATCTCGAACAGGGACCTCGGCCATTCCCACGGCGCCTGTAACCCGATGAAGGCACTGGGCGGTGCTGCCGTCGACGCCGTTGTCGTCGGGGGAATCGGCACAGGGGCGCTCATGAGACTGAACGCCGAAGGGATCAGGGTATACCGGGCACTCGCTCCGACGATCGGCGACAACATCGCCCTTCTCAATGACGGAAAACTCCCCGCCCTCGATCAGATTGGCACCTGCGGCGGTCATGCAGGAGGGTGCGGCGGTCATTAGATCAGGAAGAAGGTGTCGAAAAAACCTGCATCCTGGGGTATACTTACAGACAGGAGGGAGTGGCACATCCCATGAGCACAGAGACCCGAAAACCGTCAAGAACAGTTACGTTCATACTCGTTGCTGTTGGTCTGGCCATTCCGCTCGCCTGTCTGCCGTTTCTCACGGGGTATAATCCGGGGGCAGGTCTTATGACAAACCTCTTCAGCATCAAGATCTCCGTTATCCCCTTTCGCTTTGTTTTAGCCTTCGGTATACTTCTGATCTTTGCGGGGATATGGCGCCTCGACAAAAAGGAAAAAGGGTGACGGAACATCCTCTAAAGCCTCGCGACAGATCACTGCCCGATGATCTTTTCAACCGCTGGCATCTCAGCGCCGAACAGAACGCCGCCACATACCGCGAACTCATAGAGATGACAACCCACTGGTTCTGGGAGGCCGACGAGAACCTCGCATGCAGGTACATCAGCCCCAAGGTCTATGACAGCCTCGGCTACAGGCCTGACGAACTGACAGGAAACCGCTCCCTCGACCGGAAATTCAGAACCCCTGAAGAACTCGACCGGATCACCCAGGTCCTCCTCCCCGTCCTCCAGGACCACGAACCCTTCGCTTTCTTCGAAAACAGGGCCATTCACAAGGACGGTCACGAAGTGATTCTCGAGACAAGCGGCGTGCCGGTTTTTGATTCAAACGGCACATTCATGGGATATCGTGGAATAGATCGCGATATCACAGAACAAAAACTCCTTGAACAGGAACTCAGGGAAAAGAGAGACAGCCTCGAAGAAGCAAATACAGCCCTGAGGGTCCTCCTTGACTATCGGGCTGAATTCGCCACCGAGGCGGAACAGCGGTTCGGCGCCGCCATACGCAACCTTATTCTCCCCTACATCGCAAGGCTCCGGAAAAGCACCGGGTCGGTACAAACAACCCTCCTCTCAATCGTCGAAAGGAATCTCGCCGACCTCCTCGACCCCAACACCCTGGCGAAGGATACCACTCCACGCCACCTCACCGCCGCCGAGATCAGGATCGCCAACCTCGTAAGAAACGGGATATCCACGGGAGAGATCGCAGCCGTTCTCGCCATCTCACCGCGAACCGTCGAGGTCCACCGCCGGAACATAAGAAAAAAGCTGAATCTGGGCAAGACCAATCTCCGCTCCTATCTCCTCACCCGGCCCCCTCTCTGACCTTCAGCCATAAATACGTACTTTTAATACGTATTTACTATGTAATTATTCGGTAGTCACTTTTTTGGTGTTTGTGGTAAACTATTCGCGACACAAATACAGCCAACATTGATACACATCTTGTTCGGAGAATCACATCACAGGGAAGGGAAAGGGGGCAGCAACCTTGCACAGCAAGGTTGCTCTTTTTATTTTCTCACGTCAAAGAGTTCACCGTCGATCATGTGATACTGACGGGTACCGAGGGCTCCGATTTCCGGATCGTGGGTCACGAGGACGAGCGTTGCCGCCAGTTCCCGGTTAAGAGTAAGAAAGTAATCGAGCACCTCCCGTCCTGTCTTTCTGTCGAGATTGCCCGTCGGCTCGTCGGCAAGAATGATCTCAGGCTCATTGATCAATGCCCTCGCAATGGCCACACGCTGCTGTTCCCCTCCCGAGAGTTCACCGGGACGGTGGTCCTTCCGGTGGCCCAGTCCCATAATTTCGAGAAACCTCTCGGCCTTCTTCAGGGCCTCGCCCCTCTCGACCCGCCGGATAAGGAGGGGAAAGAGAATATTTTCGATCACATTGAAATCAGGGAGGAGGTGGTAGAACTGAAAGACAAAGCCTACCTTCTCATTCCTGAAAAGATTCTCGTCGTCGCGGCGGAAGTCGCTGATCCGCGTCCCGCGGTAGATGATCTCCCCTTCCGTCGGCGTATCGAGGGTGCCGAGAATATAGAGGAATGTGCTCTTTCCCGCCCCTGACGGCCCCATGATGGTGGTGAAATCGCCTTTCCTTGCCTCGAAATCGACGCCCTTGAGCACCTGAATCTCGATGCTGTCCTTGTGGAACGACTTCTTCAGACCCTTGACTTCGAGGATGAGATCACTCATATCTCAAGGTCTCCACAGGATCGATCTTCGCCGCCTTATAGGAAGGATAGAGGGTCGACACAACACAGATTGCCATGGCGATCGCTACGACAATGAACATATCGGTAAAGCTTATCTTCACCGGGAGAGCGGCCAGATTGTAGATGTCTTCCGGGAGGGTGATGATCTTCCACCGCTTCTGGATCTCGCAGAGGATGTAGCCCGACAGGAACCCCACCACCACCCCTGCGGCGCCTATGGCGATCCCTTCGATCATGAAGATCCTGACGATACTCTGTTTTCTCGCGCCCATGGCCCGGAGAATGGCGATATCCTTCTTCTTGTCCATGACCGTCATGATGAGCGAACTGATGATGTTGAAACTGGCGACAAATATGATGAGTGCGAGGATGATGAACATGATGAGCTTTTCGAGCTTCAGGGCAGAGAAGAGGTTCCTGTTCATCTCGATCCATGTCCGGCTGAAAAAACCCGGTCCCAGGGTCAGGAGGATATCCCGCTTCACCTCGTCGGCCCGGTAGACATCCTTCAGTTTCACCTCGATCCCTGTGGCACCGGCTCCGAGCATTGCCTCAACGTCACTGTACGACATGACAACGAGCGTATTGTCGATGTCGTACATCCCCGTCTCATAGACACCGCCCACCCTGATCCTCACCGTCTCAGGCGTCGCCCCCATGGGCGAATACCCGCCGAAAGGGACCATGAGGGTGAAATTGTCCCCTGTGATCAGTCCCATGCGCCGGGCCAGTTCCTTGCCGAGAAGCACCTGGCCTCTCTGCCCCAGGGCGGCGAGGCTCCCTTCCTTCACCATACTCTTGAGAAAAGGGACATCGCCAGGATCGACGGCCTTCACGGCAACCCCCGAGACCTGTCTGTTGTTCTGTATCATCCCCTGAAAGGCGATGAAGGGAAAGGCTTCCTTCACCTCGGGCTTGCTCCGCACCGCCTTGACGGTCTCGGCGATATTCTTGATCTCACCGTCGATTCCCAGAACAACGACGTGGGGATTGATGCCGAGGATGCGCTGCCGTATCTCATCCTGAAAACCCGTCATGACGGCGATGACAACGATGAGGGCCATGACGCCGATGGCGATACCGATGACCGATATCCACGTCGTGAAGGAGACAAAGGTCCCCTTTTTTTTCGCCCTCAGATACCGTAATCCAACGATGGTCTCGTATTTCATGGTCTGAGCAGAGGGAAGAGGATGACCTCACGGATCGATGGGCTATCGGTCAGGAGCATGGCGAGCCGGTCGATGCCGATGCCTTCCCCTGCCGTTGGCGGCAGGCCGTACTCGAGGGCGGTCACATAATCTTCGTCCATCATCGCCCCTTCCTCCTTCGCCCGGATCTGTTCGAGAAACCGCTCCCGTTGGTCTTCAGGGTCGTTCAGCTCGTTGAATCCGTTGGCAATCTCCATCCCTGCCATATAGAGCTCAAAACGCTCCGTCAGGCCCGGATTGTCCCGGTTCCTCTTTGCCAGGGGCGAGACCTCCACCGGGTACTGGGTGATGAACGTAGGCTGGATGAGCCGCTTCTCGCAGAGATCCTCGAAGATGCTCGTGATCAGCTTCCCTTTCGACTCTTTCTCCACGTCTTCGAGGCCCAGTTCCTTGCCGTACTGGATCAGCCGGTCCCTGTCGTCGAGCATGGCGATATCGAAGCCCCCCAGATCCCGCAGGGCCTCAGCCATGGTCATCTTCTTCCAGGGAGGGGTAAAATCGAGGGTCACACCGCCGTAGGTACATTCATACGTTCCGAAGAGCGAAAAGACGAGTTTCGCCACCATATCTTCCGTAAAGGCCATGAGATCTTCATAGGTCGCATAGGCCTGGTAGAATTCGAGCATGGTGAATTCAGGATTGTGACGGACCGAGATCCCTTCGTTCCTGAAATTCCTGTTAATCTCAAAGACACGCTCCAGACCGCCGACGATGAGTCTCTTGAGGTAGAGCTCAGGAGCGATGCGGAGATAGAGGTCGAGACCGAGGGCATTGTGATGGGTCACAAAGGGTTTCGCCGTTGCACCACCGGGAATGACCTGCATCATCGGCGTTTCGACTTCAATGAAATTCCGTTCGCCGAAGTAGTTCCGGATAAATGATATGATCGCCGCCCGTGTAAGAAAGACGTTCTTCACTTCCTCGTTGACGATGAGATCGAGATATCGCTTCCGGTACCGCTCTTCCACATCCTTGAGACCATGCCACTTCTCCGGCAGAGGCCTCAGCGATTTCGTCAGGAGTTTTGCTCCTTCCGCCAGGATCGTCAGTTCGCCGGTCTTCGTCTTAAAGACCGTCCCTTCAACTCCGATGATGTCGCAGATATCGAACTTCTTGAACAGATCGTACGCCGGGCTTTTCAGCCTGTCTTTCCGCACGTAGACCTGAATCCTTCCGTCTCTGTCCTGGATGTGGAGAAAGATACTCTTGCCAAAATCCCGGAATGCCATGATACGTCCTGCCACGGCACAGTGTTCTCCGCCACTCTCCAGTTCGTCGGCAGGGACTGGCTCGAATCGTTCCTTGATCTCTCCCGTTCTCGTATAGGGACCTCCATCCTGGGGATAGGTCTCGATCCCCTGTGTCCTGAGATACCTCTCCTTCTCTTTCCGTACGGCAACTAATTCATTGATCGGTTCCATCTGAAACTCCAGTGCTGGTCTGTATTCGCCTGTCCTGACGTGACTGTTACGAGGACACTTCCACTATAACATCATACTCAAGAGTTTTCACTATTTTGCACTCCCGCACCTCGCCGGGGGCGCATGTCCCCCTGATGAACGCCACACCGTCGATATCAGGAGCCTGTGCAAGAATCCGTCCTTCCGTATATCCCCGGCCTTTCGTCTCAACGATGACCTTCGTCGTCGTGCCCACGAGCCGCTTCAGATTCTCCTTCGAAATCCTGTTCTGCATCTCCATGAGCCGGCGATACCGTTCCTGCTTCACCCCTTTTGTCACCTGCTTTTTCATCCCGTAGGCCTCTGTCCCCTCCTCCTTCGAGTAGAGAAAAGCACCGAGATTATCGAACTTCCAGTGGTCCACAAAGGCGCAGAGATTATCAAAATCCTTCTCCGACTCGCCGGGAAACCCGACGATGATCGACGTCCGGAGCGTTGCATGGGGTATGATCGTCCTTACCCGGCCAAGGAGGTCTTCGAGATAGGCCCTGTCATACCGCCGGTTCATGGCCTTGAGGACAGGCGATTCGGAATGCTGGATGGGGAGATCAAGATAGGGAATGATCCGTTCGTCACCGGCGATGAGGTGGAGGAGTTCGTCGGTCACACCTTTCGGGTGGAGGTAGAGAAGGCGGAGAAAATAGTCCCCTTTCTCCTTCAGAAGGTCTTCAAGGAGCGTCACCAGGCTCCCCCCTCCGTCATTGCCGAAAGACGTGATGTCCTGGCCGATGACGGTGATCTCCCGGTACCCCTGACCGAGAAGCCACCGGAATTCGCCGGCGACGTCCGCCGGTCTTCTGCTCACCAGATCACCCCTGATGAGAGGGACCGTACAGTATGTGCACCGGTTCGAGCAGCCCTCCTGAATCTTCAGGTAGGCTGTCGGCAGGGGCGTGAGGGTCTTCCGGGGAAAGGTGTCGGCAAAGGGTTCGTCTGTCACGCGAAATCCCGATTGGCCAATCACTGAGGCGATCCGGCCGTACATCCCCCGGCCTACGAAAAGGTCCACCTCCGGGAGCAGTTCCGACAGAGCCTCTTTGTACCGTTCGACGAGACAGCCTGTAACAACGATCCGCTTCGACGGTCCCCGCCGGTCATCTCCCGCTTTCGCCGCTTCAAGGATCGTCTCTATCGATTCTCTCACGGCATCTTCGATAAAACCACAGGTATTGATGACAACGAGATCGGCTTCGTCGGACATGACGTAGCCTGCCTCTTCCAGTCTTCCTGCGAGGTATTCGGCGTCAACGAGGTTCTTGGGACACCCGAGACTGATGAGTTTGAAGTTCAATCAGTAAAATGTACACCAAAAACCGGGGCAATACCAACGCTAAATCGGCGGAGGCGGAAAGACCGGCTGTTGCCTATCTGTCCCCTGGCAGAGGCCCCACATTTCCCGAAGAGGCCTTGACGCCGTATCCCACCGATGCCGGATAGGCGAGAAATCCCTTCGAATAGACCGTACCGTCACCACGGAAAACCCTCACCCAGGCCTTGTTCGACCGGCCCGGTCCGGGACCGGTGATGATCTCCGCAACCCCGTCGCCATCGAGGTCACCGGCTGCTACGGTGACACCATATCCGGTCTGGCCAGAGCCCGTTCCGCCCGATGTCTGGACCGTTTCCCCGGAAAGACCGGCGCCGTCCGTTTCCTGACCGCCCGCCGGCGGCGACGAATCCTTCGTGTACGCTTCAAAGGATACGCCCGTATACGTCCCGTCACCTTTGAAGATCTTGACTACCGGACGGCTCGAAAGAGAGGGACCGGCACCGGCTATGATCTCCGCCATGCCATCGCCGTCAACATCGCCGGCAGCCACATTGACACCGGACTTTCCCCGGCCCGCCATTCCTCCGCCCGTGAAGTTGACGGTGAAATCACCCACTTTCGCCCTTACTTTCCATTGGCCCGGACCACCGGACGTATCGATCTGATGGACCGTTATCCGCGACGGGTTGCCGTAATAGGGGCCTGCGCCGGTTATGATCTCAGAGGTGCCGTCGCCGTCGATATCACCTGCAGCTACAGTCGCCCCGGCCTTGATCTGGGGACAGTAAAAGGAGCAGGATCTCTCCTTGGGAAAGGGCTCGAACTCGACGCCCGTATCAACGATGGTCGTACCCTCCACGGCCAGAACCTTCACCCGGGGCGCCACCTCAGGATCGGAACCGGTGGCAACGATGATCTCGTCCACCCAGTCTCCGTCTATATCGGCAACGGCAACATTGAGACCGTAGAGACTGTCAAAGATCTTCGCTCCGGCAATGAGGGTTCCGTCCTTCTTCAGGACACAGAGAACAGCCTCTCCCCGGGCATCAGGCCCGGGAGCGACAATGACCTCATCATCACCGTCGCCATCGACATCGCCGAGGACTGCGTTGGCGCCATACTTCGTATCAAAGGGCACCAGTTCGCCGATCTTTTCTCCATCGCCGCTGATCAGGACCACGGACGAGATGTTGGACGGTCCTGCCCCCGGTGTCACAACAAAACCGGTGTGCATCGCTTCATTCTCGACCACTTCTGTCGGAATCGTCACAGTCTTTCCTGCGAGACCATCGAAGACCCGTATCCTCACATCATAGAGCCCGGCACAGGCGAGTTTCGATGCAACCACCCGGATTTTCGTCTCCGACGGCACAGGCACAGGGGCTCCCTCCATATCTATCCTCACCCCTTTCACCGGCCCGGTCATGTCGTCAAGACGGACGGTGCCCGTATATCCGTTCTCTCCGCGGGTTTCGATGTTCACGTCCCCTGATGTCAGTTTCTTCACCGTCAGGTATCCCGGTTTTGCCTGCACCGTAAAGCCCGCCACATCAACAGTCACGGCGAGACTCCTCCGGCCGGACCCGGCGCCCACAGCCCCCTCCCCTGCCAAAACAACCGTTGCCGGACCCGTTGCCCCGTTCCCGGCAACGGTCACGGTCACGACGGCCTCTCCCGGCGGCACGAGGCGGTCGGGAACGATCGTCGCTGTCATTCCGTCGGCGAGTCCGGCGGCACTCAGAAAGACCTGTCCCGTCCACCCCATGACCGGCTTCACCGACAGAACCATCCGGACCGATCCTCCCTGATTGACACGGTGTGTCTTCGTCTCCGTGTCCAGGACAAATCCTGCCGTACCGGAAAAAGTGACAGGCCGGTCTGCACGGGCGAGTATTTTTCCTCCGGCACTCACCGTCTGGACCATTGTGTATGAACCTGTAGAAGGCAGATTCGACGAGTTCCACAGATGACCATAGGTGACTTTCGATGACGGCGCCACTGCAATCGGCTCGGTGAAGGTGTAGAGCCGGCTGCCGGCCCCATCGAAGACGGACGTGGTAATCTCCATGGCCGGAAACGATGTGGACGCCGTCAGATTGACGACAAGGGACGATATGCGGATCAGATCACCGATGGCGAAGGTCTCCCCTTCAAGGTCGGAAAAAAGAATCACCTCAGGGACCGTCATATCGCCCCTATCGCTGTTATTCTCCTCATTCCCTTCTGCCACGGCGTTTCCTTCATCGACAACAGCCCGGAAGGATGTGACCCCTGCCCTGCCCATGGCGTTCCAGGGATAGTCGGCCGTTATCGTCCGGCCGCCGGGAATTCCATCGATAACGGACGACCCGATCTGAACATCCTTTTCATAGAGACTGATGGTGAAAGGCCCCGTTACCGGACCACCGCTGTTCGAAACGGCAAGGGAGATCCGTGTCATGCCATCCCTGTCAGGCATGGCGGTAAGAGGCCCAACGGCAACGGTGAGATCGGGCCGCGAGCCTCCGTAGACAAAACTCGTCTCCTTCGAGCTCTCCATTCCCGTCCCGGTAATAGTGGCCTTCAAAACATACGTACCCTGTCCCGGCGGGTGAAGAGCAAACGTCATCGTTGAAAAACCTGTCCCCCCTGCGGCCTTCGATTCGACGGCCTGCCCGTTGAGCAGAAGGGTCACTGTTGCCGGACCGGCGGCAAAAATCCCCGTGCTGACCTCGACGGGCCCTGTTCCTTCGGCATAGAGACGGCGGTCGGTGCCGACCGAAAGGAGTTCAACGTCTCCCGAATCAAAGGCCACCGTTCCCGAGGCCAGGAGAAGCCATTCTTTGTAGATGCCGTAAACGATGGAATGGACACCGGCACTTCGGCGGGTGAAGACAAGAGTGGACGACTCGTCGAGAAGACCGTCCTTTGTGAGCGCAACAGCCTTCTCAGCGAGGAACTCGGACTTCCCGTCAGGATGGCGGACCCAGATCCGCAGGGAGGCGGAGAGATCGACAGTGCTCTGGGCCCGTACGGTAAAACGGAGGCTCTCTGTGGGACCATAGGCCCCTTTAGAGAGAAAAGCCTCCTTCACCTTCACCGAGATCCCGGCAACATCAAAGGCCTGTTTCGTTTCGATCGTCTCCCCTGTCGACGTCGCCAGAGTCGCGAAGACCGCATAGGTTCCCGATGCCATATCCTCCGGGAGGGTGAACGTCCGTGACAGAGATCCGCTGAAAGAGAACGTGTCCATGAGCCCTCCGGGGCCGGTCAATGTCACCGTCCCTGTTTTGGTCCCGTCGATTCTGACGGTCATCGCGTCACCGGCCCTGTAGACCTGCCTGTCTGTGGTGATCGTCAAATCCACCGCCTTCTTCGCCACAAAGAGGGAATTCATGTGAACCGACCGGCCCGACATGGTGTAGAGACCGTAGAAGAGCTTCTCTCCCGTGATCCTGGTGAGGGGAATATCAAAGGTTACTGTCTGGCGGCCGTCAACGGTGATATCCTTCCGGCTCTCGAACGTGCCGTAGGCAACCCGGGCAAAAAGACGGTTCGGCCCGCTCCCTGCGGGCTGATCAACGGTCAGTGTCAGCCGGGCCGTTTCCCCCTCCGAATAGGCTTTCTTGTCAAGATCGGCTCCCACCGAAAGGGCGACACCTGCCACCTCGTAGGCGACCTGCCCCCTGGCAACAACCGTTCCCGTTGTTCCCAGTTCATAGGAGAGGCTGTAGGTCTTTGCTTCCAGATCGGCAGGAAGGGAAAAGCCAACCTGAATCTCCCGCACGTCGCCGGGCTGAAGGCGCTCCTTCCTGACCACCTTTACAAAATCGTGGGACAGGGCGGTAAATTCGGCAAGACCCTCTCTACTCCCCCTGTTGGCCACGGCGAAGATGAAGAGGGCATCATCACCGGCCTTCACCGTCTGAGAGGGAGGAATTGCAGAGAGAACAATCCCGCCGTCGCCGCCGCTTTCAACGGGCCGTCTCTGTACTGCCATGACCGCACCGTCACTGCCCTTCAGTTCGACAACGACCTCCGCACTGCCCGGCGGAATCATGGCACCGGGAATGGAGAAGAGAAAGGGCTGGGGGACGGGAGTATCGGAAAAGGGCAAAGACAGGGCCAGCGACGACAGCCACGGCGCCGATCCGCCCGTTCCCCCTATCGAGGCGGTGAGTGATCCTTCAAAGGTCCCGTATCCCCTGTTGGTCACAGTCACCGTCACCGGTCTCGAACCCTGGACGGGCGCACCTACGGTGACCATGTCGAGGGAAGCCTTTCTCTCCCCGAGAACCTCGAACCTGACCGTATCAGCCCCTCCTCCGGCACTCTTGTCGACGGTCAGATCGTACGTCCCTCGGCCAAGATCGACGGAGAATGTATCGCCAACCGACATCCCTCCGGCAACGGTATAATGGCGTGTCTCCCTGATGGTGCCGGGGGTCAGGCCGATCGTCACTGAAAGAGTCCCGTCGACAGGGCCTCTGTTCGAAACCTGAAAGGGGATTGAGACACGGCCTTCGCGATAGAGGGCCGTCTTCGCCACAGTTAGTGTCCAGGCCGGCCCGTAATGGACGGTCTTTACGATCTCTCCGGCACCGTCACCGGAATATGCAAGGACAAGATCCGTATCCCTGGTGATCTGTACGGTAAAAAGGATCGTCTCCTTTGCTCCGGGAGCCGTTATGACCTGTCGCACCGCCCCGTCCCACCGGGACAGAATCTGGACAGCATAGGGAACCTTTCCCCTGTTTTCGATCTCGACGGTTACGTCGAAGGGATCATCACCGACTGTCTCAGGAGCGGTCATGGTCACACTGCCCGAAGGACCTGCAACATCAAACCGGTCAACAACGTCCTGAAGCACCGTTGTTCCTGCGGACACTGTGGCCCTGACCGTATACGGCCCTACCGGTGGCGGCGGGACGGTTACCGAAACAGGCCGCCTCTCACCGGCTGCCAGATCGAACCGGTCCTCGAGGACCGTCACAGGTCCAGAAGGTCCGGTGAGAACCATCGCCATCGCAAGGCCTGTGAGGGGAAAATCATTTTCGTTTCTCGTTTCACCGGACAGAGTGAGGCCATCGCCGGCCCTGATCACAGATCTTCCGGCATCGACGGTGGTAATCATGTTTCCCCGGGAGATATAGAATGGTTGAAATGAACGGCCAAGTTCCTGGCCGAGGCTGTTGGAGAGGAGAGAGACGAAGTAAAGCTTCCCTTCGACCGCCGGGAGGGTTATGTCCTCTTTGTACAGGACCGTCGATCTGGCAGGCTGGGAGAGGGTGGATGTCTTCACGAAGATCGTACCCGGTCTGTCGCGAACGGTCCGCATCCCCATCTTCTGAATCCGGCCGTTCCCCGTATCAGCGACAAGGAGAAGGCCTTCGGTCGTCATCCCGACCCCCTCGGGCAGGGTGAACATCCCGTCGTCATCACCTTCTTCCGTGCCCCACTTCCTTAGAAAATTACCGGAGAGATCGAACTTCTGGATCCGGCTGTGTCCCGTATCAACAACGTAGACGGCATCGTCGCTGACCACAATCCCCGAAGGCTGGAAGAACTGACCGTCACCGAAACCCCCTTCCCCCCACTGGAGAACAAATTCCCCTGAATCGGTGAATTTCTGGACCCGTTCCAGTCCATCGGTGACGTAGACCGATCCGTCCTTCCCGCAACCCACACCGGCGGGAGCGGAAAAACGTCCTCCGTCACCGGCGGCTTCCCAGGTTTGCTGAAAGAGACCGGTGCCGTCAAAGACCTGAATGCGGTTGTTCCCCTTATCAGCGATATAGATCAAACCATTTGTCCCGATACAGAGATCGGCCGGTTCGTTGAACCCCTCGTCATCGAAGCCCTCGTGGCCGAATGTGCTCACGAAAAGACCGTCACCGGTAAAAACCTGAATTCTGTTGTTCCCCGAATCTGCCACAAAGATCGAACCGTCAGCAGCCACCTGAATGCCCCCAGGCGACGACAGGCGACCTTCACCGCTCCCCGTCGTACCCCAGGCCATGACAAGCCGCCCTTCCCTGTCGAATTTCTGAATCCTGTCGTTCCCCGTATCGGCGACGTAGATATTCCCGTCCCTGTCGGCGGTGACCTTCGACGGGCGGTCAAACCTCCCCTCATCGCCGTCCCGCTTCGACCATGAACGGAGAAATGTACCGCCAATGGTCATCTTCTGGATTCTGCCATTCCCTGTGTCGGCCACATAGAGAACGCCATCAGGCCCGGCCGCAAGCCCCTGGGGCAAGGAAAACTGGCCGTGACCACTGCCCCTGCTGCCGAAGGCACTCACGAAGCCGCCGCCCGGCGAGAATGCCTGGATCCGGCCGTTTCCCCTGTCCGTCAGACGGACCGTTCCGTCACCGTCAACAGAGATGGCATCAGGACTGTTCATCAGGCCGTTCGCCGCTCCCCGGCCGCCCCATTGTCCCTGATAACGACCGTTGCCGTCGAAATACTGGACACGGTCATTGCCCACATCAACCACATAGACCGTCCCGTCGGGACCAACAGCGACACCGCCGGTCCAGGAAAACTGGCCGTTCCCGCGACCATCAGCGCCCCAACTTATCACATGGACACCGAGGCTGCTGTATTTCTGAATACGGTGCCCACCGGTGGTGACAAAAATTGAACCATCGGGGCTGACTGTGAGACGACCGGGGACGGCAAGAGTGATATGGCCTCCCGACCGTATCGACTCTTCCTCTTTCTTGAGGGCAAAGGTCTGAAGAATCGTGCCGTCAGGAGAGAGTGTGA
>CAYQXL010000014.1:46919-51486 GCA_964421445.1 uncultured Pseudomonadota bacterium
TCCTCTTTCTTGAGGGCAAAGGTCTGAAGAATCGTGCCGTCAGGAGAGAGTGTGACAACCTTTTTCGCCATGTCGAGAACATGGATATTCCCCCTTCCGTCAACAGCGAGGTCAGCGGGCGCCGTGATCTCGTCGTTCCCCCCTTCATTCCGGCCCAAAAGACGTATCAGATTACCGTCACTGTCATATTTCTGAATGAGCGGTCGCAACGGATCGGAAACATAGACCGATCCGTCCGGTCCTGCGGCAACGGACCGGGGAGCATTGACAGGAGCCCAGCCGCTCCGGGGAAGATAGTGGGAAAAATCTTCAAAAGGCGACGATGTCTCAACGGATACGGTAAGGAGACTCTCCACAAGCTCATTGTCACCGGTGGCAATCTCCGTAACCCCGCCGATCACCTCGTTCGGTTTGTAGATCTCTTTTGTCGTTGTCGCCCTGATGGAGGGCACAAGACCGGAAACGGAAAGGGTTCGTTTGAGCACGGCACGTTTCGCCTCCCGGCCATCACTCACCACAGCCGTTACGTAATACGAACCGCCGGCAACCTGACCGGGAACGGAAAGACTCCCGAGGGGCACCGTCTCGCCTGCCCTGATCGTTCCGTCGACCCGTATACGGTCCGCAACAAACCCCCTGGAATCGGTCAGCTCGATGGTCTCCGAGAAAAATTCCGTGTCAACGCCGCCGGTATTTTCGAGCAGGAGGTCCACAGGGTCACCGGCTCTGACGGTTTCCGGCCCCCGGTACAGAACGGTAAGTGACGATCGGGGGATCGTGACCTGGGCCTTCTCCCTCACAACGCTTCCTGACGGGAGGAGGGCTTCAAGGGTAACATCCTGGCTCCCTGGACCGACCGAACCGGGAGCCGTGACCGGGAGGGTTGCCTGAACGGTCTGCCGGACCGGAATGGACAGAGACGGCGCCGACTCTGTTGCGCCGAAAGCGGTCACAGCAAGACGGACCGAGGGCAGATCGAAAATGCCCGTATTGATGAGCGACACAGATACCGGAAAAGGACGGCCTGTCATTACAGATGATCCCTGGACCCTGCTGTCGATGGCGAGTCCATTGACGAGGGCAAGCTGCAAGGGACTGCTCGCACCTGTTTCGTTCGATTCATCAACAACAAGGGTGTACGTTCCAAAAACGAGGTCGGGAAAGACAACAGGGAGACCGATCGCCTTCGATTCGAGAGGACCGAGGGTGTATGACAGGGAACGGGAATGGATCACTGTGCCATCCGGCCCCCTGAGGGAGAGGCCGATCCTGCCGTCGGCTATGGGGGTGGGGCCTTCGTTGACGAGAGTCGCAGGGACCGTGACCGCCCCTGCTGTCAGGCGATCGGGAATGGGAGCAACAAGCCTGATCCGCGCTGCCGGCAGTTCGAAGTATCCGAATCCCCAGGACACGACGTTGCCTCCCTGAACAACTTCGGCACGGACAGAAAAGTAGCCTCTCTGGAGACCGGCTGCGACGGGAAACTGCCACCGGTCGGTCTTCAGACCTTTACCGGCGAGAGAGAGGGCCTTCTCTTCCTCGTAGATCACGCTGTTCGCCGGATCGGTGACGAGAAGTCTCACCGTCCCATCGAAAGGGTACGGGTGGTTGTTCGTAATGGCCGATTCGATCCGGACCGTCTCCCCCGGAGCATAGAGGGTCTTGTCCGTTGTCACCGCCACACCGACATCGGGGTTGAGAACGGTGAACGTCAGATCAGACGATCCGATTGCCTGACCCTGCTCATCGTAGAGGTATGCCGTCAACGTTTCAAAACTGTACGTGTCCGTATAGGGATCGCTCCCCGAGACCTTCTCCTCCATGCCGGGACGAGCGGTCACATTCCACGACCGGTTGCGCCATGTATGCCTGAAATGGCCCCTGATCGTGAGGTTCCGTGCCGTTGACCCCGTATTCCTGACATGAAAGGTGTAGACCATCGGCGCGCCGAAGGGCACCTGCTGGGCAGCGGCTGTGGCAAAAAAATAGATTTCCTTTCCCGATTGGCCCGGCAGAAGAGGAACAACTCCGACAAACCGTCCTTCATCCGATTCAGCGGGCGGTTGAACAGGTGTGCCGTTTCCGTCGAGAAGGGTGTAATCGACATGATAGATCCCCGGGCCGAGGCCGGCAAAGGGAAACGTGAACCGGGCACGGCCCGTTCCTCCCGGGGGAAGGACCACACTGACCTTCTGCGACGTCACTTCTTTGCTCCTGTCAGGGGTGTAGAGGGTCAGAAGGACAGAGGACGCCGACGTCCCGGTGAAATTGTGAACGGGAATCTCACCGGAAATGGTCTCGTTCTCCCTGACGGAGGGCAGATCGGCGGGCTTCTTCGCCCAGGCAAGGATATTGGCGACAAGATTGATCTCCTCCGCCGTGGCCTGGCCGTGAGTCAGCGCCCAGTCGGTGAAGACAGCCCCTGCAATGACATATCCCTTCCCGTAGGGATAGACGACGAGCGCCGGATATCCGTTCGTCGTGCGCCGCAGAAGAACCTTCGCCCCGTAAGGGATGGAGGTAAAGTAGCCGTCGACACCCACATTGCCCGTCGACGAGGTAAAGCCCGAGAGAACGGGATGCTTCTCTTCGACGATGACCGATCCGAACTGACAGTTCTGATCCTGCTGGTAGCCGTAGCCTGAAAGCAGAGGCGCCTCCCCTGTCGCCGGATTGACCGGGGCAGGAAGCAGTTCGTAATGGGAACCGAATTCCTGGGCCAGGACAACGAGGGTGCCGCCGCTCTTCACGTATTCATCGAGCTTTGCCTTGAGGCGCTGGGATTTGTCCATGCCCGAGAGGGAGCCGCTGGGAATAAAGAGAACGGGGTGGTCCGCAACGATGGCGGGATCGAAATCGTACGTCACGAACCGCCCCATCTCGCTGATCTTCAGAAGAAGGGAGAGTGCGGGCCGGAAATATCCGTGGGCAAAGACAGCGATATCAGGCGCCCCTTTCCAGTCCCGCTCCATGTTCCTGCCCTTCGCCTTCATCAGGAGGGCCCTGAATTGCTTTTCCACCTCATCCTTGACGTTCTGAGGGGCATTGCGGTACTTCTCCTTTGCCTCGTAAAAGAAGCGGGTGATCTCTTTCTTGTAGAGGACACCGACCTTCCCCTTCTTCAGCGCTGTCCTCATGTACCGGTTTAGCAGATCGTCAGGGGTGATTCCAAGTTCCCGTTCCCAGTAAAATTCATCGCTCACATCGAGCCGGTCGTCGGGATGCTCCTTGCCCCGGTCATCACCGATGGGCCAGTCATAGCACCACTGGCTCCCTTCCTTCGTTCGTGCGATATTGGGCAGGTTGTCATAGACCTGGTCCATATATCCTGCGGAAAAATTGATCGCCGCCGGAACGAGGGCGAGAGCAGCCTCCTTCAGAGCCTTCTCGTTGACTTCGCGGCACATTTCTCCAGGATTATCCCTGCAGGGGACGGAAACATAGAGTTCCTCATTATCCGGGTAGCGCGAGGCGTAACGGGCAAGACGTCTCATCATCTCCCTCGGATCGAGGGAGGCGAAGGCATAAGCACCTGAAAGGTAACCGTCCAGGGTCACGGCACGGAGAAACTCAGGGTCCGTAACGATTGCATCCCAGTGGTCCCGGACGTAGTCCTCGAAGGGGTTATTGAGGGGGTGAGGATCGTCCTTTACATGGGACGGAACGGCCATGTCCTGAATAAGGTGCATGATCCGGCCAAAGTCATCGAGGACTTTATTTTTGTCATCAGGGGAAAGATTGCTGAAACCGTTTGTGAAACAGACCCTCTTGACCAGGTAATAGAGAAACATGTCGGCCCGATCGAGAGCGGAAGGGCTCATGCCGAGAAGACCCGAATCGGTTGCGGGATTGTAAAAATGTTCAAAAAAATAGCCCCAGCCGTTGGGGCCGGCGGGAGGGTCATTGTAAAAAGGGAAGAGCGTATCTTCATCGTGGGCACCGGTGCGGAAGTACGTGAGGGCCTTTTCCGATTTATTTAGCCAATTAAAGAATGCCGTTCCTCCATCGGCATCCCTTTTGTGGACGTCGGTTTTCAGGAGCGCCGCCTCACCGGTGATCGTGTCATGGCCACCGGCATAACCGCCCTGACTCCGGGGCAAGGCACCTTCACGGCGGGTGTAGTCACGGTCCTTTCTAAAATCGTCATTGTGAAAACAGAGACCGGTGGAACCGGCAAGACAGAAGACGATGAGGAAGAACAGGAAGAAAGAGAACACCTTGATTACACCGAGACAACCGGATTTCTCCATCGCTATCTACTCCTTTTTATCTATTATTTCCTCCGGGGTAATGATCCCTTGCCGTAAGACCTTGTCCATAATCTTTATTCCTTTTTGCCTATCTTCTGCTGAAGGTTAACAATCGCTTTCTTGTAACCAGCAATGCTCCACCAATAATTGGTCTTCTCATCGTGGGCCAAAGCCTCTTTGTAAAGGGCCAGGGCTCTCGGGTAGTCCTTCCTCATCTCGTACAGATCAGCGAGCATCCCTGCAGTACCGGACGAATAGGTCTTTGGATCACCGGTCAGGGCCGGATCTTCGGCAGCCCGAAGCCGTTCGGCTTTTGC
>CAYQXL010000015.1:0-3224 GCA_964421445.1 uncultured Pseudomonadota bacterium
TCGACCCTCATGGCACCGTCACGGTGATAGCTGTGGAAGGGGCACCGCGATTTGTTGACGGGGATCAGGTGATGATTGACACCCAACCGGTAACGCTGGGCATCGCCATAGGAGAAGAGCCGTCCCTGGAGCATCTTGTCGGGAGAGAACCCGATACCGGGAACGATATTCGCCGGGTTGAAAGCCGCCTGCTCGACCTCGGCAAAGTAGTTCTCCGGGTTTCTGTTCAATTCGAGAACACCGACCTCGATGAGGGGATAATCTTTATGGAACCAGACCTTCGTCAGATCGAAGGGATTGTAGGGACACGTTGCCGCTTCCTTTTCCGGCATGATCTGGACGGAGAGCGTCCACCGGGGAAAGTCGCCTTTTTCGATGCTTTCGTAGAGATCGCGCTGGTTGCTCTCCCTGTCCTTCGCCACAACCGCCTCTGCCTCGGCGTCGGTGAGATTGCTGATCCCCTGCTGGGTCGCCAGGTGGAACTTGACCCAGAACCGCTCGTTCTTCGGGCTGATAAAGCTGAACGTATGACTTCCGAAGCCGTGCATGTGGCGGTATGACGCCGGAATGCCCCGGTCGCTCATGACGATCGTGACCTGATGGAGCGCCTCCGGAAGGGACGTCCAGAAATCCCAGTTGTTCTTCGCGCTCCTGAGGTTCGTCCTCGGATCCCTCTTGACGGCATGATTGAGGTCAGGGAACTTGAGGGGATCACGAAGGAAGAAGACAGGCGTGTTATTGCCGACGAGATCCCAGTTGCCCTCTTCCGTGTAGAATTTGATGGCAAAGCCCCGGATATCCCGTTCGGCGTCCGCCGCACCCCGTTCTCCGGCCACCGTGGAAAAGCGGATAAAAAGATCGGTCTTCTTGCCTATGGCCGAGAAGATCTTCGCCTTCGTATACCGGGTGATATCGTGGGTGACGGTAAAGGTCCCGTACGCGCCCGACCCCTTGGCGTGCATCCGCCGTTCCGGAATCACTTCCCTGTCGAAATGGCCCAGTTTTTCGAGGAACCAGACATCCTGGAGCAACACCGGCCCCCTGGGACCGGCTGTCATCGTATTCTGATTATCAGCAACCGGCGCCCCCGCATTCGTCGTCAACTTCTTTTTCTCACTCATCCGTACCTCCTTTTTTTGTGTGTCCTTCGTTTTTGCCCGTCTGACCGGTTTCCCCCAGACAATCACGGCACCACCCGTAATACTCGAGCCGTGCGTCGTTGATGACAAAACCTGTTGTCCTCGACACCTCGCCCGGGTCAATGGCAGGCGGGACCGGGTAGTCAATGATTCTTCTGCACCGTTCACAGATAAGATTGATATGCCCTTCAAGATTCCCGTCGTACCGGTTTTCCATCTGGTCAAACTGAAGCGTTTTGATCAAACCACACCGGGAGAACTCGTTGAGCGTTCCATACACCGTGGAAAGACTGATGGTTTTGATCTTCTTTTTCGCTTCTTCATAGATAAGACGGGCTCCGGGATGGGTATCTTTCTGCTCGATGAGGACGTCGATAACCGCAAGCCGCTGGGGTGTAATCTTGTGCCCCTGGTCTCTCAAATACTGGATAAGTTCTTCTTTCGTTTTCATTCTTAATCCGGAACCATTCCTGATTGTTCTACAGCATAGCCTCTTTTATGTTGGCTGTCAAGAAGGCCATGACAAACATAGGGCTAAACTTTTCTCACCCCCCAACACTACAGACCCCTCCGTTTCAGGACAGGGCCATGGATCTCTTCGTCTGAAAACCCCGCTTTTCCTGCATGCTCATAGAGGACGGCAGCCTTTTCCTTGTTCCCCTGTTCACCGAGCATAACACCAAGTCTCCTGACCATCCTGATATACATCGTCCGAAACCGTTCGCGGTAGGGAATAATCCATGACCGGGCGTCGGCGCCGAGGAAATCGCCTTCATAGACCTTCCCTGCAAGCTCGGCAATCCGTTCCGTCTCATCGGGGAGTTTCTCCTCCTTGTTCCTGCCCAGGAAAAGATGAGCCGGGAATCCCGCAGACATGTCTGTTTCCCCCGTCGACCTCACTACCCCCCGTGCCAGCCACATCCGGGCTACCAGTTCATTCAGGTGTTCGAATACCCACGTATCGAGCCAGACGAATTGCCTGTTCAGGCTCGCTTTCCCTTCCTTCACATCGATAGCCCCGTCAACTGACAAAAGCCTCCTCAGGCGGGAAAGGGTCGTTTTGAACGATATGCGGGCCATATCCCCGTCTGCGTCGGGCCACAGGAGATCCTCGATCAGATCGGCACGGACATTGACACTTCCCAGGGCGACAAGGGCTTTCAGAAGATCGAGCGGCCGTCGTTGCACCTTCCCTGCAAACCTGAGCGGTTCATCGTTGACCGTAATTCCGAAGGTGCCGAAGGTTGTAATCCGTATCTGCCATGGCCACCCATCAACATCCAGAGGAGGCTGATGGGGCACGAGGTTTCTCGTCCGTATGAAGTTCCGCACATGGTCAACCTCGATCCCCCATTGCAGGGCCGCCGTGCAGAGACGGACCAAGAGGTCGGGCTGCCACCAGCAGTAGGGCATACCATATCCTTCGCGCCGTCCCGTGGCGAGAGCTTCGCGGAGAAACCCTTCCCCGTCAGCAGTACCTCTGTTCAAGGCGAGCGTACTTCTGAGAATAAGGGAAAGATATGCGAGCATCGTACTCGATGTGACCGGGAGCCTTTCATATTCCCTTATCTGCCCTTCGGCCTCATCATACTCACCGGCCTCGGCAAGAACAAAGGCATACCAGAGGCGGGCAAGGCCTTCAAGAAGACGATGACCCGACGTCACGGCAAGACTGAGAGCTTCCTTCCCGTTGGCCAGAGCCCTCCCCACGTCGTTCGTAAGAACATGATAGAGGGCTGAAGCGCTATGGTACCGGATGTGGAAGAACCCGGGAGGATCGTCGAGGATGGACTCCATCCTGGTGAGTATTTCCCGGGCTTCGTCGATATTTCCTCCGCTTGCCGCTGCATTAAACTGTTCCGCCAGAAAAAACGGAACCCAGAACATGATGCCATGGTGGACCGAAAGTTCCATCCCCTTTTCGATATATGGTATCGCTGTTGCCGAGCCTGAAGGGGCTTGATTGATGTAGACCGCTTTCGACCAGTACCACCAGATGCGGGAAGGGAAGTCGTCAGATGTTGACGTCTGTTCGATTTCTCCGAGCAGATGCTCGTACCGTCGAAAATCGCCGAGCCAGAGAAA
>CAYQXL010000015.1:3324-5145 GCA_964421445.1 uncultured Pseudomonadota bacterium
GACTGCATGACCGAGAGAATAAGTGACTGAACAGCTCCGGACCATGCGAGGAGCGTTCCGGTCTGGTCGTGCCCTTTCTGAAAGAGGCCGAAGGCCTCATCGAAGAGTTCATAGCTGCCGACCGGATCATCAAGTTGCCGCCCCACGGCAAGCCAGTAGGTAAGCCACGGGAACCGGCCACAGATCTCTTCGGGAACACGGGAAATCCATTCTGCCAGCGCCCTGTATCTGCCGGAATTGACAAATGCCGGTGCCTGGTCCACAACAGCAGCGCTATACCCGTCCCAGTCCGCAACATCCATCAAAAGCTTGAGCGCCTCTTCCGCCCGCCCTGCCCCAAGAAGCGCACGTGCGGTCTTTACGGAGAGAGCCCGCCGTTCCTCCGGTGAATGCGATCTGTCGAACCGGGACAGGAGAAACTCCCGGAAGAGGGGATGGTACCGGTATTCATCACCGTAGCGGTCGACAAAATAGTGGTTCCGCACCAGTTCTCCAAGGATCCGGCTGCTCGCCTCGACACCTGTAAGGCTCACTGCAATATCAGGCGACACGGACGATATCAGTGCCGTATTGAGGAGAAAGGATCGGGTCTGAGGATTCAGTTTTTCAAAGACCTCGATGGCAAAGTAATCGAGCACTGATCCCTGATCGAAGGACCGGATATCAGCGAACCCCGCTTCCGGCACCTTCCCGTGGTCCGTTATGAGAACAATCGCCGCAGCCCATCCTTCCGTCCTCTCATGGACAGACCTCGCGGCTGCCTCGGGGACTTCCGCCTTCTTTCGAAGCGACATCAACTGTCGCACCTCTTCCACCGTAAACCGCAGTTCCTCCCACTCCAGCTCGACCAGAGCATTCTCGGCCTGGAGCGATACAAAGGGTAGGGGGAATCGCTTCCGGCTGACCATGAAGACCCTCAGACCGTCAGGGATCGTCTTGATGCCGTCCCTGATAACATCGTGGATCTCGGAATGTTCATCCACATCCTGGTAATTGTCAAAAACGATCGCCCCGGGCCGGGGCATGGTGGCAAAGAGGGCTCCGAAATAATTGCAGGCGAACATGGAGAGGCCGATCCGGTAGCTGTCATAAAAGAGAGGAAGTGGTTTGGACCGTCCTTTCTTGAGACGCTTCGCCGTCTCGCGCATGTAGAAGAAGAACGTGCCGACATCGCCGTCTCCTTCGTCGATCCTGTACCAGAGCGTAGGAATATCCCTGAACCGGACGTAACTCGCCATGAGCGTTGTCTTGCCCGATCCTGCCGGCGATGAAACCCACGTCACCGGATACTCGGCCAGCTCATCGAGGCGGCGAAAGAGACGCTCCCTGCTGACTGTCGCACCGAGGCGTGGGGGGGCAACCTTTATCTGGTACGCCTTCATGACCTTACAGTCGTCACATTAGAAAGCCGTTCCCTGAATGATTGTTAGATTATACCACACACTTTTCCCGCCGGCTGACACCTCCAACGGTCTTCCTCCCGGACACCGGGCACCTCTCGTTCCTCAAGCGTCCGGGAAGAACACCCTCCTCGTGATCGGCCTCTTGCTCTTCACTGTCCGGCATCACCAGAAGGTGGCCATGCTTTCGGGCAACGAGATCTCGGGACCAAGCCATGCTACGGCAACGGCAAAAGCCAGGGTAAAAAGGACAATGATCTGGATCAGAAAAAGATAGAACCCTTCACTACTCTCCTCGTGTTCCGCATACACCGTCCTCATACTGCCACCTCCTTTCTGTTGAACATCCCAGAAAAAATCCAGATACGCCATATTTTTGAGCGGGTGCATACCATCACCTCCTTTCTGCCTGATCAGCATA
>CAYQXL010000015.1:5245-16474 GCA_964421445.1 uncultured Pseudomonadota bacterium
GCCCCTTCGTTCGGGAAGATGAACTTCGGCTCGAACGCAAAGACCATTCCTTCTTTGAGCTCCATCGTGTGCCGGGGCGTAATGACGGGGAGTTCGTTGATTTCGAGACCGAGACCGTGGCCGATGAACCCGACCTTTCCCTTGCCGTGGCCCATGAAATAATCGGACAGACCGGCCTTGCGGGCAATCTCTTCAGCCCTTTTGTACATTTCAGTGGCGTCAATCCCTTCTTTTCCAAAACCCATGGCGTCTTCAACTATCTCACGGGCCGTCTCATAGGCGGTCCCGAATTTTTCATTCAGTGTGCCCACCACATAGACCCTGGTTTCGTCGGTGATATATCCGTTATATCCGCCGCCGTAGTCGATGAGCAGAGGCATATCCCGTTCGACAACGTTCAGCGACGCCCCCTGGCCGATGGCATGGGTGACACCGACGCCGGAGATGGGCACATCTGCGCCCGATCCGATTGTGGCCGATTTTCCGTGGGTCACATAGATGCTCATCATCTCCTGGTTGAGCCCTCTCATACGGAGATAGCCCTGATGGCCCACTTTCCGGCCTTCTGCGGCAAGGACGGCCTCGATGTCGATCTCCCGCATTCCTTCCCGTACGACCTCTTTCCCTTTTTCGAAGACGTGACTGCAGATGGCCCCCGACTTGATGAACTGCTCTATCTCATAGGGACTCTTTATGAGCCGCACATCCTTCACGGCCTGTGAGACGTCCTTCACGTCGCTGAGTCCGAGGATCGTCTTCCACCGCTCACAGACAGCCACAGGAACGACATCGAGCTCCATGGCCGCCGTCTTCCCCAGAAGGCCCTTCGATGCGAGAATCTCTTTGACATCCTTGTCCCTCGATATGGGAATCACGTGGAGAGGCGACTCGAAGAGGGCCCTGTCGAGATTCTTTTCCACCATGAACAGGGGATCGCCGTCAACGGGAATGACAAGGACAGCCTTCTGGACAGAGCCGGCAAAATAGAAGAGGTCGACGTTCTGGAGGATGATGGCATAATCGATCCCGTAGGCCGCCAGCCTCTCCCTGAAACGGTTGATGCGGGACAGAAGCTCCTCTTTCAGGGCAAAATCACAGACGCTTAGATTTCTTAACATAATCGATCACCTTTTCAATGATGGCATCCTTACTGACCTTTTCCGATTCCTTCTCTCCCCTGAGCTTGAATTCGACCATCCCTTCCTTCAGGTTCCGCTCGCCGACCGTTACACGGACAGGGATGCCGATGAGATCACAGTCCTTGAACTTGATGCCGGGCCTCTCGTTCCGGTCATCGATGATGACGTCGATACCTCTGGCCTGGAGATCGCGGTAGATGGCCATGGCCACATCCATGCTCTCCTGGTGGGACGTGTTGACCGGCAGGACCTCCACTTCAAAGGGAGCGATGGCCATGGGAAAGATCATGCCATTTTCGTCGTGATTCTGCTCGATGGCAGAAGCGACGGTCCGTCCGACGCCGATACCGTAACATCCCATGATCATCAACTGCTCCTTCCCCTCCTTGTCGAGGAAGATGGCGTTCATGGCCTTGCTGTATTTGGTGCCCAGCTTGAAGATATGACCCACCTCGATCCCTTTTGACGATACGAGCCTGCCGGAGCATCTCGGACAGAGGTCGCCTTCCCAGGCCACCTTAAGGTCATAGTATCCTTCGATTGCAAAGTCGCCTCTGTTGGCATGGATGATGTGGACATCCCGCTCGTTCCCGCCGACGACAAAGTCTTCCATGAATTCAATGTCCCTGTCGGCATAGAGGGGGATCTTCAGTCCTATGGGGCCTGAAAATCCGAGAGGACCGCCTGTTACCTCTTCAATCGTATACTCGTCGGCCAGTTCGAGTTCGTCAAGGCCGAGGAGGTTCTTGAATTTTGTCTCATTGATCTCCCTGTCTCCCCGGACAAGAACACCGATCGTTCCCCGGTCGGTCCTGTAGATGATCGTCTTGATGAGCCTGTCGGCGGTGACATCGAGAAACCGGGTGACTTCCTCGACCTTCCGCTGGCCGGGCGTGGCGACCTTCTCATAGAGTCCGCTCTTCCCCTCGACGGCCCGGGGAACGAATCCCACCTCAGCCCGCTCGAGATTGGCACCGTAATCGCAGGAATCACAGGAAATGATGATATCCTCACCGGTCTCGGCAAGAACCATGAACTCGTGGGAAAAATTGCCGCCTATCTGCCCCGTATCGGCCTCAACGGCCCGGAATTTCAATCCACACCGGGAAAAGATATTCATGTAGGCATCGCGCATATCCATGTAACTCTTTTCCGCTCCCGCCTCTTCGGCGTCGAAGCTGTAGGCATCCTTCATGGAGAATTCCCGCGACCGCATAACCCCGAACCGGGGGCGTATCTCATCCCGGAACTTCGTCTGGATCTGGTAGAGATTGAGGGGCAATTCCCTGTACGACCGAACCTCCCGCCGCACCAGATCCGTCACGACTTCTTCGTGGGTCGGCGCAAGGCAGAGTTCACGATTGTTTCTGTCGATAAAACGGAGAAGCTCCTTGCCGTACTTCTCCCATCGCGTGCTCTCGACCCAGAGTTCCTTTGGCTGGACAACAGGCATGAGAATCTCCTGGGCACCTTTCTTGTTCATCTCTTCCCTGATGATCTGTTCGACCTTTCTTAAGGATTTGAGGCCCAGGGGGAGCCAGGTATAGATACCCGACGAGAGACGGCGGATGAAGCCGGCCCTGAGCATCAAACGGTGGCTCAGGACTTCCGCCTCTTTCGGATCCTCTTTTACTGTAGGGGCAAATATTCGGGAAAATAACATTGTTCCTCCTTGCAATTTACAGGGGAGCGGCTTTGGGCGGGCCTGCGATCCATCTCCTGCCGTCTCGCAAAAAATACCGCATAAAGAGCTGATGAATCAAGGAATTTCACAAACCTGGAGAAGATCACCCCTGTCGTTCCATTGAAAAGTGACGATAATTCCTCTATAATGATCGGCAGGGGTTCAGGGGCAATTAAGAGTACCATTCAAGTGATCACGGTGAAGGACGGGTATCTCTCATGAAACGGGATCGGAAAAGTACAAAGACTGTAGAAAAGATACTTACCCGGATTGACGTCGTTGTACCGAGGAACTCGGACCAGTTCCTCCCTGAAGAGATTCACGACGCCTGCCCCGGCGGGGTCTGGATCGAAGAGCACGAGGACAATGATATCATCCACGCCTATCCGGAAAAGTCAGACCAGTTCCTGAGAATACTCCAGCAATCAGAGATCCGCATTCATCATGTCGTCATAGAGAAGGAAGAGATCCCTGACTATGTCGAGATGACAAAGCAGTTCTTCAAACCCATCAGGATCGACGATATTACGATTCTTGCACCATGGAACAAAACAGACCGGGACGGAGTCCGGATCATCATCGATCCAGGCATGGCCTTCGGAACGGGACGGCACGAATCAACGGTCACCATGCTGAGACTGATGAAGACGATCGACATAAAGGGCAAGCGCGTTCTCGATCTGGGCTGCGGCTCAGCGATTCTCTCCCTCTACGCCGCACGGCTGGGAGCCAAAAGGGTCTATGCCGTCGACAACGATTTCGACGCTGTCATGTCGGCCCGGAAGAACGTCCTTCTCAACAGGACGCGAAAGGTTAAACTGATCTGCTCCAGCCTGAAGAATATATCGGGAAGATTCGACGTTGTCCTCGCGAACCTCGACATCCAGATCTTCCGCCAGAACCACCAACACATCGCCACCCTCGTCGGCGAGAACGGGACGCTCGTTCTTTCAGGGATACTCTGCCGGGACAGAAAAGACCTGCCCCCTCTTTTTCCCGATCTCCACATGAGTCAGACACGACAGAAAAATTCGTGGTGCGGGTTCGTCTTCACGGCTCCGTAACAGGAAAGATCTGACCGCTCACCCTTCCGTTCGCCGGACCATCATCCCGGCACAATGCCCCCATCTGTCCCCGGTCTATGCGCGATGATATTTGTTGTTCAACGCGCGGCGGAACCGGGGGATGTAGATGATCTCGAAGGCTTCGTCCTTTCCGGGAAACATTTTGAGGGCTTGCCGTCTGACCCCCTCGACGATCTTGAGGGCCTCTTCGTGAGGAATATCCTGGGTCGCTATGAATTTAAGCGCAAAATCGACGATGAAACGGAGACGTCGGAGCTTCTTCTCTTCTTCGAGAGCCTCATCCATGATTACCCCCTGGTGCACAGACCAGTCAGCCCGTTGATTGGCTCCGGGCCTCAGGCGATTTTCCTGCCAGGAACAGTTCAGTATAGATCCACAGACCAACACCGAAGCTCACGGCGATATCGGCTACATTAAAGGCATACCAGTGATATCCGAAGGCATGGAAGTCGAGGAAGTCGGTCACATATCCGTAGACCAGCCTGTCATGGATATTTCCCATGGCCCCGCCAAGAATGCTCGACAGGGCAAGCCGTTTGGAAAAGGGCAGGGCGTAGCGGAGGAGGATAAATATGAGGATTGCCACCACGAGCAACGGGAGAAAGGAAAAGATCAGCTTCGCCTGGGGGTAATTGGCGAGAAATCCGAAAACCCCCCCGAGGTTCCTGGCATGAACGATATTGAAAAATCCCGTTACTTCCGTCCCCTGTCCGTATGGTATGTTCTCGATGATGAGACGTTTCGTCCACCAGTCGATACCATAGATGACCGGAACGATCAGCAGGACAGCGTATCTGCGCAGCGCTTGCATATCGTCGGGAATTGCTCTGATGCCCCGATGTCTGTCGAATACTGCCAGCACCGGTCACATTTCTGGCCGTCGGCTCTCATCACTGTGATGGTCGCTTCGTCCGATTTTTCGATTCCAACCTGGGAAACGATAAGAAGATCCTTCAGCTCGTCGCCGATATTTTCGAGAATCTCGAAAAGCTGTGCCGGAGCACCGATCACGACCTTCGCATCGAGGGGATGGCCGATCGTCTTTTCGACACGCTTTTCTTCGATGGCCTTGTTCGCCGATTCCCTGAGCTTCCAGATTTCATCCCACTGGGCTTCAAGTGTTTCATCGATCCATTCGGTTTTCACCGGCGGGAAGGCAGCGAGGAGGATCGACTCTTCCAGTCCCTCTTCATCCTGTGACAGATAGGACCACATCTCTTCGGCCGTAAAGGAAAGGACAGGAGCCATGAGTCTCACGAGGACCATCAGCGTCTCGTGAACAACGGTCTGGGATGCCCTCCTCTTCACCGAACCGGTCTTTTCCACATAGAGACGGTCCTTCACGATGTCGAGGTAGAGAGCGCTTAAGTCAACGGTGCAGAAGTTGTGAATGGCGTGGTAGATGACGTGGAACGAATAGGTTCCATAGGCCTGGACAACCTTCTGGATCAACCGCTGGAGCCGTGACAGGAGCCACCTGTCAAGGGATGACATGCTGTCGTATCCCACCGCATCACGGGACGGTACAAAGTCTCCGTGGACATTGGCATGGAGGAACCGCAGGGTGTTTCTGATTCTCCGGTAGGTTTCGACAAGTCTGTTGACGATGTCCTTCGAGATACGGATATCGTCACGGTAATCCTCGTACGTCACCCAGAGACGGAGGATCTCTGCGCCGTATTTCTCGATAATTTCAGAAGGAGTGATTGTGTTGCCGAGAGACTTGGACATCTTCCGGCCTGTACCATCGACAACGAACCCGTGGGTCAGGACGGCCTCATAGGGAGCCCTGCCCTCGTTTCCCACACAGGTGAGGAGGGAACTGTGGAACCAGCCACGGTGCTGATCACTCCCTTCGAGGTAGAGATCGGCAGGAAAACCGAGTTCAGGCCGTTTTTTGCAGACAGCCGCCCAACTGACGCCTGAATCGAACCACACATCGAGGATATCCTCTTCCTTGACGAATGTCGTGGCACCGCACCGCTTACAGGATGAACCGGGCGGGAGAAAGAACGAGGCATCCTTTTCAAACCAGATATCGGCACCATGCTCCCGGACCGCCCCGATCACCGCATCCCACGACTCGCTGCTCCAATGGGGTTCGCGGCACTTTTCACAATAGAAGATCGTGATGGGAACCCCCCAGCTTCTCTGCCGGGAGATACACCAATCCGGTCTGACGGCAAGCATATTGTAGATCCGGTCCTTTCCCCAGGTCGGTATCCACTGAACCCGCTCAACCTCTGCCAGGGCTTTCTGCCGGAGGCCCTGATTGTCAAGGGAGACAAACCACTGCTCCGTGGCCCTGAAGATGACAGGCTTCTTGCACCGCCAGCAGTGGGGGTAGGAGTGTTCAATCTCTTCCTGATGGAGCAGTACGCCGAGGTCAGTAAGTTTTTTGATGACCTCCTTGTTGCTGTCGAAAACATTCATGCCGCTGAAGAACTCGACCTCGTCGATAAACTGGCCTTTTTCATTGACCGGAGAGTAGACATCGAGACCGTATTCGAGCCCTGTCTCATAGTCCTCCTCGCCGTGACCGGGAGCGATGTGAACAGCACCGGTGCCTGTGTCGTTCGCCACGTAATCGGCAAAAACAACAACCGAATCGCGGTTGAGAAAAGGATGTCTGAACGCACGGCCTTTCAGCTTTTCCGGATCCACTTCTCCCAGAATCCGGTAGGGACCCATCCCCGACCGGGCCGCCATATCTTCAAGAAGATCCTTGAGGACGATAAGAATCTCATCGCCTGCCTCAACGGCGACATAGGTAAACTCAGGGCTTATGGCTATCGCCAGGTTTGCCGGAAGGGTCCAGGGTGTCGTTGTCCAGATCATCATGAAGATATTCTTGTCCGGATACCCGTCAAATATCCCCTCCCTGCTGCCTTTGTAGGGGAATTTGACATAGACCGATGTGGACCGTTTCATATCGTATTCTATCTCGGCCTCGGCAAGGGCCGTGCTGCAACTGATACACCAGTAGACCGGTTTCTTTTTGCGGTATACTTCACCGCGCTCGAAAAACTTTCTCGACTCTCCGATGATCGTTGCCTGGTAGTCATAATCCATCGTGATATAGGGGTGTTCCCAGTCGCCCAGTCCTCCGAGCCTCCTGAACTCCTCCCGCTGAATATCGATAAATCCTTTTGCGTACGCCCTGCAGTTCCGCCGTGTTTCGAGCTTCGTGGGAACCTTCTTTTCCGCCTTCGATTCCTTCTCTACCTGGTGCTCGATGGGAAGACCGTGACAGTCCCATCCGGGAACATAGTCGGAACGGAATCCCGACATGGACCGGGACTTGATGATGATGTCTTTCAATATCTTGTTCAGCGCCGTTCCGAGATGGATGTTGCCGTTGGCATAGGGCGGGCCGTCGTGAAGAATGAACCGGGGCCTGTCCTCCCTTTCTTTTGTCAGTTTCGTATATATGCCCTTCTCTTCCCAGATCTTGAGGATATCCTTTTCCTTCACCGGCAGATTGCCGCGCATGGGAAAGGGCGTTTTTGGCAGATTCAACGTGTTTTTATAGTCCATGGTCTACGCGATCCTTTTTTCACAAAATTTATCTAACTTAGCACAAATACGGGGTGATCTTCAAGGACTATGGGGGTGTGAAGCGGTTTTACAGACCTACCCTGTCGACGATGAACTGGAGGATCTCCCGCTCCTTGCCTGCATAGAAATGGTCCGTCGGGATGATCTTCAGGTTTTTGCCGACGAGAGGCAGCGATTCGTAGACCTTCAACGTCGCATCGATAGGTCCGATATCGTCAAACTCTCCGGCAACAAAATAGATGTCCCCTGTCACATCGAAGAGAGGCTCGGCAGCGTAGAAAGCAAAGGGATAGGAGACGAGAAAGAGGTTGTGCGGTCTGTCGTCCTTCACGGACGCCCGTGTGCAGACCCAGGCACCGAACGAGTAGCCGGCAAACCAGATTGTCCCGTCATCGTCGAGTTGCGAAGCAAGATACTCGCAGGCCGCCAGAACATCCTCGACCTCCCCTTCGCCGTCACCGTATGACCCGCCGCTCTCACCGACCCCGCGGAAATTGAAACGCACAGTGGTGAACCCTTTCTGGAAGAAACCTTCCTCCATGGCGTTCACGACGTTGTTGAACATCGAACCGCCATAGAGAGGATGAGGGTGGCAGATGACAACGCCCGACTTCGTTCCCGACCGGCGCACTATGCCTTCAAGGTCGCACGGGCCCTCGATCAAAACCCTTTCTGTTGACATGACCCCCTTATTTTGGTAGTTTTCTACGAAAATTTCAAGAGCGAACTGAATGGGCTTCTTTAAAAAAAGAGATAAAGATAAACCGCCGCACAAAGAAATAGATATTTCAAAGGAACTGGAAAAGTCAGAGAAAGACGAGGCTCTCTGGATAAAGTGCAGTTCGTGCAACGAACTTCTCTATAAGAAAGAGGTTGAACGAAACCACCATATCTGCCTGAAATGCTTCTATCATTTCCCTATTCCGGTGGAAAAGAGAATCTCCCTCACCTTTGACAAGGGCAGTTTTCAAGAGCTCTTCAAAACACTCGAACCGGTCGACTTTCTCAAATTCAAGGACACGAAACCCTACAAGGGCAGGCTCAGCGAGACACAGGAAAAGCTGAAGAAAAAGGATGCCATGGTTTGCGGCAGGGCAAAGATCGGCGGGAAGGATGTCCATATCGCCATCTTTGACTTCAATTTCATGGGCGGAAGTCTGGGGTCCGTTGTAGGGGAGAAGATCACCAGGACCCTGGAAGAAGGGACAGCAAAAGAGACACCGGTCATCGTCTTCTGCGCATCGGGCGGAGCACGGATGCAGGAAGGCATCCTGTCCCTGATGCAGATGTCGAAGGTCTCCGGCGCCATATACAATCATAAGGCTGCCCACCTGCCCTACATCACCGTTCTCACAGACCCGACCCTTGGAGGCGTCACGGCAAGCATGGCGATGCTCGGAGATATCATCATAGCCGAACCGAAGGCGATGATCGGTTTCGCAGGGCCCCGGGTCATTAAGGATACGATACGAACCGAATTGCCGAAGGGCTTCCAAAGGTCTGAATATCTTCTCGAACATGGTATGGTCGACATGATCGTATCGAGGAAGGAGTTGCGCCAGAAGCTCACAACGATTCTGTCGCTCATTACATGACCACACCCGATGCCCTCCAGTACCTCTCCCGTCTCGAGGGGACAGGCATCGTTTTCGGACTTGACAATATACGGCGCATACTGGAGAGGTTGAACAATCCTCATCGCTCCCTCAAGACCGTCCACATCGCCGGAACAAACGGAAAAGGATCGGTAGCTTCAATGCTCTCCACCGTCTTCACAGAAGCGGGGTACAGGACGGGAAAATATACATCCCCTCACCTCCTATCCTTCAATGAACGGATCACGGTGAACGAGATTCCGATTGCCGACGACAGACTCTTTGCACTCATCGATGAAACACGGGATCGCGTTGATGAGGCCCCCTGCTCCCGGTCGTTCACATTCTTCGATTTCACGACGGCTCTGGCATTCAGACATTTCGAGGAGACTGCCGTTGACATCGCCTTCATCGAGACCGGCCTGGGAGGACGGCTCGATTCGACCAACATCATCAACCCCCTTGCAACGGTCATCACGAATGTGGGACTCGATCACACAGACTACCTCGGTTCATCGGTCAGGGAGATTGCAGGCGAAAAGGCGGGGATCATAAAAGAATCAACGCCGGTGATTACGGGAGCAACAGGAGAGGCGTACGACGTGATCGCCGAAAAGGCACGGTCCCTCAAAGCACCGGTCCACGCCCTTCACAGGGATTTCACGTACAGAAAAGTATCCGATCAGCATATGGATTACAGGGGATTGACGATGACCTGCGACAACCTCTCCGTCGGCCTTCTGGGCGATCACCAGCTCTCGAACGCCGCCCTGGCCCTCTGCGGCATCGAGATCCTCGGCGAGGCGGGATTCCCTGTTTCCACCAAGGACATCAGAAAAGGGATGGAGCAGGTGGTCTGGCCGGGCCGTCTCGAAATCGTCCACAGAGACCCGATGATTCTGCTCGACGGTGCCCATAATCCCGACGGCATGGGAACGCTTGCAGAATTTATCTCCCGGACGTGCAGAAACATGAAAAAAATATTGATATTTGGCGTCATGAAGGATAAAGATTATCAGGCGATGTTCAGGTCCATCGAACCCCTGGTCGATACGGTCATTCTTACCCGTCCCCAGATGGAACGGGCACTTCACCCGGAGAAAATGGAGCTGTCTCATAGCCCGATACTTTCGACCGGTTCCGTACATGAGGCACTTGTTGCAGCAGCGGGGATTGCCCGGAAAGAGGACTGCATCATCGTGTCAGGTTCTTTATTTACTGTAGGCGAGGCCAAAGGGCTGATTCATGAGATTTTCTAACCTTCTGATTCCGTTACTCCTGATCTCCATCCTTCTCCCTGTGACAGGATATGCCAGAATGCCCTCTCTCAAGACAAGTGTGTCGAATCCTGTCGATATCACCGCTTCGTCCCTCGAATACAACAAGGAAAAGAATACCTACACGGCAAAAGGGGATGTGGACCTCCGCGACGGCTTACGGCTCTTGCGGGCCAATCTCGTGACATATAACGACGAGACACAGGAAGTTTACGCCGAAGGGGACGTGGTCTTCAAAGACGGCGATGACATGGTCGAATGCAACAAGATGCACCTCAATCTTGTCACCAAAACAGGGACAATCGAAAAAGGCCGGATTTTCATCAAGCAGGGCGATTATTACATAGGCGGCGAACAGATCCAGAAGACCGGCGAGAGTACATACATCATCGAGAAAGGCGAACTGACCACCTGCGGCTGGGACAAACCGGCATGGCGGTTCAGTGCCAAAAACGTTGAGATTACCGTCGAAGGATACGCCAAAGCGAAAGAGGCGACATTTCACGTAGCAGGACGGAACCTCTTCTCCCTCCCCTATGCGCTCCTGCCCATCAAGACGGAGCGCCAGACCGGTATTCTCATGCCTCAGTTCCTCCGGTCGAGCAGTGACGGCTTTGTCGTAAGGAACGCCTACTACTGGGCAATCAGCAAGGACAAGGATGCCACCTTTTACCTCGACTACATCGAAAACCGTGGTCCCAAAGTGGGAGCAGAATTCCGGTATGCCCTCCGGGAGGACCTGAAGGGCGCGTGGTTCGCGTCCTTCATCGATGATATCGACTACCGTCACAGCAGGTACCAGATACGGGGCTACCACGAACAGGCCTTCGCCAATGACTTCGTTCTGAAATCGAATATCAACTATGTTTCCGATATGTTCTATCTGAGGGA
>CAYQXL010000015.1:16574-50933 GCA_964421445.1 uncultured Pseudomonadota bacterium
TTTTCCCGGCTCCAGATGGAACCGACGATCCGGTATCCCTTCGCCTATGACGGCCTCAATGTCCTCTTCAGCGGCGGTCTGCAGCAGATGATGTATTTCGGTGAGTCAGGATTCGGCTCGGGCGGAAACAACGAATCACGGTCGATCGGGCGGTTCACCGCCGATGCGAACATGCAGTTCATGAGGAACTACTTCATCGACTTCATGAAGCTTGGAGAGATTGTGAGCATCATCAAGCCCCAGATCAAATATACCTATATTTCCAATTCGTCCTTCACCGACATACCCCGGCTCGATGAATTCGACCCCTTCAACCCCGTCTACCGGACATACGGAACCAACGCCGTCAGCTACGGCATCAGTCACTTCCTCAACACATCCACATCCGAGGGTTTCCGGGAAGTATCCCTCTTTGAAATATTCCAGACCTACGGCCTCTCCCGGGACCTCAACCCGTCCGTCATGTACCAGGGATCGGGGACCAGGTTTTCCGACGTCAACGCCAGGCTCAATCTCTACCTGACCCAGAATCTCATGTTCAATCACCAGAGCGCCTTCAACGTGTACGGCGACGGCTTCAGCACGATCAAGAACGCCCTCTACTATTCCCAGCAGAATCTGGGTTTCGTGAATGTTGCACTGAACTATAACAACGTTCCAGCGAACTATAACAATGTCGCAACGAACTATAACAAGGTTTCGAGCAATCAGCTTCTCTTCGACGCCGGATTCACCTACTTCAAGGATTTCGATTTCCGGTATTATGTCCAGTATTCGATAAAGGACAATACAGCCCTTGACAGCGCCTACCAGGTCACCTATCACCCCAAATGCTGGGCCGTGACGCTGGCCGTATTCCGGTCTGCCAACCCGAGCGACACAACAGTCAAGCTCTCTGTCGACCTCTCGGGTCTGACGTCGGGAAAATATTAAGGAGGAAAGAGATGAAGGGCATCATACTTGCCGGCGGGTTGGGATCACGGCTCGCCCCTCTCACAAAAATCACCAACAAACATCTTCTTCCCATCTATGATAAACCGATGATTTTCTATCCTATCGAAACCCTCATCCATGCGGGGATTACAGATATCATGATCGTCACCGGAGGGAACAATGCCGGCGATTTTCTGCGACTCATCGGAAACGGAAAGGAATTTGGTCTCAAACATATCAACTACACCTACCAGGAAGGGGAAGGAGGCATCGCCGCCGCCCTTGCCCTCGCTGAGTATTTTGCCGACAACGAGCCCATCTGCGTTATTCTCGGTGATAACATCATCGAGACGAACATCGTCAAGGCAGTACGGGATTTTGAAAACCAGGGCACCGGTGCCAAGATCATGCTCAAGGAGGTCCCTGACCCCGAACGGTTCGGCGTCGCCGAGATCGTTGACGAAAAACTGGTCAATATCGTTGAAAAACCGTCTCAGCCCATCAGCAATCTCGCTGTCATAGGCATCTACATGTACGACGCCCGTGTCTTTGATATCGTGAAGACGCTGAAACCGTCGGACCGGGGGGAGCTGGAAATCACCGACGTGAACAACGCCTATGTGCGGGAAGGCACCATGAGCTGGGAAATGCTCAAGGGATGGTGGACCGACGCCGGGACGTTCGAATCCCTTTTACGGGCCAATATCCTCGTATCCCAGACAGGGGCCAACAACGTAAGTGAGGAAGAACGATGATCGACGGAGTCATTGTAAAAGAGTTGCGCCTGATCCCCGACGAGCGGGGGCGGGTGATGGAGATACTCCGCTGTGATGAAGACTTTTTCGGAGGATTCGGCCAGGTCTACATGACGACCACCTATCCTCAGGTCGTGAAGGCGTGGCATTATCACAAAAAACAGGACGACTTCATTGCCTGTGTCAAGGGCATGCTCAAACTGGTCCTCTATGACGACCGGGAGACCTCGCCCACCAGAGGCGAGATCAACGAGTTTTTCATGGGTGACTTCAGGCCCATTCTCGTCAAGGTGCCGAAGATGATCTATCACGGCTGGAAATGCATCAGCACCGATGAGGCGATCGTCGTCAACACACCTACTGAACCATACAACAGACTCGAACCGGACGAATTCCGGCTCGACCCTCACACCACTACCATTCCGTATACCTGGGAACGCAAAGATGGCTGAAAAGACCTGCATTCTTGTCACCGGAGGCTGCGGATTCATCGGCAGCAATTTTGTCCGCCATATGCTCGACAGGCACCCCTACCATGTCGTCAACTTCGACACGCTCACCTACGCCGGAAACCTGGAAAACCTCACGGACATCGAGAACCACGACCGGTACACCTTTGTCCGGGGCGATATCGCCTCGCCGGAGGACCTGGAGAAACTCTTCACTGATTTCCCCATCGAGATGGTCGTCAATTTCGCCGCCGAATCGCATGTGGACCGGTCCATCCTCGACCCCGGAGCATTCATCCGGACTAACATTACCGGAACTTTCAGCCTCCTTGAATGTGCAAAAGCCCGGTCTGTCAAACGGTTTGTCCAGATATCCACCGATGAGGTCTACGGCAGCCTCGGCAAGGACGGGCGGTTTACGGAAGAGACTCCCCTGTCGCCCAACAGCCCCTATTCGGCCTCAAAGACATCGGCCGATCTTATCGCCCTGGCATACTATAAAACCTTTGGCACACCGGTCGTCGTGACCCGGTGCTCGAACAACTACGGACCATATCAGTTTCCGGAAAAACTGATCCCCCTCATGATAGCCAATGCCATGAACGACATTCCCCTTCCCGTCTACGGTGACGGGCTCAACGTCCGCGACTGGATCCACGTCGCCGACCACTGCGCCGCCATCGACCAGGTCCTCCACAAGGGCCGCGACGGAGAGATCTACAACATAGGCGGAGAGAGCGAAAAGACGAATATCGAAATCGTCACCCTGATTCTCAGGATTCTCGGCAAACCGGAGAGTCTCATCCGGTACGTCACCGACAGGCCGGGACACGACCGGCGGTATGCTATCGATCCCACGAAGATCCGGGAAGAACTGGGATTCGAGCCGGCGGTCACATTCGAGGAAGGCATGAAAAAGACCGTCGAATGGTACGTCGGACACCGTTCGTGGTGGGAGCGGATCAGAAGCGGCGAATACCGCGAGTACTACGAGACGCTGTACCGGAACAGATGAGACTCCTCATTACAGGTGCCAAGGGGCTTCTGGCCACAAACATCATCCCTGTCCTCGAAGAGAAGCATTCGATCATCCCTGTCGACATTGACGAGTGGGATATCAGAGACAGGGAGGCAGGCCGCCGTCTCATGGCCCTTCACCAGCCCGAGGCGGTCATCAATTGCGCCGCAGCGACGAACGTAGACGGTTGCGAGACAGACTGTGACTTCGCCGAGGCGGTCAATGTCCGGGGAACAGCGCTGGTGGCAGAACTCGCCCGGGACAGAGCCATCCCTCTCATCCACATCAGCACCGACTATGTCTTTGACGGAACAGGAACAACACCGTACAGCGAAGATGCCTGTCCCAGCCCCTGTTCGGTCTATGGTTCGACGAAACTGAGAGGGGAGAAGGAACTCCTCTCCATCCATCCGCGAAGTGTCGTGATCAGAACCCAGTGGCTCTACGGCAAGGGGGGAGAGAGTTTCATCACCAAGATTACCGCCATAGGCAAAAGACAGGGCTACGTCGACGTCGTCGATGATCAGCGGGGTGCGCCTACCTATACGAAGGACCTCGCCGTCCCCATCATGACTCTTCTCGAAAAGGGTCTCTCCGGAATCTACCATGTCGCCAACAGCGGCTCGTGCACCTGGTTCGAATTCGCCCGGGCCATCTTCAGACTCTCGGGCATGAATGTGGATGTTCGGCCCGTTTCATCATCCCAGCTCGCCCGGAAAGCTCCGCGGCCGGCTTATTCAGTCTTCGATCTCACGAAACTTCACCGGGACACAGGTATCACGATGAGATCCTGGAAAGACGCTCTCGGCGAGTTTCTCTCCTGACCGGCGGCGATGCGTTCAGTCTTCTTCTCAGATCTCCACCTCATGAAGGACGACAGAGGGGCCGAATCGTATTTTCTGTCATTCATCGACGAAATAGGAGACGGTGCGGACAGGCTCTACATTCTTGGCGATCTTTTTGAATTCTGCTTCGGGAAAGGTGGTCACATCTACCCGTGGTTCAGGGAGGTCTTCAGGGCATTCGAAAGACTCGCCGCCCAAGGGACGAAGATATTCTTTCTCGAAGGGAATCATGAGTTTTTCATGGAGGGGTTCGGAACAGCGGGACCTGTGACCTTCATTCGGACACTCTCGGAAACGATGGGAGGTACATCGGTCTTTCTCTCCCACGGCCACGAATTCACCTCGCCATTTCTCAATGGCCTTCTCCGCTCCTCGCTCGTATCATCACTCATGACCACCCTCGGCCCTCACAGAACCTGGCAGGCTGCCATGGTCTGGCGGCGTATCCTTTCACAAAAAGAGAAGGGCTACGATCAGTCCGTCCGGCCCGTCTTCCGCAGATATGCAGAAAGGAAGTTTTCCGAAGGGTTCGGGGTGGTGATCTTCGGCCACTCCCATATGGCCGACCGGTACGAGTACACCGGGGGAACAGGGCAGGGTCTCTACTTCAACACCGGCGACTTCAGGGCCCACGGCACCTATGTCGAATATACGGACCAGGGCGGGTTCGAACTGAAGAGATTTCACAGCACATCCTCCCATAAATTGCGTACCATCAACGATGTATGATATAAGATTTGCATGTTCGCAGACTCCCACTGTCATCTCGAGATGGAGTCGTTTGACAAGGACAGGCATACCGTCATCGAACAATCGCTGAAGGAAGGCATCTCCTTCATGCTCACCGTGGGCACGGAGGCAGCGTATTTCGACACGGTCATCACACTCATCGACACATACCCGTCCGTCTACGGCGCCATCGGGATTCATCCCCACAACGCCGGAGACTATACCGACGAATGTGCCCGGACCGTATCCTCCTATCTCTCTCACCGCAAGATCGTCGGTTACGGCGAGATAGGCCTCGACTTCTTCAAGAATTACGCACCGCGGGATCTCCAGATAAAAGCCTTTGTGGCCCAGATGGCCGTAGCCGCCGAAAAAGGGCTTCCCATCATCGTCCATTCACGGAACGCCCGGAAGGAAACGGTCGAGCTTCTCCAGGCACATATTTCGGGCGACAGGCCAGGGGTCATCCACTGCTTCTCCTACGACCGGGAGACGGCCCGTATCTTCCTCGATCTCGGTTTCTACATCTCCTTTCCCGGAACAATCACGTACCCCACAGCAACGGCGCAGGCAGACGTGGTGAAATATGTTCCCGACAACCGTCTTCTCGCCGAGACGGACGCACCGTTCCTTACGCCCCAGCCGAAAAGGGGAAAGAGAAACCTGCCGTGGTACGTAAAATACACGATCGAAAAGATAGCCTCTCTCCGGGGCACATCGCCCCACGAGACTGGGGCCCTCATAGTAAGAAATTTTTCCGATCTTTTTCTACCGAAGTAATCAATAACGGAGGCGCCCATGAGGCCGGCTGTGATAATCGTCGACATGCTCGAAGACAACTACGGAAAAGAACGGTCAGGACTGAAGGAGGAGGAACGTATAATCCCGACAGTCCGGGACTTTCTCCGCCGGTGCCGGCTGGAGGCAATCCCTGTAATATTTGCCTGCGACAGCTTTCTCGCCGATGATTTCATTTTCAAGGGGCGGATGAAGCCACACGCCATCCGCGGCACGACAGGTACCCTGCCCCTTTCCGACCTTGAACCACAGCCGGAGGACATCATCCTCGAAAAGCGCCGTTTCAGCGGTTTCTTCAAGACCGATCTCGACCAGACCCTCCGGACATTTGGTGTCGATACGGTGGTGGTCGGAGGGATCAATACGCATTTCTGCGTTCTTGCCACAGCCTTTGACGCCCTGTGCAACGACTTTCACACCGTTATTCTCGAAGATTGCAGTGCCTGTTTCAAGCGGGAGATCCACCAGTTTTTTGTCGATACCTACCGGAATTCAGCAATCTACCCCATTTTCAGGGTTATGAAATCGAATGATTTCATACAGGAATACTCAGGTTCAAAGGGTCCTGCCGGTGACTGAAGGCGACAAAAAGACGCTTCACTACAGTGTTCTCACCTTTCTTCTCCTTGTCCTCGCAGGAATCCTCGTCTACCAGTCAGGTATTCTCAAGCGGAAAGCCGCTGTTGAACCGGCCCGGGCACCAAAGGAGAGGCTCGTTCTCTACGTGAAAGGAAAGACGGGACGGCTCGAAAAGCAGGCCATGGATGTCCGGGGAGGACTCTCGGAGAGTGAAAGAATCGACACGATACTCGGTGCCCTCAGGAGCACAGGATCAGTGGCAGGGTCATTTGCTGTCCAGGATGCGACCATAGACACCAATGGCACCATGTACCTCAATCTCCGGGAAAATCCTTTTGCACCCCCTCTGTCGGCGATCGATGAAATCAGGACCGTCTATTCCGTTGTCAACTCGCTTCTTTCCAATTTTCGCCCTGTCTCACGGATACAATTTCTCGTTCAGGGAAGGACCGTCTATTCATTCGGCGGAGCCCTGTACGCTCATATGCCCTTTGAACTCAATGAGGGATTACTGGAGGACTAAATGATCGACCCTAAAATTGTAAGAGAATACCCAGACCAGCTTGCAGAAGCCCTGAAAAAGCGGGGCAACCCCTTTGACGTGACAATTCTTCAGCGTATCGACGAAGAGAGGCGGCAGCGGATCAAGGAAACAGAGAAGCTGAAGAATGAACGGAACGCCCTCTCCGGCGAAATCGCTCAGGCCCGGAAGGCCGGTATCGATGCAGCCGACAAGATCGCTCACCTCCGGAGTCTCGGAGACGACATCCAGTCCCTCGAGAGTGGACTGAAGAGAGTGGAAGAAGAGTGGGAAAACCAGATCATGGTCATCCCCAACCTGCCCCATCAGTCCGTGCCCGTGGGAACGGGCGACACGGACAACCCTGTCGTCAAAACATGGGGCGAGAAACCGGCCTTCGATTTTGAGCCGAAAGCCCACTGGGATCTGGGCGAGGCGCTCGACATCCTCGACTTCAAGAGGGCGGCAAAGATAACGGGCTCCCGCTTCACCCTCTACAAATCATTCGGTGCCCTCCTTGAACGGGCTCTCATCAATTTTATGCTCGATCTCCACACGACGGCACACGGCTACACTGAGATCCTCCCGCCCTTCATGGTCAACAGACAGTCGATGACAGGAACAGGTCAGCTTCCGAAATTCGAGGAGGAGCTCTTCAAACTTGACGGGACCGATTACTTTCTCATCCCCACCGCTGAGGTTCCGGTCACAAATATTCATGCCGACGAGATCATCAAGGAAGAGCACCTGCCCATAAAATATGTGGCATACACGCCCTGTTTCCGGAAGGAAGCAGGGGCACACGGAAAAGATACGCGCGGTTTGACCCGTCAGCATCAGTTCAACAAGGTCGAACTCGTCAAGTTCTCCAAACCTGAAGAATCGTACGACGACCTCGAAACACTTCTACTCGACGCCGAGGATATCCTGAAGAGACTGAACATTCACTACCGCGTCAGCCTCCTCTGTACGGGCGATCTGGGATTCTCCTCTGCAAAGACATACGATATCGAGGTCTGGCTTCCAGGCCAGAACATCTACCGCGAGATATCGTCATGCAGTAATTTTGAAAACTTTCAGGCACGACGGGCCAAGATACGGTACAGAAAAAAGACGGGGAAGATCGAACTCGCCCACACGCTGAACGGATCAGGGCTGGCCATAGGCCGGACAGTGATGGCTGTTATGGAGAATTACCAGACAAAAGAGGGAAAGATCGCTGTTCCTGATGCCTTGAGGCCTTATATGCGCGGACTCAGCCAGTTTCCGTAAAGACCGACAGGAGGGATTCAGCCCGGGCCCTGACAGGTCCGCTCTCTTCCCTCCCCCGGATATCCTGGAGGAGTTCCCTGGCCTCCGTCCGTCCGAGAAGAAAGATAAACCGTTCCATGGCGGCAAGGCACCTGCCCTCGTCCCCTGTCCCCCGCAGAATACCCAGGACCGCGAGCATCGCCCCCTTTTTCCCTGTGCGGGCAATTGCCTCGATGATACGATCCTTCACCTCCGGGACCGTCTCCCGTTCAAGGAGGGAAAGGAGAGGATTTATCATCTCCTTGTCCTGAACCACGGCAAGCGTCTCGAGGGCCCTCTGCCTGTCCTCGCCGTCACCTGAGATGGCCGCATTGAGAAGGACCTGTATACCAACGCCAGACCCGTCCTTTCCCGCCTTATCGATCCATGATGCCGGGTCTTCCCGGGCGGCGAGGGTACTGGCCACAATGACACCCATCTCCTGTTTGGAAAAGATCATCTCATCCTGCCACTTCCTGAGGACCTTCAGTGTATCGCCGTCAAGGAGGGACCCTTTTTCCAGGGCATCGTGGATAGCGCTCCGCACCAACTTTCTCTCATCGAACTCGTCCAGTTGGAAGACAGCATAGACAGGATCGAGGAGGTACCCGGAGGACAGGGCAAAATATCTGCTTTCTGCAAACGTCGTCTCTTTGATGATATCCCGTCTCAAAAGAAGAGCAAGGAGGTCCCTTATCGTCTCCCTCGGAAGACCTGTCTTCACGACAATATCTTCGAGCCTGTACCGACGGGGATACCGTTCTCTCCTGTCAGTCAGGGCAGCCATGACAGACCTGAGACCCCGCCGGTCCTCTGTTTCACCCAGTACGTCACCGAGGAGCGCCTCGACGCTCGTATCGGCTTTCAGCAGTTCCCATTCGACGGGCTTCATGGGCATTTCCGAATCCCACGGAATAACACCCTCACCGAAGATATCGGCCAGCTTCCCCCTGTCCAAGGGTTTCACTTCAAGGAGAGATGAGAGATTCATCTTCCGGAAAGGCGGATACCAGTCGAAAAAATCGCCCCTATTCCCGGAAACAATGAGATAGACCGCCTCCCGTTCGAGACAATAGTCGATAAACCGTTCGAATTTCTCTTTCTCGATGGACGGAATCAGGCTTGTGCATTCGCAATGATCGAGAACGAGAAAGACCGGTCCCTTCTTCAGGACAGTCTCGCAGAGGGACGTGATATCGTTTCCGTCGAGCCCTGTTTCGCGGCTGATGACATCCCTCAGCTCGTTCACCGGATTCGTCCAGACCTCACAGTAAAAGACGTTCTCTGTCAACGTCTGGAGCTGGGGGACAACAAAGGATTTGAGGATCGTTGATTTCCCTGTCCACATCTCACCTACGACCAGGGCATGGCCTGTATTGAAGAGGTGGTCCAGAATCTCCGACGCTATCTCCCACCGTGCCACCGGAGGACTCTCGCCTCCGGCATAGGGAGTAAACCGCGGGACAGAGCCGCTCGAGAGACCGTGGGAGACTTCATCGACGACCTCCCACTCGATCGTCTTGTACTGGAATCCAAGCTTTCCGTTCACAGCCCCCTTGAAGCTCTCGAACTGCCTCTCGACCGTCTCCCTGATCCGCTCCAGAAGGTGTATCTCATAGGGCAGCCTGGCGACGCACCGTATCCTGATAATCCCTTCCCTGCTGTCAACGGAGAGGCCGTCGAGGCCGCACCGGAGGATTGACGCCGGCTCGCTGAACCGTCTCAATCTGCTGTCTCTCAGATCGGAGGAAAACATATCGAGCAGAAGGTGGGCAAAGGTAAAAATATGGCCGATAACCCGTGAATTTCTGACAATCGCCCGCCTGCTGTCTTCCGAGATCTCCCACTCAATGGGCACCTTGCGGACAAGATCTGAATAGGTGAGATAGTTGATGATCTCGATGGCCATTTCGGGAATATCGAGATTCTTACCGATCTCGTAACTGAGCATCAGACCCTTGCCAGGATCCTGTATATCGTTGAGAATCCCTTTCCCCCTGTTCCATGGGTACTGTTCAACGATTCCCATGTCATGGAGATAGATCGTTCCGAGAAGGGTAAAGATCTCGCCGGAGAACATCTCCTCCCTCCGGTCCCTCGGCTCGGGGATGATCTTCTCTGCAACGATTTTGAGATTTTCCACATGCTCCTGAAGGGGCAGGCTGACGAGGGGAAAGACCTCGTCTTCACAGTACCGCTTCAGTTCGAGATAGCGCTGATAGAGCTTCAGCTCCCTCTCTTTTTCCATGAGGCGCGTTTCAAGTTTTGATTTCATGACGGAATGACGAACCCCCCACCGATCCCTGCCACCACCACCAACCGCTGAACAATCAGAACCACAGGCCCCCGAAAACCCTGTGTGTTACCTGATGACTCTCCTCTTCCATGCATAGAGAATAGGGCTCGCCACAAAGATGGACGAATAGGTCCCGACAATGAGCCCGATAAACAATGCGAAAGAAAAATCGAAGAGCACCTCACCTCCGGCGACCATCAAGGCCCCCAATGCCAGAAGCGTGCTGATTCCGGTGACGATTGTCCTGCTCAGAACCTCGTTGATGCTCCGGTTTATGACTTCACCGAAATCATCTTTCGACTTCATCTTTGCCATGTTCTCCCTGATCCTGTCGAAAACAACGACCGTATCCTGGAGAGAGTAACCGGCAACTGTCAGCAGGGCTGTGATGATAAGAAGATTGAACTCCTTGTTCATGAGGTAAAAAACACCCATGATGGCGACAACATCGTGGAAGGTGGCGATCGTTGCGGCAATACCCGAGATAAACGTGAACCGCCAGGCAATATAGATGATAATGCCCACAAGGGCGAGACAGACGGCGAGGATGGCATATTTCTTCAGATCTGCACCGACACCAGGTCCGACCATGCTGCTCTGGAGAATCTCGACCTTATTGTCTTTATACTGAGACCTGATGGTCTTTGCGATCTTGTCTTCGACCTTCATCCCGTCACTGTCGGAAAGCTTGGTCTTAATGAAAAAATCCTTTGTTCCGCTGATCTCCTGGATCTGGATGTCGGCGATTCCCGATTCGGAAAGACTCTTCCGCAGTGACGAAATATCGACCTTCTCGGCGAACCGGACCTGAATATTCGTTCCACCGGTGAAATCGATACTCAGATTTGCTTTCCCGAAGGTGATCATGATGAACGCAAATATACCGACTACCGCCAGGACAGCCGATATAACAAACGCCTTTTTCCGCAGCGCAACAAAATCAATATGCGTATCTTTCAGTAATTCCATCATAATGGCACTATATACTCAGCTTTCTTGGTTTATACTTCGTCAGGATCCAGTCATATATGGCTTTTGAGCCCAAGACCGCAGTAAAGAGGTTGATGATCATACCGATGATGAGGGTAATCGCAAATCCCTTTATTGGTCCTGTGCCAAATATGAAGAGCACGCAGGCCGTGATCAGGGTGGTTATATGGGAATCGAAGATCGCCACCCACGCCTTTGCATACCCGCCGTCCACAGCGGCTCTTACCGTCTTACCCAGGCGCAGCTCCTCCCGGATACGTTCGAAAATCAGAACATTTGAATCGACACCCATACCGATCGTCAATGCGATACCGGCGATACCGGGCAGCGTCATCGTTGCCTTGAGCATGCTGAATGCACCGAGCAGGTAGATCAGGTTCAGGGCCAGGGCAAAATTGGCGATGACCCCTGAGAACCGGTAATAGACAATCATGAAGATGATGACGAGGAGTCCGCCAAGGATCGTTGCCTGTATACCCTTCCGTATCGAATCCTGGCCCAGTGTCGGGCCTATGGTAATGTTCTGGACCACTTTGACCGGCGCCGGCAGGGCACCTGCCCTCAGGACGATCGCAAGGTCCCGGGCCTCATCCATCGTGAATCCGCCGGTAATCTGCGCCTTCCCTCCGGAGATTCTCTCCTTGATCTGAGGTGCCGAATAGACCGTGTTGTCGAGAATGATGGCAAGGCGCTTCCCTACATTCTGCGCCGTTGTCTGATCGAAAATCCTCGCACCTTCGTCATTGAACTCGAGGGCGACATAGGGCTCGTTTCCCAGCTCGCTGCCGATACGGACGCGGGCATCGGTCAGAAGTTCACCGGTAAGAACGGCCTGCTTCTTCAGCAGCATGGGAATGGTCGTTGTCACGCCCGTCTCCCTGTTCTTCGACTTCATCGTGAGAATCTCTGAACCGTCGGGAGCCTGATCGCCGGACATTTTGCCCATGTTTTCGTCATCAACAAGCTTAAACTCAAGCTGGGCAGTCTTCCCGATAAGTTCGAGGGCCCGCTGGGGATCCTTGATACCGGGAAGCTGAACGAGAATCTGATTCTCTCCCTGTTTGACAATAACAGGCTCGCTCACGCCGAACTGGTCGATCCTGTTACGGATCGTTTCGAGAGCCTGCTGAAGGGCGTTATCCTTGATAGCGGTAATCTCTTTTTCCTGGACCATGAACTGCATCTTCAGATTGTCGCCGTCAGGCTGGCTCGTCCCGGCCTTGAGGTCAGGGAACTGTTTGCCGACGATGTTGAAGAGCTTTTCTTTCTGGTCCGCCTTTATGACGACAGAGATCGCATTCCCTTTCTGGTCGAAATCGAGAAACCGGACACCGTCCCGTATCATCGCATCTTTGAGGTTGCTGAACTTTCTGTCGAGAAGGTTCTTCATCATTTTGTCCGTGTCGAGTTCGAGGAGAAGGTGCATGCCGCCCTTCAGGTCCAGACCAAGATGGATCTTGTCCGACGGCAGATACTTCTTCCACGCCCCCACCGGTTCGATGATGTTCGGGAGGCAATAGACTATGGAGATGACGAGAAAAATCAGAATCAGCAGAAATCGGATCTTTATGGACTTTATCAACTACTTCCCCTTTTGGCGGTAGAAACGTCGTTATGAAAATTATATGGATCAGGCTGGTTTGTCAAGAGAAATTTCGCACAAAGACGGCTCTCCGGCTGCTCCTAAAAAAGACGTTCACCGTACAACGACAACCTTCTCGTTCCACCTGAAGGGTCCGTACCTGCCGTCGATCTGGTAGGCGGGCCAGAAGCGCCACTCACCGATCTCGTCAAGCCTTCCCGCTGCTTTCACCGTAATCTTCTTCTTCGGTTCAAGGAGGAGTCCCCTGAATGTATGTCCAAAATCCCTGTTGTTCATGTCAGAAATGGAATTGGCCCGGCACCCTACGAAGACCCCGTTTGAATCGAAACGGATCAGCCTCCCCGATACGTTTTTGAGGGTGAAGACAACCGTGACCCGATCCCCTTTTACCGGCCGAGCCGGTTGCTTTACCTTAAAGTCCTTCAGTTCGAGACCTTCGGGAGAGACATCGCCCCTCCGGGCTCCATAACAGACAGAGCAAAGAACGGACAGAACGACAAAAGCCCAGATGAGAGAACGGATCTGGCGCTTCTTCATGGCATCTCCCCCTTCATTTCCGTTGCCGGCACAAGGGAGACAGATTGGCAAAAACAGTCACCCTGTCCTCCTGCACCGCTCTTTTACATCTTTTACGAGACCGGCAGGTCTGTCAATCAAAAAAAAGTTTTTCCCTACGACAATTGATTGCTTTTTTTCGAGAAACCACATATAGTAGATTTTCAAGGGACGTGAAGCCTTTCATTTCAAAGGATCAGTGTGGGAACTGCGGAGAATGCAGAACCATCTGCCCTTACGACGTATTCGCCATTCAGGACGGGATGATGATTGTCATGGAACCGGAACAGTGTATCGAGTGTTGCGCCTGCATTGACTGTTGCCCTTCCGGCGCCCTCTCCATGGAAGAATGATGAAAAAGAACGTCCTTCTTGACAAGAAATCGGTCGACAGGACAATCACGCGGATGGCCCATGAGATACTTGAAAAGAATCATGGATCGGAAGGACTCTGCCTCATCGGCATACGAACGAGAGGTGTCTATGTTGCCGGCCGGATTCACGAGAAGATCCAGCGCATCGAAAATTCGGACCTTCCTCTCGGCATCCTCGATATCACCATGTATCGCGACGATATCTTCAAGCTCAAAACCCCCGTTGTGAAGAAGACGGAAATACCCTTTGATGTGAACGACATCACGATTGTCCTTGTTGATGACGTCCTTCACACGGGGAGGACGATACGTGCCGCCATTGACGCCATCATGGATCTCGGCCGGCCCAGAAAGATCCAGCTCGCCGTCCTCGTTGACAGGGGCGACAGGCAGCTCCCCATTCATCCCGACTATGCAGGTATCACGTACTCCGTCCATGCGGAGGAGGAGATCCTTGTGAAATTCCGCGAAATCGATAAAAAAGATGAAGTCATTATAGTGCGCCACGAATGAACTGGACGAAGAAAGACCTCCTCGGCATTACAGAACTCTCGAAAGAAGAGATTCTCCTCATCGTCGATACGGCAGATTCTTTCAAGGATATATCCCGCCGGGAGATCAAAAAGGTCCCCACCCTCCGGGGCAAGACGGTCATCACCGTCTTCTATGAGCCATCGACGAGGACACGAACAAGCTTCGAACTTGCCGCCAAGCGCCTGAGCGCCGATACGGTCAACATCTCGGCGAGCACGAGCAGTTATGTGAAAGGTGAAACGCTCAAGGACACGGCGCTCAACCTCGAATCGATGAACCCGGACATCATCATTCTCCGGCACAGCATGCCCGGATCGGCACATATGCTGTCGGAGGTCATGGCGTCGTCAGTCATCAACGGCGGCGACGGGGCCCATGAACATCCTACCCAGGCCCTGCTCGATCTGTTTACCATCCGCGAAAAGAAGGGAACGGTCGACGGCCTCAAGATCGTTATTGTCGGGGACATCGCCCACAGCCGTGTCGCCCGCTCCAATATATTCGCTCTTCGTCACTTCGATACCCGCATTGTCTGCTGCGGGCCACCGACCATGCTTCCTCCTCACCTCGAAAGTCTCGGCGTAACGGTCGAATACGATCTCTCCAGGGCTGTCGAGGGAGCCGATGTCATAATGATGCTCCGGATCCAGAAAGAACGGGGCGGAATATCCTTTATCCCGTCAATAAAAGAATACAGCACCCTCTACGGCTTAAAGACAACCCATCTGTCCCGGGCAAAAGACGATGTCATTGTCATGCACCCGGGCCCGATGAACAGGGGCATCGAGATCGCCGACGACGTTGCCGACGGTCCCTCGTCGGTCATCCTCGACCAGGTGGAAAACGGGGTTGCGGTACGGATGGCGATCCTCTACCTCCTCAGCGGAGCCGAAGCATGAAGATACTGATCAAGAACGGAAGGCTGATCGACCCGGCAACGGGACGGGACGAGAAGGGTGATCTTTTCATCAACGACAGTCTCATCGAGAAGATCGACAAAAACATTCGTGCAAAAGCCGATGACGTCGTCGTCATCGATGGAACGGGATATATCGTCTCGCCGGGGCTCATCGACATCCACTGCCATCTCCGCGAACCAGGTTTCGAATACAAGGAGACGATCGCCACAGGAACGATGGCCGCAGCCCGGGGAGGATTCACCTCCGTGGTCTGTATGGCAAACACGGACCCTGTCAATGACACGAAGAGCGTGACAGAATATATCCTTGAAAGAGCGGCCCGGGAAGGTTCGGCCCGCGTTTACCCCTGCGGCGCCATTACAAAGGGCCTCAAGGGAGAGGAACTGGCAGAAATCGGTGAGATGTTTCAGGCGGGCATCGTCGCCATCTCGGATGACGGAAAATCGGTAAAGAATGCCGGACTTCTCCGCCGTGCTCTCGAGTATGCCAGAATATTTGCCATCCCCGCCATCTCCCACTGTGAAGACACCTACCTGGCCTCGGGTTACGTCCACGAAGGCGAGGCTTCGGTCCTTTCAGGCCTGGAAGCATCACCAGCCCTTGCCGAAGAGATCATCGTCACCAGGGATATCGCCCTTGCCCGGTACACATCGTCACCGCTCCACCTGACCCATCTCTCTGCAGCGGGGAGCATCGATGCCGTCAGACAGGCAAAAAGAGTGTCTCCTCTCATTACCGCCGATACGTGCCCCCACTACTTCACCCTCACCGACATGGCAACAGTGGGCTTCGACACCCATACGAAGGTCAACCCGCCGCTCAGGTCACGACAGGACATGGAGGCGATCAGGGAGGGTCTCAGGGATGACACGATCGATGTCATCGCCACCGATCACGCCCCCCATGAGCAGACATCGAAGAACGTTGAATACAACCTCGCATCCTACGGCATCTCGGGGTTTGAAACAGCCCTCGGTCTTTCCCTCGGCCTCGTCCACGACGGTGTGCTGACGCTGCCCCGGCTTCTCGCCAAAATGACGGCGAACCCGGCCCGGATCCTCAATATTCCCGGCGGCACGATGGAACCGGGGAGCCCGGGCGACATCATCCTTTTCTCCATGAATGCCGAATGGGTCGTCGAGAGGAAAGATTTTCTGTCAAAAGGGAAGAACACCCCTTTCCAGGGCAGAAGGCTAAAAGGCAGAAATGCCCTCACCATCGTCGGCGGCAGGATCGTCTACAGCGACGACCGGATTCTTCCGGTCTGATTCGCGGTCCAACCCTTTACCTCATATCTTCCGGGCAACAATCTTCAGCATTGATGGGGACAATCCGAAAAGCTTCAGCGTTTGCACGACAATATATTTTGACTTGTCCCACACCGGCGTTTTGACGGCGATGAACTGTTCATCGACGACCTGATATCTGCCGGCAAGAGATTTTCGGACAAACCGCGACGTCAGGGCATGGGGGTGTTCCTTGTCAACGAAGAAAAACATCTGATGGGCAACAGCGGCGACAGGGTGGTAGGTGTTGACATGGAGGATCATGATCCCTCCGGGCTTCAGACACCGGCCCACCTCGTCGAGGACCAGCAACGGATCCCTGCAATGGTCGATGACATTCATAATGAGAATGACATCATACGAGGCTTCCTTGAAGGGCAGCGCTTCGCCCATCCCCTCGATATAGGATACGTCCGGGTCGATCAGTTCGGTAAAGTTCTTTTTGAAGAATGATGCAAGGGGATCGATGGCGTGGCGGATACCTTTGAGAAAATGGATTTCGGCGTTGCCGCCGGGACCTACCTGAAGAATTGTCGTTCCATCCGTATAGGTAAGCGACTGGTCAAGAATGGTCGCGAGGACACGGGCGCGGTCCGTGACCAGCCCCCGGATATAATTGATATCAACCCTGGCTTTCCATCGCTGCCACCAGGACTTTTCATACTCCTTCGACTTCTCCCACCTGTTCCTGCTCACCTGGCTTCACCCCTGACAAAGACGCCCCGGCAAAAACAACCGCTTTGCTCCCCTGTCCCATCTGATCTTTTTTTCAACATGTTACGGATCAGATGACAAACGATCCGGACATCCTGCCGCCTGATCTATTCAACCCGCTCCATGTTCAGGGAAGTATAAAGGGTCACTCCCTGCAGGTCAATCGAAAAAGAAGAACCTCCCTACCCGGACCGGTTTCCCATATGTGACATTCATCACGTAGAAGGAGAGAGAACTATATTAGGCTGGATGAAGAAGGGAGGTCCATACTCGGGACCGGCAGCCCCGGGACAGGGACGACGTGCCTGCGACAACAGGATCGGCCCACCCCGGCCGTCCACCACAAAGAGAAGGAGAAGAGAATGGAAAAAAGGGGAAACAGGCCACGTGCTTACCGCTTCCTGGTCATCCTTTGTATCTGTATTTCAGTCACCCTGCTTTGGTCTTCCGTCTCAGGTGCATGGACATGTTCCTGCGATCAGAGGCTCTGTGAAGCGTTTCAGGCAGCCCTGGACGATTCAGCCCCTCCTCCGGCGGCGGACAAGATATCGAGGACCCTGACAGCCATTATCCCCGAGAACGACAAGCTCATATGGGAGGACGAGATACCGGGCTCCCGCCTTCTCGTTGTCATTTACGGAAAAGGGCTCAGTCCTGACCCCGGACCTCTTCCGAACCCGTCATACGCCCTCAGGACAAACAAGTGGGTCACGGTCGCCCCTGAAATCTTCAGCTTCTTCAAAAACAAGGTATTCACCGACACGAGGCTCGAACAGTTGCTCGGTCTTCCTCCGTGCTACGGCAATACAACGATTGTGGAACTCTGGGTCGATCCGCGGGACCTCTTCCGGCCCTCACCTGACCCGGAAATCATCGATCACGAGGCGTCGCTCGATTTCCCCTGGAAGCAGAACAGGTACATGCTGCAAAACACAACATCGCTCATCTACGACGATTACTGCAGTACGCCGTCCCCCTGTTTCAGCACCTACGAGACCTGGTTCACGAACAGGAAAGCCCATATCTACTACGACAGTCCGCCCTACCCCTGGACAGGCCTCGGATACACCTACGACTGGGGATCATCCCAGAGCCACGTAGGGATGAGCGAATTCGTCGTAACGCCGACAACGGTGGGGGTCGTGAGAATCAGTGACGCACCGGACTACTTCAGAGCCCACAATCAGTCACTCTCCGTTTCACTCACCGGCAGCGGGACAGTGACGAGCAAACCCTTCGGTATCTCCTGCGGCAAGACATGCACAAAGAATTTCAGCAGGTATGCAAAGGTCACCCTCACGGCGACACCATCGTCGTCAACGAGATTCGACGGATGGACCGGTGCCTGCGCCCATGCCGGCACAAACCCCCGGTGCACCGTGACCATGGTGGACGACAAGGCCGCAGAAGCTCTGTTCGTCCCAAGGTAAGAGAACCGGAGGATCAGGCTCACCGAAGAGGCTCTATGCTGGCAGCCGACACATTGATGGTCTTCCCCTTTCTCTCCACCACGCCTCTGACGAGAAGGAGCGGTTCGAGACGGACAAGAGGCCGGAACCGTCTGTAGTCGTCAGGCCTGATCACAACATTTATGAGACCCTCTTCGTCCTCCAGGGTGAGGAAGGTGAATCCCTTCGCCGTTCCCGGCCTCTGAAGAACAATACAGTACCCGCCGACCGTTACCGTCTCTCCCCGGACACACCGGGCCAGACCGGCACTGGTGACCCCTCCGAGACCGTTCAGCTTCTCCCTGTACACAGCGACAATCTGCCGGTGCGGAGAAAAACCCTGTATTTCGTACTGAGCGGCCACATCCTCCTCCCAGGTCATCTCGTCGAGAGGCACCTGGTCACCATCGTTCACCGTCATTCCCCTGAAGACAGGCCTGTCGAGGGTCCCCGCCTCCCAGAGGAGCTGTCTTCTCGACGGATGGAGGGCATCGAAGGCCCCTGCCATGATGATGTTCCTGACCGATTCTCTGTCGAGGCCTGCCCGCCCCATAAAATCCCTGAGCGACAGAAACGGTCCGGCTTCCCGCTCCGCCAGGATCCTCGACACCCGTTCACCCCCCACGCCCCGGACATACCGGAACCCCACTCTCACAGCTCCCTCCTCGATGGTACACCCGTAGTCGCTCCTGTTGATGTCAACGGGAAGAACGGGAACACCGTGGCGCTTCGCGTCGCCTACAATGACCTCGGGAATGTAGAACCCCATAGGCTGATTGTTGAGAAGGGCACAGTAGAACTCAGGGGCATAGTAGACCTTGAAGTAGGCCGACGCATAGGAGAGGATGGCGAAACTGGCGGCGTGGCTCTTGCAGAAACCGAATCCGGCGAATCTCCGTATCTGGTCGAATATGCCGACAGCCGCTTCCTCGTCCACACCCTGCGCCCGGGCACCGTCAATGAATCGCTTCCGCCACTTCTCCAGTTCACCCTCGGCATTCTTTCTCCCCAGAACCTTCCGCAACGTATTCGCTTCGCCTGATGTAAAACCGGCTGCGTCACAGGCCACCTGAACGATCTGCTCCTGAAAGAGAATCACTCCCATCGTCTCCCCAAGGACGGGAATCAGAGAGGGATGGCAATACGTAACAGGCTCCCTGCCCTGCCGCCTCCTGATGTACGGATGGACCATGTTCCCCTGGAGCGGGCCAGGCCGTATGATTGCTATTTCAACAGCCAGGTCCTCCAGAGACTGAGGCTTCATTCCCGGCAATGTCTGCATCTGGGCACGGCTCTCGACCTGAAAAACGCCGATCGTGTCGGCCCTCCCGATAGCATCGTAGACCCTCGGATCATCGGGAGGAAGATCGTCATACCGCAGGTCGATACGGCGGTGTTTCCTGACAAGGACCGTGATCTCGTCAATCATGGCAAGCATCCGCAATCCCAGGAGATCGAACTTGATGAAACCGGCATCGTCGACACCATCCTTGTCCCACTGGCACACGACCCTTCCTTCGCTCCTCGCAGGCTCAAGGGGAACCATTCCGTTGAGAGGACGGGAACTGACGATCATCCCTCCCGTATGGATCGAAAGATGGCGGGGAAAATCGGCGATCTTCGCCGAAAGGGAACAGAAATGGCGCCAGGCTTCCGTGTCGAGATACCGCCTGAATTCAGGAACCTCCCTCAATGACTCTACGACCGCCGAACCGCCGTAGTGTGACGTGGACCTGGCCATTCTGTCGAGGATATGAGCCGGGAGTCCCAGGACCTTGCCCACCTCCCTGATGGCGTTTCTCGTCTGAAACGTCACGTAGGTGCAGACCATGGCAGTATAGTCACTCCCGTACTTCCCGTACAGGTACCGTATGACTTCGTCCCGCCTGTTGGTCGCAATATCGACATCGATATCGGGGATGGCGCTCTCATTGAGAAAACGTCCCACAAAGATCCGGTGGCGGAGGGGATCGACAGGGGTGATGCCCAGGACATAGGCAACGAGGGAGCTTGCCGCCGACCCCCGCCCCTGGGCAAGGATCGACGCCTTTCTCGCAAACTCCATGACATCAAAAACGATGAGAAAATATCCCGAGAGACCCTTTGTATCGATGAGGCCGAGTTCATGGTCGAGCCTTCCGGAGACCTCGGAAGGGAGATCACCGTACCTCTGCCGTGCCCTTTCAAAGACAATCCGCCTCAGATATGCGCCGGCACTCTCCTCTCCCCTGTCAGGATAGTCGGGAAAGGAATAGGACGAAAAATCGAGTTCGAACCTGCACCGCCGGGCGATCTCTTCCGTCCGGCAGAGGGCGTCGTGCGGCAGGCCATCGAGGGACGCCATCTCGTCGAACCCCTTCAGGCAGTACTCGAAATTACCCCTCCGGAAAGGACCGGACCGGTCGATCGTCACCCTGTTACCGATGCAGACAAGGACATCGTGAAGCATGGCATCGTCACGGCAGGCATAGTGGACATTGTTGGTCGCCACCGTTTCCACATTCAACCGCCCGGCCAGATCGACAAGGCGGTGGCAGAGGGCTCTGTCGTGGTAATGGCGGTGATGGGAGAGTTCGATATACAGATTGTCCCTGCCGAACAGGTCGATGAGTGCCTCCCCCTCTCTCATGGCCCTTTTTCTGTCACCCTCTTTGAGAAATGCATATACAGGCCCTCTGGAGCACCCTGAAAGGCAGATGAGCCCCTCCGTCATTCCCTGGAGGGCACCAGGATCAAGAACGGCAGACCCTTTGGGCGAGGAGAGCCTGGCGGTGGTGATAAGCCGGCACAGATTCCCGTAGCCTTTCATGCCGGAAACAAGGACCGTTATATGAAGCCCCCCTGCAAGCGTCAGTTCGGAACCTATGACAGGCTGTATGCCTGCCGACACCGCCTCCCTGTAAAACGCCGGAACCCCGTAGAGCCCGTCGTGGTCGGTGATGGCGAGGGCAGGCATCCCGAGCTTCCGGGCAGCGTCTACAAGGCTTTCGATACGGGACGCACCATCGAGGAGGGAGAAATTGGAGTGGCAATGGAGTTCAACGTACCCTTTCTTCATCGCTGTCTCCTGTATAGTTCTGCCTGTACCACAGAGACGTGAGGAGATCGCGAAAGACGGTGACGGAAGCGCCGCTTTCAAGCTCCAGGCGATAGTAGATCCTCGCCACCGGCCTGTGCCACCATTCATCATCGACGCGCCATGTGTTGGTAATCTTTCTTACCTTCACGAACCGCCCTCTCACGGTCACCGCCTCCGGGTCCCCTTCGCCGGGGAAGACACCTGTTGTTTCAGGATCGTACGGCGAACGTTTCATGCTTCCCTGAACAGAAACCGCCGTTCCGGAAGGGGAGAGTGGGGGTCATCCTCTTCGGCCCTTACGAGGGGCATGGCTCCGTACTTCGCTTTCAGAAAACCCCTGATGAACCTCATGGCCTCTGTATGGCGGAACTGCTTCGTGAAAAGACTCCCCTGATCCTGCCGTTCCGGAAACGTTTCAGGGACAGAGACAACGGACCGCACCACAGGAGCGGGAAGAACCAGCGATTCAAGCCACGCCCCCATCCTCAGGAGAAGATCCTCTTTCGCCGTTCCGGAAGAGCGGACCACAAACCTCCGTTCCACAGACCGGCCGTCATGGAGACAGAGGGAGAGGCTCGCCATGCGGCACCCCTGCCCTGTCTCTTCCAGTTCCCTCATCGTTTCGTCAACAGCGCTCCGGACAAGGGCGCAGACCTGATCCCGCCCTTCAAGGGGCACTTCGCTCACCGCTTCCTTTCTTACCTCGGGACAGGGGGGAAGGGAACGAACGGGACAGCGGTCCTCTTCGCCGTTCGCCATTGACCAGATATCCCTTCCTCCCTTTCCGAAACGGGTGACAAAGGAACCCTTCGGAATGGCGGCGATCTTCCCGAGCGTCGCAAGGCCCAGAAAAGCCAGTTCCTTCTTTACATCGTCACCGAGGGGGAGGCCGGCTACGGGCACAGGCGAAAGAAAAGCTTTTTCCTTTCCCGGAGGAACAACGCAGATATCGCCGAAATCCCCCCATACCCCGGCGGCGGCCACAAACCGCCCGTTCCCCACACCTGTTTTCCCCCTCAGGCCCGTCGATTCAAAAACCCTCTCCCTGATCGCCAAAGCTATCTGTTCCTCTCCCCCATAAAACCGCCCGGCCCTCGTAATATCAAGATAGGCGGTACCGGGACAGTCCGCCTCGATGCGGCTCGTAAAGAACCTCAGGGCATCGGTGGCCCGGTGCCACAGAGAACGGGAGAGATTCCAGTCTCCCTCTGTAAAAAGAGCCTCCGGACAGAGCCGAAAAGCCTCCTGTACCTGTTGACCCGGTCTCACCCCCATCGCAGAGACCTCGCGGGAGCAATCGAGAACCCTTCCGGCCCCCTGACCGTCATCACCGGTCACTACGATCAACCCTTCCCTTACCCCCCGGCGGATCGTCTCTGTCTGAAGGAAAAACTGCGGTATAAGCAGGCAGGCTATTCTCATGGAGAGAATTATAGAACATTTGTTCTTATATGGCAAGAACCCTTTCCTTCCATGCTCTTTCTTGACACACTACACCAAAGATAGTACATTTATTCTACTATTATACGGGCAACGAAAGCCTGATTCCCTTTCAGGACACCACGGTCTTCGTGAGGAGGTATCCCCTGTCCCGCCAATCTCCCACACGGCAGCGCATCCTCGATTTTATCGGGGATTTCAAGGACCGCCACGATTACACTCCCACCATCCGTGAAATAGCCCGCCACTGCCGCATAACGAGCACATCCGTCGTTCACTACCACCTCACCCGCCTTGAACAGGAGGGACTCATAACCCGGAGCCCCGACACGTTCAGAAGTATCGTTCTTTCCCGGAAGAGCCGAAACCCCTCGCAGGTTCCCCTTCTCGGCGTCATTGCCGCCGGTCAGCCTCTCTGGGTGCCGCCTGCCGGCACATGGACAACCTGGACCGAACGGTCCGTCGATGTCCCCGGCGAGATTCTGAAGGGAAAAAAGGCCGTCTATGCCCTCGAGGTTAAGGGAAACTCGATGGTCGACGCCATGATCGGTGATGGAGATATCGTCATCATGGAACAGACGGGAGATATCCGCAACGGCGACGTTGCCGCATGCTGGTTAAAGAATGAACAGGAAGTGACACTGAAAAAGGTCTATTTCGAAGGAGAGACGGTCCGGCTCCAGCCCTGTAATCCCTACATGGCCCCCATCTTCCAGGCGGCACGGAACGTAGAGATACAGGGGAAATGCATCGCCGTCATCAGGATCAACCCGTAGAACAGGGCAGATGTTCGATGCCCTTTGTAACCTTCCGTATGGCTTTCATAATCTTCTCCTCCGGGAAACGGTCCATGACAACCCGGAGAAACTGGCGGAGAATCAGCGCATCGCCCAGGGCGCGGTGCCTGTCAGGACAGGAGAATTCGAACCGCTCGATGAGGGCGTCAAGACTGTGTTTCCTGAATTGAGGGTAGAGTGTCCGGGAAAGGCGCATGGTACAGATTCTCGCAACACTGAGCGTCAGCCCCTGCCTTTCAAACTCCTCTTTCAGAAAATCATAATCGAAACCGGCGTTGTGGGCCACAAAAACGGCGTCCTGAAAATACCGGAAAAGCTCGTCCTTTATATCGGCAAATGCGGGGGCCCGGCGAAGGTCCCAGTTCCGTATCCCCGTCAGGTCCTCGATAAATCCTGAGACAGGCCTCTCAGGATTCACAAGGGTGGCGAACGAATCGATCACGTCTCCGCCCCTGATTCTGAGGACAGCGACCTCTATGATCCGGTCGAAAGCCGCTGTTCCGCCGGAGGTTTCAACATCAACAACGGCCAGGTCCATGCCTCTCAGCGATCCTGAGAAACTATTCTTCTCCCGGGCCTCTTTACTTTGACACTGTTTATCGGGCATACTTTGCATCAGGACTGCCTTTCATGGATAAGATTCTTAATTTCTGTGATCTCATGTGCCGGTACGCTGAAACGCCCCGGGATGAGGCGCTGGACGGGTCGGGAAGCTGCAGGACCTTTGTGGCCCTCTACTGCACGAAGAAAAAGGCCGTTGTCGCAAAAAATATGCCCTGTACAGCAAAGAAAATCAGGAAGAAGCCGTAGCACCCTCGTCTTCCTCTCCGAGAATTTTCAGCTCCTCGTCAAACTCCCTCGACCATTTGTTGAATTCAAGGGAGACTCGTTCCAGTTCATCGAACGATTCATCGATCTCTTTTCTGCCGTTATGGATAGAAATGGAGAGGCTCTGAATCGCTTTTCCATCCCCTCTCTCTATCGCCGTCAACACGTCCCTGTTGTCCTCATCGATCTTTCTCTCCAAGGTTACTATATTTCGCTCCAATTCTTCCATACGTTCCCGCAGGGGCGTTATAATTTTTGAACGTCGCGAAATGACATCAGCCCTCTGCCTCCTCAGTTCCTTCCGGTCGATCCGCCGCCGTTCGGAAGACTCTCTTTCCCTGGCCTGAGCGGCATCGGAGGCTTCGCTCTTCCATCCGACACGGTCGAGAAAGTCCTGGTACGTCCCTTCAAAGATTGACGGACCGCTCTCATCGAAGACAACGAGACGCTTTGCCAGGGACTTGAGCATCATCTCGCTGTGGGTCACGATGATCAGAGCCCCTTCGAATGTGTCGAGGGCCTCGATGAGTGAGTCGATCGATTCCATGTCGAGGTGGTTCGTCGGCTCGTCGAGAATGAGGACGTTCGAAGGACTGGCGATGAGCTTTCCCAGAAGAACGCGGCTCTTCTCGCCGCCCGAAAGAACACGGATTCTCTTCAGGGCCTTGTCGCCGGTAAACATCATGGCACCGCAGATACCGCGGACCGCCTTCCGTCCCACGGCCCCCAGAGAAGACGACATCTCTTCCTCCACCGTGTTGTCGGGACCGAGGTTGCCGACCTTCTTCTCGTTGAAGTGGCTGATTTCAACGTTGTCGTGGACGACCACAGCCCCGGAGACAGGGGCAAGGTCACCGGCAAGGAGATTGAGGAGCGTCGTCTTTCCCTGTCCGTTCCGTCCTATGACGCCGATCCTGTCACCCTTCTTGACGGCCAGATGGAATCCTCCAAGCAGTTCGGGACTGTTGTCGTAGGAAAAGCAGAGGTCCCGTGCTTCGAGAAGCCATTTACCGTGAAAGGGGCTGTAGGAGAATTCGAATTCGAGCGTCTGTTCGCCGGCCAGCTTTTCCAGGGGTTCCCGTTTTTCAAGGCTCCTGATCTTCGACTGGACAGCCCTGGCCCGGGCGGCCTGGGCCCGGAAACGGTTAATAAACCGCTCAAGGTCACGGCGCACCCTCTCTTCGTTGAGCCGTGTCTGTTCGTGAACCTGCTCATCCTGCATGATCTGACCGTACATCTTTTCCGTCGAGCCCTGTATCTTTCTGATCTTTCCCCGGTGAATGGCCATGGTGTGCGTCGTCACCGAGTCCATGAATTCCCGGTCATGGGTTATCAGAACCATCTCTCTCTTCCACCCCCTCAGGAACCGTTCGAGCCACCGGATCGAGAGAATGTCAAGATAGTTCGTCGGCTCGTCGAGGAGGATGAGATCAGGGTCCGATGCGAGAAGCCGGGCCAGGTTGAGCCGGACCTGGTATCCTCCGCTCAGCTCGCCGGGTTTTCGTCCGAAATCGTGCTGACCGAAACCGAGACCCTGGAGTATCGTCTTGACCTGAAACGTTCTGTCTGTCCCGTCATCGTCGGCGGGCAGATTCCGGCACGCTTCACCGAGGACCGTTCCCTCCCGGAAATCGATATGCTGGGAGAGGTGGCCTATCCGGTATCCCTTGGGAATCGCCACGGTCCCTCCGTCAGGCTTCTCCTCTCCAAGGAGTATCCGAAAAAGGGTCGTCTTCCCGCTGCCATTCCGTCCGACAAGACCTGCCCTCTCACCGTCTCCGATGGTAAACGAGACGTCTTCAAAGACAGTCTGAAGCCCGAACGATTTGCCGAGACCTGATATGGTGATCATCAGGCGGCGTTCTTTCTGAAGTAGTCCCGGGCTCTGTCGGCATCATACCGGATCTGCTCGGCGAGGGCATCGACACAGGAGAAACGGATCTCTCCCCTGAGCCGTTCATGGAAAGAGAGGGCCAGACGGGAATCGTAGAGGTCGCCTGAATAGTCGAGAAGATGGGTCTCAATGGAAAGACGGCCATCCCCGAAGGTCGGGTTGTATCCAATATTCGTAACAGCAGGGAAACACCCGCCGGCCGTTTCGGCCTCTGTGATATAGACACCCCGTTCAGGGATCAGTTCAAAACTCGTGTCGAGATTGACCGTCGGAAAGCCGAGACCCTTGCCCCGGCCGTGACCTCTGACAACAGTCCCTTCGATCATGTACGGCCGGCCGAGAAAGATCTTCGCCTTTGCCACGTTCCCTTCGGCGATCATCCGTCTGATCCTGTTACTCCCAGCTTTTTCTCCCTCTACGGTCACCGGATCGACCGATTCAAAATAGAAGCCCCGTTCGGCAGAATAGCGGCGGAGCATATCGACATTGCCCTCCCCCCCCGAACCGAACCTGAAATCAAAACCGATAATCAGCCCTTCTATGCCGATCCTCGACAGTAGGATATCCTCCACAAACGTTTCCGCCTTCAATGCCCTGAACTCCTCGGTGAAGGGGACGATCCAGAGGACATCGATGCCCGTTTCCCCGATGAGACGCTTCTTGACGTCGGGAGGTGTGATCACGTGAACATACCGGTCCTGCCGGACAAGGGTGAGGGGATGGGGGTTGAACGTCATGAGCATGGCCGTACCGTCGATTTCCGCAGCCCTGGCGCAGACCCTCCTGATGATCTCCCTGTGGCCCACATGGAGGCCATCGTAGTTTCCGATCGTAAGCACGGGATTTTTAAATGATGTACATTCTTCAAGACTCTCAAAAATTTTCATACCTTCCCCTTGACATGTCTCTCCATTACAGATATATAATTTCCCAACATAATGCCGAAGTGGCGGAATTGGTAGACGCGCTAGGTTCAGGGTCTAGTAGGCGTACGTCTGTGCGGGTTCGAGTCCCGCCTTCGGCATTTTTCTCCCAAGAATAAAACCGAAAAAAGATTTTTAATCAACAAAAGCTTTTTTTCGCTCACTCCGGCCCGTTTTTATCCGTCCCTGGCCCATTTCGGCCTCCCGGCGCAAAGGTCTCTTAAAGTCTAAAAATGGTTGACAAATTAGACAGGTTACGATAAAAACTTGTGAAATTTTTTTCAATTGAATAGAAAGGAGCGGACCATGAGAGAAGCAGTAATCGTTTCATGTGCAAGAACGGCCATCGGCCAGTTCGGACAATCCCTCAAAGATGTACCTGCAGTAAAACTCGGGGGACTCGCAATCAATGCGGCAATCAAGAGAGCCGGTATACGCCCTTCCAAAAACAAAGACAGAGACGTGGCACCGGACATCTTCCAGGGGAATACGGACACCGAACTGGAAGCAAAGTACTACGATTTTGACCCGAACGCAAAAGAAGTCATCATCGACGAAGTGGTCATGGGCAACGTTCTCCAGGCAGGACTTGGCCAGAACTCGGCACGGCAGGCGAGCATATTCGGCGGCGTTCCGAAAGAGACCTCGGCCTACACGATCAACAAAGTCTGCTCTTCAGGACTCAGGGCCATCATCAATGCAGACCAGTCCATCGCATGTGGCGATAACGATGTCGTCGTTGCCGGCGGCATGGAAAATATGAGTCTCGCACCGTACGCACTCCCGGCACTCCGGTTCGGCGCCAGAATGTTCGATACAAAAGCGATCGACCTGATGGTTCTCGACGGCATCTGGGAGATATTCTACGGATACCATATGGGCAACACCGCTGAGAACATCGCTGCAAAATACGGCATCACCCGGCTGGAGCAGGACGAATTTGGCGCCATCAGCCACCAGAGAGCCATGAAGGCGATCCGGGACGGCCTTTTCAAAGATGAGATCGTTCCTGTCCTCATCCCCCAGAAGAAAGGCGACCCCAAAGTATTCGACACAGACGAAAGACCGATGGATACGAACGTCGAAAAGATGGGAAAACTCGCTCCTGCATTCAGGAAAGACGGCACCGTCACCGCAGGAAACGCCTCAGGTCTCAATGACGCAGCATCAGCGGTTGTCATGATGACGAGAGAGAAAGCAAATGAACTCGGCATCAAGCCGATGGGCAAAATGATCTCCTGGGCAAACGGCGGTCTCGATCCGGCATACATGGGCCTCGGACCTATTCCTGCAATCCGCAAGGCACTCAAGAAAGCGAACATGACCCTCGATCAGATCGACCTTATCGAACTGAACGAGGCTTTCTCCTCCCAGTCCCTTGCATGTATCCGGGAACTGAAGATCGACATGAACAAGTGCAACGTCTTCGGCGGCGGAATCTCCCTCGGCCATCCCATCGGCTGCACCGGTGCCAGGCTGGTGACAACAGCCCTGTACCAGATGAAGAGACTCGGTCTCCGGTATGGTCTCGTCTCCATGTGTATCGGTGGCGGACAGGGTCTGGCAGCAATCATCGAGTGCGAGGCATAGTGACCATGACCTACAACAACCTTATACTGGAAATCACGGACGGCATCGCCCTCCTGAAATTCAACCGGCCCAAGGCGCTCAACTCTCTCAATTCAGAGACCCTCGACGACCTGAAGGCAGCGTGCGAATTCCTGTATATGAATCCTGATGTCAGGGTCGTCGTCACCACAGGCGAGGGAAAGGCGTACATAGCGGGAGCGGATATTCTGGAAATGAAGGACATGACGGCGCTCGAGGGAATGAATTTCTCCCAGAGAGGCCATGAAGCGATCTCGATGCTCGAAAAGATCGACAAGCCAACGATCGCCGCAGTAAACGGATTCGCCCTCGGCGGAGGGTTCGAAGTGGCCCTCGCCTGCGACTTCATCTACATGTCGGAGAAGGCGAAGGTCGGATTCCCCGAGACAACCCTCGGTATCTTCCCCGGTTTCGGCGGTACCCAGAGAGCGGCAAAGCTCTGCGGCCTTGCCCGCGCCAGGGAACTCGTCTATACGGGAAAAATGATCACCGCTGACGAAGCCTTTCAGCTCGGCCTCGTCAACAAGGTCGTCCCCCACGACGAACTGATGAAAGAAGCGATGGCAGTAGCAAACCAGATCAGGGCAAACGGTCCTTTCTCTGTCAGGCTCGCCAAGGAATGTATCAACAGGAGCCTTTCGCTCGGAATCGACGAGGCCCTGATGCTTGAAGCAAAGGACTTTGGTCTCTGTTTTGCGACAAAAGATCAGAAAGAAGGCATGACAGCCTTTGTAGAAAAGAGAAAACCCGCATTCAAGGGTGAATAAATCAATTCAAGGAGGGCGCTGTGAAAATAGGAGTATGTGTAAAACAGGTTCCCGACACTGAAGCCGAAATAAAATGGGACATCCCGGGGGGCAGTCTTAAGAGGGAGGATATGGATTCCATCACCAATCCCTTCGACGAATTTGCTCTTGAAGAGGCACTGCTGACAAGGGAAAATTACGATGGCGACATCGTTGTCTTTTCGGTTGGCCCAGAGAAGGCACAGGATGTACTGAGAAACGCGCTTGCCCTGACGGCTAATGAGGTTTACCTCCTTTCCGACGCGGCATTTGCAGGCTCTGATACGTACTCGACGGCATGCGTTCTGGCCGCCGGTATCAAGAAAGCCGGCGACATCGACGTCGTCTTCTGCGGAAAGCAGTCGACAGACGGCAACACCGGTGTTGTAGGTGCCGAACTGGCAGCCGTCCTCGGATGGTCCCAGCTCACTTACGTATCAAAAGTACGGTCAATCGATGCAGCAGGCAAGAAGATCGTCGTCGAGAGAGCGATCGAGGGCGGTACAGAAGTTGTTGAGGCAAAACTGCCTGCAGTCGTTTCGGTCATCAAGGGCATCAACGAACCGAGACTGCCCAACCTGATGGGAATCAGAAAGGCCGCCAAGGTCGAGATCCCCAAATGGAACGCGGGAGAATTGGGCGTTGATACAGGTAAAGTCGGCAAGAACGGCGCTTCCACAAAGGTCGTTGAGATTGCAGTACCGCCTCCAAGGTCAGCCGGCGAAATCCTTAAAGGCGAAGCTGAAGACGTAGCGGCCACCGTTGTCGACCGTCTTCTTGACCTGAAAGTTATAAAATAACGGAGGAGGGACGAAAATGGCAAACGATGTATGGGTATATATTGAACATAAAGAGGGCCAGATTAGCGCCATGTCATTCGAGCTTCTCGGCATCGGGAAGGATCTCGCCGCCGCTTTAGGCTCAAATGTATGCGCTTTTGTTATCGGCGAGAAAGTGGACGATCTTGCCAAGGAAGCGGCATGTTACGGAGCAACAAAGGTTTTTGCCGTAGAGGGTCCCGAATTCAAGACCTTCCGGGCAAACGCATATGCCAAGGCATCAACGTTTCTGCTTGAGAAATTCAAACCTGAGGTCGCCCTCTTCCGGGCAACGAGCCAGGGAACAGATGTGGCAGCCGCAAGCGCCGCACAGCTCGGCTTCGGCCTCTGCACAGACACCATCGGCCTCGCAGTGGATGGTGGCAAACTGAAAATGACACGGGCCGCCTTTGGTGGCAACTACACGGTCTCCGTGATCAACGAAAAAGCCCAGCCCCAGATCGCCACAGTCCGGCCGAAAGCCTTCGCCATGAGCGAAAAGGATGCAGGCAAGACGGCTGAAGTCGTGAAGGAAGCATTCTCCGTATCGGACGACGAAGCGATGACGAAAGTCGTTGAGTTCATCCAGTCCGCTTTCGCCGTCAACCTCGTCGAAGCAGACATCATCGTCTCCGGCGGCAGAGGCGTTGGCAAGGAAGACGGATTCGCCATGCTGAAAGAACTGGCCGACGTCATCGGCGGAGCTGTCGGAGCTTCCCGTGCGGCCGTTGACTCAGGATGGATTCCCTACGAGCACCAGGTAGGACAGACCGGCAAGACAGTGAAGCCGAAAATCTACATCGCCTGCGGTATTTCCGGTGCCATTCAGCACCTCGCCGGTATGAGAACATCGGACTGTATCGTCGCTATCAACAAAGATCCTGATGCACCGATCTTCAAGGCAGCATCGATCGGCGTCGTCGGCGACATGTATCAGATCGTTCCGAAGCTTGTTGAGAAATTCAAATCAAAACAGGTCAAGTAACACTATAACCAAGGGAATGACAGAAATGGGCTCACCATCGTGAGCCCATTTTTTTACCCTCGTCACGTCCATCCCGCCCGTTTCGCAGTACCCTGAAAGCGATGTCAGCGGCAGACTTCTCCTGCATCCCGGTCGATGAAACAGCCCGTACACCGGCCCTTGCAGTCAATGAAAACCGTATTGCACGTTGACGTCGCCATCGCCGGGTAGGCGATATCGATCGTCCCGACGAGTTCGTTCTCCGACGGATCTCCGAGGTAACACGTCACTGTTGTCGGCTGAGTCGTGCTGAGATCATCAGCACAGACAGGGGCAACAAGGAACCCGAGACAAAAAAGAAGAATCAGAAGCACAACGCCTGCGGTCTTTCCTGCCTTCATGGATGCCTCCTTCCAGGATTTCGGTACGGGTACATTCTACACCGGAGCCGCAGGCATTTGAAGCGAATTCAGCTTATTCATTGCTTCTTGCAAAAGAAGCCTTTTCCAAGTAACCTATATCTTTTACCGGCCCTCAACGGGTCTTTTACGTCCTCCGGGGCATGTGCTCTCCCGCAGGAACGGAAGAATATCTGAAACCACCGCAGGAGACAGGATGGAACAATCACCGCAGACAATCGATTCAAAAGCCCTCAAGGTGAACCTCGAACGGACGGCCGTCACAGTCGAGATCCCGGCATCCCAGGCAATCCTTCTCACCATCGCCGACAAGCATTTCGGCGTTCTCTCCAGGGTCCGGGAACTGCTCCTCGAACTTAACCACCCCTACGTCAACTGGGCCTTTGTCCTCAAGGAGCTTCGGGCTGTCTCGATCGGCGATTTTTACGTTTTCAACTCTCACGCCAACGGTCTCGACGGCCTCCGGGTCTTTCTGGTCATCTATACAGAGATCATCTCACGGGCCGGCGACGAGGATGTCCGCGAGACGGCGATCCGCTATCTCTTCGACTTCATCAACACGATCATCGGAAACAGCGGCGACACGACAGAACGGAACATGGGCCTCTTCTGCACCCTCGGCGACGATCTTTTCGCCCAGGCATCGAAAGACCCTCTCCTCTTCAAGAAAGCCTCGGGATATTCGCGAAACCTGACGCATTTTCTGAGTGAACACCGGGCAGACATCACAGGCGATTCTTTTGTCCGCTTTCTTTTTCTCGTCTTCCGGGCCACGTACTCCTTCTGGCTCACCCAGCCCGACCCTTCCCTCTGGTTTCAGGAAAAAGGAAAGAAGGATGAAGCCTATGCAACCTACGGCGAGATCGTCGGTCCCCTGTGCCACAGGTACCTCTCGGAGCTTCTCGCCAGACTGGAACAACTGGACAGCCATCTGACCCTCGATGAAGCCCTGATCGGTGCATACGATGATCTGCCCGATTTCGGCCAGATCTCAAACGGCTACCTCCTTACGGCAGATACGCTCGAATCGGCCCCTGTCTTTGGGGGATACGAACACCTGGTGAAGCTCGACTTCCTCTTCAACATGATGCGCGTCCCGGGCTTGTCCGATCTTTCGACCGTCACACTCAGGGAGATCAACCGGTGCCTGAGGCTCGTCTTCCGGGAAGAACAGCCCGAGCGGCTCCAGGACTTCCTCGTCTCCCTCTTCTCCCTCCTGAAGAGGAGCGCATCACGGTATAAAGACCGTGGCGCCATCATCGACTGCATCACAACAATCGCCCGTGAGGTCTTCGTCCTCAACAACCATTTTCTCGTCAATACGCTCATCGAAGAGATGATCAAATTCGGCTTCGAACAGCCGAAGGTAGGGGGAACGACGGCAGAATGGCAGGTCCAGGTCAACCCTCATCACGTCATGAATATCAGGGCCTGGCTCGAAATCATCGCCCTGAAACCCCGGTGGACAAAGCGCCTCCTTTCGGCGCTCATCGTCAACCTCAAGCTGGGCGGCATCTTTATTCGCGACACCGATCTCGTCCAGAGAGACATTTCGGCCCTCCTGAACAGCGATATCACCCCTGCGTACAACCTTGTCAAACAGCTCCTTCGCATCTTTCCCGTCTATTTCAAGGAGATCGGCGCCGAAGGGGAACTCAGGGACATCTCAACGAAGGTTGACGAACTCTCTTTCCGGAACGACAAACTTATCCATTTCCTCAGAAAACAGTCCCATGTCGAGAGTAACAGTCTTCTCGTCTACTTCATCGAGGATGTATTCCGCTTCTGGCGCACAGGGGACAAGGACTTCCTCCGCCGCCACCTTCCCGATGAGGTCTTCCGCGATGTTTCGAACAAGGGGGAATATTTCGACGAGATGTATACCCTCTTCCAGATTCTCGGGAGCGAGACCCACGACGACTTCCCGGGCCTCCTTTCCTGGGACAGACAGCGCATCATCAAGGCCCTCGCCAGGGCCGGCAATACGGGAGAGAGGGACCGGGAAAGGGCGGGCCTCATGATACGGCTCTATCAGCTTCTCCACAAAAAATACTTCCCCGACCACACCGATCTTCTGAAGGATCTCGAAGCATCGGGCATCTTCAGCTACCAGCGCATCAAGGCACTGAAAAAGAACCTCAAAACACGGAATCACTATGCCGCCCTCAC
>CAYQXL010000016.1:0-15406 GCA_964421445.1 uncultured Pseudomonadota bacterium
TATAGAGAGGGGAAGGCGTGAGACTGCCGGACCGTTTAACAGGGGCCGGCACAGAGATCTTTTATGGCTATAAAGAGTGACGTCTCTGTCATAATTGTCAACTGGAATACATGCGATTGCCTAAGATCGTGCCTGACGTTTCTGTTTGCCGGCGATTATGCCGACCGGAAGATCGAGGTCATCGTGGTGGACAATGGGTCGACCGATTCAAGCGTGGCGATGGTGGAGGATCAGTTTCCCCTGGTCATGGTTGTAAAAAACGAAGCGAACATGGGCTACGCCCGTGCTGTGAATGTCGGATTGAAGACCGCTTCGGGAAAGTATGTACTCCTGCTCAACAGCGATGCATACGTCGGCAGAAATACAATAAGGGATCTCTGCTCGTTTCTCGACAAAAATAGGTCAGTAGGTGCTGTGAGCCCCCGCCTTGTCAGGGAAGATGGGAGAGTACAGCCGTTCCTCTTTGGGCGAGACCCACGGTTCACATACCTCTTGGCCCGGGGGGTTGCACGGTTTCTGTTCGACCGCTCCCTGCACCGGTGGGAAACGGGAGAAACGAAAGAGGTCGACTGGGTGTCAGGAGCGTGTCTGATGACGCGGAAGGCTGTCTTTGAGAGCATCGGTTACCTGGACGAAACGATGTTCATGTTTTTCGAAGATAATGACCTCTGTTTGCGAATGAGAATGTCCGGATGGAAGGTGGTGTATTTTCCCCATACGACTGTAACCCATGTCGGCGGGAAGAGCGCTGAAAAGAATCCCCAGGCTGGCGGAGCTTACTACGACAGCCTTGAGCTGTTTTACCACAAACACTATGGCTGTCTGCCAGCCCTGTTCATAAGGTTTCTTCTCATTCCTTACCGGATTGTTACAGGACGGTAGCGTGAAAATTGTTGTTGATGCCCGTACCGTGACCGACCATTTTCCCGGAATAGGCCGGTACACGGTCAATCTCCTCAGGGGGCTGGCCGCCTCGGAGTGGGCTCCATCCGTCTCTCAGCTCTACGGCTGTATCGGTGGAGACCGACTTTCCCTGCCGGCGCTGCCAGTGATTGAGTGTCCGTCGTCGCCCTTTTCCTTGTCCCAGCAATGGACGATCCCCAGGGTTTTGGAGAGGACCGAGGCAGACCTCTACCATAGCCCTTATTACGGGATGCCCCTCAATCCGGGTATCCCCTCGGTTGTCACCTGTCATGATCTTATCCCCCTTATCTACCCACAGTATTTTACTGTGAGGCAGCGGTGGGTCTACAGAATAGCGAATGCTCTTGTTTTTCGCAGAGTGAGGAGAATCATTTCCGTATCCGATTCTACCAAGTCTGATCTTGTCAGGATATTCAATGTCGATCCTGCCAAGGTTGTTACCACCCATCTCGGCGTGAGCCGCCGGTTCTTTGAACACAAGCCGGAGGAGACAATAAGGGTGAGGGAGACATACAATCTGCCGGAGCGATATGTTCTCTATGTAGGGGCCAATAAACCGCACAAAAATCTGCCGGCCCTTGTGGATGCATGGCAGTCCCTCAGGAAGAGGCAGGAGAAACTGGTGATTGCCGGTCATTGGGATGGCCGTTACAACGAGTCTGTGGAGAAGGTCCGACTCAATGGCCTGGAGAATGAGGTCCGCTTTCTTGGTCCCGTTTCGGACGATCACCTTCCGGCACTGTACGGAGGTGCCGATGTTTTTGTCTTTCCCTCTCACTACGAAGGGTTCGGTCTCCCGGTCCTGGAAGCCATGGCATCAGGAACAGCGGTTGTCTGCAGCAACATTCCAAGTTTTCGAGAAATCGGAGGGTCTTCTGTCGTCATGGTGGATCCCTATGATGTGAACGATATTTCAGGAAAAATCGAGATGCTTCTCGATGACAGTGCGTATCGGGATCGCCTCGGTTCTCTTGGTGCCCGACGGGCGGCGGACTTTACCTGGGACAGGACGGTTCGCCAGACTCTATCAGTTTACCGGGATGCACTGAGCAGTTAGATGCCAGCCATCGCTCTGAACAGTCCTCACCGTGTCGCCGAAAAAGGTATGGGGGTTGGGGCGATGAAGACGGTCGTTGCAGCGTATTTTCCGGATCGGCGATGTTCTCCTGGAGGCGGGGAGCGAAAAGTGAAGCCTGGCCCGTTGAACGGGGGTGCCCTCTATGGTACAATCGAGGGATAAGGGCCGGTCAGGAGGTGGTGTACGCCCTCCCTTCTCTTCTCTCTACCTGAGCCCTTCGTGATTTCCATGCGCATCCTTCATGTCTATAAGGATTATTTTCCCGTTCTCGGAGGAATGGAAAACCACATCAAGACTGTTGCCGAAGCCCAGGCGGCCGGAGGCAATGATGTGACGGTTCTGGTGACCGGTCCGTCGTGGAAAACGAGTACCGAATCTCTCGGGGGGGTGAGGGTTGTCAAGGCCGGCAGGATGGCGACGGTAGCGTCGACGCCTCTGAGCATCAGCCTTCCTCTGTGTCTGAGACGGGAACGGCCCGATATCGTTCATCTTCACCACCCGTACCCTGTCGGAGAGGTGGCTCAGCTTATCTTCTCCCGAGGGACGGCGACCATTCTGACCTACCACAGTGACATCGTACGGCAGAAAACGTACCTCCGTTTTTACCGGCCCTGGCTGAGAAGGCTTCTCAAAAGGGTTGACGGCATCATTGCGACGAGTGACAGATATATTGTCACGTCTGAACATCTGAGGCCCTTTGCAGACAAATGCCGTGTTATCCCCCTCGGAATCGATCTTGAACCTTTTCTCAGGTCCCGCCATGATGAAGCGATAGCGATACGCCGGAAATATGGGACACCCCTTCTTGTATTTGTCGGGAAGTTGCGCTACTACAAAGGCCTTCAGTATCTCGTCCAGGCCATGGAGGCTATTCCGGCCCGGCTTCTTGTTGTCGGGAGCGGGCCGATGGCCGGACCCCTTGCGGAAGCGGTGCGGTCGATGCATCTGGAGAAAAAGGTCATCTTTCTCGGTGAACTCCCTGAAGCCGCACTGGCCCCGTACTATCAGGCTGCAGACATCTTTGTTCTGCCTGCCTCGGAACGAAGCGAAGCGTATGGTCTTGTTCAGGTAGAGGCTATGGCCAGCGGTGTCCCGGTGATCTCGACGGAACTGGGCACGGGAACATCATTTGTCAACGTTCACGGAAAGACGGGACTCGTTGTGGCCCCGAAAGACCCCGGCGCTCTCCGCGATGCGGCCGAAGGGCTTCTTGCCGATCCTCTTCTCAGGAAAGGGATGGGCGAGGAGGGCAGAAAGCGGGCGGTAACGGAATTTGCCAAAGACAGGATGGTAGACCGGATTGGCACGTTTTACAGCGATCTTCTTCGAGTGAACGCATAGAAAGCCTCTTCCCCCAGCTCCTGAAAAATGGGCTGGAATAAAGCGGGGAAAACAGGGTACAATGGATCTGCAGAGCATGTCTTTTGACGGATAACAAACGGAAGGCATAAAAGGGAGGAAGAGAATGAATATTCGGGCTATTCAGAAGATCTGCTACGGGCTCTACATAATCAGTTCAAAAAAAGATGGCAAGATCAACGGTCAAATCGCCAACACGGCATTTCAGATTACATCTGATCCACCGACGATGGCGATCAGCATCAACAAGCAGAATCTCACCTGGGAGTTTATCATGGCGAGCAAGGTTTTTACGGTCTCCATCCTTGCAAAAGAGGCTCCCATGACCCTGATTGGCCAGTTTGGGTTCAAGTCGGGACGGGATACGGACAAATTCAAGGATGTTGTGTATAAACTGGGGATTACCGGTGCTCCTATTGTAACGGAAAAGACCATAGGCTATATGGAATGTGAGGTATTGAGTACGACCGACGTTGGGACACACACGATTTTTATCGGCAAGATCATTGACTGCGAGATTCTCAGCGATGCTGAGCCCATGACGTATGCTTACTACCATCAGATCAAGGGAGGGAAGTCGCCGAAAACCGCTCCTACGTACATCAAGGAAGAAGCCGAAGCTCCTCAGTCTAAAGCGGCCGGGTCGGTCAAATACAAATGTAAGGTCTGTGGATATGTCTATGATCCAGATCAGGGCGACCCTGATTCGGGAATAGCTGCCGGCACTTCTTTTGATGACCTTCCCGAGGAGTGGGTCTGCCCTATCTGCGGCGCTCCCAAATCGGAATTTGAACGCGAAGGTTAAGAAGAGTAAGGGGGTTGTAATATGGCAGGAGTGCTTCTTGAAACGGATCTGAAAAACGTTGGCCCGTGCCGCAAGGGCAAGGTGCGGGATGTTTACGATTTGGGCGATCGGCTTCTCATCGTTGCCACCGACCGCCTCTCGGCCTTTGATGTTGTTCTCCCTACAGGCATTGAGGACAAGGGCAAGGTGCTGACGAAACTTTCTCTTTTCTGGTTCCGGCAGATGGATGCCTTTGTGCCGAACCATGTCATTGAAGCGGATGTCGAAAAGTTCCCCGATGCCATAAAAGCTTACAGCCATCTCCTGAGCGGAAGAAGTTTGATTGCGAGAAAAGCTCAGGTCATTCCTTTCGAATGCGTTGTCAGGGGTTATCTCGCCGGTTCGGGATGGAGCGAGTACAGAGAATCGGGCAAAATATGCGGTATTTCACTGCCTCAGGGGCTTGTCGAGTCGGCGAAGCTCCCCGAGCCTATATTTACGCCGTCGACGAAGGCCGACGAAGGCCATGATATGAATGTTTCTTTTGAGGTGATGGAAAAACATATAGGAAAGGATCTGGCCGGGAAGGTGAGAGCCCTCAGCCTTGGTGTTTACGAAAAAGCCCGGGATTTTGCCGACAGCCGGGGCATTATCATAGCGGATACGAAATTCGAATTCGGCCTGGTGGATGGCGAGATCCTTATCATAGACGAGGTTCTGACACCTGACTCGTCGCGATTCTGGTCGAAGAAAGCCTATGAACCGGGAAAGCCTCAGGATAGCTACGACAAGCAGATTGTCAGGGACTACCTCAATACGCTGGACTGGAACAAACAGTACCCCGGACCGCATCTACCCGCTGGTGTGGCAGAGAAGACGCGGCAGCGCTACGTGGAGATTCTCAGGATTATCTCAGGCGAAGGTCTCTGAGAGTCCTCATTTCTCCTCCCAGGTAAACCTGATTCCGATACGGAGTTTTGCCGGGACATCGGTGGTGTTCAAAAACCGAAAATAGAGATACCGTACGCGGCCGACCGTACTGAGTTTGTGGCTGCCGCATGCAGTGACGGTGAAGGTACCGACGTACGGGTCCCCCTCATCGATCAGATATTTTATCTCAATATTTCCCGAACATTTTTTGTCACCTGAAGTCAATCCTTCTATTGTCACCGTTGCCAAAAGATCTTTCTTTGAAGGACTGGGGCTTGTATCAACAAAAAAGGTCTTTTCTTCCACACGCTGTGCCATTATTGTTGCCTCGAAACTCTCCTCGAGAGTTAGTGTGCGGGCATCGGCATAAAAAGGGAGAAGCAGAAGAGACAGAAAAACCCCAAGAAGCACCCCATCTATTCTGACCAGTATTGTTTTCATCACTATACTCCTCCAGATCGTCAAAATGGCCCCGGGCCGGGATGTGTCGTCATCGGACGAGGTCCGAAAGGACCAGGACAGTCCAGTAGGGCGAGAGCAGCAGAAAAAGAATGGCGAGAAGGTATGCAGGAAGATAGTACGCGCTTCCCTTGAAAACTGTTGCCAAGGGGATATCCTTGGCCATGCCTGCAACAACGTAGCAACATATCCCAATTGGCGGCATGATTGACCCCATTGTGGTGACGATAGTGATAACCTGGCCGAACCAGATGGGATCATATCCCATCTGTGTGACGATGGGATAGAAAATTGGCAGAGAGACGAGCAGAAAGGCGAGGGCATCCATGACACAACCGCCGATGATATAGCAGATAATAATGATCCAGAAGAGGGCCCAGTGAGGGAGTGCGAGGGTTGAAATCCATCCGGCTGCTTCAAAGGGAAGACGGGTGATGGCGAGAAAACGACCAAAAATTACGGCTCCTGCGACGATCATGAATACCAGGCATGAGATGCGGAGCGTATCGACGATGGAGGTGATGAATCCGTCCCACGAAAGCTTCTGTCGGCTTATGCAGAGAAGCAGCGCCAGGGCGCAGCTCGCCGCCGCCGCCTCAGTGGCCGTGACAACGCCGGTAAAAAGGGCGTACATGATGATGGCAAAGAGAATGAAGATGTCGGCGAGGTCAGGGATGGCCAGAAGCCGTTGTTTCCATGTGCTCCTCGGTCCCTTTGGTCCCCAATCGGGATGGCGCCAGCAGATGTAGAAGACAGTGGCGGCGATGAGTACGGTCAGAATGGCGCTCGGGATCACATTGCCGAAGAAGAGTTTGCCGATGGACTGTCCTGTGTAGAGACCGTATACGACAAGAACAATGCTCGGAGGAATGAGTACTCCCAGAGTAGCCCCCGCTGCCACAGAACCGGCGTTCAGTTGGGGATGATAATTATACTTCTTCATTTCAGGGATGGCGACAGTGCTCATGGTGGCTGCGGTTGCCGTATTTGAACCGCTGATCGCAGAAAAGATGGCGCAGGCCATGATGGTAGTGATCGCAAGGCCACCCTTGTAATGGCCGAACCATTTGTATGTTGCGCTGTAGAGGCCGTTGTTATAACCTCCGTAGTGTGCAAACTCGCCAACAAGAATAAACATGGGGATGACCGTAAGCCCATAACTGGAGAAGATATTCCACATATCTCCGCCGATCATTTCAAGGGCGGCGGGAACGGACGTGAGGTAGACTACACCGAGGAAACCCACGAGTGCCATGGTAAATGCTGCCGGTATCTTCAGCACAAAGAGCACTGCGAACATGATGATGATACCGTAGACGCCGACGATCGGACCGTCCATATTATGTATCCTCCCTGCCCAACACCGCTTTGAAAAAATCGACGAAAAGGGTCACGGAAAGGGACGCGAACCCTAAAGCCACACAGAACACAAAAGGATGATAGATCATTTTGAGTGTTTCCGAGAGTTCACCTGTTTCGGCGATCTTTATTCCCCAGCGATAGACCTGCCACGCTATAATCCCGAAAAAGACCATCGTAACCGCCGCATTGGCGATATCGAGGATGCGGTGGACCGCCCGGGGAAACTTGTCGGTAAGTATTTCAACAACGATATGGTTCTTCCTCTGCTGGGTATATCCGAGAGAAAAAGCGATGACCACGGCGCCGAGAAACGAGACAAGTTCGTAGGAACCGCGAATGGGGATGTGAAAGATTCTCATCACCACGTTCGCTGTAGCCAACGACATCAGTGCCAAAACTGCGATGCCCCCTAATATGAGAAGCAGCTTATTCACGACCTTCGAAAACATTTCAAGAAAAACCATAGAGACCTCCCGCAGGTGCGCCTGCCGTGAAGGGGGCATTCTCCGTTTTAGGAGAACGGGGTGCCTCTATCGCTGCGGCACCCCGGCCTAATCAATCTCTGCCGCTATTTATACTGTTTTTCGTATTTTTCTTTAAGGCGTAAAGCGTCTTTCAGGATCTGATCGCCCGCTATGCCCTGGGCAGAAACGCGTTTGACATAGTCGTCAAGCATGGGCTTCACGGCTTTTCTGATCTCTGCCTGGTCTCCATCGGAAAGCTTGAAGACCTGGTGGTTATATTTCTGTTTTGACCAGGCGAGAGCCTCTTTTACGTGGTTATCTACATATTTGCCAGTCCATTCGGCCTGTTCCTTTCGTAAATCGTCAAAAACTTTCTTGACGTCTCCGGGGAGCGCATTCCACTTGTCCTTGTTCATGACAACGGCAAAACTGACGACGAAAAGATTTGCCTCTGTGGCGAAAGGGAGATATGCAGCAAAATTGAAGTCTTTCAGGATCTCCATAGAGGAGACGTTCCCCTTGACGATCCCTTTCTGGATGGCCTCAGGAGCTTCCGACTGGGGCATTCCTACGGCAATTGCTCCAATCTTCTTGAGAACCTCTGTCCCTGTTCCCGAGGTCCTCAATTCCATGCCCTTGATGTCCTTCAGTGATTTCACCGCCGTCTTTGTCATGAAGTCCGCCGGCGGGCAGGTGAAGACAGTGATGAGCTTTACCTTTTCAAATTCCTTGGGGTTGTATTTTTCGATCAGTTCGAAGAGGGCCATGCTTGCGGCGGTTGCGCTGGTAAAACCGATGGGAAGATCGACGGCCTCGGAGACGGGGAACCTTCCTGGCTGATAACTCATGGCGAAGTTTCCTATGTCTGCCGTTCCTGCAATGACTCCGTCGAATATATTTTTCGCAGGAAGGAGTGTTCCTCCGGGAAATGTCTGGACCTTAACCTTCCCCGAAGTCCGTTTTTCAACCTCTTTTGCCCATCTCTCCATCTGGACGGACGGAAACGTCGTAGCCGGAGGAAAGTTGGCGTACTTGAGTGTTATTGTCTGTTGTGCCTGAGCGGGAACCGAGCCGACCAAGAGGATGGCCAGGATGAAAACTGCGAAGACTGACGCTGCAACGATACCCCTGTATCTCATAATCTACCCCCGTAGTATGGTGTGGTGGACCGATGACTCAAAAGGATTTCGCTCACCCCTCCCCAACCTCTGTATACAAGTATCGGCGAGCTCTTTTATGGAAACCCTTGTACGTCAACCGATTCCAAATATGCTCTCAGAGCATTATTTTCCAGAAAAAGCCGCTTGTCAAGGATATTTTGTCCCTTTCCTCATGGCCATCCGCTCTGCGGTCCTGTAGGCTTCGATAAATCCTGCCGGGTCTGCAGTTCCCTGGCCGGCGATATCATACCCTGTGCCGTGGCCCGGTGATGTCCGTATGAAAGGAAGACCGAGAGTGATATTGACTGTTCTCCGAAAATCGAGAGTTTTGACGGGAATCAAGCCTTGATCATGGTACATGGCAATGAAGGCATCGCAGTCCTGTACATGAAAAAGCGTATCTGCGGGAAAAGGGCCTTTGACAGCGATTCCGAGCCCAGCCGCTTTCAAGACTGCCCGGTCTATTCCCGTCTCTTCAGTTCCGAGAATTCCGCCCTCTCCGGCGTGGGGATTGAGGCCGCAGACCTTGAGGACGGGCCGGTCAATAGAGAAATGTTCGGTAAGTGAGAGATGCGTTGTGCGGATAACGTCAAAGACCCGCTGCTCGGATATAAGGGACGGCACGTCCTTCAGCGGTTCGTGGATGGTTACGAGAGATACCCTGAGCACGGGGTTTGCCATCATCATGACGTGGCTCGTAACACCGCCATAGTGAGCAAGGAGTTCGGTGTGACCGGGAAACTGTACGCCTGCAGCGCGGATCGCTCCCTTGCCGATGGGGGCGGTGACGATAGCCCGTGCTGTGCCGGAGAATACGAGTTTGAGTGCCTCGATAATGTAATCTATGGAAGCCCGCCCGCAGGTACCACTGACTATGCCGGGAACGATCTTTCCCAGTGAACCTGTGGCCAGGAACTCTGCCTCCCCCTCCCTTCCCTCGCCAGGCAATCGGAGTGGGATCAGATGATCTGAAAATCTTTCGAGATGTTCTTTAAATAATGCCAGGTCTCCGATGATAAGGGGGACAGTCTTCCGACAGATTGAGGGGAGGGCTTTTGCCACGACCTCCGGGCCTATCCCTGCCGGATCACCGAGGGTGATGGCAATGCGGATCAGATTTTGACCTCAATATACGATGATTCTTTCAGTTTCTGTACGTATTCCTTATATTTGCGCTCTCCTTCCTTCCGCACGATAGCCTGCTGTATCTTGCCCTTCAGCTGATCAAAGGGAGGGAGATCTTCTTTTCGTATGTCGTTCAGCTTGAGAATGTGAAAGCCGTAGGGTGTTGACACGACAGGGGTGAATGTGCCGATCGGTACCTGTTTGAGTGCATCGCGGAGCATAGGGATCAACTCTTCACTCTGAACCCAGCCTAAGTCTCCACCTTCAGCGCCCATTGGTTCGTCTGAGTACTCCTGAGCCACTTTTTCGAAGGGTTTGCCTTCCTTCAGAAGCTCGTAGACCGTGAGGGCTCTCTTCTGTCCGTCCTGGCGCTGACCGGATATGAATATCTGTTGAAGTTTGATCTCTTCCGTTCTGAATTCATCTCCATGCTTGGTGTAATAATCACGAAGCGTTGCTTCGGTGACATTGATGTCAGGTATGATGGCCCGGGCAAGAACCCTGTTTCTCAGGGCGTTCATCTTGATGCCATCCTTGAAGTCCTTAAGGGATATGCCTTCCTTCTGTAGTTGTTCCCTCATTTCGATGTCCGAGATGAGGTTTTGTTTCTTGATGTTCTCCACGATTGCCTCTATCTCCCGCTCAGAGACGTCTATTTTTAACTTTCGTGCCTGCTGGCGTATGAGTACGTCATCGATGAGGGTATCGAGCCTGTCCCGTATCTTGATGTTTCGGAAGTATTCGTCGATAGAAACGAATTTACCCGCCTGCTCGACCCTGATATACCGTTGGGCCTCCTTGAGGGTAATGATGTCGTCGTTTACGATCGCAATAACCCTGTCAACAATCTCGGCAGACCCGGAAACCGGGAATGCTGAGATGAAAAAAACCCCAAGAGCGATAATACTGATGAAACGAATCATTTTTTCGATGGTACCTCTGCTTTTGGTTTTCCGGCCGTCTCTTCCTTTGCCGGTGTCTCTGTCTTTGCCGGATCGGACGGAGTTTTCTCCTGCCCCTGCTCTTCTATTTTTAAGAGTCCGTCATTAATCGTTATCTTCGCTGTCTTTTTGAGACTTTCAATAAATTTCTCAATCTCTTCTGTCTGTCTTACCTGTGTATAATTCTGCTTTATCCATTCCTTTGCTTCGTCAAAGGTCGTATAGGAAGACTGTTTTTCTCCTTCAAGGCGGATAATGTGATACCCGAATTTGGTTTTGACGATACCGCTGATTTCGCCTTTCTTTTTGAGGCCGAAAGCCACCTGTTCGTATTCAGGAACGAGGGAACCCTGAGGAAAGAAGCCAACCTCTCCTCCCGACGCCTTTGCATTGGGATCGATGGAGTATGTCTTGGCGAGTTCGATGAAGTCTTCCCCCTTTTTTATCCGGGCCAGTATCTGTTTTGCCTCGTCCTCCGATTTCAGGATTATGTGACGGGTATTGATCTGGCGACCCTGTTTAAAACGTTCTTTGTGGTTGTCGTAGAAGGTTTTCAGATCATCCTCTGTCGGCTGAGCTTCCGCTTTTATTTTCTTCTTAAGCAGGGATTCAATGAGGAGTTGATCCTTGATGTCGACGAGGCGATCCTGAAAATCTTTTTCGCTCTCGATCTTTTCTTTCTTCGCTTCCTTGAGGAGAAGCCTCTTTGTAACAAGCCGATCGAGGTAGGCTTTTTTTCCGCTCTCCGATGCAACAAGCATCTTCATGTTTGTCGGGATCTTATCGAGGTCTTTATTGAACTCTTCGAGGGTAATTTTTTCGCCGTCTATCGTTGCCAGAACCTGACCCGATTCCTTTTTAGCACAGGCAAAGAGGGAAAGTAAAATGAGAACACAGAGTGCGATTCGTTTCATGGGAGCTCCTCGATATTTTTTGAGTTATATCATACCCCGGTGAGGTCCATCAAGATATTTCTTGTTAAATCAATGAGTTCTTTCCCTTGTTTGTCTGTACGGACGACGATTTTTCCTTCCGGCAGGAGTTTTATCGGCGCTGTTGCCTTTCTGACAATCGTGAAGAGTTTTTCGTGATTCAGGGGTGTCTGGTCGGTGATCGATATGACAAGATCCCTGCCGGTGTGTTCGATTTTTTTTATTTTGAGGCCCCCCAGGGTTACTTTCAGACCGATGACGGCAAAGAGGTTCGTCAGAGGGCCCGGCGGCTCGCCGAACCGGTCCCGGAACTCCTCTTCGATCTCGTTCAGTTCGTCTCTGTCGGAGATTTTGGCAAGCCTTTTATAAGCCATGAGTTTCTGGCTGGCATCGTTCATGTACGTATCGGGAATGGAAGCATCGAGAGGGATTGTAATCTCGGGAACAATTTCCTCGGGCCCTCTGTCCTGGTCCAGTCTTTTGAGCGATTGTACCGCCTCCTCCAGCATAGTGCAGTACATTTCGAATCCGACGAGCGTAACGCTCCCTGACTGTTCCCTTCCCAGGAGGTTGCCTGCACCTCTGATTTCAAGGTCGTAATTGGCCACATGGAAGCCCGATCCCAGTTCGGTGAGTTCTTCTATGATTTTCAGGCGCACCGATGCTTCATGGGTAAGATTCTCGTCTTTTGGCACGAGGAGATAGGCGTAGGCCTGTTTTGTGCTCCTGCCTACCCTCCCCCTCAGTTGGTAAAGGTCTGCGAGTCCCATGCGGTGGGCGTTATTGATGAAGATCGTATTGACGTTCGATATGTCGAGACCTGATTCTATGATGTTTGTGCTGAGGAGTAGATCATATTTCCCGCCGATGAAATCAATCATGATCTTTTCCAGCACCTTCCCTTCCATCTGGCCGTGGGCGAGGGCGATCCGCGTATCCGGCAGGAGTCGCTTGAGGTGGTTGTAGAGGATTCCGATATTGTGAATGTAATTGTGCACGAAAAAGACCTGTCCTCCTCGCTCCAGTTCTCTCGTTATCCCTTTTTTTATGGCATCGTCACTGAATTTTACCACCACTGTCTTCACTGCAAGCCTGTCGAGAGGAGGAGAATTGATAATACTCAGGTCCTTGATGCCTGACATGGCCATATGGAGCGTCCGGGGGATCGGTGTTGCACTCATTGTGAGGACATCCACGTTCTTGCGGAGGCCCTTCAGTTTCTCTTTGTGTTTGACGCCGAAGCGGTGTTCTTCATCGATGATGAGGAGACCGAGATCCCTGAGGGCCAGGTCGTCCTGAAGAATCCGGTGGGTACCGATGACAATATCTATTTTTCCTTTCCTGAGGCCTTCTGCTGTGGCCTGCTGTTCTTTCTTTGTTTTGAACCGGCTCATCAATCCGATCTGGACAGGAAAATCCCTAAACCTGGCGGCCAGGTTGTTGTAATGTTGCTGGGCAAGAATGGTTGTAGGAACAAGGATGGCCACCTGCTTATTGTCAAGGACGGCCTTGAAGGCCGCCCGTATGGCTACCTCTGTCTTGCCGAAACCCACATCGCCACAGACGAGGCGATCCATTGGTTTCTCGCTCTTCATGTCCTCCAGAACCTCGCCGATAACCCGGAGCTGGCCATCTGTTTCTTCGTATTCGAACCGCGACTCCATTTCTCTGAAGAGTTCGTCTTCGGGAGAGAACCTGTACCCCTGTTGAATCTGTCTCTCCGCATAGAGACCGAGCAGATCGCGGGCCATGTCCTCCACCTGGGCCTTCACTTTTCGTTTTGTTGTTTTCCAGAGACTCGATCCAAGCCGGTCAACCCTTGGATTTCCTTTGTCACCGCCAATATATTTCTGGACGAGATGGAGGTTCTCAACAGGTACATAGAGCCTATCGGCATCCTGGTACTCAATGAGAAGAAAATCCCTCCGGTACCCGGCGACAGTCAGTTCGGAAATCCCTCTGTAGACCCCTATGCCGTGTTCAATATGGACAACATAGTCGCCAAGATGGAGGTCTCTGAAGGAGTAGATGAAGTCATCGAAGCCTGACCATGACCGTTTTGCCACCCTCCGTTTTGGCCCGACGATATCCTCCTCTGTAAGAACGAGCATATTTCCCGTCCTGAATCCTCTCCGTACCGGACCGGTAACGATACCCCACTGCCGTTCAGGTCCTGTAAGGGAGATGGATGGCAGAAGGGGAAGATCAAGACCGTAATTCTCGAAAATCTCCTTCAGTCGGAGGGCCTGGTGTTCGTGGTGGGCGTATACATAGATATAATGAAACGAGGTCCAGTCGTTCCGGAACCGTTCCACAAGGAGCTTGAATATCTCTGTCTTATTCTGCTCAAAGAGGAGGTGGAGGTCGTCGTTGCTCTGGACGTGGACAACACGATCGTTCTCGTCCTCCCTTATGCCGGAGAGGTCGATGGTAAAGCAGCGAGAGAGTTTCTCGGTGATGGCCGCACGGAGGTCATTCTGAAACCCTTCGTTTTCCAAAGAAAAAAGGGCGCCTGCCCCGCCGTGAACGACGATTGCCTGATCGGAGATGAAGTCTGTGAAGGGAGCTGACGGCAGGTCACCCTGACGAAACGGAGGGATGGTGATCTGTTCCATCTCGTCCAGCGACCGTTGAGACGATGATTGAAAGTGGCGAATTGAGAGAATCTCATCGCCGAGAAACTCGATTCTTACGGGAAGCTGGCTGAGAGGAGGGAATACATCGATGATGCTCCCCCGTCTTGCATACTCCCCCGTCTCCCGCACAATCCCAGCCCGTGAATAACCCGATGCTTCAAAATAGTCGATCAGGTCTTCCTGGTAGACCGTATCGCCGAATGTGACCGTGCGGGATGATGCGAGTAATGTCTGAAGGGCGGCCTGGGGTTTGAAGAGGGCCTGCACCGGTGCAAGCCCCAGAAAGTTGTTGTCATTGGTGAGGTGGTACAGAAAAGCGGACCGCTTCGATTCGTCATCGTTGTCGAAAAAACGGTCTGAATAGTCAGGGAAAAGATGAACCTCCTGTTCTGAAAAGAATTCCAGTTCCTCTTTGACAAGGAGAGCCTCCTCTTCGGTGTGATAAAAAAAGAGTCTTTTTCCCTGAAGGCGCGAGACAAAGAGGGCCGGAAAGGATCCTGCCTTGCCGTTGATGTATACTGTTCCTTTTTGTACCATTAAGTCATCGTCGGGTGTGGTCTTTTCGGTCATTCTGAGAGCGTGTAACGATGATACAGTATATCAGGTAATCGGAGGACTTTCACCGTGGAGCTAAAAGGGAGGTGTTATCTGTTATGCCCGGGGCAGGATGGTACAGATCGCATCGTACTCAGAGAGTACACGACGCGAAAAACCCTTGTTGAGCGTGGTGTTCCTGCCGGCAATCAACTTCTTCAGGCGGTTTGGCCCCATATTGTACGCGTGGAGTGCAAGGCTGACGTTGGCAAAATCATCCATGAGCCCCGAGAAAAAGTGTACACCGAGGCGGACGTTGTGCTTCGGTTCGTGCAACGTGGCCGACCCTTTCCACGGAACGCCGGCCTCTTCTGCAATGTATCGGGCCAGAGAAGGCTTTACCTGGAGAAACCCCCTGGCGCCTTTTGACGAGACGGCGCTGCCATGAAACCTGCTTTCAACCTTCATCATTGCCAGAATCAGCCGGTAGTCGATTTTGTAACGTTGCGCTTCCTCATAGACAGCTCTGGCGAGGACGAGGATTTCATCGTCGCTCATATGTGTCGTCTCATCGTCAATGTACCGTGAAATGCCATCGATGATCTCTCCGTTATCCTGGTTTTGTACCACCGGCTGCTGGTTAACAAGGACTATAGTGATGAATACGATGGCGCTGCTGAGCACCGCTGCCCGTCTGTAAAATGTCATGGGCCATTTA
>CAYQXL010000016.1:15506-47994 GCA_964421445.1 uncultured Pseudomonadota bacterium
TACGATGGCGCTGCTGAGCACCGCTGCCCGTCTGTAAAATGTCATGGGCCATTTATTTACTACAAGTTAGGAGGCGATGTCAACCTTCCGTCTTTTTCAGGTTTATAACAAAATCATCCTTTTCTTCAACCGTACAGGTGATATCTCCCCGCGAACTGACGAGGCGAACAATATTTTCGACTGACGCTTTGGTGTCGACGAGAACGATGCATTCATCGAATGCCCGATCGTCGACGACCTTTTTTGTTTCGAAAACGGGAAGGGGACAGGACAGCCCTCTGAGGTCAAGCGTTTTTGTACCCATATCAAACTCCTTCAGGCGATCTTTTTTCTCATGAACAGGCCTGTTGCAATACAGAAAACAAGCCCTCCAATTACGGCAAAGGCACTCCACGGTCCCGGGCCGGCCGGTGATGCTGCTGTGGCAAAATTATGAGCAAAGCCTGCTCCGACGATCATGCCGATCACAAACACGCCGGCGTCAATATCCCCTTCTCCGGCGAGAAAAAGTTGCCGTCCGGGGCAACCACCGGCAAGAGCATAGGAAAGTCCTGCGAGCACCATGCCGAGAAAGTTCCATACATAATTGGTGTGAGCTATGGGTTGGCCTGTAAAGCCCGGATTAAACTGGCCAAAGACCAAATTTGCCAGAAAGGCGAACACTAACAATCCGATAACGCCACTGGCAAGATGGAAGTCCTTGAGCAGAATTATGTCCCGTATCGCCCCCATAGTACAGAACCGGGTCCTCTGGGCAAAGACTCCAATCAAAAAGGCAATTCCAAAGGATATCATGACCGGGGCATGTTGCGAACCAGGGCCTTTAGCGCTGAAGAACGGGGCACCGCCGGGCACAGGGGGCCGGATAATCAGCAGCAGGAGGAGTCCGAACATCAGGAGAGGCATAATTAAACCTGAAAACTTGTACGCCGGATAGTTTCTTCCGAGTGTAAAGCCGCCTTTGATGAATTGAATGCCCATATAAACCCCGACGATCAGACCTGCAATTGCACCAATCGCATTCCAGTCACCACCTGCGAGACGAAGAAAAGCTCTCCAGGGGCATCCGAGAAAAACAAGGGCACCTATCATTGCAAAAAAACCAAGAAAAAATCGGACAAGAGGCAACGAACCGCCGCGAGGTTTGAACTCCCTAAAAACGAGGCTTGATGCAAATGAACCGATGACGAACGCAAAGATTTCAGGTCTCAGGTACTGAACGACATCAACCCTGTGAAAACCAAGGGCCCCTGATATGTCCCGCTCGAAACAGGCAACGCATATGCCCATGTTAGCGGGATTTCCGAATTTCTGCAAAATGGCGGCCATTGTCCCGATGAATGCACCGCATACGATAATCTTCCAGTGCTTTGTAAAGAACGACATGCGCCCTCCTCCCCTGAATGTGACCATATTTTTACATTGCCTAATACTATTTGTCCAATTCATAATAGGAATATATAAGCAAAGAACCATGCAGAGAAAACGGCACATGTGGTACCGGTCTGTTTGACCGGGAAGAGGGGTTCTTACCGGATGCAGCCCTGAGAGAACTCCGGACCAATGGTCGTGACGGCGGCGCGGAATCCTCTATCCGAGGGATTGAAATCCTCTGATAATGAAAAAGAGACCGAAGGCGATAAGGAAGAGGCTGCAGACGAAGAGTATGCCCTTGATAACGGGCAATCTGATAAGCCTTCCTCCGAAATGAATGGCGTAGGACACAAAGCTGTACCAGACAAGATCGGAAAGGATATGCCCGAGGAAAAAGACGAGTACACCCCGGAGCCCGAGGGTTCTTGCGAATACAACGTATCCCGTACCGACGGTGAGCCACCAGATGAACCAGTAGGGATTGGAGACGCTGACCACGATGCCTGCCCAGATGGGGTGGAGCCTCCGGGACGACGGAGAAACCCCTTCCAGGCGGTAATTCTTTAAACCCTTCATTGTTCCGACGCCCATGATGACGAGAACTGCCCCTCCCGCCAGTGCCATAACGGTGAAGACTGTAGGGTTGGTCAGGAGTTTCCCAAGGCCCGCAACGATGAGCACAAGCAAGACGAACTCAAGGATGCCGTGGCCGAGAACGAGGAGCGGACCGACAAATCCTCCGCGACGGGCGGACTCGCTGACGGCTATGGAAAGCAGAGGCCCGGGAGCCATGGCGCCTGTCAAGCCCATGACAAAACCGATGGAAAAGAGGCCGGCAAGGGTCATGGTAGTAGTAAATCACAAAGGCCGGACAAGCTCAAGCGGACCTACCTGACACCGTTGCCGTACGGAACCTGTAAAAATATTTCACAAAAAATCTGTTTCTGATAGAATAAGGCCATGTCCTTTCAGGTCGACCTCAACTGTGATATGGGTGAATCGTTCGGCGCCTACTCCATTGGAAATGATGAAGAGGTCATCCATCACATCACCTCCGCCAATATCGCCTGCGGCTTCCATGCTTCAGACCCGGCGGTGATGGAGAAGACAGTCGGTCTGTGCAGGGAAAATGGTGTTCGTGTGGGAGCTCACCCCGGATATCCCGATCTGATCGGGTTTGGCCGGAGATTTCTTGACATGGATTATCCGGAACTGATGTCTGCCCTTGTCTACCAGGTAGGCGCTCTGACAGGTTTTACCCGTCTTCTCGGAGAGGAACTTCAGCATGTCAAGCTCCACGGTGCGCTCTATAATTTTATGGTTCGGGAAGAAGAACGGTTTGTCGAGATCGCCGGTCGTTTGAAGAAAGCCTTTGGTGACATCATCTTTGTAACCCTTGGAACAGGCAGGTCGGCGGAATTGAAAAATGCTTGCAGAAAGATCGGTCTTCGCATCGCCCTTGAAGCTTTTCCTGACCGCATGTATACCGACGAGGGAGAGCTGATGCCACGAAAAGAGAAGGAGGCTGTTCTCAAAGATCCTGACCGCATTGCCCGGCGGGCTGTAGACATGGTTGTGAACAGGGGCGTAGAGAGTGCAGGGGGCCGGTGGATCAGCATGGATATCGACACCCTGTGTATCCATGGTGACAACAGGCAAAGTATCGTCGCTGCAGGGATGATTCGCGATCTTGCCGCAAAGGAGGGGGTCGCGATCCGCCCGGTATCGGAATTCGTGTGATCTGGCTATGGAATTTCTTCCCTATGGACAGGATGGGGTCCGGATTCTCTTCGGTACTACCATTGACATAAAGATTCACAGTCAGGTCCGGCAGTACTATTTTTTTCTTCGATCCCTTGCCCTTAAAGGCATAAGGGAGATCATTCCGTCATTTTGCTCGGTTCTTCTCCTTTTTGACCCCGCCGCCACATCCTTTGACGCCATGGTGGCTACGGTGAAAGAACGGGAGGGGGACCTTGAAGCCATCGTTCTCCCCGAGCCTTCCAGGGTTACCGTTCCCGTTCGCTACGGAGGCGCCTTCGGGCCCGATATGGGCTTTGTCTGTTCATATTCGGGGCTTACGGAAAGGGAGGTCGTAGAGATCCATACATCCCGTGTCTACACGGTCTTCGCTGTCGGATTCATGCCCGGCTTCCCCTATCTTGGAGAATTGGACAAGAGGCTCTATGTTCCCCGGCTTGAAACGCCGCGGCTTAAGGTGGCCGAAGGTTCTGTCGGCCTTGCCCAACTCCAGACAGGTATTTATACCTTTGAGTCGCCCGGGGGCTGGAGAATCATCGGACGGACGGACCTCGCCCTCTTTAATCCAAAGGAGCCGCCATTCAGCATTCTGACAATAGGTGACACCGTGAAGTTTGAGGCCCAATGGTAGAGATTGTCAACCCAGGGTGGCTTGCAATTGTTGTCGATGAAGGACGATACGGGTACGCCGACATAGGGGTTCCGCCCTCTCCGGCCCTGGATCTTTTTTCCTACCATGTGGCCAACAGACTTGTTGGAAATGAACCGGATGTCCCGTCCCTCGAAGTGATGGGAAGTGACTTTCGGGCTATCTTCGCCGAAGAAACCATCTGTGCCATCACAGGGGCCTTTGTTGCTGCTACCATCGACGGAGCTCCTGTCCGACCGTGGAGTGCCTTTGCCGTGGCGAAAGGGAGCGAACTGCGGGTCCGGGAGGTACGTGAAGGGTTACGTTATTACATTGGTTTTCGCGGTTTCATTCAATCTGATGAGGTTATGGGGAGCCGGACCACCACCATTGAATGCCGTCTCGGCGGTTTCCACGGCAGGCCGCTCCTCAAGGGTGACCTTCTGAACCTCATGGGAACCCACCAGGAGCATCCTCTGTACCAGCTCCGCGAAGCCTATGTCCCATCCTATACGGTGCCCCACAGGCTCCGGGTAATCAAGGGCCCCGAATGGCAGTCCTTCGACGACCGGTCTCAAGGATTCTTTGCCGGAGAGACAGGGGACGGAGGGTTTATTGTGTCGACCAATGTCAACCGGACAGGTATTCGTCTCGACGGTGCACCGCTGACGTTTAAGGAAGGCGCCGGCAAGAGCATCGTCTCCGAGGGGGTTATTCCCGGGACGATCCAGGTTCCCGGTGATGGAATGCCGATCATTGTTCTCCATGAGCGGACGATCGGGGGCTATGCGAGAATAGGGGTCATTGTAAAAGCCGATCTCGACAGGCTCGCGCACCTGAGACCCCGTGACCGCCTTGTCTTTGAGTGTATTACTGTTGACCATGCCCACCGTCTGTGGCACGATAGTCTCGCGATGTATGGCGCAATGATGAAAGAAGGATTTGTTCCGGTGAAGTGATATGTTGTAAGTTGAGCAAAAAAAACCAGGAGGAGAGGTCTCTATGAAACGTACAATATTTGTCAGTTTTCTTGTTGCTGTCTTCGTTGCGCTTCTCTTTGCCGGCTCACCTCTGAGTGCAGCCGAAAAGGAAGTGAAGATCGGTGTTCTCTACCCTCTATCCGGTGCTCAGGCTACCATCGGACGAGATCTTCAGAGAGCGGCCGAACTTATGGCGGAGATCATCAATTCGGGTAACGCCGCCGTCGATATTCCTATGGCCAAATGGAAAGGAATCCCCGGCCTCGGCAATGCAAAATTGACGCTTGTATTCTATGATCACAGAGGTGAGCCTGACAGGGGTGCCGATCTTGCCAAGAAGGCTATTCTTGACGACAAGGTGGCCGGTCTTATGGGTGCCTATCAGAGTTCCGTAACCAAGACAGTTAGTGCGGTGGCTGAACGGTATGGTGTGCCCATGATTAATGATTCTTCCACGTCGCCTGATCTCACGAGACGGGGGCTGAAGTGGTTCTGGAGAACGACTCCTCATGACGACTACTTCAATCAGGATCTTTTCGAGTTTCTCAAGGGACTGACAACAGGAAAGGCAAAAGGTGTCAAGGCTGTTCCCAAGAAACAGGTCGAAAAGATAGCCTATGCCTGTGAAAACACCGAGTGGGGCGCCGGTGTTGCCAAATCTCTCGACGCTTATGCAAAAGCTTACGGGTTTACGATTACGAAGGGCATTCTCTACAATTCCAACTCTCCCGATCTCACCTCAGAAGCCCGGGCCCTCGTTTCCGCGAAGCCTGACGTCATGCTCTTTGCTGCCTATCTCTCTGACTCGCTCCTCTGGGTAAGAACGCTGAAAGGCATGAAGGCCCAGGCGAATGTTTTCTGGGGCCAGAATGCCGGATTTGAAATGGCCGACTTTCCCAAGACCCTTGGTGGAGACATCAATGGTGTACTCACGAGAACGGTTTTCATCGATAAACTGACAAAAGTGAAGAAGGTGGCGGGCCAGATCAACGATTTGTACAAAAAGAAATACGGTGACAACCTGACGGGCGCAACGGCCCGGGCGGTTGTTGGTGTCCAGACCTGGGCCTATGTCCTGAATAAAGCGGGAAAAACAGACCCGAAGACAATTCAGAAAGCCTGTAATGAGACGAACATTCCGGCGAATGAACTTGTCATGCCCTGGGCAGGCGTGAAATTTGATGTAACGGGACAAAACGTTCTCGGTCGCGGACTCATCGGCCAGTATCAGAAGACGAAAGAAGGGAATATAAGCCTTGAGATCGTCTATCCATTTGATCTTGCCACGGCCAACCTCGTTTATCCGTTTCCCGGCTGGAAGTAGAACGGAAATCCTGTGAGGCTGACTGTGGGGCGGATGTCTCACAGTCAGCCTCACCACACGATAAACCTCTGGTGTATAACCTATGGATAATATAGCCTATATTCTTACAGACTCCCTTCTGCAGGGCATATTGATGGGCCTGCTCTTCGCGCTCGTAGCCCTGGGGCTCACCGTCATTTTCGGCGTCATGGATGTGGTCAATTTTGCCCATGGCGAATTTCTCATGATTGGTATGTATAGTGCATACTGGACGAGCATGCTCCTTCACGTCGATCCCCTCGTAGGCCTCCCTGCCTCTGCTGTTGTCGGGGCTCTTCTGGGCATCGCTTCGTACTATGCTTTTGTAAAACATCTTCTTCGAGGCCCTGCAATTGCTCAGCTTTTTGGAACGTTTGGACTCATGCTTTTCCTCCGGTACCTTGCCATGTTCCTTTTCGGAACCGATTACCGGATTATCCAGAAGGGCCTTCTCGTCGGCAAGAGCCTTTCTGTGGGCCCCTTTATTTTCGACTGGACCAAGCTGTCGGCTGCCATTCTCAGCCTTATTGCATTTGGAGCGGTCTACTTTTTTCTCCACAAGACCCGGATGGGAAAGGCGCTTCAGGCAACGGCACTCAACAGGGAAGCAGCTTCCTATATGGGTATCAGGACGGAAAGGATGAATGCCCTGGCCTGGGCCATCGGCGGCGGCACTGTCGGGATAGCCGGAGGCCTCCTTGTGAACTTTTACTATGTTTATCCCACCGTCGGACTGCTCTTTGTCATGATTGCTTTTGCGAGCGTGGCGCTGGGAGGGTTTGGCAGCATAAAAGGCGCTTTCTTTGCAGGGATCATCATCGGCGTCATCGAGACCGTATTCCCCGTTCTCGGACAGATGGCAGGGTCCGAATTCTTCGGACCTCACTTCAAATTTACTATCGTATATCTGGCCTATTTCATCATCGTTGTTGTAAGGCCCCAGGGGTTATTTGGATGGAAAAACTAAAGGACGCTTTTAACTTCAGTGATTTTTCCCGGTCAGAGCGGATCTGTTTTCTGCTTTTTTCCATCTTTCTCCTGATCTTTCCCTGGGTGGGAATCAGTTCGTTCGTCAAGGCCGTTATGATTCAGTTCATGCTTTTTTCTCTGTTTGGCATGGGCTGGAATACGATCGGCGGGTACGGAGGTCAGGTTGAGTTGGGAAAAGCACAGTACGTGGGTATCGGGGCCTATACAGTGGCTCTCCTCATGGTCTGGTGGCAGATCCCTTTCTGGGTCTCCATGCCTGTAGGAATCCTTATCGCCATCGGGTACTCATTTATCATCGGATACCCCCTTTTCCGGCTCAAGGGTCACTATTTTGCCATTGCAACGATCTGTACCTCCCTCGTTCTACAGGATATCTTTGTGAACTGGCCTCTTGTAGGTGCAGCAAAGGGGATCGAGTTACCCATCCACGAACACCCCGATTTTCTCTATATGCAGTTCAAATCGGATACCTACTACTACTACTTCATTATGGGGCTCTTCTATTGCGCTGTCTTCTATATGAACTGGTTCAGGCGGTCAAAGCTCGGGTATCAACTCAGGATGATCAAAGATGACGAGGATGCCGCAGAGAGTCTCGGGATTGACATTCGATGGTGCAAGATCAAGGCATACTCGATCGCCTCGGCATTTGTTTCTGTCGGTGGCGGGTTTATGGCGGTCTACAACCTTTATATTGATCCCAATTCGACGATGGATCTTGATCTGTCGATCAAGATAGCCCTTATGGCCATGCTCGGAGGAGCAGGTTCGCTCTGGGGGCCCATGATCGGGGCTGCATTTCTTGTACCTCTGGACCGCTTTCTCGGGAGCTGGCTCGGGGGACACAGAGGGATGATCGGGGTCGACTTCATGATTTACGCGCTCCTCATCATGATCGTGTCGGCGTATCAGCCGCGGGGAATATGGGGGATCATAGAACAATTCCGAAAAAGAGGTGCATGACAGTGGCTTTCCTTGATGTGGTCAATATTACGAAAGATTTCGGTGGCCTTGTCGCCAACAGCAATGTGTCCTTCTCGCTCGAAAAAGGGGAGATCGTGGGTCTCATCGGGCCGAACGGCGCCGGCAAAACCACCCTTTTCAATTGTATCGTCGGATATCACCACCCTGACTCGGGAAAGATTCTCTTTCGGGGAAAGGATGTGACAGGTTTCAGGCCCTTCGAAACAGCCCGGGAGGGAATGGGACGGACATTTCAGGTAATGAAGGTGACAACGGGGATGACGGCGGTGGAAGAGATCATGGTAGGAGCCTTCTGCCGGACGAACGACCGGCACGTGGCGCTCAGGGAAGCGGAAGACCTCCTTGCCTTTCTGGGTATCGAGGCAGTCGGACGGTATCATATCAACGAGCTTCCCATAGCCATGCAGAGAAAGGTCGGCCTTGCGCGGGCTCTCGCGATCCAGCCGGAGATCCTCATGCTCGATGAGGTTGCATCAGGGCTGAATCATACGGAAACGGACGAAGTCGTGGCGCTCCTGAGAAGGCTCAACAAGGAAAAGGGTATCACCCTCTTTCTCATCGAACATATAATGGAGATGGTTATGTCTGTGTCTCAACGGGTCATCGTCCTCGACGGCGGAATAAAGATCGCCGAAGGTCTCCCGGGAGAGATCGTCAGGAATGAGGATGTGATCAAGGCCTATCTGGGAGAGAAATATGCTAAGCGTAAAGGGAATTGAGGTCCGCTACAGCGGGATCCCTGTCGTTCATGATGTATCTATTGAGGTCCGCCGGGGAGAGCTCGTAGCGGTTGTCGGCTCGAACGGCGCCGGAAAGAGTACCCTCCTGAAAGCCATCGCAGGAGCGGTCCATCCGTCGAAAGGCTCCATCACGTTCGAAGGAAAGGAGACGCACAGGCTGTCCGCACCGGATGTTGTGAGGCTTGGTATCACCTACATCCCTGAGGCCCGTCTGATCTTCGGACCCTTTACGGTTGAAGAGAATCTTGAATTGGGCGGGTACATCATTAAGGACGAGAAACAGGTGCGGGAAAACCTTGACTTTGTTTACACCCTCTTCCCCCGTTTAAAGGAACGTCGTGAACAGGTGAGCGGTACGATGAGCGGTGGTGAACAGCAGATGCTTGCCATCGGACGGGGTCTTATGTCGAACCCCCAGATGCTCATGCTTGACGAGCCGTCACTTGGTCTGATGCCGAAACTCGTTGATGAGATGCTCGACGCCGTGGCAAAGCTACGGGATGTGGGAAAGACTATCCTCCTTGTGGAACAGAACGTCTTTGAATCTCTCGAGATCGCTGATAGAGGATATGTTCTCCAGACGGGCCGGACGATTCAGGAAGGAACGGGGAGGGAGCTTCTTGGTTCTGCAGCTATTCAGAAGGCATTCCTCGGTCTCTAAAATGCGCTTAGTGATGAAAGAGGTGGTGATATGAAGCAAGAAAACGGCTGCGCCTCATTGATGCATCCCGGCAAGATCAGACTCGAAATACGGGAAAACAGATGGATCGGTCCAACGGCCGGCGCCGCCGCCGGATATGCACAGGCAAACCTTGTTGTCCTGCCTGAAAAATATGCCTTTGATTTCCTTCTTTTCTGTCAGAGAAATCCGAAGCCTTGTCCTGTTTTGGAAGTCATGACATCAGGGCGGTACATGACGCGGATTATCGCCCGAAACGGCGATATCCGGACCGATATCCCTCTGTACAATGTTTACAGGAATGGCAGCCCCGATTCCGTTGTCCCGTCGGTGACCGATATGTGGCAGGCCGACTTTGTCAGTTTCCTTCTGGGGTGCAGTTTCAGTTTTGAAGATGCCCTGCTGAGAGGAGGGGTGCCTGTGCGCCATATGGAAGAAGGAAAGAATGTTCCCATGTATATTACCAATATCATCTGCGAGCCTGCCGGAATTTTTGAAGGACCGATGGTGGTCAGCATGCGCCCCGTCCCTTCTGAAAAGGTTCTTTCTGCGATACAGATTACATCGCGATATACTGCGGTCCACGGTGCTCCTGTTCACATTGGCGATCCTTCCAGAATAGGGATTCATGATCTCCGGCACCCCGATTTCGGAGATGCCGTCACCATCAAGGACGGCGAGGTGCCCTTGTTCTGGGCCTGCGGCGTTACGCCTCAGGCGGTGGTGATGAAGGCGAAGCCCGATCTCTGTATCACCCATGCCCCGGGACATATGTTTATCACCGATGCACTCAACGAGGAGCTTGCCTGCCGCTGATCTTCTGACCGGTAGGTTGGGAGCCCCGTCTATGTGATTTCTCCGCACTCCTTTGCCGGGACATGATATACTACGGTGAATCAGGATGGCAGGTCTTCCGAAAAGAATTTTCTATATCGTTGTTGCCGTCGTACTCATGATTGTCGTGGGCACGGTGGGGTTCAAGATAACCGGCGGAGGAAAGACATCCTTTCTTGATGCCCTTTTTATGACGGCCATCACTATGTCGACGGCAGGATATGGAGATGTCATCGGTCTCGATGACAAACCCTGGGGCAAAGTATTTACCATCATCTTTAATTTTGCCAGCATAGCGCTTATCGCCTATCTTGCCACGTCCCTGGCGACCTATGTCATTGAAGGTGAATTGAGAAGGGTTTTTAGAAAACGGAGTATGGAAAAGAGGCTGAAGAGGATGAAACATCATTATATTATTTGCGGAATAGGGATGGTGGGGCTCTATATCGTCAACGAGCTTCACCAGACAAAGCGTCACCAGATCGCGATCGATCTCCGTGAAGGGCTCGACGATACGCTGAAGACTCAGAATATTCATGTCGATGTCATCATAGGGGATGCGACGGAAAACGAAATCCTTGAAAAGGCGATGATCAGGGAGGCAAAAGGCGTTTTTGCCACGACAAACTCGGATAATGACAACATTGTTATCGCTTTGACGGCCCGCCAGCTCAATCCGTCCATCAGGGTCGTCTGCCGCTGCAATGATACGAAGAACATCGGCAAGATGGAGCGGGCAGGAGCAGACTCGGTGGTTGCTCTTGATTACACAGGGGGGCTGCGGATGGTGTCGGAAATGATACGCCCCCATGTGACCACTTTCCTTGACAAGATGGTCCGGGACAGGGAATCGGCTATGCGTGTTGAAGAGGTCCATGTTCCCGAGGATTCTCCCTATCTGGGGAAACCGGTGGGTGAAATCGATTTCAGACGTCTCGGAAATATCCTTCTTGTCGCAGTGCGGAGAGAGAATGGGACCTGGATATACAACCCCTATCCCGTTGCAGTTCTCGAAAAGAATATGAGTCTCATTGTCATGGCTCATCCCGATGAACGGGAACTGCTGGAAAAGATGGTCGGAGCGGCGAAGCGGACCACTGCTTGACAGGCTCCCGGTGCCGATGGTAGGGTGTCGACGATATGGGTTTTAAGATAGCAATCTCGGGAAAAGGCGGCGTAGGAAAGACAACCGTCGCAGGCGTCATGGCCAGGGTGCTTGCCCGCCGTGGGCAGAAGGTTCTTGTCATCGACGCTGATCCTGACTCGAATCTTGCCGCTGTGATCGGTGTAGAAGAGTCCCTGTTGCAGACAATCCGGCCCCTTGCCCAGATGGATGAGTTTATCAAGGAACGAACGGAGAAGAAAGGCGAGTATGGAGGGTTTTTCAAGCTCAATCCCCGTGTTGACGATATACCGGAGACGTTTTCCGTGGAAAAAGACGGAGTTCGTCTTCTTGTTCTCGGAACGATTCCCCGGGGAGGAGGAGGGTGTTTCTGCGCAGAGAACGCTCTGCTGAAGGGCCTTCTTTCCCATGTCCTCATCGAGCGGGACGAATGGGTGATCGTCGATATGGAAGCAGGCCTCGAACACTTGGGGAGAGGAAGTACAGCGTACCTTGATGCTTTTATCGTCGTTGTCGAACCGGGAAAGCGGAGCATCCAGACGGCCCGGAATGTCGAAAAACTCGCTGCTGACCTCGGTGTCAGTACGGTCTGTGTGGTAGGAAACAAGATCAGAAACGACGGGGATAAGCGTTTTATTGAGGAGAATATTTCAGATTCTCCGATTCTTGGATATCTGGGATTCAGCGAAGCTGTTCTTGATTCAGACATGAAGGGCGCGATCCCCGATCAAGGGGATGGGACGATAGCCGACGAGGTGGCGGTTATCGTCGACCGTCTCGTGGAGGTGATACCATGAGACGGGTTCTCGGTTTTCTCTACATGACGGTTGGAACGGTCGTCCTTTCCCTTACGGCACTTTTCATCTCCCTTTTGCACCCCCGCGGCGATGTGGTCCACCGTATGGCCCGTTTCTGGGCAAAGATCTACCTTCTCATCGGCGGTGTCACCGTCTCCCTTGTGAACGGGGAAAAGATAGAGAACCCTCCCTATATTTTCATGTCTAACCACCAGAGCGCCCTTGATATTTTTGCCCTTCTCGCGGGACTTCCCCTCTCCTTCCGGTTTATCGCCAAACAGGAACTCTTCCGGATCCCCTTTTTTGGGTGGGCGATGACCCGGGCGGGGTATATCAGTCTCGACCGGGATCATCCCAGAGAGGCTGTGAAAGCCCTCGACGATGCGGCGAACAAAATCAGAAAAGGGCTCAATATTGTCATGTTCCCCGAGGGAACGAGAAGTGAAGACGGCCAACTCCTCCCTTTCAAAAAGGGGAGCTTCACCCTTGCCCTCAAGGCATCGGTTCCCATAATTCCCCTCGGTATCCAGGGAACGAACCTTCTTCAACCCAAAGGTGCTTTTCTCCCTGCGGGAAAAGGGAGGGTAGTGCTGGTTGTTGGTGATCCTGTTCCTACCGCAGGATTGGGCCGGAAGGAAAAGGATGGGCTTGTTGAACGGGTGAGGGGGGATCTTGAAGGGTTGACGGCATGTCAAAAGACCTGAAGAAAGAGGTTGTCGGCATCGGCCTCGGAGGACTCTTCCTCTTTCTCCTGTTAAGCCTTCTCTCGTATTATCCCTTTGACCCGTCGCTGAATACGGTTGCTTCGGGACCGGCAAGGAATCTGTGCGGAAAGGCAGGGTCGTACATAGCCGATCTGTTGATCCAGCTTTTCGGGATGATGGCCTACCTCCCCGTTCTTGTGTCGCTTTTCTTCGCCCTCTTTTACCTGCGGAAAAAAGACCCTCCTCACCCGATCGTTCTCTCTGCGGGGCTCTTCCTCTTTTTCCTCTCCCTCTCGGCCCTCATGCAGGTTCTTGTGGGACGGATTCATGTAAAGGGTGTTGTCATCCCTTTCAGCGGATTGACGGGCCTTCTCCTCGAAAGGACCCTCGTGAGTCTTTTCAGCTATTTTGGAAGCCTCCTCATAGCCATCGTCATTCTCGTTATCTCTCTCTTCTTCATTATTCAGGTTCCCCTCCTCTCTGTGGTGGAAGGTCACATGGCAAAACGGGGGCTGCGGGAAAAGCGGAAGGAAACAAAGGTTGCCGGTGGATCTGAGCGAACCCCGCCAGAAAAAAAAGAGGAGAAGAAGCCGGTCCAGGAAGCGTTCGAGTTTCTGAAGGATGTCAGTCCCAATGCCCTCCCTCCTCTTTCGCTTCTTGACCCGGTAGAGAAGAAGGATCTTCGTGTCGACAAGGAAGGGATTCAGAAGAATGCAGTGATCCTCGAAAAGAAACTGAAAGATTATGGAATCAATGGCCGCGTGACAGAGGCCCGGCCCGGCCCTGTAATCACCATGTATGAATTCGAGCCGGCCCCGGGAATCAAGGTAAGCCGCATATCGAATCTTTCTGACGATCTCAAGATGGCTCTCAGCGCCATATCGATCAGGATCATCGCTCCTATTCCTGGGAAATCGGTTGTAGGGATCGAGGTCCCGAACCAGCGGCGCCAGCCGGTCCTCTTCAGAGAGATTGTCGAGGCCCCTGTGTTTGCCTCCCATCCCTCCCTGCTGACGCTGGCTATGGGCACAACGATATCGGGTGACCCTTTTGCCGCAGATCTCGGCAAGATGCCCCATCTGCTCGTAGCCGGGTCTACGGGATCGGGCAAAAGTGTTTTTCTCCACGCCATCATTTCGAGTATTCTCCTTAAGGCGACCTCGCAGAAGGTGCGATTTCTCATGATCGACCCGAAGATGCTCGAACTCTCCTACTATGAGAATATCCCTCACCTCCTTCTGCCTGTGGTGACGGATCCCAAAAAAGCAAAGACCGCTCTCAAATGGCTTGTCGAGGAGATGGAAAGACGATACGGTATGATGGCCGAGAAGGGGGCAAGAAACATCGAAAAATACAATCAGCGGGCACTGAAAGATCAATCAGAGCTTCTGGCCTATATTGTTGTGGTCATCGATGAACTCGCCGATCTTATCATGGTATCGCCGAGGGAGGTGGAAGAGTATATCGCCCGCCTTGCCCAGATGGCCAGGGCGTCAGGCATTCACCTGATCCTTGCCACTCAGAGGCCTTCGGTCGATGTTCTCACAGGTATCATTAAAGCCAATTTCCCTGCCCGTGTATCGTTCAAAGTCTCGTCGAAGGTCGATTCGCGGACGATTCTCGACGGAAACGGAGCGGAAAGCCTTCTCGGTGACGGAGACATGCTCTTTCTCAGTCCTGGTGTTGCCCGGATTCAGCGTCTCCATGGCGCCTTTATCTCTGAGGGGGAAATCCGGCGTATTACTGAATTTCTGAAGCGCCAGGGCGGACCGTCGTTCCGGCCGGAGATTCTCGAAGAAAAGGACGGAGGGGACGGGGAAGAGGAGATGGACGACGAAAAGTACGATGATGCCGTTGAGTTTGTTGTGCAGAAGGGAGAAGCATCAATCAGCATGGTTCAGAGGCATTTCAGGATAGGATACAATCGGGCAGCCCGGATTATTGAACGAATGGAGCGGGAAGGCATTGTAGGCCCGTCAGACGGTGTAAAGTCCCGGGAAGTCTTGAAACGGCATTAAGGCAAGGAGGATCACGGTTCGATGTTTGGAAGACTGGGAGGAGTGATATGTGCAGTATGTGCTGTAGTGGTGTTTTTTTCTGCACCGCTTGTTGCCGCATCACCTTTTGAAGGGATCAAGAAGACCTATGGGTCGATTACAACGTTGCAGGCGAAATTTACACAGAAGATCTTTCTTTCGGGCCTGAAAAAGGAACGGATCTTTGCCGGTGATTTTCTGTATAAGAGAAAAAAGGGCTTTCTCTGGAGCTACACAGAGCCGAAGGAAAAATACTTTCTCTATGACGGATCGCATATGTGGCAGGGCGAGACGGATAAGACGTTTGTAATTAAGGAAAAGGCGAACAAAAACAAGACGGGAGGCGCCTTCCTGGACCTTGTTGAGGATATGGCTGCCATGGATGAACTCTTTGTCCTGACGAAGTCTTCACGGTCAGGAGATCTTGAGCTTCTTGAACTCAAACCAAAGAAAGAGGGGACGGTGACCTATGCGAAGATCTGGATCACCCGGGAGAACCTCGTCAGGAAGATAGAGATCGGTGAGTTTTCGGGTAACATCAATATGCTTGAATTCACGGCAGTGAAGATCAACAGCCCTGTTGACGAAGGTAAACTCTCCTTCAAAAACACCGGGGGAAAAGAGATTCTGGAACGATAACCGGACGGGGTGAACCCCTTGAACGTCTCTCGGGGAGAGGATTGTATCCCTCGTTCCCTTTTCCCTATGCCGCCCCTCTTTCTCCTGGCCCTGTTACTCTGTGGGCATGTGCCTTTCCTTTGATGCCCAGGGATGGATGACGCGTGAAGTACCCCCAGGCCACGGGAGACAGATCAGGAAATGCTGAGGAGAAATGTTTTCAGACTGACCTTTGTGTTCTGTATGGCCAGTTTCTTTCTCAGATTGAGTCGATGGATGTCGATGGTTCGGGGGGACATGGCGAGGAGTTCAGCGATCTCCTTTGTCGTTTTTCCTTTACGTATCAGGTCTGCAATCTCTATCTCCCTTGGGGTGAGGTGGGTGTACCGGGTAGTGATAGTGTGAAGAAAGGGTGTCAGAATATCCTTGAGGTTTGTCTCGATGATCTCCGCCATTGTTCTGGCGACCACCCCATTCTGGCTTTTCAGCTTTTCGAGATAAGGGAAGACAAGGTCTCTGACGTTTCGCCGGAGGTTTTCTTCCACCATCGCCCGGTCTGAATCCCGTTGCTTCAGGAGAACCCGGAGCGCTGTATTCATCTCCTCCAGACTCCCGGACTGGGCTTTGAGGGTCTGGTGAGCTTCAACCTGTTCGGTAATGTCAACGATCATCCCCGATATCGTATCTCCACGGAAGATGCCGGTTACGAGGCTGTAGCGCGTTTCGCCGTCCCTGGTGAGCCGCTTCACCTCAAATGCCCTGCCAGCTCCGCCCTGCCGCAACTGGTTGAGGAAGGCGTTCCGTTCTTCAGGATTACGGTAGTGGCGCGTAGAATTGCTGGCCATCATCTCTTTGACAGAGCTGTAGCCGTACATGACGGCGAGGGCTCTGTTGGCGTAGAGAATGTCGCCCTGCACTGTTGTGACGTAGATGCCGACAGGAGCGTTTTCGACAAGATCCCTGTATCTTTCTTCCGATCGTTTGAGAGCCTGTTCGGCGGCGAAACGCTCTGTAACATCCTCATACACGAGAGAGAATTCGTTTTCGTTCAGTCGTGCCAGGGTAAATGATATCCGCTTCCCGGTGCCGTCCTTGGCGACAACGTCAAAGATACGGTTAACCTTCTCACCTGTTGCCAACGATGCCTTGTCCGAACTCCAGGCTTCAAGCGCACCCTGTCTCGTCGCCGGCAGGGGAAAGAGCGCCCTGAACAATCGATCTTCATCAGGAAGATCGGCAATGGTGTATCCGAGAATCTCGGAGAATTTAGGATTGGCATAAAGAATTGCTCCTTCTTGATCGACGGTCGTGAGGCCGAAAAGACTCTGATCGGCGAGAACCCTGAATCGTTCTTCCTTGAGACGGAGTTCCTCTTCTGCATCGAGGAGGATGAGGGCTGTTCCTATCTGAAATGCTACCGCTTCAAGCACATTCCGCGTTTCGGCAGGGATAGGGGCACTGTCGCCGAAAGCCACAATCAGAAGGCCGAGAAGCCTCTCCTTCTGGATAATCGGAAGAAAAGCAATCCTCTCGTGCTCGCTGATGCCGGTCCTGTCCGGTTCGAGTATTTCCTGTGCTGAACCGTAGTGCGGTGTTCCTCTGAGCAACATCTCTCTGCCCCGTGGCGAATCGAGAAACGATGTGACATGGATGATAAAAGTCGTCGAGAAGCCAATATGGCCTGCACAGTATCCCTGCTTATGGGCAGAGGTGAAAAGAAAGAGGGTTGAGCCGTCGGCGTGGACCGTTCTGGCGACAGCAGCTACAACGTGTTTGAAGAGCATTTCAGGTTCGCGGCTCGTGCCCAGGGTGAGACCGAGATCCTTCTGGAAAGCAACGAGTTCCTGCATCCATTGGACTTTACGCTCTAAGTCATCGATTCTGGTATGGTGACCTATGACCCTTTTCTCCTTTCTGTTCCAGCAGGGCCGGTTCGATCGTTCATCGTGAAAAAGTATAGATGAACGGCGCAATTTTTGCTACACTCTCGGGGCAGATGCCCCTTCAGAAAGACAGGGCCATCGTCCTTTCCAAAAGGGCGTTCGGCGAATCGGACAGAATCATCAAGCTGTTTACCTTTTCATCAGGAAAGGTGTCGGCAATCGCAAAGGGCGCCGGGAAGAGTCAGAAACGGTTCGCGAATACCCTTGAACCCTTCAATGTGATTAACGTCGAGTATTTTGAAAAAACCTCGTCATCGATGGTGAGAATCGATAATGCCGATGTCCTTGAAACGAACAGCGGCATAGAGCTGAGTCTGAAAAGGGCTTGTACGGCAGGTTTCTTCGCTGAGTTTACAGAGCGGCTTACGAAAGAACGGCAGCCGCACGAAGCCCTTTTTGGAGTGCTGCTCGCGGCACTCAGGGCTGTCAGGGCAGCCGACCTTCAGGTTGCTGCCATCCTCGGTTTTGAGCTGAAAATCCTGGAAGCCCTGGGATATATGCCAAATTTTCGGACCTGCGTCTATTGCGGCAAGGAGATACCTGACGAGGAGAAGACGCGGTTTTCCCGGGAGAGGGGAGGAGTGCTCTGTCCGGCGTGCTGCCGGTTTTTGTCCTATCGCCAATATCCACCCGCCGTTCTCCCGTATCTCTCCTGCCTTTCGTGTTCTTCCGGTTCTGAGCGCAACGATCTCCTGGACGGATATGCGTCCGATGTAATGGAGGGATTTGTTGCGTTTCATCTGGATGTTGAGTGCCGCTCGTACAGGATCCTCAAGGGTCTGGTCGGAGGCCGGGCAAGGTCCTGACCGGCGGCGTCGGGCTCTATCCTGTTTACACATGGGCCATGTGACGTTAACGGAACGGGACTGCTTGATTTTACTGGTAAAAGATGCTGTCTTTATGGTATAGATTGATAGGAGCGCACTATGTACTTTCAAGATCTTGTATTATCTCTCCAACAGTTCTGGGCAGAAAGAGGCTGTGTGGTTCAGCAACCGTACGATATGGAGGTAGGAGCGGGGACGTTCCATCCTGCAACATTTCTCAGATCCCTTGGTCCCGAACCATGGAGTGCCGCGTATGTTCAGCCATCCCGGAGACCTGCTGACGGCCGGTATGGTGAGAATCCCAACAGACTCCAGCATTACTACCAGTTTCAGGTTGTGATCAAGCCGTCGCCGAAAGAGATCCAGTCCATTTACATCGACAGCCTCAGAAGTTTCGGCATCGATCCTGCCTATCATGACATACGGTTCGTCGAAGATGACTGGGAATCGCCGACCCTAGGGGCCTGGGGGCTCGGATGGGAAGTATGGCTCGACGGGATGGAGATCACCCAGTTCACGTATTTCCAGCAGTGCGGAGGAATCAATCTTTCCCCTGTGACCGTCGAGATTACCTATGGTATCGAGCGCATTGCCATGTACCTTCAGGATGTGGACAACGTTTATCATCTCAAATGGAATGAAACGGTCCGGTACGGTGACATCTTTCTCGAACCTGAACGGGAATATTCTGTCTACAACTTCGAAGAAGCAGACGCCCCGATGCTCAGAAACCTTTTCGATGTCTTCGAGGCTGACGGCGAGAGGCTCGCCAAAGGGCGGAGACTCATCTTCCCGTCCTATGACTGTTGTCTTAAGTGCTCTCATCTGTTCAACCTCCTCGATGCGAGGGGGGCGATCAGCGTCACGGAGAGAGCGAACTATATCGGCAGGGTGCGGAATCTTGCCAAGATCTGTGCCGAGCTGTACGTTGAAAAACGGGAGGAGCTTGGATATCCGCTCCTCCAACGATAATGGCGTGAAGAACAGAGACGGTATTGTTACCGGAATGCAAAGGCAGACCGGTCCCTGCTGCCGTGTATCCCCCACATTACTATGGAGCTCAGGAAGATGAGAGATCTTTTATTGGAGATAGGGACGGAAGAGATTCCTGCGAGATTTATTGAACCTGCCAAAGAAGGTGTAAAGAGGCTCGTAACGGAAAGCCTTGCGGCACACCGGATTGCCTTCGGCGCCGTTGATGTTCACGGCACCCCCAGGAGGCTTGCCGTTATCGCCCGGGATGTTGCAGAGTTGCAGGAAGAGGCGACAATAATAAAGTTCGGCCCTCCGGCGAACCGGGCTTTTGACGAAGCCGGGAATCCTACGAAGGCCGCTGTGGGCTTTGCCCGGTCCCAGGGAGTCGATGTGGGAGATTTGCACCGTCGCGAGAAAGACGGCGTCCTCTTCGTAGCCGTGGAGAAGAGAGAGTCGGGAGGTCCTGCAGGTGCGATCCTTCCGGGAATTGTTGCCGATATTATCCCGAAGATCCCCTTTCAGAAGAGGATGCGATGGGGTGCGGAAACCTTTGAATTTGCCCGGCCCATTCAATGGCTTCTTGTCCTTTTTGGTGATGAGCCTGTATCTGTGACCATTGCCGATGTGACCAGCGGAGCAACCTCTCTGGGTCACCGGTTTCTTTCCCCCGGTACGGTCAAGATACCCCATCCTTCATTGTATCGGTCGATCCTGAAGGATAACCATATTATTGTAGATGAAGACGAACGGCTACGAATCATCCGGGAGGGCATCGCCGCCATCGAGAAAGCTGCCGGCGGAAAGGCCGTGGACGACGATGAACTGGTAAAGGAGATTCTCTACATTACCGAGTATCCCCATCCGCTGAAGGGAACCTTTGACGAATCATTTCTGTCTTTGCCGAAGGAAGTGCTCGTGAATGTTATGAAGAGCCATCAGAGGTATATCCCTCTCGAAGACGGAAGGGGGAACCTTCTCCCTGCTTTTATCTTTTTTGCCAATACCATTCCCCGGGACGACACCGTGGTGATCCGGGGAAATGAGAAGGTTTTGCGGGCAAGGCTCGCAGATGCCCGGTTTTTCTTCGAAGAGGATCTCAAGACAAGTCTCTATGACCTTCAGGATCGTCTCTCGACGATCGTCTTTCATGTGAAGATCGGGACGGTGAAGGAAAAGACTGTCCGGACCGGTAGTGTCGCCCGGTACGTGGCGTCGGTGGCGGGCTACGGTGACGGTGAAAAGATCGGAAAGGCAGCAAAACTCTTCAAAAGCGATCTCCTCACTCATATGGTCGGCGAATTTCCCGAACTCCAGGGCACCATGGGGCGAATCTATGCCCGAGCCCACGGTGATGATGACGATGTGGCCATGGCGATAGAGGAACATTATCTCCCTGCAGGGGTGGACGGGTCGCTCCCCCGAACGGAACTGGGCACGATTATGAGCATAGCGGATAAACTCGACTCCCTTGCCGCTTTTTTCTCTGTGGGGATCACGCCGACAGGAAACCTCGACCCCTATGCCTTGCGGCGTCAGGCCCTCGGGCTGATGCGGATTGTCATAGAGAAGGGGCTCCACATTCCCCTCAGCGATGCGATTGCGGTCGTGTACACCAGCGGCGAAGACATTAAAGGACGCGTGAGCATCGACGAGACATCGAAAACGTTGAAAGAGTTCATTTCCACCCGTTTCAAGTTTTCCATGATTGAAGAGAACCACAATCAGGATTTTATCGAGGCTGTCCTCCCGTATGTTGAAGAGGATATATATGATGGATATCTCCGCCTCAGGGCTTTGGAGACGCAGAAGTCGCTCGACGACTTTCAAAGACTGATGGTGGGATTCCGGAGGGTTTTCAACATCACCAAACAACTCTCCGGTGACATGGCCGTAGAGAAGAGACGTTTTGTGCTGCCCGAGGAAGAAGCACTTTTTGCAATGTACGAGACGAGAAAAGAAGAATATCTGAATGCCCTCTCCTGTCGCGACTACGGAGAAGCAACAGCTATTCTTGTCGGCTTCAAGGAAACGATCGATGCCTTTTTCGAAAAGGTTTTCGTGATGGACAAAGACGAAGGGGTGAAGAACAACAGGCTGGCATTACTGAAATCGGTCAAAGATATGTTCCTCGCCTTTGGCGACTTTTCAAAAATCCGTGTAGAGTGAGGGAGAGAGGATGAAAAAATACGTCTACTTTTTTGGTGGAAAGAAAGCTGAAGCAGGAGACAAGCTCAAAAATGTGGTCGGCGGAAAAGGTGCCGGCCTTGCGGACATGGTAAACCTGGGAATACCCGTACCGCCGGGTTTTACCGTGACAACGGAGACATGCGTCTACTACTATAAGAACAACGGCACCTTCCCGAAGGGGATGAAAGAGCAGGTCCTCGAGGACATAAAGAAAGTGGAAAAACTTCGGGGCAGAGAGTTTGGAAACCCGAAGAACCCCCTTCTCTTCTCTGTCAGGTCAGGAGCCAGGGTCAGTATGCCCGGTATGATGGATACGGTCCTCAATCTGGGACTGAACGATGAGACTGTCGAGGGGCTTGCCCAACTGACCAAGAATCCCCGGTTTGCCTATGACTGCTACCGCCGTTTTGTCCAGATGTACGGCGATGTGGTTCTGGGTCTGAAACCGGAAAACAAGGAAGAGAACGATCCTTTTGAAGAGATCCTCGAAGCGAAAAAGAAGGCGAGAAAGACGAAGCTCGACACAGACCTCACGACGGACGACCTCAAGGATCTGGTCAAAGAATTCAAGAAACTGATCAAAGCCCGCCGGAAAGTCGATTTTCCCGAAGATGCCCTGGAACAGCTCTGGGGTTCGATCGGTGCGGTCTTTCAGTCATGGAACAATCCCCGGGCCGTAGCATACAGAGAACTGAACAATATACCTGATGACTGGGGCACGGCGGTCAATGTCCAGGCGATGGTATTCGGAAATATGGGAGAAGGCTGTGGAACAGGCGTTGCATTTACAAGAAACCCTTCAACGGGAGAAGACTTATTCTATGGAGAGTATCTTCTCGACGCCCAGGGCGAAGATGTGGTGGCAGGTATCCGTACACCTCTTCCTATAAGCATCGCTCAGAAGTCGGACCCCTCTCTTGTTTCCCTCGAAGAGGTTATGCCGGAGATCTACAAAGAAATAATCGCGATCAGGGGCATTCTGGAAAAAAATTACCGCGATATGCAGGATATCGAATTTACCATAGAAAAGAATCAACTCTATATGCTCCAGACACGAAACGGAAAGCGGACGGCCTTTTCAGCGTTCAAAATTGCTGTTGATATGGTGAAAGAAGGACTTATCACGAAAGAAGAGGCCTTAATGAGGGTCGAACCGGACCAGCTCAGTCAACTTCTGCGGCCCATCTTCGACCCGAAGGAAAAAGAGAAGGCCCTCAAAGCCGGTTCGATGGTGACAAAAGGTCTCAATGCCGGACCTGGGGCTGCATCGGGCAGGGTTGTCTATCACGCGGAAGACGCCGAGGAATGGGCAGGCCGGGGCGAAAAGATCGTTCTTGTGCGAATCGAAACGTCACCGGAAGATATCAGGGGAATGAATGCCGCTGAAGGGATTCTCACATCGCGGGGCGGTATGACGAGCCATGCCGCGCTGGTAGCCCGGCAGATGGGCAGGGTCTGCGTGGCAGGCTGCGGCGACCTCGACATTGATTACAAGAAGAAGACGATTCAGATCAAGGGTACGACAATAAAAGAAGGTGACTATGTCTCTATCGATGGGACGACAGGTGAAGTCTTTTCCGGCCAGATCAAGACGATCCCTTCTGAGATACTGAGGGTTCTCGTCGACAAGACGCTGAAACCGGAGGACTCACCGGTATATCAGGACTTTGCCCTTCTCATGAGTTGGGCCGATAAAGCGAGGAAGCTGGGCATAAGAACCAACGCCGATCAGCCCGATCAGGCGGCCGTAGCGGTTGCCTTTGGGGCCGAGGGCATTGGACTCTGCCGGACGGAACATATGTTCTTTGAAGGTGACCGGATAGATGCGGTTCGCGAGATGATTCTCGCCGACGATACTGCCGGAAGGGTAAAGGCCCTGAAGAAAGTCCTTCCCATGCAGCGAAAGGATTTTGCCGGGATTTTCAAGGTTATGAAGGATCTGCCTGTCACGATCAGAACCCTCGACCCCCCTCTCCACGAGTTTCTCCCTCACGGCGAAAAAGACATGAAGGATCTTGCCGCCAAGATGGGAGTCTCGTACGAAAAGATCGCCGCAAAGGTTCAGAGCCTCCATGAGGCAAACCCCATGCTTGGACACAGAGGGTGCCGCCTCGGGATTGTTTTTCCCGAAATCACCGAGATGCAGGCCCGGGCCATCTTCGAGGCTGCCTGCGAAGTGAAGAAGAAAGGTATCGATGTCAAACCGGAGGTGATGATCCCTCTCGTCGGTACGGTACGTGAGCTTTCCCTCCAGAAGGATATCGTTGTCAAGGTGGCTGCTGAAGTAATGGAGAAGAATAAAGTCTCCATCGATTACAAGGTGGGTACAATGATCGAGATTCCCCGGGCTGCAGTGACGGCGGGGGAGATCGCAGAGGTGGCCGAATTCTTCTCTTTCGGGACGAATGACCTGACGCAGACGACCCTTGGCATGAGCAGGGACGACGCAGGGAAGTTTCTCCGGTTCTATGTTGAATCGGGTATCTATGATTATGATCCCTTTCAGCGCATCGACGAAGGTGGCGTGGGAGCGCTCATGCAGATCGCTGCAAAGGAAGGGCGGAAGGTACGGAAGGATATCAAGCTCGGTATCTGCGGCGAGCACGGCGGCGAGCCGAACTCTATCGCTTTCTGCCACAAGCTCCGTCTCAATTACGTCAGTTGTTCACCCTACAGGGTCACCGTGGCGAAACTCGCTGCCGCCCGGGCTGCCATCAGGGAAAAGATGGAGAAAAGGAAGAAATGACCGAAGGGGCACGCCCTTCCCCTGCTGACCTTGTAGTGGAGAAGCGCTACCTTGCAAAGGACGGGGAAGGTAAGCCCATAGAAACAAAGGAAGGGATGTTCCGGCGCGTTGCTGTTGCCGTGGCAGCCGCCGAAGGGAATTACAGGAAAGACCGGGTCGAGGAAACGGGTGAACAGTTTTTTCAGGCCATGGCGGCCCTCGAATTCCTCCCCAATTCACCGACGCTTATGAATGCAGGCCGCACGCTGGGTCAGCTCGCGGCCTGTTTCGTTCTTCCTCTTGACGATACGCTCGATTCCATATTTGAAGGCCTGAAGGAGACGGCAAAGATCCACCAGACCGGCGGAGGGACGGGTTTTTCCTTTTCCCGCCTCAGGCCGAGGGATGACATCGTCCGGTCGACAATGGGGTCTGCCAGCGGACCTGTGTCGTTCATGAGGGTTTTTAATGCTGCAACAGAGGTAATCAGGCAGGGAGGCGCCCGGAGAGGAGCAAATATGGGTGTCCTCAGGATCGACCACCCGGATATTGAAGAATTTGTGTCTGCGAAGAATAGGGGCGGAGAGCTGACAAATTTTAATCTCTCCGTTGCTGTGACCGATGGTTTTATGGATGCCTGGGCCAAGGACGGCGAATTTGGCCTCATCAATCCGCGGACCGGAAGGGTGGCGAGGACCGTCCGGGCCAGGAGCCTTCTGCAGCGCATTGGAGAATCCGCCTGGTCCTCCGGTGAGCCCGGTGCCCTCTTTATTGATACGATCAACAGGGCCAATCCCCTTCCTGATGCGGGCCTCATCGAAGCGACGAATCCCTGCGGCGAAATGCCCCTCCTTCCCTATGAATCCTGCTGCCTTGGTTCCATCAATCTCGCAAAGACCGTTAAGGATGGAGTCGTGGACTGGCAGAGGCTGAAAGAGCTTGTCCATCTTGCCATACGTTTTCTTGACGACGTCATCGACGTGAACCGGTATCCCCTTCGGGCTATCGAAGATGAAACGAAAAAGAACAGAAAGGTCGGGCTTGGGGTCATGGGTTTTGCCCATATGCTGATAAAGATGGACCTTTCCTATGATTCGCCGGAGGCTTTGCGGATAGGGGAGGCGGTTATGCGATGTGTTCAGGACGAGTCGAAAATCGCATCCGCCCGCCTTGCTCAGGAACGGGGAACTTTTCCGGGGTATGACAGGAGCGTATGGAAGAGAGCGGGTCTGGCTCAGAGAAATGCCACCACCACTGCAATTGCACCTACGGGCACCCTGAGCCTCATCGCCGGAACATCGAGCGGTATAGAACCTCTTTTCAGCACGCGCTACAAAAGGCAACTTCTCGATGAGGGGATCGTCGAGATTACCGACCCCCTTTTCGAGCAGATGGAAAAGTCCCGAAACCGGGACAAGTCTGTCCTGGCCAGACTCTTCAGAACAGCCCACGAGGTGGAATATGAATGGCATCTTGCGATGCAGCAGGTGTTTCAGCGCTCTGTGGACAATGGTGTGTCGAAGACGATAAACCTGCCTGAAGGGGCGACGGTGGAGATGGTCTGTGCCGTATATCGGAGGGCATACGAGATGGGGCTCAAGGGGATAACCGTCTTCAGGGATTCGAGCAGGGCGAATGGCCAGGCGCTCTCCTGTTCCCCCGTTTCCACCCTTGCACCGTGGCTGGAGTCGGGAGGGTAGATTGGTGCTTGACAATCGGCTCGAAATACATACATTTAAAGACCCGACATCGCGTCCCGGAAAATCCGGTTCGCGTATTTTAATGATAGAAGGAGATCTCATGGTAGACGTATCAACGAAGGCAAGCGAAGTGATCAAACAGTTTCTCGAAAACAGGGAAGGGCCCCAGTCGATCAGGCTCATGCTCAACGAAGGTGGGTGAGCGGGTCCGTCACTCGGGATGGTTCTGGATGAACCACAGGACAACGACGAAGTAGTGCAGGACAAAGGCATAACCTTTATTGTAGATAAGGTTCTTTACGAAGCGGCCAAACCTATCTATGTCGACTTTATTGAAACGGACCGGGGCGCCGGGTTTATGATAAAGTCAGGGCTCTCGAAGCCCGCCCCTGAAGGCGGCGGCGACTGCTGCGGTTCATGCAGTTGCTGACCAGGCAAGACTGAAATGACTCAAGGACGGGGCCAGAAGAACGGGACGACGGGAGGTAACGGTCTTTCGCGACTATGCCTTCTGGCCCTGGCGTCGGTGATTGCCCTCATGCTTTCCGCCTGTGCTCAGGGGATAGCTACGGCGGACGGATCAGGCGAAGGCCGCAGTGGTAGGACCGTCAGGAGCCTTGCGCCGAAAGAGGCCCTCCTCTTCATAGAGCAGAACAAGGGAAAGTCATCGTTCATGCTCCTCGATATCAGGACACCCGAAGAGTTTGCAACCGGCCATATCGACGGTGCGGTCAACATCAATTATAACGGCGATGATTTTGTCAGCCGCCTCGATGCTCTCGACAGGCAGAGAACCTATATGGTCTATTGCCGCACCGGCAGACGGTCATCCGATGCTGTAAGGATCATGACCCGATTAGGGTTTACCACCATTATCAGGATCTCCGGCGACATTGTCCGGTGGAAAGCGGAAGGACTTCCGGTAAAGGTCACACAATAGGATCATCTGTCGAGGGGACCGGAAAGGGTCGTGGTCAGGTCTCTATAACAATATATATAAAGGAGAGCGGTTGTGTCTGCCTGGCAGACCAATGACCGCCCTGATTCATTCCTGAGTTTCGGTTTGAACCAACTGAAACAGGGCAAGAAAACAATCGATCTAAAAAATCATTACCCAAGGAAACCCACCACTATTATGCCGCATAGGAATGTGATGTGCTGCCCTCATCCTTCCCTTCCCCTCCAGCGATCATAGGGATGAGGCTCCTCGTGGTTCCCGGCGGCGATATCGTAAGGCGAGAGCGGGAACAATGTCAATAAATACATGTCGTTAGGGGTAGTTGACGAGAAAAGTGGCGAAATGACCCAAGGCCCCAACGAAATAGACGGAACCGGAGGACTTAGGAGACCCGACCGGTCTCTCTGAAATTGTCCGCCCGAAGCCCGGCCATTCGGCGCCACGACTGTGAGAACCCTCACTTTTTTTATTTTTTTTCCTTGACAGGAAGGAATGCTGCTGTTATAAATTAAAAAACTTTAATAGTAGGTGTGGTTCATGGCTCGTAATAGCTTTATGATAATGGCATCTAACAAACTTTTATTAGGAGGCACACAATGAAGAAGTTTTTGTTTGTGGTATTTGTGATGCTTGCGCTATTGCCCCTTGTGGCTCAGGCGCAACCAATCACCCCCCCTCTGAGCAGCTGGAATCAGTTGTTCAGTTCGGCCGGTGAACAGATGACAGCCACAGCGTTCGGCAAAACAGCGACCAACGCTGACGGCATCATCGTTCAGGTGGGATACAGTGGCACCCTCACTGCCACCGGTATCACCGCCCCAGGCGAGAGCTCTGTCATCCGTACGTCCAGCGATGGTGGTTTTACCTGGACTGTTCAGTACAGAGGTCCCGACAATTCGAGGCTCAATGCTGCTACCTTCGGAAACGGCCGGTTTGTGGTCGTTGGCCAGGGCGGCACCAATGAGACCGGTCTCGATCTCATTCTCACCTCCAACGACGGTATCTACTGGCAGAAGATCTTCCCTATCCGCGATGCATCCTATGAGTCAGGCCTTGCCCTCAATGGCGTGGCCTTCGGCGGACCGAGAGCTGAGCAGCAGTTTGTCGCCGTCGGTACCGATTCATCGGGTGGAAACATAGGCGCTCTCGTCTATACATCCCCTGATGGCATCACATGGACACGGCGCGTAACGATCTCTGACGCCGTAAACCTCCGTGCTGTCATCGGTAGGGGTCTGAACCCGTACTTTGTGACAGTCGGCGACGACACCCATGGCAACGGTAGAATCTTCACGACGGAAAACGCGATTAACTGGACTGAGCGTGCAAGAGAAAACCTTGCGACCTATCCACTTGCAACAATCGCAAACGGCGACAGCATCTTTGTTGCCGGCGGTGACCGTTTTTCTGCAAACAACCAGACATACTTCACATCGAGCAACGGCTACACATGGTATCCTCAGACAAATCTTTCCAGCTATGGCATGTATGGCATTGACGGGATCAAATTCGGCAACATCGGCAATCCTGCCGACACAGCCGAAGTCCCCGGATTTGTTGTTGCCAGCGCTACACTGACCCAGACACCCTGGGCAGGCGCCATCTTCACCGGCCGCCGCGGCGGAGCCTCCGGCGATGACCCGGGCGTGATCATCTTTGGCCCGGCCAATCCGAGATTCTCAGCAGAAGGTGTTGACTTCGACGGGATTGGCTATGCCGACGGTGCCTTCCTCGGCCTTGGCGCATTTACACCGGAACCGAACGCCGTAGGCGAATTCGGCGTGATCTTCGGATCAGATTATCCTATTCCTGATGTACCGACCCTCTTCATCTGCCAGCCCTTCCTCGGAACCGGCAACGGAACGGTGAAAAGCTCCTCCGGCGCTGGCTACCCCGGCCCTGGCGGTATCAACTGTGGTGACGTTGGCCCCGGCCAGGACAATGTCTGTTCGTACCGGTTTCTCCAGTACTCTGACGTCGTCCTTACCGCAGAAGCAACCTCCCAGAATTTCATCGAATGGACCGGAGCCTGTACAGGCACAAGCCCTGTCTGCGTTGTTCCCATGGACAGGACACAGAATGTCTGCGCAACGTTTGGTCTTTCCCAGTACACCGTCACTCCTGTGGCAGGTCCTGGCGGATACATCTACATGCCTGGCACCAACACCCCTGCAAGACCTGTGGCTGTCGGCTACAAACAGACAACTGCATTTGACGTAGTCCCTGCAACGGGTTACCACATCGCATCCGTAACAGGCTGTGGCGTGACAACACCTGATTACAACGAAAACCAGAGAAACAGATACACGACTGCCGAAATCGTAGCAGACTGTACTGTGAACGCAACGTTCGCCATCAATGAGTACAGGGTTCAGGTCAACTGGACCGGCCGTGGCGTTGTGACACCCCTCAGCACTTCAACATCCGGCGGCGTCCAGGTCATCAACCACGGTACAGCAGCAGTCTTCACCATGACCCCTGGGGCAGCCTTCGGCGCACCGCTCCCCTACGACGGATCCGACTATTTCATCCACAGAGTCTCGATCAGAAACAATGATCAGACACCGGGCGCTGTTGTAAAGCCCTGGCCGATCGGCTTCAACTGCTCCGGCGAGCTTGCAAGCCAGAGCCGCACCGTCAACACCTACACAACAGGCGCCATCTTCCCGCCGTCACCGTCTGACCAGCCTTGGGATATGGACAACGGAACATTGGTCTGCATCATCGACGTCGATTTCGACAAGACTGAGATTTTCCACGTCTTCCCCGTTGTTCTCAATGAAGTTTTGAAGCCCGAGAATCCCCGCGGCTCCATCACTCCTGGTACCGAGCAGCTTGTTCTGTCCGGTGATTCCAAAGAGTTCATCATCACACCCGATGCCGGTTACACACCCTATTTCTACAAGGGAGCCATTGATCTCGGTTTCATCGATCCGAGACTGAGCGGCAAAGTGCTTTGCGATGGTACATACAGTAACGGCGTCTTCAGGACGCGCGTTGTAAGCGACTGCGTAGTGGCAGTGGTCTTCGCCCGTGACAACTATGTTGTGACACCGGTTGCAGGGGCCAATGGTACAATCACTCCGAATACGCCTCAGTTCGTTCAGTACGGCGCACAGATCGACTTCACCGTAACACCTGCACGGGGCTACCGCATCGATGCAGTGACCGGTTGCGGCGTAACACCGATCGCAGAAGGCAGCACCACCTATATTACAGCTCCTATCGTAGAGAACTGTACAGTCAACGCAACATTCACCAACGCTCCGCTGACCGTAGCCGTCACTTCAGTGGCCGGCGCAAACGGAACCATCAGCCCGAGCGGAACACAGCAGGTCGCACTCGGATCAACAGCAGCTTTCACAGTGACACCGAACGCAGGATATAAAATTCTTGCAGTGGCAGGTTGCGGCGGAACGCTCGTTGGGAACACCTACACAACAGCTCCTGTGACGGAAGCCTGTACAGTGGAAGCGGCATTCACCACAATCTGTACTTACGTCATCACCCCTGCAACGAAGATCTTCCCGGCTAAGTGGTGGGGTCTTACCGCAAACATCGCAGTGGTTGCATCGGGCGCAGCATCATGCCCCGCCCCTGTGGTAACAGTGGTTCAGGGTAGCGACTGGCTGAGCGCAAGCCTCCAGAACTGGAGCCAGTTTAGCTGGAGCAACAACAAGGGTACAGTAAAAGCCACGGCAACAGCGAACACGACGGGCGCACCCCGGAACGGCGCTGTAGTCATCGGCGACAAGGTATGGACGGCGACACAGTCCTACTAAAAACGACGTAAAGAGGAGATCTCTCCTCTGAAGTAGAAAAGGGGCCATCCGTCTGGATGGCCCCTTTCTTTTTATTCAGTTCTCCTTGACATTTCCCCACTTCACGGGTAATCTTGCCATAAGAACCAAGGGAAGGTTGTGGGCATGGTCGGAAGCTTCGGGAGGTCCCTTTCAGCTTTAGTCTTTCTATCATTCATAGCGGGCCTGTTTGCAGGTTTCCTGCCGATACACGAGTCGAGAGCCATTGATGTTGGTCTTGCGTGGGATCGTAACAGAGAGGCCGATGTAACGGGCTACCGACTCTACTATGGGGGCGTCCCGGGGTCCTATTCCGTCGTCAGGGATGTAGGAAACGTTGTAACCGCTACGGTTGGCGGCCTTTCAGAATCTGGCAGATACTACTTCGCTGTCACCGCGTACAATTCGTCAGGAATGGAGAGCGGATATTCCAATGAGGTGTCTTTCGGGCCTTCGTTGGATTGTACCTATGCGATCTCGCCTGGTTCCACTGATTTCGGCGGGGCCGGCGGGGTAGGGAGCGTGCATGTAACGGCTGCCAAGGGATGCGCCTGGTCTGCTATGGCCGGGGCTCCGTGGATTATTGTCACCGGGAACCCGACGGGTACCGGGGATGGGGTAGTCGGGTATACCGTCAGCGCCAACACGTCTTCTCAGGGTCGGGCTGCTGTTTCCGATTTTGCGACAAAAAGCTTTACGATCAATCAGTCGGGAAGTGTGTCAGGGGGGACTGTGGTGATCACCGCCAGTGCCGGCGCAGGCGGATCGATTGTGCCTGAGGGGGTTGTTCGTGTGCCAGGCGGTGGGGAGAAGACCTTTCATATGATTCCCGACGAAGGGTACGCAGTTGATAGGCTCACTGTAGATGGAACGTCGGTGGGACCGGTGGAAACGTATACGTTTTCAAATATTGACAGAGACCATTCGATTTCGGCGTCGTTCAGAACTGCGTTATATACACTGGGCATTGGCCGGGAGGGGGCAGGATCAGGCTTGGTGAAGACAGTGAATGTTCCCGGGATTTCATGCGGGTCTGTCTGCGAAGCGCAATACTCTAATGGCACGTCAGTGACGCTCACCGCCGAAGCGGCTGGGGGATCGGTCTTTGTGGGCTGGCAAGGTGATGATTGCACTGGGGTTGGTCCATGCAACATCCTTATGAAACGCGATCGGAGGGTCAGGGCAATCTTTGAGCCTCAGACATATGTGGTGACGCCCGTCGCAGGGGCAAACGGGCAACTCGATCCGGCCACCCCTCAGAACGTCCGTCATGGAGGGTCGGCAACCTTTACTGTCGCTCCGCATCCAGGTTATGCGGTCGAGGCGGTCACGGGTTGCGGTGGCAGTCTCTCGGCGGCCAGGTATACAACCGGTGCGGTCAGCGGATCGTGTTCTGTAACAGCTTCCTTTCGTCCAGCCGACCGGTGTTACTATAGTCTTGGGGCTGGGGGAAAGGCTTTTGCCGCACAGGGATTTGGATTGGTTGCGACCGTATCTGTCAGGGGTACCGGGGCCGAAACCTGCTCGGGGCCGGTTGTGGACGTCGTTGAAGGGAGTGAATGGATCCAGGCGAGCCTGTCAGGCTGGAATCAGGGTTCGTGGAACAGAAACAGGGGGTCAGTCAAGGTGACCGTGACACCAAGTACCCAGTCATCGGTCAGGACAGGGACTGTTACCATAGGAGACAAGGTCTTCACTGCCACCCAGGCAGGAGCACCATGCAGTGTAACAGCATTGAGTCCTACTACTAAGACCTTCCCCAAAACCGGAGGGGATCAAACCT
>CAYQXL010000017.1:0-16043 GCA_964421445.1 uncultured Pseudomonadota bacterium
CACTGAAGCGATAGACAGAAGGCTTCTCTATCCCTTTCCGAGAGACCGGGCAAAGATCAGATAACCTGTGTGGGCGACCATCCGGTCTTTCGGTCGCACCCGTTCGGCAACGGTCTTGTACTTTCGAACAAGAATTTCGAGAACCTCGATCTCCCCCCACCCTTCGTCCATGACCTTCAGCGTGTCAGAAATCTGGTTGGCCGTCGGCACAATCATTCCCACAGGGCTTCCGGGCTGAAGTGACATCCGGACCTGATCGAGAACGACCCAGGGCTCACGGACATCGATAAAGGCACAATCAAATCTTTCTTCGGTGAGTCCCGTAAACTCCTGGCACCGGATATCAACATTCCGGAAGGGGACAAACCGTGCAAGGTTCTTTCTCGCTGTTGCGTAATGGCGCTCTTCCCGCTCGAAGGATACGACCTGGCCTTCCGGTCCTGCAGCAGACGAAAAGATGAGGGTCAGGGCTCCGCTGCCCGCCCCTACCTCCAGCACTTTCGATCCCCGGTGCACATCGAGGCGATGGCAGACATATGCGCCGTCCTTGGGATAGATGATCTGTGTATCCCGGCTGATGCCATACATGATGCACTCTTCGAGCGTCGGCTTATAGATCGTGTAGTCGAGCCACCGTATTCCAAATGGCTGGCCTATGAGATCACCGAACTCGATAATCCCTCCCTTTCCATGAAAAGACTTTTCCGGAAGGACTTCCTTGAAGTATCGTTTCTCCTTATAGACAATAAGAACATAATCGTTCTCGCTGATTCTCTTCACGCCATACCTCCCGTTTTTATATAATTCCTGGTAGATCCTTTCAGTTGCTGAGTCTGTACTCGACAGGGAGAACTACTGAGAGACGAACCGGCACGGCTTTCGAGAACCGTGTCTTCTTCAAGCCTTCGAGGGCTCCTTCGTCAAGGACGGCAAAACCTGAACTTTTCACAAGACGGATATCGCCTATCTGCCCTGATTCGTAAACAGTAAAGGACAGGATCACCCTCCCTTCCCACCCCATCCTCCGAGCCCGTTCCGGATAGGTTATATTCCTCATGATGTTCTCCCTGATGAAAGCAAAACCACCACCTCCGCCTTCGCCGTAGTTGACAAGAAGAGGTCCTCCCCTGCTCCCTGAGCCACTGCCGGAACCGCTGACTGACCCTGACGGTCCTCCGGACCCCTCACCGCCACTGCCGGAGACCTGTCTGTCACCGCCTCCGGAAGCAGGCTCGGCGACAACAGAGACAGGACTTTCGGTCTTTGCGGACAGGGTTGGCCGGTCCCCTGCCGGTGACCGTTCTGCCGAACGACCAACCGTTGTCTCTCCCGGGGTCCTTCGCGCTCCGGCGCCCTCAGTTCCCGCCGGACGGCCTGAAGAGCCTTTCCCCGACGGCGTACCGGCCGTCCCCGGCACACCTTCGTGCCCTGGTGTGTTTACGACCGTGAAATCGAGGGTGACGGTCCTGCTTCTTTCCACCCTGCCACCAGTCAGACCGAGGAGAACAAGGAACAGGATGGAATGAATGAAGAGTGACACGGTGATGCCGGTCAGCCTGTCGGTCATTGCGATCGTTCTTCCGTCTGGAGGGAGACCTTTGCGAATCCCGCTGTCTTGACGACATCGAGGACATCGACGAAGTTCTGGAGAGGCAGGCTTCGGTCGGCTCGTATCAGGAAGGGCGTCTCCCGGGAAATGGACGACAGTTCCTTTTTCAGGCCCGCCGGGTCAACGGCCCTGCCGTCAAAGGAGATGAATCCGCGGCCGTTGATCTCGATGACCCGTGTCTTCAGTATCTTCTCGTGTTTTCCTCCAGTCTTCGGTAATTCGACAGGGATGATGCCCGTCACAACAAAAGTACTTGTCATGAGAACGATCGTGAGAAGGACGAGCATGACATCAATAAAGGGCACCATGTTTATCGAATCAAATTCCTTCTCGTCCATGTTCCCTGTCCCACTGAAGAAGAATAACCCGGACCCGCCGGAGGAGATAATTATAGAAAGCAAGGGACGGGATCGCGACCAAAAGGCCGATCGCCGTCGCTTTCAGGGCAAGAGCAAGACCGATCATGATGTTTGCCGCATCGACGAATCCCTCAACGCCGATACTGTGGAACGTGAGCATAATTCCCAGAACCGTCCCGAGCAGACCGATGTAGGGCGCATTGCTGCCGATCGACGCAATGACCGACAGACCTTTCGTGATCTCAAGCTCAAGGCGTTTCCGGTCGCCGGCATATCCCGCCGGATCGACTCTCCTGAGGAAGAGAAAACGCTCAACGAAGAGAGCGAAAGAGACCGCCGACAGGAGAATGAGAAGACCGATGATGCCGTAGTCGACAGCATATTTGAGCCAATTCATCCCTCTACTCTATTATAAATGGTAAGCCATGTCAAAAACGGCGAAACAGTTTTTTCTTGAAATGGAGAGAGCCTCGGGGTATTAAGAGACAGGGATGAGACGATGAAAAAATCGAAGGCCATAACCCTTGTCCTTATCACCGGATCCCTTTTCGCCGGGTGCCAGGATAAGGTCCGAAATCAGTACGGAAGCTGGGATGATTGTCGAAAGGACTACCCTGGCGACACATGCGTCGAAGAGACGGAGACACGGTCCGGCGGCACAACCAGGGTTTTTTATGGTCCATGGTACCGGTCATCGTACATATCGAACCCCGCATACAACCCGTCAGCCCTTTCGAAGCGATCCATCGGGACGGTCCGCGGTGGTTTCGGATCGATCGGTGGCCGGTCGTCAGGATCGTAGATCATGAGGCGGATCACCGTTGACAGGATGAGAGAGGGCTGGCAGAAGAGACTGGAGGCCATCGGGTTTACCTTTTACGAGATAGACAGTCTGCCCTACTGGGACGAGTCGGCATACTATTCATTTTCCGCAGACGAGATTGATTACCTCGAAGAAACAACGGAAAAGCTTTACCAGATGTGCCTCGAACTCGTGGACAGGCTTGTGGCGGGCCACGACCTGAGCCGCCTTGCCATCCCGGAGAAATTTCACGACTACGTCCGTTGGTCCTGGACACAGAGAGAGCCTTCACTCTATGGACGCTTCGATCTCCGGTTTGACGGACAATCGCCGGCAAAACTGCTCGAATTCAATGGTGATACGCCGACCGCTCTTTTCGAGGCAAGTGTCGTCCAATACTACTGGCTCCAGGATTATGATAACGATAAAGACCAGTTCAACTCGATCCACGAAAAACTTCTTGATGTCATGAAGGACAGGCTCAGACCGCTCACAGGGGGCCGGACGGTCTTTTTCTCGTCGGTGAAGGAGAACGTGGAAGATTTCACGACAACCGAATATCTGAGGGACGTGGCCATTCAGGGGGGCATCGAAACGGCCCAGGTCTTCATCGATGACATAGGCTATGATGGCGATAATGGTCGTTTTGTCGATCTGGACAACAACGAGATCTCCTTTCTCTTCAAACTCTACCCCTGGGAGTGGCTCGTCCGGGAAGAGTTCGCCGACCATATCCTGAGACGTTCTACCCGGTTTTTTGAGCCGCCGTGGAAGATGATCCTCAGCAACAAGGCAATTCTCCCTCTCCTGTGGGAGATGTTTCCCGGCCACGAGAACCTCCTGCCGTCATACTTTCAGCCGCCGAACGACCGCACCCTCTTCGTGGAAAAACCTTTCTTCTCCCGGGAGGGTCAGGATATCGTCGTCGCCGACACGTTTGCCGGTGGCAAACGGGCGTCGGTCTATCAAAAATACGAAGAACTCCCTGCTTTCGACGGTCACTATCCTGTTGTCGGTTCCTGGATCATCGGCTCCAATGCCGCAGGAATCGGCATACGGGAGGATACAACAACAGTGACAAATAACCTGAGCAGGTTTGTGCCCCATCTTTTCGAATAACGACAAGGAGTTGGCCGACATGGAGACAACGAAGAAGACAGGGATTTACGAATTCACCACCGACGAGAACAGGCACCTCACAGGCCTGTCACGGTCGATGTGGAGGCTCGGCCGGGCAACACTTATTGGCGGCATGCTCTTCGTCGCCTACATTGTCATCTCATTTCTCGACCCCGTACCTCTTCTCCAGGTGACCGATGCCCGGCACATGGCCCTGGCAACCTTCGATTATATCCTCTGGATAGTCATCTCCCTTCTCGTCATCTATCTGAGCGTCATGCTCATCAAGCTCACCAAATATCTCAGGCTCATCGCAGAGACCACCGGAACAGATATTTCCCATCTGATGCAATTTATCACGGGACTCACCAAGGTTTGTGATCTGTCATTCAAGGGCCTCGTCGTCGTTTGCGTTCTCATTGGGGCGAGTCTCATCCTCATGCTTCTCGTGTTCTGACAGACCGCGACACCTCTTGAAATTTCCCCGGGAGAAGAGTTAAACATCTCTCATGAAGAAAGGATCGCAGATTCTTGAAAGGGCTGAAAGGATTCGCCGCGAGGCACGGCACAGGCCGGACCTATCTTCCCCTCCCGAAGGAGACGATAGGGAGTTTTCTGAAGCGATGAAAGACGTCCGGCCCTTCCAGCCCTCGTACCGTTCATCCCGGCGGGGACCGGCAAAGAAGAGGGTTTCCTCCCCGGGCGGGCAAAACTGCAACGAAGAGAGGCTTCTTCTCGCTGCGACACTGGTGAACGACGATTCTTTTACTGTAAGTAATCTCCCTGAGTACATGGAGGGTTTCGTCGACGGAATCAATCCGCTTGTCATGGACAGGCTCCGCCGCGGCGAGTTTTCGATTCAGAGAAGCATCGATCTTCACGGATGTTCCATTGAACACGGGCAGGATATTTTCAGCCTCTTCCTTGAAGAAGCGGTTCAGTCAGGCTTGCGATGCGTCAAGGTCATTCACGGCAGAGGTTTGAAATCAAAGGGGGAGCCGGTCCTCAAGGAGAGCCTCAAGGCATGGATTATCCGGGCCATGAGCAGAAAATGGGTTCTCGCATTCTGTAGCACGATCATGCGCGATGGCGGACCGGGAGCGACATATATTCTCCTTCGGACAAAACCGGAAAAACAGCATATTCACGTCATGGGGTGAGGGGATACATTTTCCTTTAAATCCATGTTTCTATCTGATATAACTTCAGCTTAGGGGGTTTTCGTGGAAAAAACATGCATCATAGGTCTGGGCAACATGGGCGAGGCCATGGCAGCCGTTCTTCTCCGGGCGGGCATACCCCGTCAGAACATCGTCGGCGTCGAAGCCAGAGAGAACCGGCGGACATACATCTCTGAACGGTATGCTGTTTCCGTCCTCCCCGATCTCACCACCGTCCCCGGGGACGTTCATTCCTTCGTCCTTGCCGTCAAACCGCAGGATGCAAAAAAGATCCTTCAACCTCTGGCAACCTTTCTCCGGACCGATCAGATCTGCATCTCCATCATGGCCGGTATCACCATGGGAAGCATTCTCTCCCTCCTCGGTACAGAGGCAAAGATCGCCCGGGCCATGCCCAATATCGCCGTCAAGGTCGCCAAAGGTGCCATCGGCGTTTGCTTTAACGATCTCATGGAGAAGGGCGACAGAGAATCAGTCGACGAACTTCTCTCCATTTTCGGCACCGTCGTCGAGGTGGAGGAGGAGATGATGGATGCTGTCACGGCCCTTGGGGGGAGCGGTCCTGGTTTTTTTCTCCTTTTCCTCGAAGGCATGATCGACGGTGGGGTGAAGATGGGTCTTTCCCGGGAAAAAGCGCGGGCCATCTCGCTCCAGGTGGTCCAGGGAATCTCAGCTATGCTCGATGAAGAGGATCTTCACCTTACAGTACTGAGAGAGATCATAACCTCACCCGGCGGAACAACGATCGCAGGATTGGCAGTGCTCGAGGAACGGGCATTCAAGGGCTCGGTCATAAGGGCTCTTGAAGAGGCACGAAAAAGGGCAAAAGAACTCTCCCTATGATTCTCGCCAATTACCACAACAAACGGCTCCATATGGTCGAAACACAGCTCATCGACCGGGGAATAACAGACCACAGGGTTATCAGGGCAATGGAGAAGGTTCCCCGGCACCTCTTCGTCGACGATGCGCTCTGGCCGGAGGCCTATGATGATCACCCCCTGCCTATCGGCGAAAAACAGACCATCTCTCAGCCCTTCATCGTCGCCCTCATGACCCAGGCCCTTGTCCTCAGCGGAACAGAACGGGTTCTGGAAATTGGGACAGGATCAGGTTATCAGACGGCCGTCCTCGGTGAGCTTGCAGAACAGGTCTTTTCCATCGAGCGGGTTCCTTCCCTCGCCCAGAGAGCACGGAACATACTCGACAACCTCAAATACACGAACATCGTCATTACAGTCGGCGATGGTACGTACGGCTGGAAGGAACATGCACCCTATGACGGCATCATTGTCACTGCCGGCGCCCCTTTTGCCCCGAAACAACTCCTTCAGCAGCTATCCACTGGCGGGCGGCTCGTGATACCTGTCGGAGACCAGGTTTCCCAGGAACTCAAAGTATACAGAAAGACGGATGGCGATTCGTTTGAGCTCGAAGATCTCGGCGGCTGCCGGTTCGTAAAATTAATCGGAGAACACGGGTGGAAGAGTTAACCACACCAACTGCAGAAACAGACGTATCCCAGGATCAGGATCCCCGGGAAGATCTGAGTGTTGAAAAGCTCTACATGAGGGAGCTTCGCAAGATTTCAATCCTCACCCTCGAAGAGGAGCAATCCTTCGCTCAGCGTATAGCCGATGGTGACGATGATGCCCGGAGACGGCTCATCGAAGCAAATCTGAGACTCGTCGTCAAGATCGCCCGCAAATATTCAAACCTCGGGATGGCCTATCTCGATCTCATTGAAGAGGGGAATATCGGCCTCATACGAGCAGTGGAAAAATTCGACATACGGCGTAAATGCCGGTTCTCCACATACGCGACATGGTGGATCAGACAGTCGATTGAGCGGGCCATAGCCAATTATTCCCGTACAATCAGACTCCCTGTTCATGTTTCGTCCAAGATGCACAAGGTCTCCAAGTTCATAAACGCCTATGTGGAAAAGAACGGCCGCGAACCAATGAATGAAGAGATTGCAGAAGGCCTGGGGTTACGGAAGGACTTCGTCAAGAATCTTTTCACCATGCTCGGCAAAACATACTCCCTTGACAGCCTTATCGACGAAGAAGGGAAATATACCCTCGAAGACATCCTTCCTGACGAATCAGCAGAAGAACCCTTGTCCGCCTATGAAAGAGCCCGGCGGGTCGAGGAAGTGGCATCGTGGCTCGACAAGCTGGAAGACAAGGAACGGAAGGTCATCATCCTCCGGTACGGCCTCGACCAGGAAGAACCACAGACCCTCGAAGCCATAGGGAAAACCATCGGGGTGACACGCGAGCGGATTCGCCAGATCGAGCAAAAAGCCCTCAATCAGCTTCGCCGGATCGTGAAGAGACAGAGTATTGGCAGAGACATCGTCTGAAAACGTCCGGCCATCCTCCCCGATTGCCGATATCGTAAGAAAAGGGTCCGTCATCACCATCATCACCCTGGTGAGCCGGCCCCTCGGATATGTAAGAGAAGCTATCCAGGCATACCTCTTTGGCGCAACGATCCTCGTCGATGCGTTTATCATCGCCTTCAATTTTCCCGAACTCATCCAGACCCTTTTTCTGACAGGAGCTACAAGTGCCTTTCTCATTCCCGTCTGTACGCAGTATCTGAAAGACGACGGTGAATACTCGGACATCTATTCGACGTTCGTCAATCTCTCCGTCATCATCACTGCTGTTCTTTCGCTCCTTCTCGTAGTCTTCAGCACATCGATCGTCTCATTCATCGCACCCGGTTTTACAGCAGACGGAAAATACGCCACGACCTCTCTTTTTCTCATCATGGTCCCTGTTATCCTTCTTCACACCATCCTTTCCGTCATGAAGGCCTTCATGAACGCAAAGGAGCATTTTGCAGCACCTGAATTGTCAGGGATCGTCTGGAATATCGTCTTCATCCTCTGCGCCCTCTTCCTCAGCAAGCGAATGGGTATCTACAGCCTTGCCGTGGGCGTTACAATCGGCTCACTCTTTCAGATCATCGTTCAGATACCCTATCTGAAGAAGCTTAACATCCGTTACACGCCCCGCCTTTTGCTGAAACACCCGGCTATCGGCGAGGCCAAAAGACTCTTCGCAGGAGCCCTCATCGCCACGTCAATCGTCCCCATCAACACCTTTATCGGAAGGGTGATCGGCTCATACCTTCCCGGAGGCGAGGTCGCAGCCCTCGCTTACGCATTTCGTATCTTCATCCTCCCTGCCAGTCTTTTTGCCGTTCCCGTATACACCGTCATGTTTGCCCGGATCTCACGGATCTTTCACGACAATAAGCGGGAAGATATCTTTCCCCATATCGACGGATCGCTCATTCTCCTCTGCATCACCCTCGTCCCCGCCACAGTCCTTCTCTGTTCCACGGGGAATGCCATGGTGGCCATACTCTACGAACGAGGGGTATTCACGCCCTACGATACATCCATTACAACCAGAGCCCTCGTGGGATACGGGTCCGGTCTGCTTTTTTATGCCCTTTCCATCTCCTTCGTCAGGATATTCAACGCCTTCCACGACGTCAGAACGCCCGCTCTCATCGGTCTCACGTCGATCGCCCTCAACGCTCTTCTTGCTGCCCTCCTGATGAGAAGGTGGGGGAACATGGGCATCTCCCTCGCCACATCGATCGTTTCATTCTACAACTTCACGGTCCTCTTCATTCTCTTTGCACAACGTCACGGTTACAGGCCGGCCCGGAAAACAGTGCGCGAGATCGCCAAGTCTCTCGTCGCAGGGGTTCTTCTCCTTGCAGCCATTCTGGTGACCAAAGCGTCTGTCCACCTGAACCACTATGTGACCCTTGCGTCCGCCGGGGTCTTAACAGCCGTTATATATGGCATCTTTTTTAAGAGTTACTATGGGGGACTGATAAAACGGCGTATCTGAGTGGAGACAAAGCGAGGGACTACAGGAGGGCTTCCTTCGCGATAAAGTTCCGCAAAATCCCGATACCCTTCTTCATGGCGGGCAGGTGAAAACCGGCAAACCATCGTTCCGACTCAAAATGGTCCGAGACAACGAGGAACGCAATCGCTTTGAGACCCTTGGACAGCGCAACAGCATAGAGCGACGCCACCTCCATCTCCACGGCACCGATCCCCCGGTCCCTGTATCGCTTCACCTTTTCCGCCGTCTCCCGGTAGAGAGCATCGCAGGTCCAGACAAGGGAACGTTTGAAATGCCAGGCTGATGACAGGCTGTCCCACTGACTCAGCCAGTCCGTCCCGACACTGTCATCACTGTCGGGAAGGTAGTGGTACGACAGGCCCTCCTCCCGGACAGCACCTTCGACAATGACCACGTCGCCGACAGCCAGGGCCGGCCCGAGGGAACCGCAGTACCCGCAGACAATAAACTCGCTCACGCCGAAGGCCGAGAGTTCTTCGACAGCAGCGGCGATGTTGGGACCACCGAACTCGCACCGCATCAGAACGGTCTTGCCCGTTCGTGTCAGAAAGAGATGGCGGAAAGGGAGCCACGATCGGACAGGCGATGACTCTGATAGCCTTACAAGGTGGGTAAGATCACCGGGGCTGAACGTTATCACGGCCCTTCCGGGCAACGCCAGATCACCGGGGCTCTTCCGCGTAATCGTTTGAACAAGGGCGGCTGGGCTCAGGATGGGTTCGGTCGGATCAAAGAACCGATTCACTAAACCTTCTCTTCAACTTTTCGTACGATGCCCCGAGGCCTTCCGATATGACCCGCGTATCCCCGATGACCGGCATGCAGTTCGTATCACCGAACCACCGGGGAACAATGTGAATATGGACATGCTCCTCAAGACCTGCCCCGGCCGCTCTTCCGACATTGATCCCTATATTGAGCCCGTCGACGTGGAACGTCTCCTTGAAGATGACCACCATCTTCTGAACGAGCGCCATCATTTCGCCTATCTCGTCGCCGTCGAGGTCTTCGAGCCGCCCGGTGTGCCGCACCGGGACGACCATGACATGACCGTTCGTGTAGGGAAACTTGTTCATAATCACAAAGGCTCTCTGCCCCCGTCCTACAACGAGAGACGACTCATCATCACTCTCCTTCACACAGAGAAAACATCCTTCGTCGGCCTTTTTCGTACTTTGAATATATTCCATTCGCCACGGCGCCCAGATCCGGTCCATATCACTCCCTCACAAATAGATAGTTTTTCCAGTACTCCGGCATAATCTTCACCCCGACATGGAGCATGAGCAGAGAAAAACCATTCGGCCGCGTGGGCTTTTTTCGCGGACTCATCTTCGCCTCATCGGGCAACTTGTCACCCTTCTTCAGGTTACACCGGTTGCAGGACGTGACGATGTTCGTCCACTCTGTAACGCCACCCCGGGACCTGGGGATAATATGGTCGCAGGTGAGCTGTCTCGGATCGAAGACCCCGCCGCAGTACTGGCATGTCAGGTTATCCCGGAGAAAGACGTTCTTTCGTGAGAATTTGACAAACGAATGGTTGTTTCTGACCAGCCGCCGGAGCCGTATAACCGCCGGCTGCCGGATGTTCCTCGCCACCCCCCTTATTTCCCGGTCATACTCCTCAAGGACTTCCACTTTTTCCAGAAACACGAGGGTCACAGCCTTTCGCCAGGACACAACACTGACGGGCTCGAACGTTGTGTTCAAAAGGAGGGTCTGCTCCATAAAACCTGTTGAAACATACCGTTTTGGGCCATTCTTGTCAAGATCTTTACGCCTCGCAGGACCCTCCCGCCGTCGACGGGCCTCGATCGATGTTTTTCTTTTAGGCACAGATCATGTGTTGTTCCCATAATCGAACAAAGCCTTGTGATATCGTGTACTTAAAATTATACAAAAATATGTTGATATTTTGTTTCAGTTTGTATTAGCTTTGATACAGTGATTGGGTGATGAATTTCACCCGATGCAGCACCAAAGGGGACAAATCAAAAGGGGGTTAGCATGGGGAGATCAAATGTAGTAGTCTGTCTATTCCTGGCACTGGCACTTGTTTTCTGCGCAACATCGGGGTTTTGCGTATCACCTGAGCCTACGCACAAAGAGACAAAAGACCTCATGTCTCTTGTTCGGGATGCTTCCGACCTTATTCAGAAAAAGGGGGAAGGAGCGTTTTCGGAATTCAGGCAGAAGGGCAGCAAGTGGCTTCATGGCAACACCTACATCTTTGTTGTTGACCCCAAGGGAACGGTCTATGTCAATCCGACGAGACCGGAACTGGAGGGAAAGAACAAGATCGATCTGAAGGATCTCGTCGGACGTTTTTTCATCCAAAGCTTTATAACCGAAACAACGGCCTACGCCTTCAAAAACGAAGGGTGGACCCATTACGTCTGGTTCAGGCCTGGTCAGGACCTCGCAGAGTGGAAGACATCGTTCGTCAAATTGACAAAGGCACCGTCAGGGAAGACCTACATCGTTGGCAGCGGCCTCTACAACATGAAGATGGACAGGGTCTTTGCAGTCGATGTAGTCGATGAGGCTGCGGACCTCCTGAAAAGACAGGGTAAAAGCGCCTTCAAACAGTTGAAGGATCCTCTCGGTGATTTCAATTATCTCTCAACTTACGTCTTCGTGATCGACGGAAAGGGAAACGACCTCGTCAACCCTGCATTTCCCGGATTCGAAGGTCAGAACGTACTCACCCTCAAAGATGCTGCAGCAAAATACTTCATTCAGGACATGATGAAGGCCCTCGACACAAGGGAAACCGTCTGGGTCGAATACATGTGGCCCAAACCGAGGCAGGCGATGGCATCGAAGAAAAGCAGCTATGTCCGGAAGGTCAAAACCGGCGACGACACATTCTATGTAGGCTCAGGTATTTATCTCGACTGAGAGAGCAGACATGCGGTGGTTGGTGGTCGGCGGAAGCCGATTGATTGCTGATATTACACACATCTAAGGGGAGGTTTTTATGCAACCGGATTATGAAACATTGATGCATCCGTGGTACTGGTGGTGGGCACTTGTGATCGGTCTTTTCCTCATGACTTTTATCGGGACCTGGATCTACACGAGGAGGTGGGACGAATGAACTCATACCTGCCGATTCCCGAAATCAGCGTAACGATGGCAGTCTCATCATCGGTGGGCATCGCTGTTCTCCTCGGCATATCGATTCTTCTCGGTATTCTGGGAAAAAAGCAGTGGAAGTCTTTTGACGAATACCTCGTGGGAAAGCGCGACATGGGACCTGTGGTCACAGGCTGTGCCCTGTCAGCATCGTATCTTTCGGGCTGGGCCTTTTGCGGAAGCACGGGTATCACGTACTCCGTCGGTTTTTCCGGCATGTGGTTCGCCGGCATGTGGAGTCTCGTCGGCGTCATCCCCTGCATCTGGGTTGCTTCAAACAAGACCAGGGCTTTTGCCGTCAAACTCGGTGCCGCAACGGTGCCTGAGCTTATGGGGAGGCGGTACGAGTCGAAGATGCTCCAGACACTCATCAGCTTTTGCATGCTCTTCTTTCTCTTCATCTACTCTGTCGGCCAGCTCAAGGCCGCAGGCGGCGTCTGGTATGCCGTAACAGGGTTTCCCCCTGTCCTCTGCCTCCTGCTCGGTGTTCTCATCGCCTGGGTATATATGGTCCTCGGCGGATACGTTGGCACGAACTGGTCCATGGCCTTCCAGGGAGGGTTCCTCGGTATTATAGGGTTTGTCTTCGGTATCTGGGCGCTCACCGAATCGGGTGGATTCCTCGAGATATCAAAAGGCCTTTTTGCCCAGGATCCGAAACTTCTCCAGTTGGTGAGGCCAGACCTTCCCACTGTAGGGCCCACTGAATTTTTCTCCAACTGGGTCGGCATCATCGCAGCTCCGGTCATCTTCTTCACCATGGCCATCGGGTTTCCCCACAACCTTGGCAGATTTCTGGGAATGAAGAAAATGAACAAGAAAGAATTCTGGCTTCTTATTTTCATCGTCTGGTTCATCACAGGCATACCGGTTATGCTCGCCGCTTCAACAAACGGTCTCATTACCCGCGTCCTCTTCGGGCCCCAGCTTTTCAAGATCGAACCATGGAAAGCGGACCTCGCCGCACCCCTGCTTTCCTATGCTTCCGGTGGTATTCCCATGCAGACGCTCTATGTCATGGGTCTCTTTGCCGCCACCCTTTCGACCCTTGCGGGTATGGTCATGATCATGAGCGCCAACGTGACCAGAGACATCATTACCCTCTGGAGACCGCAGACAAAGGACCGGACGCTCATCCGGATCAGCTATTTCCTCATCGCCCTTTTTCTCTTTCTGCCCTTTTACTGGACATGGAAAAACCCGCCTGAACTCCTCTCCATGTTTATGGGCCTTGCGGCCATGGGCCTCGGGGCAATCTTCTTTTTTGTCACCGCACTCTCGTATTACTGGAAACGGGCAACAAAATGGGGCGCTTTCTGGTGTACTGTCTATGGGACAGTGGCCAGCCTTGTTGGCGGACATCTCGTATTCAATTTGAAAGTCATCGGAATGGGAACGATGGAGTGGATTCTCCTCGCCGGGTGTGCCATTCTCTTTTTCGGTGTCAGCCTTATTACCAAACCGCCGTCAGAAAAGCTGATCAACGAGCTTTTCCCAAAAAAGGCCTGACATGTTATGAAGGGGGGGCTTTAGCCCCTAAGGGGGCTTCGGCCCCCTTCTCCCTTTCTCTCCCGCCGGGACCCTCTAACCTTCCTTTCCTCCTCCGTTGACTCCCACTGGTCCCTGTGGTACCATGGGACGTCCCAGGGGGTGAAGAACGATGGAATTTCACGTATCGAAAAAGGCCAGAACAGCATACAGACTGGAGGACACACTCTTCAGCCTTTCGGGGAATGTCATTTCGCTCAACATCGCCGAAGCCCGGCGGCTCGTCCAGCAGATGAACGACGTACGGCAGATCGATCGTTACCCCGAGAGAACGGTGAGAACAGGCCAGGTTCTTGCCATGGGACTCATTGACGAAATCCTCCACTATGTCGTCAGGCTCTACAGACAGCAGGTTCAGGGCACGGTCATGACCGACGCTCTTGCCTGGCTGAGAGAGAGATTTGGAGACGAAGCCCTTGACAGAACCTTCAGTCTCTTTGTTTCAGAGTTTCCCGGCTCCGACCTCTGGCAGGGAAAGACGGAAATAGCCCCCTACCTCGAGGGAACAACGGAAGGGGTGCCGAACCGGGAGGTCATTGTTGAAGAGATGCTTCTTTTGTGGCTCGCCAACATGAACCCCGCTTTCGGGCCCTTCAGAGAACTTTTCGATGATTCCCCTCTCAAAGAGAAAGAACTCTATCTCTCCGTCATCCACGAGCTCTGGGAGTTTTTCGAGACACGATCGTCCTTCGGGCCGCAGAATCAAAAACTGATCTCATTACTCCGCAGTCCCGCCGTTGAGGTTCCCCATTCCCTCCAGGGACAACTCGAGTACATCTATCGCCACTGGGGTTACCTCCTCGCAGACTATGTCACCCGCCTTCTCCAGAGCCTCGACATCTTCAGAGAAGAGGAGAAGCTTCCCTTTGGCGGCCCGGGCCCCGTGCCTGTATCCGACTACCGGGGCCTTGAATCGGAACACGAACAGTTCAGCCCGGACCGTGACTGGATGCCCCACCTCGTCCTCCTTGCAAAGAACACGTACGTCTGGCTTCACCAGTTGTCAGTCACCTATGGCAGCGATATCTATCGTCTCGACCACGTGCCTGACGACGAACTTGACCGCATTCAAAGGGCCGGCTTCACGGGCCTGTGGCTCATAGGGCTCTGGGAACGGAGTCCTGCATCTCAGCGGATCAAACAGCTCTGCGGCAATCCTGAGGCGGTTCCGTCAGCGTATTCACTCTATGACTATCAGATAGCCAATGATCTCGGTGGAGACGGGGCTTATCAGAACCTGAGGGACCGCTGCTGGGAGAGGGGCATCCGTCTCGCCAGCGATATGGTACCGAACCACGTAGGCATCGTATCACGGTGGATGATCGATCACCCTGACTGGTTCGTCTCCCTCCACTACAATCCGTTTCCCTGGTATACCTATCACGGACCGGACCTCTCGACGGACAGGGGGCTTTCGGTCTTTCTCGAAGATCACTACTACGATCGCACCGACGCGGCGGTCGTCTTCAAAACCGTTGACCGGCAGACGGGAAACGAACGGTTCGTCTACCACGGAAACGATGGGACCAGCATGCCCTGGAATGATACGGCCCAGCTCAATTATCTCAACGCCGAGGTCCGTGAGGCAATGATCCAGTCCATCCTCTACGTGGCAAAGAAATTTCCCGTTATCCGGTTCGATGCGGCCATGACCCTTGCAAAAAAACATTACCAGCGCCTCTGGTTTCCTGAGCCCGGAACAGGAGGGGCCATCCCTACACGGGCCGAGCACAGTCTGTCACGGGATGCGTTCGACAATGCCATGCCCCGGGAGTTCTGGCGCGAAGTCGTTGACAGGGTCGCCGCCGAAGCACCGGACACCCTCCTCCTTGCAGAGGCGTTCTGGCTCCTCGAAGGGTTTTTTGTCCGGACCCTCGGGATGCACCGGGTCTACAACAGCGCTTTCATGAATATGCTCAGAGACGAGGAAAACAGCGGCTACCGGTCGGTCATCAAGAACACTCTCGAATTTGATCCTGAAATTCTGAGACGATTCGTCAACTTCATGAACAACCCCGACGAACGGACAGCGATTGATCAATTCGGAAAAGACGACAAGTATTTCGGTGTCTGCACAATCATGGCCACAATGCCCGGCCTGCCGATGTTCGGTCACGGACAGGTCGAGGGTTATTCGGAGAAGTATGGCATGGAATACCGCCGCGCCTACTGGAATGAGGAGCCCGATCCGTATCTCATCGAGCGGCACGAGAGGGAGATATTTCCTCTCCTCAGAAAACGGCATCTTTTCTCAGGTGTGGAGAACTTTCTCCTCTACGACTTCTTCGGCCCTGACGGCTCGGTGAACGAAGATGTCTTTGCCTATTCAAACAGGGCGGGAGACGAACGATCCCTTGCGATTTATCACAACCGTTACGCCAC
>CAYQXL010000017.1:16143-28647 GCA_964421445.1 uncultured Pseudomonadota bacterium
CTCACCAGGAAACTCAAGGCACCGGAACTGAGCCGTCGGTCAGGATCGACCAGAGACTTTCCGGTCTCTTCAGCGAAATCTTTTCGCGGTTTTCCATCCGTGAGAATGCATGGAAAAAGGCCGTCGAGGTCCGGGGTAATCTTTCAGGACGAACATCTGCGTTTCATTCAATCATCGGAGACCTTGATGGCAGATCGATTCCTCTTGTCCGGACGTGCCTTGCCATATTTTTCTTTGTCGATGAAATCGACAACCAGATCGCTCCCTTACTCCCTTCCGGTTCAGGGAGCACGTCCCTTTTTGACATTCTCTCTCTCGGGTCAGAGGTTCAGAAAGGGCTCGAAGGGTCGGGTTTCAGCGGCTCCGACGCCTTTGCAGCGGTCAATCTTCTCCACCTCATTTTCCGCTGGCATCCCGAAACCGGGAAGGCACAGGACCTTCCTTCCGCCATAGCGGTACTCCTTACCGACCGGGAAGCGGAGGCATTCTTCGGCGTCAACACGCACGATGATATACGATGGTTTCGGAAGGAGGTCTTTGAGTGGCTTGTCGCTGCACTCACAGTTCTCTATGTCGATGAAAAAGGCCTATTCAGACAGGACAGGACTTCGGTCGTCAGAGAGGCCCGCACTCTTCTGGCACTCTCCCACCAGTCAGAGTACCAGTTTGACAGGCTCGTCGAAGGACTGAGAACAACCGCCAGCGCCTGATTGAAGCCTTGTCGGGACGGATCCGTCCATCGGCAGACAGTACCGCCGTCTCAGATGTCGAGCCACGAATCGGAATAGAGGGTCTGGCCAAGAAGGACCTTCGCCGTCTTCACGTAAGCCCTCGCTTCTCCATCAAGACCTGCGCAATCACGTTCTTCGCCGTCCATGACGGTGTACACAAGACTTTCGTAACCGGACCGTTCCCCTCTGGCAACAGCCTTCAGCTCTTCGTCGAAGGCATCGACGATTGCTGAATACATGCCGAACCGCTTGAGCATAATAAGATAGGTCCGGTTCATGATGCTCCTGAGATGAGAGGGAATACCGTTCGACACATTTGAGAGACCGCATGTGGACTTACAGTCCGGAGCGAGTTCAGGGAGAATCATCGCAAATTCCGTACACCCCTGGATCTGGAGTTGCTGTGAGTTGACAGGAAGAACGATCGGATCGAGCCAGATTCTGTTGTCACCGATACCGTAACCCTCCGCTTCAGCCATCAACTGGGCAGCGAGAAGCCCCCGTTCGTTGGCATCCCTCGGGACCCCCTCGATTCCCAGGGTGAGACCGATGAAGGAGGCGCCATATTTGGCCGCAAGGGGCATAAGTGCTTCCATCCGCTCTGGTCTCGCTGATATGGAGTTGATCAGGGCCTGGTCTCCCAGGATGCGGAGACCGGCCTCTATGGCGTCCACATTTGTTGTGTCGAGGGAAAGGGGAAGATCGGTCACCTCCCGCACTGTTGTCACCACCCATTCCATGATGGCAGGACCATCCTTCCGCGCAGGGCCGAGATTGATATCGATCAGGTCCATTCCCGCTTCCGTCTGGCGGCGGGCCATTTCCTGCACGGGACCAGGGTCTTTCTGTCTCAGGGCATCCCCGATCTTTTTTGACATGACGTTGAGATTCTCGCCGATAAGAACCATCATCACACCCCTTTGCCCCAGGACCTAAGGTACGCAGGGAGATGAGACGCCTCTCTCGGTCCTATGTGGATCTCCCACCCCGCCAGTTCCTCCTCCAGATCACCGAGAATCTGGGCAGCGTATCCCGGGATGATGAGCTTTCTGTGATTCGTCTTCTCTGCGATCCCCGACCGCTTGATGAAGCTTCCGACCAGATCGCCGACAAACTTTCCTGCGGCCCAGGCGGTCATGACGGATAACCCTTCCGTATCCATGATACAGAGCCAGCAGGGGACCCTTGAGTTTTCAATCTCACTGCTCACGATAAAATAGGTCAGGGAAAAGTTGCATGTAACGATAACCGGCGACGCTGCATCGGGATTGTTGATGGGATAGATTCCCTCTTCCGTCGTCATCGGACGCTGGGGGTCTGTATAGATGTTCAGTCTCTGGAGCATGAGAGGGAAGATGCTCTCTCCCGTAAAATCGCTCAAAACAATAATTCCGGCATATTTTGCAACGAAGCACGAAGCGATCATCGTCTCCTTCATCATATCCCCTGTTGCTTCGCCGGGAAAAACGATTGTCGGAAAACCGAGCCGTTTCTCCTTTTTCAGCAAGGCCATCCGCCTGATGATCACCTGTTCCTGGAAGCTCTCCTTCACAGACCTCGTCGATGTGTCGATGACCATGTCCTTAACACCCATCGCCCCGAGCTTCTCCGTCAGCGTCATAACATCGTCAATCCCATCGCCCTTCACGACGAGAGGGCAGGAGAAAGCTTTTGCAAGGAATCCGAACTCTTCGGCGTTCTTCCCGGTCGCTGCATAGATGACAGGCCGTTTTGACCGGGCAATCTCAAGGGCCTCCTTCATGACCTCCGTCTCCTCGGCCATGAGAAGAATTGCGACAGGTCTCTCCACCGCCTTTCGGACGATGTCGAGGAAACGGTCCCTGTGGCCCCTATGGCGAAGGGCAACCATCTCTGGCTTCAGAACGGCGCCGACCCTGTCGAACCGGAAAAATTCAACCTTCCCGAGTCGGGATGCGACTTCGTCGTCGCCCATGTCGTCGGAAATGAGAATAGCAAAAGCAGGGTGATTGAAGAAGGTCTTTTCGTGCCTGAAAAGAACCGTTTCTCCGCCGATCTTGAACGATGCTTCGCCTGCTCCGACGGAGAACTGTCTGATCGGCGGCGCACTTGCTTCGGAGAGTTCGATCCGCGCTTCGTCAGAGATATGGGTACAGGCATCGAGTTCAGCCTTGCCTGAAGCCAGTGCCATTGCAAACGCCAGACAGGTAGGAAACTTACAATCCCGGCAATTCGTTTTCGGCAGGAGTTTGAGAATCTGAATCCCTGTTAACGCCATAGCTGCTCCTTCTCGTTTTCTCTCGTGATAGACCTACACTTACAGAATGGGTTCCATAGACAGGCACGGATGGCCCTTTTCCGTTATATACTCAATAACCTCTTCTTCTGTTGTGGCTATGGTCTCATCAGCGACCATATCGTCAAAATCGGCATATCCCAGCTCTGTACCGCGGGCCTTCAGCCTCTCCCGAATCTCATCTTTCAGCCGTTTCGGCATCCATGCCACCCTCAGAAGACCGCCATCGCCTGTGAGGAACTTTCTCTGGGTGATGTTGAATTTACTGTGACCCAGAAAGCCCGGCACCTGTGCTCCGCCGCCTACCGATCCGGCAAGGGTGGTGAATTTCATACCGCATGGTGTCATCCCCGTATGATCCCTGTCGACGATCATGATGCCGTTTGCAACAGGAAGGATAGCGGCGATACATTCACAACAGCCACAGGTCGTCATGGGATCAACCATGAGGCTGTAGAGGCTGACGCTCTGAACCTTCTGCCGGGAGGCTTTCGCCACATAGTCGTTACATCCCCTGAACTGTCCGTAACGGCTGTCTATACAGTTTCCCTTCGGTATGGGCTGGTTCGGACCTTCGGGGCTGATCTCGTAGGCAGCCCGGCAGTCAAGCCAGTTGTAGGCACCGCAGAGACCCGTCCGTTCAGGACTCACCACGCAGACGTGATCAGGGGCAAATGACTGGCAGAGGATGCAGGAATAGAACGTGTCGACGCTCTCATCGGTCATGCCTTCGATACGGGCGTCCCTTTCCCTGTAGATAGCCCGGGCCCGACCAAGAACCTCCCTCACCGCCGCCTCATCGGTATAAATCTTCACCTGGACCTTGTCGAAGATCGCGCCGAAATCCTGGTGATATTTGGCATGGATGATCCGCCCTATATCGTCAAGTTTGAAACCCTTCTCCACGGCCTGCCGCGAAATCCTGATCCAGGCGATATCACGCTGGCCGATGTGCATGATCCCCTGGGCCTGATTGATGAGGTGGTGGTTCTGCCGTTCGAGGATAGGTTCGAAGTCCTCCTGAAAGTTCCGCCCTGCCACCTCGGCCACCATGGCGAAGTGAAGGGGACTTCCGGCGGGAATATCGGCAATGTTGGGACCGATCACCTCGACCCGCCCGTCTTCCACATCGTCCATGGGCATCGAGACCGTCAATTCGACAGCGATAGTCCGCCCTCCTCCCATCTCGCAGTAGATATCGTCACCCCTCACCCGCTCGCCTTCAAAGGCGGGGCCGTAGGAGACGGGAATGGGAACCTTCGAGACCTGAACCTTCAACCCCCGGACTTCAACGGCTTTCTGGACGATCTGATCGTGAGAGACCTGGGAGACAACATGCTCGTATGTGCAGATGCCTGTGGGCAGGACCTGGGGGATATGGGCGTCAGCAATGGTGGGGAAGCCCCAGTTGATCGCCCCGGCGGCATTGGCGTACCACTCGTCCGTTACATCCCCGAGGGCCAGGATAAACGCATAGGTCCGGTCCTTGTTGTAGATGAGGTTTCTCCTGTAATCACCGGGACGGATCCCCCCGAAGGCCATCGCCACCCGGCAGGCAAAACCGACGGCAAATACAGCTTCGTGGACACGGGGCCCGAAAGGAACGAGCCGTGTGGGCCATCCGATCTGGACGTTCTCCTCGATGAGTTGATCGGCAAAACGAAGGCCCTTGTTCTCGCCGCACATGAAGACATAGAGGTTCTTTTCCTGCAGCTCGAGGGCTATTTTGGCCGCCGTCGCCGGGTCCGGCGCCGCACCCACCACCGCCGCAAACCCTGGTGCAGTCCCGTCGACGAACTCCACTCCCCGTTTCCGGAAGATCACATCATTCGCCGCTCCAAGCCAGATTCTTCCGTCATCCGGATCTTCCCGGTCAGCAGCATAGTCGTCGGGTCTCGTAAGGTACCGGATCGCCTCCATCACCTCTTCCGCGAAAAACGTCGCCATCCCCGCATCAAGAGCGGGCGCGAGATAGGGAAGTGCCGTCCTCTCCCTCACGGGAGGGGGCAGGAGCCTGTCACAGAGAACCATGACCTTCTCTGCGTCCGCCAGTTTTTCCACGGCTATTCCTGTCATCGAATAGATGATGGGGAGGTAGTAGGCCGTATTCGGAAAACCGATCGCCTGTTCAGGCCCGTAGGTCCCGATGGCCCCGGCGAGCATCTCCCTCGCCTGAAGGACTATACTGTGTGCACCTCGTATCGCTGAAGCCGCTATAATCTTCGACACCGCTCCCCCTAATCGATGGCCCTGCGCATAGCCATGTCGAAGAGCACCCTCTCACGGGATCTGTCCAGGCCGAGGGCTTTCCGCTTTTTATCGATATGGTCGATCATCATGTGGGCCGCCCTGACGGGATCAGGCTCAAAGGCCCACGTTCCGTGAAACATCTCCTCGAATTCATGAAAGAGATGGCTCGTGACCCTGTCACTCCCTGTCGTAGGCCAGGTCGTCCCGAAGACGGTGAAGATACCTGATGCGACAAAATAGTGACCGATGGCGAGCGCTTTCTCGCTCATCCATTCGGGAGCCGCTCCTGCAACAGGAAGGTCACTCAGGTCGTCACCGAGCCCCCCTTCCTTGACCATTGCCGATGCGGCGATCAGTATCCTTGAATTGTCGACACAGGCTCCCATATGGAGGACAGGAGGGATACCGATAGCGTCGCAGACCTCGGCCAATCCGGGACCACCGTATTCCCTGGCCGCTTCGGGCCTCAGAAGTCCTGCCTTACCGCAGGCCATCGCCGCACATCCTGTCGTGAGGACGAGAACGTCGTTCTTGATAAGTTCCCTGATCATGGCGAGATGGGCGGAGTCATGGACCGTCCGGACATTGTTGCACCCCACGACGCCGGCAACACCTCGTATCCGGCCGTTGGCGACATTGTCGTTCAGAGGCCGGTAACTGGCCCGGAAGAGACCTCCGAGAAGATAGTTTATCGTCTCGTGGCTGAATCCCGCCACCATATCCTCTTTCATGTCCGGTATGTAGACCTCATGCCGCCTGTTGGGAAAATTTTCTATGGCCATCGCCAGGATCTCTTTTGCCGTATCGAGACCTTTCTCCGCCGTGAATTCCATGTGGAGAGCACCTTCTATCCTCGCCCTGTCCGAGGTGGTGATGAGCTTCGTATGAAAACACTCGGCAGCGCTCTGGAGACCCTGCATCTGACACTGGACGTCGACAGTCATCAGTTCGACGGCACCGGTGATGAGGGCCAGTTCCTGCTGAAGAAAGTTCCCGGCACAGGGGATGCCGTGACGCATGAGAACTTCGTTCGCCGAACAGCACATTCCGGTGATGTTGATGCCCTTCGCCCCGACCTTCCCTGCGAGATCCTTGATCCGCCTGTCCTTGCTCGCCACTACGAGTAGTTCAGGAAGGAGGGGTTCATGGCCATGGACCACAACATTCACTTCATCTTCCTTGAGGACACCGAGGTTGATCGTCCCCAGAACAGGTACGGGCGTACCGAACATGATATCCTGGAGATCGGTCGAAATCATCGAACCGCCCCAGCCGTCAGCAAGGGCACAGCGGGTAGCCTGCTGGAGGATATGGACATAATCCTGATCAACACCCATATGGGTGCGGTGCATGATCTCCACCACTTCCCGGTCGATACCCCGGGGCACAACGCCCTGGCGCCTCCACATCTCCTGCCTTTTCACCGGCGCCTTTCCGATATAGACGAGTTCACCTTTCTGCTTCCCGAATTCGGCCTGAGCCTTCTCGCCCAATTCGCGGGCAATCTCCTTAAGGTCTCTCCCTTCAACAGGGATACCGAAGTCGAGGGCTACCTCGATCAGCTTGATCTCATCCTTGATCTCAAAACCCTGCGTCTCTCCACGGGCGGTCTTGAGAAAGGTCTCAACGATCTCCCGCGCGTGATCAGAATGGGAAGCAGCACCTGCGGCGATCTTTCGGGCGAAGTTGCGGGCCACGACAGTCTCTATCGTTGCCCCGCACACGCCAACCCGCTCCTTCTGCGGATCCTTCCTGACCCGCGGCAGCCGGCACGGACCCATGGCGCATATCTTGCAACAGCTCTCTTCCACACCAACGGGACAGGGCTTCATGCCGTCGGCCCGTGAAAATACAGTCGGCACGCCGTCTTTCCTCGCTTTCTCGATGAGGACCGTTGTCGCCCGGTCTGCGCTTCTTTCCCTATCGTCAGCCACTCGGTCTCCTACTCCTACGCCATAAGGTCGCTTATCATCTCTTTGACGAGACGAACACTTTCAGGGTGCCTCAGAATAAGGATATCGGCACCGGCAATAAGCATGGTCATGGCCGTGATCGATTCGATGAGAACGGACCTCCTCGTCTCATCACCCATCCTCGGATCCTCGTCTTTCGTAAGCCGTGTCTCCCTCGTCTTCCAGACTTCCTGAGCGACATTGCAGATCACGGGAAACTGAAGCTTCGTATCCTCCTGCACGAGTGCCGCCATTCTGTCCCTCTCAACAACAGAATAGGAATACTCAAGGCCATAGCCGAGTCCTCCTGTTGTCGGATCCATGAGAATCGCCTGCTCCCGGACACCGAGGTTCCCGAGAAGAATATTCAGTTGCTTCGCAAGATTCACATCGATGGGGCTGGAGGCAATGACTGTCTGGCCGTAGGCGATGCAGGCCGCCCCGATCGTCTTGTAATTCTTTTCATCGAGAGGACCGATGGCAACGTTCCGTCCTTCGCACGCCTCGGCTACAGCCTTCAGTAAATCGGCATCTTTTTCCACGGTCCCCGTACCCCAGATGATGAGGGGAACGTCAACGGCAGCGGCGACGGCACGGACAACGGCCATCACGTCCCCGACAGGACGGTCGAGACCGTTCGGGTCTGCACTCTTCAGTTGAAGGGCAATGATCTCGGCACCGTAGTCGTCGACACATTTCCGTGCCCAGGCGACGGGATCACCGATAACATCCCTGAAAGGCTCGATCGCCCACTCCTGCCAATCATCAGGAGGGTAATCCCAGACCTCGAAGGCAACACGGGGCCGGCAGGGCATTGATCCTTCAAAAAGATAAAAAGGGTACGACTCCTCGCCGCCGACAACAACGGATCTTTCCTGTGTTCCGACGACGACCTGTTTAATTGTTCCGGTGTACTTTATTTTCGGGATATCATACGGCATCACTCGTCCCCTTCCTTTTTTCGCTTCCGTACCAGTCTTTACTATACCAGTATCTCAGCGCCGTTTTCAAATATCCGAGGCGGTCGGTCGTGGTGGTCAGTTTCTTTCTCCAGTCGAGTGACTCGGTCACACTGTCGTCCTGTCCCTCGTCGCCGGCGCTTTGGTCTTCGTTCCTTCCCTGATCCTTTTCGGTCATAGGCCCTTCACCCTCCCCACTGTCACCCCGCTCTCCGTCATCCCCCGTCCCGCGCTGCAAACCGGGCCGCCTTCAAGGTGTTCACCATGAGCATCGTGATCGTCATCGGACCGACACCTCCCGGTACCGGCGTAATCATCGAAGCCTTTTCTTTCACCGATTCGAAATCAACGTCCCCGCAGAGCTTTGCCTTCCCTTCGGCCGTCACCCCTGTCCGGTTCACCCCTACGTCGATAACAACAGCATTCTCCTTCACCATATCGGCTGTTACAGCCCGGGGAACACCGGCGGCCACAACGAGGATATCGGCCCGGGTCGTATGATCGGCAAGGTTTCGGGTCGCCGTATGGCAGACGGTGACCGTGGCATTCCCGCCCTTACCCTTCTGACCGAGCATGATGGCCAGAGGTTTGCCGACGATGTTGCTCCTGCCGACGATGACAACATCAGCACCGCCGGTCTCCACACCGCTCCGGACGAGGAGTTCCCTGATACCGTTCGGCGTGCAGGGATAGAACGTTTCCTCCCCCAGAACGAGTTTCCCCAGGTTGAGGGGGTGAAACCCATCGACATCCTTCGAGGGGTCTATGGCGTAGAGAATCTTTGTTTCGTCGATGTGTGCAGGAAGCGGAAGCTGAACCAGAATGGCGTGAATCCGCCTGTCATGGTTGTATGTATCGATCAGCCCCAGCAGATCTTTCTCTGAAACCGTCTCAGGAAGATTCTCCTGAATCGAGAAGAAACCCAGTTCCTTCGCCGTCTTCTGTTTAGCCGTCACATAGGAGAGGGACGGAGGATCATTGCCGACTATGATCGTCAGCAGGCCGGGAACAATCCCCGTTTCGCTCGCAAAGGCCTTCGCCTCTGCAGCGATCTCTTCCCTGATCGTTGCGGCTATATCCAGTCCCCGTATAATTCGCGCTGTCATGGTCATCCCTTCCTGTTAAAGATTCGTGAAAAAATCGCATAGGCATCAGTCAGTGCCACTGAACGGGGATCAAGAGAAAAGACGGGACGTTCCATCGATTCGCCATCCCTTATATCCCCGTCGTCATGGACGATCCCGTCCGCCTCCAGTCCCCGTGCTTCCGCCGCCCTGAGGGCCTCCTTCTCTGCTCCGGACCTCACGCGGTTGATGATGAGAGACGTCCCGTGGATGGTGAGATTGAGTTCTCCGATCAGATCACAGAGGCGACGGGCAGTCATCAGACCCCGGGGCGTCGGATCGGATACGACGAAGAGCCGTTCCACATCCTGGGTCACCAGGCGGCTCATGTGCTCCATACCGGCCTCGTTGTCAACAACGACGAAGGGATAATTCTCCTTCAGGGCATCGATATACTTCTTCGCCAGACTGTTGGCGGCACAGTAGCATCCCGCACCTTCCGGTCTCCCCATAACAATCAGATCAAAACCCTTTCCTTCCACCACCGCTTCATTCACCTTGTATTCGAACCAGACGTCCTTCGTCATTCCCTGAGGAACATCACGTTTCAACTGTTCCCGTGCCCCGCCGATCGTCCCTGTTACAGGAAGACCGAGCAGTTCGTTCAGATTCGAATTCGGGTCGGCATCGATGGCGAGAACAGGAACAGCCTTCATCTCCTCGATGAAAAAACGGAGGAGGAGCGCCGCAAGCGTCGTCTTCCCCACGCCGCCCTTGCCGGCAAAGGCAATCACCCTGGCCTGATCGTCCCTCCCCTTCACAAGCCCTTCCCCCGCTCCTGCCGTTCGATCCTTCTGACTGTCGCAGGAAATGCCCTTTCATCTGTATGAGGCAGGAACATGGCAGCCATAAACTCATCCATGAAACCGCTGTTGTTCGACAACTCAATCGTCGTCATAGACCGGGCTATTGTAACTGCCCTGTCAAAAGAGGTACGGGAGTGGGCTGCCATCTTGACACCGAGGAGCGACCCGTTGCCGAGAAACTCGAAGACCTCCGGGGACAGTTCGGGGAGGAGTCCAATCGTCTGGGCTTTTCCCGGATCGATGTAATGACCGAAACCGCCTGCAATGACAACCCGTCGCAGATCACCGAAATCACTCCCCACCTCTTTCAGAAGCGTCCGGCATCCGGCATAGAGAGCGGCCTTGGTCCTGAGGAGATTCTCGAGATCGGCCTCGGTGAGGACAATGTCGCGATCGACCGATGTCTCAGGGGCAAAACAGAGAACATACTCGAACCCGTCAACGCCCTCCCTTACCCGTTCGGTTCTTTTCTCCCGCACGAACCTGCCCCTCCGGTCTATCAGTCCCGACTCTATCATCTCCGACACGCAATCGATGAGGCCCGAGCCGCAGATACCCGCAGGCTTTGTCTTTCCGATCGTCATGATCATGGGCTCCAGGGTGACCCGGTGAATGGTGATCTGCTCAATCGCCCCTGCCCCTGCGCGCATGCCTGACCGAATCCCCCCTCCTTCAAAGGCCGGACCTGCTGAACAGGAGGCACAGACAAGCCATTGATCATTCCCGAGAACGATTTCCCCGTTTGTTCCTATGTCAATATAGAGGGTGAGGTCACCGCTCTTCCACATTCCCGATGCGAGAACCCCGGCAACGATGTCGCCGCCGATGTAGGACGACACCAGGGGAAAAGGGAAAAGAGGGACATGGGAGCCAAGCTCCCAATCGATCTCGGTGGCCCTGATGATGGGGAATACGGACGCTGCCGGCGTGTAGGGATCGAGCATGATGGGAGTCGGATCGACCCCGTAGAGAAGATGCGTCATGGTCGTGTTGCCGGCAAGAATCGCTCCGGAAATATCCTCCCGGCCAACATTCCCCGCCTTCAGAAGGCCCTCAATAACAGCATTGATCGTCCCGACAACCGCTTTCTGAAGCTTTTTCAGACCCCCCTTTCTCCGTGCATAGAAGATGCGGGAAACAACATCTTCCCCGTACCGTATCTGTTCGTTGTATTCGGCATACTCTGCCATGGTCTGCCCTGAACGGGGGTCGAACAATTCTCCGCATACCGTCGTTGTTCCTACATCGATACAGAGGATAGGCCGCTGTCCACCCCTGTCGCCAGGCTCAACACGGAGAACACGGAACCCGGTCCGCCATGCTTCCGCTGTGACCGTCACCGTCCAGCCGGCTGTCCGGAGATTCGCCCCCAGCCTTTTCAACACCTTCACATCCGTCTCGACGGGGGCACCCATGAGCTCCTCGAGTTCCCGGGCAAGCCGGTCGAAATCAGCGACATTGTCACTCAACGTAGGCTCGGGAAGGGAGAGGACGGCATGGATGACTAACGGATCTGGGTCTGACCAGCCTGCCACAATCTCATCAGCATGAACGGAGAGGCGGTGCGGAAAATCACCGGTACCGGACAGGGCTTCTCTGTCCATCTGCGATTCCCTGGGGATCCGGATAACCATATCGCTGCGAGGTTCTGTAAGACAGGCAAGACGGACACCCTTCTCTTCATCCTTTCTGCTGATGTGATGGGTCTCCCCGGAGACAGCCGCCCCTTCGACGATCTCAATCCGGCACTTTCCGCAGGCTCCGTTTCCGCCGCACGATGCGTTGATATGGACACCTGCCTCCATGGCAACATCGAGGATGCTCTTCCCGCCATCCGAAAAGAACTCCCTTTCCGACGGGAGAAACCGGATTCTGTATCGCTCCATTCTGTCCTTGTACGCAAATGACGTTCTGTTTTCAGCGATATTGTATCAGATAACATCCGCAATTTGTAACGGAACTTTTTTGACCGGCCCGGGGCGTGGGAGCCTTGGCAGAGACCCATCGGCCACCTCCGGAAAAGACGACCTGTGCCGGCCTTACCACATCTCCCTCCGGCAAAAAAGGACCCTGTTAAATATCCGGAGGCAGACTACCGGTAGATATTGAAGGCCTTCTTCAGACAAAAGACCGGGATGAAAGACTCGTTGCATAGAACCGGGTGCGGTTGACGGTCCGGGATAAATGGTCTATAACGTCTTATACTTCACAGGAATTACCGCCGGAGGGGTTTGATGCACAGCACGCTTGACCTTGGCTTGATCGGTAATTGTCGCATCGGCGCCCTGATCGGCGGAACAGGGGAAATCGTATGGTGCTGTCTGCCCCGTTTCGACGCTGATCCTGTTTTCTGCAGTCTTCTCAGGGAACATGAGACTGGCGAGGGTTTTGGCTACAGTTCAGTCGA
>CAYQXL010000017.1:28747-31526 GCA_964421445.1 uncultured Pseudomonadota bacterium
CTGGACCATGCGGCTCACAACGGACGCTTCTCTCACCACAGTCCTTCAGGAGATTCCTTTCTTTCTCGAAGAACAGGTCACGCTTATTGCAGGGCCCGATGAAACGATTCCCGAAGCAATTCATGAACTCGCCAGCCGTTTTCTTGAAGAAACGCTCGACTACTGGCACCAGTGGGTCCGGGATCTGGCCATCCCTTTCGAGTGGCAGGATGAAGTGATCCGGGCGGCAATAACCCTCAAACTGAACACCTTTGAGGACACGGGGGCAATAGTGGCTGCCATGACCACCTCCATACCTGAAGCCCCCGAATCGGTCAGGACATGGGACTATCGCTACTGCTGGCTGAGAGACGCATATTTCGTCGTAAATGCACTGAACCGTCTCGGAACAACATCGACCATGGAACGGTACATCCGTTACCTCGTCAACGTTGCCGTAGGAACAGACACGGAACATATCCAGCCCGTGTACGGTATCGACGGCCGCGCCCGGCTGGAAGAGCGGAGAATCGACTCCCTGCCCGGTTACCGGGGTATGGGACCCGTCCGGGTAGGGAACCTCGCCTACAACCAGATCCAGCACGATGTCTACGGATCGGCGATCCTTGCCGTTGCCCATGTTTTCTTCGACCGGAGGCTCGTGAGAAGAGGAGACGAAGCGCTCTTCCGGCGACTTGAGCCTCTCGGTGAGACGGCCCTCCTCGTTCACGACCGGCCCGATGCGGGTCTGTGGGAACTTCGGGGAACACGCAGGGTCCACACCTTCTCGAGTGTCATGTGCTGGGCCGCCTGTGACCGTCTGGCCCGAATCGCCTCTGAACTCGGCCTCACCGACCGGGCCGTTTACTGGCGCACTCATGCCGATCACATCCATGGAACGATTTGCAGTCAGGCATGGAACAAAAAAAGGGGATCCTTCACCGCTGCGTTCGGCGAAGATACCCTCGACGCCAGCATGCTTCTCCTCCATGACGTAGGATTCCTCCCTGCCGACGATCCCCGGTTTGCCGGCACGGTTCGTGCTGTCGAGCGTGAGCTGAAAAAGGGGGCCTACGTGTACCGGTATATCGAAGCCGACGATTTCGGCGTTCCGGAAAATGCTTTCGTCGTCTGCACCTTCTGGTACATTTACGCCCTGGCAGCCCTCGGACGGACTGACGAAGCACGGGAACTCTTCAGCCACCTTCTGAATCAGAGGAACCGCCACGGACTCCTTGCCGAACACATCTCACCTCCCACCGGCGAACACTGGGGAAACTTCGTTCAGACGTACAGCATGGTAGGACTCATCAACTCTGCCATCCGTCTGAGCAAACGCTGGGATACAGCCTACTGAGAGGCTCCGATGCACCCATTCAGCAACACGGGAAGAATATTCCGGTCCCTTCGTCTCTCCCTCCGTTTTGTCCTTCCCCTCATTGCAGTGATAGGACTCCTGGCATATGCGACTGTACCCCTCGTCGACCAGCTCACCCTTCGTTGGTTCGTCCGGGACCTGGACATCCGGTCCCGACTTGTCACGACAACACTTCAGGAACCACTGGCCGAACTCGTCGGTGATGAACGGAACAGGGCCAAGATACACCGCCTTCTTCTCCGGTCGATCCAGGACGAGAGACTTTTTTCCGTAGGATACTGCGACAGCGACGGCAAGCTCCTGTACCGGACACCTGCGTTCCCTCCGTTCCTCGGCTGTACCCTGCCTGCCGGTGCCCCCGGTGATCCAAAATCGATGATACGCCTCCCTCAGGGACCCGTCCATGTTGCCATAAACCCCATCGATTCCGATGGTATCACAATCGGATCACTGATTCTTGTCCACGACATGAGCTTTGTAGAGAGACGGAGTTCGGACACCCGGAAGTACGTGATCGCTCTCTTCGCCGTCCTCGGCATTGTGACATCACTCATCGCCGTCTTCGTCGCTCACCTGAGCCGCAGGGGATGGATCGAAGGGGTACGGGCCATGCTGAGGCCTCATAACGACCGGTCCGCTCCACCGATCCCCCAGCCAAAGGATCCCGAACTGCAGCCCCTCGCCGGCGACCTCAGGGCTCTTCTCCGATCCCTCGACGCCGAGCGCCGCTTCGCTGACGACGCAACGATCTCCTGGACACCGGATGCACTGAGAAGACTCCTCCGCACCGAACTGAGAGGGGATCAGGTCATCGTTGTCTCGAACCGGGAACCCTACATGCACATGTCGGCCGAAGGCGGCATCGAGATACGGAGGCCGGCGAGCGGACTTGTGACGGCAGTAGAACCGGTGATGCGGGCCTGTTCAGGAACGTGGATCGCCCACGGAAGCGGAACGGCCGACAGGGAGGCCGCCGACAAACAGGGAAGGGTCAGGGTTCCCCCGGACCACCCCGAATACACGCTCCGGCGGATCTGGCTGACAGAAACAGAAGAAACGGGCTATTACTACGGATTTGCCAACGAGGGGCTCTGGCCCCTCTGTCATATTGCACATGTCCGCCCCCTGTTCCGTACCAGCGACTGGCAGCAGTACCTGTCGGTCAATCAACGGTTTGCCGACGCCGTTGCCGAAGAGGCCCACGGAGATGATCCGGTGGTCCTCGTCCAGGACTATCACTTCGCCCTCTTGCCGGCGATGATCCGAAACATTCTTCCGAAGGCAACAGTCATAACGTTCTGGCACATTCCCTGGCCCAACCCCGAATCTTTCGGCATCTGCCCCTGGCGCGAGGAACTACTCAGCGGAATGCTCGGCAGCACGATCCTCGGTTTCCATACCCGTTTTCACTGCAAAAACTTT
>CAYQXL010000017.1:31626-33396 GCA_964421445.1 uncultured Pseudomonadota bacterium
AAAGGGATACTCGAACGGATAAGTGCTGTCGAACGTTTTCTTGAACTCCACCCTGAAATGGCCGGCCGGTTTGTTTTCATCCAGATCGCAGCGCCGTCCAGGTCGGCCCTCGAAGAGTACCAGGCCTTCGACACAAGGGTCCGGGCCGTCGTCGCCCGCATCAACAGCCGTTTCTCCACCGATTCGTACCAGCCGATACACCTGATCGCAGAGCACCATGAACCGGAGGATGTGAACAGATATTATCGTGCCGCTGATGTGTGCATGGTGACCAGCCTTCACGACGGAATGAATCTCGTCGCAAAAGAATTCGTTGCCGCACGGGACGACGAACGAGGCGTCCTCCTGCTGAGCCAGTTCACCGGAGCAGCGCAGGAGCTCCATGAAGCCCTCATCGTTAATCCGTACCACGTGGAACAGACAGCCGATGCCCTCTTCAGGGCACTGACCATGCCCGATTATGAACAGCAGGAACGGATGAGGATCATGAGGGCCCTTGTCAGGGACTTCAATGTATACCGTTGGGCGGGGCGCATGCTCCTCGACGCCGCCCGCATCAGGGAGCGGGAGAGACTCGCTACACGCATCGGCCGGACCCTGTGAAAGAGAGACAGACTGTTCCATACCTTCTCACCGCGGCGGGAATGGAGTCCCTCCGGAGCTTCGTCGACCATTCAACCCTCTTTGCCTTTGATCTCGACGGCACGCTTACCGCCATTACCACCAACCCCGGCGATATCGTTCTCACCCCGGAAATACGGAGCTCCCTCGTTTCGCTTGCTCGGTCTGCGGCCGTTGCTATTATCACCGGTCGTTCCCGGAGCGATGCCCTGGCGCACCTCGGGTTTCACCCAAACTTTCTGATCGGTAACCATGGTTCCGAAGGCCTGCCGGGCTGGGAAGAAAAGGAGACCGAATTTACCCTCCTCTGTGCCAACTGGGAGATTCAGATGAGGCACTTGCTTCACGAGCCCGAAAGTGGGGGCATCGCCATTGAAAACAAAGGGACAACCCTCTCCATTCACTACCGCTCGGCACCACAGCAAGCAAAGGCTCGTGCGCTGATTCTGAAGAGTATCAGAAACCTCACGCCGGCACCACGAAGAGTGGGAGGCAAGTGTATCGTAAATCTCATCCCTGCTGAAGCACCCCACAAAGGAACGGCGATGCTCCATCTGATGGCTCTCTCAGGTCTGTCCAAGGGATTTTATGCCGGCGACGACGTGACCGACGAGGATGTTTTTCGGCTCGATGACGACCACCTCTTCACCGTCCGCGTAGGGGGAAGCAGAACGAGCCACGCCCGTTTCGCCCTACGGGGATATGAGGATATGACGGTTCTTCTGAAAGCGATCGTCTCGATCCTCACCAAAATCAAAAACGCTCCCCCTACCTCAGTGTAGAAGGCCCTCTTTCACATAAGGCGGTCCAACAGGTATTTTCGCTTATCCACTCTCTGTTCTTCAAAAAAAGGGGGGGCAGGGTTCAAGGGAAAGGGGGGGGATAGATTGGTTGGAAACCCTCGAACCCTGTTGGTGGGCTCATCAAATTAAAAACAGTCTGAAGGAATATATGTGAATCAGCGTCCAGCGCCGTTTTTAATTCTGTTTAACTTATTAAATTCTATTTAATCATTTTTTCCCTATTTTGTCAAGTCCCCAGGTTAATCATTTTAAAAAACCGACCACAATGGACACGATAGCCCCTCTGCGGCCATGTCGTCCGTTCCTTCCTGGATAAGCGCTTTCGCTTTCGCCGTGAACAGACGGG
>CAYQXL010000017.1:33496-46896 GCA_964421445.1 uncultured Pseudomonadota bacterium
CCCGTCCACGAAAAATGTGTTGCATATTCAGGCCGTATGGTTGTATCAAAAAGGGGTCATGCCTTCTTTAAGCCTGAACGACATACATCTCAAACTGATTATGGTCGGCGGAAAGGGGGGCGTCGGAAAAACAACCTGCGCCTCGGCAATCGCCCTCCATCTCGCCCTGACAGGCCGAAAAGTGCTCATTATCTCCAGCGATCCGGCCCCGTCCCTCTCGGACATCTTCGAAACAGATCTCGGCGACATCGAAACAGCCATTCCCGGCTGTCCCCACCTCTACGGACTCGAGATCTCCTCTGAATCTGTTCACAAACGATGGAAGGCACGCTTCGGGGACGAAATTTACGAGGTTGTCTCGTCTTTCGCCGATGTGGACTACGATTTTGTCGACTATGTAGGCACGGCCCCCGGTATCGAAGAAGAGTATATGCTCTCCTATATAATTGATCTCGTCACCAGCGGGTCATACGATATCGTGGTCTGGGATACGGCTCCTGCAGGTCATACAATGCGGCTCCTCAGGCTCCCCCAGCTTTTTCTGAAGCATATGGAGGCTGCAACGAAATTTTATCTCAACATGTACGGCTACCTCGAAAAAATGAAGGGGGCAGTAGGATTCGGGAAGCAGAGGCGTCCTCTCCTCGACATCATCGGAAGTTGGGAAAAGCTCTCTCAGGAGATCATCGACTTCATTCGCGACCCTGCCCTGACGGGCTACATCCTCGTCACCATACCGGAGGCGCTGGGATTGCGGATCACCTCCCGTATCATGGACGATTTCAGGGAGAACGGTCTTTCGATCGGCCACCTGATCATCAATCATGTCATCCAGGAAGCGGACTGCGAATTCCATCGGCAACGAAAGGCCATGCAGTCAACCTATCTCGATATTCTTGCCCGGACCTACACCTCCATCCCTCAGGTACGCCTCTTTCTTCTGCCCTGCGAGGTCAAGGGCCTGGACCGGATCAGAGAAGTCTCCACAGCACTTTTCACCACATGAAGGATGGTTTCTGATGGCCGATATCCGGATAACCGGCGGATCGATTAAGGGAAAGAAGCTCGCCATACTCACCGAAGGACCCCACCGTTACACATCGGGGAAGGTTCGGGAGGCACTCTTCAATATGACAGGAGACGTGGATGGACTGAATATCCTCGATCTCTATGCCGGCGCCGGAACATTCTCCATCGAGTGTCTCAGCAGGGGTGCATCGTCTGTGACAGCCGTTGAATCAGCGGAAAGAATGTATGCTGTTCTCCGGAAAAACGTGATGGCCGCTGGGTTTGAGAGAGACACTGTCCTCCTCAATATGGAGGTTTCCCGGGCAATTCCTTTGTTGCATAAAAAGAACAGTCTTTATGATATAATTTTTATGGATCCTCCCTACGGGAAGGATCTCATCCTTTCTACAATGAATACGATTATGGAATATCCACTCCATACTCACGAAACCCTGTTCATCCTCGAATATTCGAAGAAGGATTCCCTCCACGTCATCCCCTGTCTCAATCTCCGGGAAGCGACCATAAAGAAGTATGGCGACACAATGATACACCTCTTCACACTACCTCACAGCACAGCAGAAGGAGCAGATTATGACTGAACGCGTTGCAGTGTACCCGGGCTCTTTTGATCCCATCACCTTCGGACACCTTGACATCCTCAGCCGGGGTCTCGAGCTTTTCGACAGGGTCATCGTCGCAGTGGCACACAACATCGAGAAGAAAGGACTCTTCTCTGTGGAGGAACGGATGGATCTGATACGGGAATCGGTAAACGGAAACATGAACGTCACCGTCGATTTCTTTAACGGACTCCTCGTCGACTACGTGAAAAGGGTGGGGGCCCGGACGGTCATTCGGGGACTCAGGGCCATGAGCGATTTCGAGTATGAATTCCAGATGGCATCAATGAACAGAAATCTCAACATGGGGATGGATACGCTCTTCATGATGACAAGCAAGGACTATTTCTTCATCAGCTCGAGAACCATCAAGGAAGTGGCGGTTTTCGGAGGTCCCGTTCACAGTTTCGTTCCTCAAGTGGTGGAAAGGCGGCTCAGGGAGAAGCTCGGCCAGACATGATAAAACGTTACATAACAGGAGCGTTGTTCGTCGCCCTCCTCTTATTCTTCGCAACCGAGTTGAGGGCCGGGAACGTTTCGATTATCACGGTCCAGGGGGCGATCACCCCTGCCACCGCGGGCTTCGTCAAAGAGACAGTCGCCCGGTGCACCGAGAACCAGTCAGAGGCGCTCGTCATCCTTCTCGATACGCCCGGAGGTCTCGACACATCGATGCGCCAGATCATCCAGACCATCATGGACTCCAATGTCCCTGTCATCGTCTATGTTCACCCATCGGGCGCCCGGGCGGCATCAGCAGGAAGCATCATCATGCTCGCATCTCACATCGCCGCAATGACCCCGGGAACAAATACCGGCGCCGCCCACCCTGTCCGCATAGGGGGCGGGGATAAAACGGACAAAACGATGGCGGACAAGGTAACCAAGGATGCCGAAGCATACGCCAGGAGCATTGCGGCCCGAAGAAACAGGAACGCTGACTATGCGGCAAAGTTTGTCGTCGAGAGCTCATCGGTCACTGCAACCGACGCCCTCTCGAAGAATATCATCGATATCGTGGCGAATACAGTCGATGACCTCCTGGCACAGGCAGACGGAAAGACCGTTGAAACGGGGAAAGGAAAGAGAACCCTGGCCACGAAGGGAGCGGCACGGACGATTATCGACATGCCTTTCAAGTACAGATTCCTGTCGTACCTCGCCGATCCCAACATCGCCTACATTCTGATGATGATCGGCATTTACGGCATTCTCTTCGAGATTTACAGCCCCGGGGCGATCTTTCCCGGAATTGCCGGCGGAATCAGCCTCATCCTCGCCCTCTACGCCTTCCAGACCATCCCCATCAGCTTTGCAGGATTGTCCCTCATCATCCTCGCCATCATCTTCTTCATTCTCGAAATCAAAATAATCAGCCATGGCGCCCTTGCGATTGCCGGCATCATATCGCTTGTTATTGGATCGATCATGCTCATCGACAGCCCGTCAGACTTTCTGTCGCTGTCATGGACCTCCATCGCCGTAGTGGCCGTTCTGACTGGTATATTTTTTTTCGGTGTGCTATCTTATGCCATCAAAGCGCAGCTATCCAGGGTAAGAACCGGACGTGAGGGCATCGTCGGCGAAAAGGGTACTGCACGGAGTGACATCAGTACCTCCGGCACCGTTTTAGTCCATGGAGAATTATGGCAGGCACAGAGCGACGAACCGGTTGAAAAAGGGGCTCAGGTGATCGTCGTCGGGACTGAGGGTCTCACCCTCAAAGTGAGAAAAACAGGGGGTCACGCATGATACCGTACATTTTCATTCTCTTTTTGATCGTGTTTTTTCTTGCCAGCGCCATAAAGGTTCTGAACGAATACGAACGGGGGGTCATTTTCCGTCTTGGCCGTGTTCTTGGAAGCCCGAAGGGCCCCGGTCTCATCATCCTCATACCTATCATCGACCGGATGGTCAAGGTAGGGCTGAGGACTGTCGTCCTCGATATCCCCCCGCAGGATGTGGTCACAAAGGACAACGTGTCGGTGAAGGTAAATGCCGTCGTCTACTTCAGGGTTATCGACCCTCTGAAGGCGATCATCGATGTGGAAAACTTTCTCTACGCCACAACCCAGCTTTCCCAGACAACGCTCAGGAGCGTTCTCGGCCAGGTCGAGCTTGACGACCTCCTCTCCCAGCGAGACAAAATCAACGAAAAGCTTCAGGTGATCCTCGATACCCATACTGAACCGTGGGGAATAAAGGTATCGAACGTCGAAGTCAAAAACGTCGATCTGCCCCAGGAAATGCTCAGGGCCATCGGCAGGCAGGCAGAAGCGGAGCGTGAGCGGCGGGCCAAGATCATCAGCGCCGAAGGCGAGTTCCAGGCTTCAACCAAACTTTCCGAAGCCTCCGATATCCTCTCAGTCAACCCCATGGCACTTCAGCTCCGGTATCTCCAGACCCTCGTGGAGATTTCAACGGAAAAGAACTCAACGATCATCTTTCCCCTTCCCATCGATCTCATCAAGGCTTTTATGGACAGGATAAAATGAAACGAATTCATCTGGTCTCTTTTATTGTCATCATCGGAATTCTCCTCATCGCACCAGCGGCATACGGAGCTAAGCCAAAGCAGGTAAAGCCGAAGGCCGCCAAACCCGCCGCCTCGTCGCCGGCCCGGAAACAGGCCCCTCCCGACGACAGTTGCAAAGCCTTCGCCGTCATGGAGGTAAGTACAGGCAAGATCCTGGAAAGTGAGAATCTGAATACACGGCTCGCACCGGCGAGCATCACGAAACTGATGGTCGCCGACATCATCATGGACAAGCTCTCGCGAAACGAGATCAAGCTCACCGATACGGTAACCGTCTCTTCACAGGCATCGAAGATCGGAGGCAGCCAGGTCTATCTGAAAGCGGGCGAAGTCTTCACCCTCGAAGAGATGATGAAGGCCATGATGATCGCATCGGCAAACGATGCAGCCTATGCGATAGCCGAGCACGTCGGGGGAAGCAGGGAAGAGTTTGTCGCACTGATGAACGAGAGGGCCAAAGCACTGTCGATGAACGAGTCCGAATTCCATTCACCCCACGGTCTCCCGCCATCGGCAGGTGAAAAGGAGGATCTCGTCTCCTGTAACGACCTTCTCATCCTCGCAAAGGATCTTCTCAAATACCCGAAACTCCTCGAGTGGACCGGATCGAAGTCCGACACGTTCAGAAACGGCACCTTCGGACTCACAAACACGAACAAGCTCCTCACCCACATGTCCGAAGTCGATGGTCTGAAAACGGGGTTCTACCGCGAAGCAGGCTTCAGCATTGTCGCCACGGCCAAAAGGGGCGACCTCAGATTCATCGCCGTTGTCATGGGATGCCCCACAAACAAGGGCCGGGATAAGCTTGCCGCCCAGAAGCTGAAAACATATTTTTCCCAGTTCAAACCGGTTCAGATCGTGAAAAAAGGTGATATCATCGATAAGGAGATCATTCTGGAGGACGGCAAATTCCGAAAGATCAAAGGCACAGCGGCTACAGATTTCAGCTATGCCGTCCAGGTAAGCAAGAAGGGCGATGTGAAGAAGGAATACGTCATTCCGGCAAAGGTACCGGGAGAGATCAAGGAAGGACAGAAGCTCGGCGAAATTTTGATAAAAGTGGATAATCAACCGGTAGGGAAAGTTGATATCGTCTCCCCTGTCTATGTTCCCAAGGCTAACCTCTTCACCCGGCTTATACGGAAAATGGGACTGAATCTATGAATTGCGATACGACGGGAGGGATCCCGAGCTTCAGCAACCTGAAAAACAAAGAGATCGTTATGGCCATCTGCGGTGGCATTGCGGCCTATAAGACAGCCGAACTCGTCAGGGAAATAACAAAACGGGGCGCAAACGTCCACGTTGTCATGACGAAGAACGCCATGGAGTTTGTCACCCCTCTGACGTTTCAAACCCTCTCGGGCAACCCTGTGATTCACGAGATGTTCGAGCTCTTCTCAGGGTCAAAGATCGGTCATGTTGCACTGTCAGACATCGCCGACCAGATGGTCATCGCCCCGGCGACGGCCAACATCATCGGAAAGATCGCAAACGGCATCGCCGATGACTTCCTCACGACCATGGTCATGGCAACGACCGTCCCCATTCTCTTTGTTCCCTCGATGAATACAAAGATGTGGGAAAGCAAGATGGTCCAGATGAATATGGAGAAACTGATGGACGCAGGCTACACGTTCATCGAGCCTGCCGCCGGAGACCTGGCATGCGGCACATCGGGCAAGGGGCGCCTCCCCGAGTTGGCGGACATCCTGGAAGTGATGGAAGACATCTTCACCGAGAAGGATCTCCGGGGGGAACGGATTATGATCACCGCCGGCCCGACTCAGGAATTTATCGATCCTGTCCGGTGTATCACCAACCGGTCGTCAGGAAAGATGGGGTACGCAATAGCAAAGATGGCCAGGAGGCGGGGTGCAGAGGTTCTCCTCATCACCGGCCAGACTCCCCTTCCCCCGCCCCGGTACGACGTGGAAATGATCCATGTGATTACAGCCATGGAGATGCGCGACGCCGTTCTCGCTCACTACCGGCGCTGTTCCGTCATCATCAAGGCCGCTGCAGTTGCTGATTTCAGGTGCGGCTCGGAGAGTTGCCAGAAGATCAAGAAGAAGACAGGGAATGTTACCCTTGAGCTGACCAAGAACCCCGATATTCTCGGTGAACTGGGCCTGATCAAAGAGGACCGCGTTCTTGTCGGGTTTGCAGCAGAGACAGACAACGTTCTCGACAACGCCCTGGACAAACTGAAACGGAAGAACCTCGATATCATCGTTGCGAACGATGTGTCGAAGACAGGCATCGGTTTTGGTTCGGACAACAATGAAGTCACTATTCTTGACGGCTCTGCCCACCCAAGACATGTTCCCGTTATGACCAAGGAAGAGGTGGCAAACATCATTCTCGATTCAATCAGAAAGACACTCAAAAAGAGGAGAAAGAAAGAGGAAGATTGGTACTGAAGCTATCCGTCATCCCTGCCGTCTGTCTCCTTGTTTTTTTCACCGCTGTCCTGGCGGTACACTCTCCGTCCGAAGCTCGCCCTCTCAAGGAAGAGAGCATCACCGATGTTGTTGAGAAGGTGAGCCGTGCCATCGTCAACATCAAGACGGAAGAGTGGGTTAAATCAACAGAACAGAAGAAAGGGCCTTCCCTGAGAAGACTCTTCAATTACGAAGAGGCGGAAGAGGAGATCTTCGAGAATATTGGCTCCGGCGTTGTTCTGGACCCAAAAGGGATTATCGTCACCAATGAACATCTGATCGCAAAAGCAATCAACATAAAGGTCAAATTTCTCGACGGCCGGGAATTTGAGGCCTTTGTTGTCGGCAGCGATCCCGAGTTTGACATCGCAATTCTCAAGGTCGTAGATAACGACGACTTCCCCTACCTCAAACCTGAACTCAAAAAAGGTGTTCGCGTTGGCGAAAAGGCTGTTGTAATCGGCAACCCTTTCGGCCTGTCGAGCACGGTGACCGTCGGCGTCATCAGTGCACTCGGCAGAAATCTCAAGATTGAAAACAGGACATACGTCAATCTCATACAGACGGACGCATCGATCAATCCCGGCAGCAGCGGTGGTGCGCTTCTCGACAATCAGGGACGGTTGACCGGTATCGTGACTGCTATCTACGGCGAAGGAAAAGGAATCGGCTTTGCCATACCCATCGATGACGTCATGAACATCCTTTCCGAGTTCCTCGAGAGCGACGGAGACAAACCGCTTCTCGGAGTATTCATGGAGAAGAGAAAAGGATTGAAGGGATCGTATCTCTTTGTAAACCGCGTGATTCCGGGAAGTCCGGCGGAACGGCACGGAATCAGGACAGGGGACAGCATCTACGAACTGAACAGAAAGAAGATCCGCGAGGGCCTGAAGGTTCATACGATCCTGAAGCGGACCCCGGCGTTGGAGAACATCCAGTTCAGGGTCGGCCGGGGAGAGACCTCCATGAGCATCAAGATCCCCATTCAGGAACTGGAAAAATTTGTGCCCTTCCCTCTCGATGAACGGCTCTGCGGTATGAGGGTCAGGGGCATCAAGGGCTACCCGAAACTGAAATTCAAGCTGAAGGAGAAGGACGGTGTTGTGGTAACGAAGATTCTCAAGGATGGCGCGGCCCAGAAAGCAGGATTGCGTCCGGGAGATATCATTCTTAAGATAAACAACAACCAGGTCTTGTCCGAACGTGATTTCAACACTTATATGGTTGAAGGATTGAACAGGAACTACATTCTCTATCAGATAAAACGGGGCGATAACGTATTCTTTCTGCCCATCAAATTCGACAATCTGCTTTAGGAGGAAACCATGGACGAGGATAAAGGGTTTACGGTCATCGATAAACGGGGCACGTCAAAAGAGAGAAAGGATTCAGCCGCTGAAGGAGATAGCTCCATCGGAGACGTCACGGGGAATCCCTTCCCTGACGAGACCGCCTTTCCTGAGCTGAACTTTTCGACGTTCATTCTCTCCCTTTCCACTTCTGCTCTCGTTCAGCTCGGCGAACTTCCCGACCCTATCTCAAACACAAAAGAGGTCAATCTCGATCATGCCAAACAGACGATAAACATCATAGAGATTCTTCAGGATAAGACACGGGGCAACCTCAGCGACGACGAAGAACGGATCATGGAACTGGTGCTCTATGACCTCCGCATGAAATTCATCGCCGCCGCCGGGCTCAAATAGAACGTTTTTTAATCAGCCGTCCCGAGAACCCTCTCGAAGATCTCACCGACGTGGCGGAAATAATGATCAGCGCCGGCGATCGAATCGATCTCTCCGGTGGTCAGATACTGGGCAATACTGCTGTCCTTCTTTAATTCATCGACAAAATCGAGTCCCTCTTCGTAGCATCTCATGGCAACGCCCTGGGTAAGCTTATACGCCTCCTGCCTCGTCAGCCCTTTCCTGATGAGGCTGAGCAGGATTGCCTCGGAGTGATAGAGCCCCTTTGATATGTCAAGATTCCTCTGCATCCGCTCGGGATAGACCATGAGGTTCTTGTACATATTTTTTGCCCTCTCGAGCATGTAGTCCAGGAGTATCGTCGCATCGGGGGCAATGATCCGTTCCGCCGACGAATGGCTGATGTCCCGTTCGTGCCACAGTCCTATATTCTCAAGGGCCGGAACAGCATAACCTCTCAGAAGCCTCGCCAGACCACAGATGTTTTCCGATGCAACAGGGTTCCGTTTGTGTGGCATTGCCGACGATCCTGTCTGGCCCTTCGAGAAGAACTCTTCCGCCTCTCCTACTTCCGTTCTCTGGAGATGACGGACTTCGAGGGCCATCCGTTCCAGGGAAGAGCCGATAATCGCTATGGTGGTGAAGAATTCTGCATAGTAATCCCTCGGTATGATCTGCGATGAAATCGGGGCAGCCGTGAGACCGAGCTTGGCACAGACGTAGCGCTCCACAGAGGGCTCGACGTGCGCAAACGTTCCGACGGCACCTGAGATCTTGCCGTGACTTATGCGCTTTTTTGCCCCTTCGAGCCGCTCGAGGTTCCGCCTCATCTCGTCATAGAAGTGGAGGATCTTGAGGCCGAACGTGACAGGTTCGGCGTGAATACCGTGTGTCCTTCCGATGGCAGGGGTAAATTTGTACTGAACCGCTTTCTCCCGGAGCACGTCCATCAATGCCTTCACATCGGCAACAAGGATCTCGCAGGCTTCCTTGAGGAGACATGAAAACGAGGTATCGAGGATGTCCGACGATGTTACACCCATGTGAATATACTTCGATGAGGGACCGACAAAACCGGCTACAGACTCGATAAACGCAACGACATCATGTTTCGTTCTCTTTTCGATCTCCAGAATCCCTGCAACGTCAAAGGCCGCTTTCTCCCGGATGATCTCCAGGTCTTTCCCGGGAATAAGGCCCAGTTCGCCGTAGGCCTCGCAAATGGCGATTTCGATGTCGAGCCATTTCTGAAATCTGTTTTCGTCAGTCCAGATCCGGGTCATTCTGTCCAGGCTGTACCGTTCTATCATCGCTGTGCTCCTTTTTCGTTCTTTTCGGGCTGTTTGTGTCGTCTGTCCCGATGGAGGTCCTTATTATACATTATTTCGATCGTCCGGGGAATTGGCCGGACTCCCCCGGCAGGATCACCGCTTACTGTCCTTCCTGCCTGAAAGGGAGAAGAAACGACTCGATCACCGGATTGACCAGGTCCGGGTGTGTAAGGGGCGCCATATGCCCCGCACCCTTAATATCAATGGACCGGACGTCGGTGAGGGAGGCTATGCAAAGCCTGCTGAGAGCCCCGGTTGGTCTGTTCGTTTCAGCGGCAGTGAGATAGAGGACAGGAGCGGTGATCGCCGCCAGCTTTCCCGCCGGGCCAGGCTCACTGAACAACTGGTGCCATCCTCTCCCCACAAGCCCCGTTCCCATGCGACGACTGATATCAGCTCGCGTATCCGGCGGCATCGCCCGCCAGGCCCCGGGGAAAAACCAGTAATCGACAAAGACCTCCGCCGCCTCATCGCCGTCCCCCTGCTCAGTGAGTCCAATGACCTCGTCGCGGTGACGGACGATCTCGGACAGATCGGGACCATTCGGATCATGGTCGGCGAGAAAACTGAAGAGAACCGGTTCAAAAAGAGTGAGGGATCTGATCATGTCGCCATGCATCAGGGCAGCCTTCATTGCCACTGCTCCGCCGAACGAATGGCCGATAAGATGGAACGGTCCGCCAGCAACATCAAAGAGAGGCTCAAGAAACCGGACCTCGTCCTCGAGCATCGCCCGATCGTCCTCAGGCCACAGAGGGCTCCTGCCGCACCCGTAGAGATCGGCCGCTATGGTCCGGAAAGACGGTGCCAGCAATGACATGAGCGGTCGCCACTGGGTCCCGGAACTGAAACCTGCATGGAGACAGATTACTGGATCACCATTTCCGGCCATTCTGAAATAGGGAACGGAACGGGGACTCATACCAGCGATCCAAGGAAAGAATGAGCGTTCACCATCGCCATACCGTCGTCATTGTAGTATGCTTCTTTGCGATATTCAAACCATTTTCTGAACATATTTTTGCACATTCCCTGCCCGTCTTTCACGGTCGCCAACCAGGCCTGATTCGGCTCCCCTGGCCGGTATATCGATCACATTCTTCATGCCCGACCGGCACAGCATCGTCAGATCGCACTTTCAGAGGGGGTTGTATGCACACCATTTCAATGCTATACACTTGTGAACGGCCATGGAAACGTTTATCAAAATCGGCTCCGGTATGGCGAAAGGCCCGGATTCGTTCGCCGCAGGAAAAGAGGCGGTTCTCCAAGCCCTGGGAGAGATCGGCCGTCACGAACTTTCCGCAGGAATCATCTTTGCATCCCCCCGATACGACCTGTCGACATTACTTTCCGGTATCACCTCGGTGACAGGGTCCCTCCCCCTCATAGGGACCACGACCGCCGGTGAGATCTGCGGCATCACCGAAAGCGGAAGTGTCGTTGTCACCCTCATTGCTTCACCCTTCTTCAGCATACGGACCGGTCTCGGTAGAAATGTTTCGACAGACTGGCGCCAGGCGATCGATGAGGCTCTTGATGACCCGTCGCTGAGACCTTTCTTTTCGACATCAGACGGATCAGACTGGAATAACCTGACAAAGGACGGAAAATCGGTCTTTGCGATCCTCTTTTCGCCGGGAAACACCCGCTTTGCCGATTCCCGGAGCTACGAGATCCTGGAATATGCAAAGCAACGTTCCATGGGCCGTGTCCCCATCGTCGGCGGTTCATCGGCCGATGACTGGCATATGGAAACAAACGCCGTCATCAGAGAGGGTGGTGTCTATCCCGACAGCGTACTTGTCGCTGTCTGTGAAACGAGCCTCACCTTCGGAGCCGCTGTCGCCCACGGTTTCCGGCCAACAGAGAAGACAGTTACCGTTACCGCCTCTGAGGGGCATGAAATCATATCCCTTGAAGGCCTCCCGGCTATCGACATCTACAGCCGTCTCTTCGGTCTGTCCAGGGAGGACCTCGAAAACCGCCATCTCTCGCTCACTACAGGATCTCCCCTCGGTATCGGCACCGCCCTCGACCAGTATACGATCTGCGTCGCCAGCTTCAGTACACCCCGGGGCGGTATACGGCTGACCCATCCCGTAGCAGAGGGGACGGTCCTGACCATTATGGAGTCGTCACAAGAGGAACTCCTGAGGGCAGCGAGAACAGCGACGAGAAAAGCGATTCTCCGTGCAGGGCTAAACAGTCAGGGTGTTGCGGGAGCTCTCGTCTTCTCCTGTGCACTCCGGTCGAAGGTTCTGGGTAGTCTCATCGATAAGGAAATGGCCTATACGAAAGATCTCGTTCCCGGGACACCTGTGACAGGCTTCTACAGCTTCGGCGAGCAGGGCCTCTCTGACGATGGGGTGAGCCGTCACCAGAACGAGGCTGTCAGCGTCCTTGTCCTCGGCCGGGAACTCTCCTATCCTGCCCAGGTTGCTATCGAGAACCGCCAGTTAAGGGAAGAACTTGAGCTACGGATAGGCGAATCGGAAAAGGCCCGAAAGATCGTCGAGGAGAGCGAGGAACAGTACCGGACAGCCATCGAACACTCGAACGACGGTGTGGCCATAGCGGGCAACTTCGTCTATCTTTACATCAACAGAAGGCTCGCGGAAATGTGCGGCTATGAAACAGCCGATGACATCATCGGCAAGCCTGTCGATTTTCTCGCTCACAGGAATGACAGAAAGTTTCTCCGAAAGATACACGGAGAGCGGATGGCCGGCAAGGCTGTGCCGAGTCACTATGAAATCCGGCTTCGCCGAAAAAATGGGACCTCTTTCTACGTTGAAGCCTCGGCGGCCCGGAGCACCTTCCGGGGTCAGATAGTCTCCCTCGTTTACCTCCGGGACATCACCGGCCGGAAGGAGACGGAAGAGACGATCAGACAGCTCGCATACCACGACGTCCTGACGGGACTCCCGAATCGGGCGCTTCTCATCAGCCTCGCCGAGAATGCCATCGCCTATGCCCTCCGGTCCCGCCACGGCCTGGCCTTGTTGATGCTCGATCTGGACAGGTTCAAAGAGGTCAACGACACGCTCGGCCACAGCATGGGGGACAAGCTCCTTCAACAGGTTGCCTCCCGTCTCAGATCGATCGTCCGGAAGAGTGACATCATCGCCCGAATGGGAGGTGACGAGTTTGTCCTCATCGGTCCTGGAAGTGAGACGAAGGAGAGTATCTTCTCCATGACAGACAAGGTCCTTGAATCGTTCCGCCGTCCTTTTCTCATAGAAGGCCACAGAATCGCCATGACACCAAGCATCGGAATCGCCCGCTACCCCGCCGATGGTTCAGACTTTGAAACCCTTCTTAAATGCGCCGATTCGGCCATGTACCGCGCAAAGATCCTGGGACGGAACAGGGTCGTCCTCTATGCCCCCGAGGTAGTGACCACAGATTTCATCGACCGCCATCCATGAAGCCCATCCCCCCACAGAAGTCTCCATGACCGAAAAACAGAGAACGATCCCGTCGAAGATCTGGATCGTGGTCGCCTTCATACCGTGGATCGTCTACGGGGTCTTTGCCCGCAGAGGTCTCGTCACGGCGGGCCTCGTCATAGCCCTTGGAGGTTCGATTGCTCTAAACGTGTACCGGCTTTTCCGGAAAAGCCCGAAGGCGATGGAAGTGGTGACCATCGTCTTTTTCGGTCTCCATTTCACCGTTACCGTCGTCGCCAGAAGCGATCTCTTCGTCCGTTACGGCGGACTTCTTGTCCAGACTGCCCTGGCCAT
>CAYQXL010000018.1:0-8370 GCA_964421445.1 uncultured Pseudomonadota bacterium
ACCATCCACACCGGAAGGGCTGCAGGGGAGAGGAAGATGAAGAAACGAGCTTTGGCGGGAAGACCCGTTTTTACGAAAGCTTATGTATGTGTGGTGATTGCTGCTCTATTTTTCGTAATCTGGTGCCCGGGAACGGCAGGGGCGCAGGACAAAAGCGGGAAGTCGACTCCCCGTCTTGTTGATGTCGGTGCCGACAAGTGTATCCCCTGCATCATGATGGCGCCCGTCCTTGATGAACTGAAAAAGGAGTATGCCGGGATTCTCGACGTCGAATTTGTGGATGTATGGAAGAATCCCGAGGCAGGCCGTCGGTACAAGGTAAGGGGCATCCCTACTCAGATTTTCTATGATTCATCGGGCCAGGAACGGTACCGTCATATGGGATACTATTCGAAAGCACAGATACTTCAGAAATTCAGTGATCTGGGTATTGTGCTGACGAAGGACGAGAAAAAAGGGAAGCTAAAGAAATGATTGGCGGCGCATTCGCATTCCTCAGTTCCTCCCTCGAAGGGAATATAGTCGCAGCCCTTGCGGCGTCCTTTGTATGGGGCATTCTGAGCATTATCCTCAGCCCCTGCCACCTGGGCAGCATTCCCCTTATCGTCGGGTTTGTGGATGCCCAGGGGCGTATGTCCACGAAGCGTGCCTTCCTCGTTTCGTCCCTTTTTGGTGTCGGTATTCTTGTGAGTATCGGGATTATCGGGGTCATTACCGGAGCCCTGGGGAGGATGATCGGTGATATCGGGAGGGCAGGGAATTACCTCGTCGCAGTGATCTTTTTTCTTGTCGGTCTCCATCTTTTTGGTCTTATACCCATGCCCTGGGCCGGTCCGGGGGAGATCGCGATGAAAAAGAGAGGATTGACGGCGGCATTTCTCCTCGGTTTGGTTTTCGGCATCGCCCTTGGCCCCTGCACCTTTGCCTATATGGCCCCCATTCTGACCGTTACCTTTCAGCTTGCCGCCACACATGTGGCCTACGGTATTCTGCTCCTTGCCGCCTACGGTGTGGGTCACTGTTCGGTGATTGTGGCGGCGGGGACCTGTACGGAGATCGTCCAGCGTTACCTGAACTGGAATGAACGTTCCCGGGGTCCGTTGGTGGTGAAAAAGATCTGCGGCGGGTTGGTCATTCTGGCGGGGGTCTATCTGATCTATACGGTAACATAAGGGGAGATTCGCTGTTTCGTAGGAAACAGATTTGATTAACAACATCAATCCTCACATTGACAACCCCACAGCGGTACCTCTGATGCTGAAACATGTCATGATTCGGCCCGGTGGATTGTGCGTAGGGGAGGAAAAAATCCCCCATTTCCCTCATGGCCTGTCCGTACGGGCTTATCTGAAAGAGAAGGCGATCGATTACTTGGCCACAGATGGCGAAGGCGAAATGCAGAGAGGTCGTTACAGCGATCTGCGAAGACGAAGAATCTGCATTGCCGTTGTCCTTGACAGGGCCCTTCGCATTTATTATCCTGAAAATCTCGCAGCCCTCTAACAAGAAAGGGCCGGAATGCCTTTGTGGACGGACTCGGGGCTCTACTGCAGCCGCCGAACGGTGTGCCGCAAGGCTGAATGGGAGAAGGCGATTATGTTTTCGGGGGGATCTCCATGGCTGAAAGGACAGCACTGGTCACAGATCCTCTCTGCCGAATGGTAGGGAAGCTGGTTCTGGGGTCGAAACTCTCCGGATCTGCAGGGAAACGCCTCGGACTGTGGTCTCTCTCTGAAGAAGAATGGCATCTATCCGTTGTCTCTGTAAGAAGTGAGATTACCGGTGTCGGGAAATGTTCATGGAACGGGAGGGAAGAAGGAATGGCAAAGACAACGCTTGGCGGGGTTGAAATTGAGGTCGACGAAGATGGGTTCATACAGGAGCCGGGAAAATGGACGGCAGAGATTGCGGAAGACGTGGCGAAGCGTGAAGGTGTTTTTCCCATGACCGAGGATCACTGGAAGGTGATCAACTATCTCAGGGACTATTATCTCCGTTTCGAGATAGCCCCACCTATCCGGATGCTTTGTAAACAAACGGGAATGGATTTGAAAAAAATATACAAGCTCTTCCCATCAGGGCCTGCAAAAGGAGCGTGCAAGATTGCCGGCCTCCCCAAACCGACAGGATGTGTGTGACAGGATCAGGATAATGGACACGGCAACGGACGGAGCGGTGTGAAATGCCTGTGTTTCTGGCTTTTTCCACCTACTTTGCCTATCTGTTCATCACTCTTTGCTATTTGATAAAGATTGTCACGTATCTGAGACTTCCGGTCCATCTACGCTGGGAACTCTATCCCGTGATCTACGAAAAGAATCTTCAGTATGGCAAGTCACGATTCGGGGAAATCGACGGGTTGAGTGAGCGGCCAAAGAAGCACCTTGTTCGGGCAGTTTTCTTCCTCGTGAAAGAGTATCTTCACTTCGGAGAGTATTTTCGCCGTCACCGGCTGTACTGGTCCGTTCTCTATCCCTGGCATATAGGATTTCTGCTAATCATTCTTTTTCACTCGCTCTGTTTTGTTGGTGGGTTGGCGATGGCGTGGAATATCGGCGTATCTGCAACCTCGTCCGTCATGACAGGAAGGTTTCTTTTTTACGCGATTCTCGCAACGGGAGCAGTGGGGTTCGTGGCCGGTTCCCTGGGAAGCATTGGCCTTCTCGCCCTGCGAATATATGACCCTAGCCTCAGGGCATATGCAACGCCTTTGAATTATGTCTCCTATCTTTTTACGCTGGCTCTTTTTTTGAGCGGATTATGCGGATGGCTCTTTTTCGACACAGATCTGGCAGAATACAGGGGATTCTGGAAAGGATTGGTGACGTTCACCTTTGTTCCGGTCGGTGGTTTGACTCTTGTCCATATTGTCACCTTCAACCTTTTTCTCGTTTACCTCCCTTTTACCCGGTCACTCCACTACATTACCCGTTTCTTTGCTTTTTTTCTTATCCGGTGGGACGATGAGCCGAACGTGAGGGGTGGGAGACTGGAAGCCCGACTCAAGGACCAACTCAGGCAGAATGTCAGTTGGGCGGCGCCCCATGTCAGGTCGGGAAAGAGCTGGCAAGAACAGGCGGCAGATGATGAAAATTGACGATATTGGCAAAACAACGGACCAGCTCGTTATTATAGGACCTGAAGATCTTATTCCCCTCCCCTTTCCTTACGATGATCCGCGGAAAGACAGGGCTGTGAAGGAACTGACCGAAGACCAAAAAAGACGGTACGATACCTCCCTCGATGGCGTCATTGCCGTGGGAATGACAAGGCCCGGAACGGACGAAGAAGAGCGGGGGTTTGTAGAAGCTTTTCTTTCGGGTCTGATGAAACTCTTCGACAGGGCAGATAACTGGACCTTTCTCCAGCCCCTCATCCATTCTCTCGACTACTGTGTCAAATGTCAGATCTGCAATGATTCCTGTCCGACATACGTCGCAAGCGGGAGAAAGGAGATCTATCGCCCCACCTTCCGGCCGGAGGTGCTGAGGCGGATCATTGGAAGCCACGTGAAAAAGAGAGGATCCTTTCTTACGACATTGACTGCCGGGGCCATCGATCTGAACTGGACGACCCTTGCCAGACTGGCAGAACTCGCATATCGATGCACACTGTGCAGGAGGTGTGCCCAGGTGTGCCCCTTGGGCGTAGACAACGCCCTTATCAGTCGGGAAATCAGGAAACTGTTCAGCCAGGAACTGGGTGTAGCACCGAAAGAGCTCCATGAGTCAGGGACCGTACAACAACTGAGGGTGGGGTCATCGACCGGTGTCACGACCAAAGCTCTGGGGAACATCATAGCGTTTATGGAGGACGAGCTAGAGGAAAGGACGGGAAGGAAGATCACGATCCCCCTGGACAAGAAAGGGGCGGACATTCTTTTGCTCCACAACGCAGGGGAGTTCATGGCATGGCCTGAGAACATCGAAGCCTTTGCCGTAATTTTCGACGCTGCAGGAATCAACTGGACACTCTCGAGCGAAGCTATGGGATATGATGCGGTGAACTATGGTGTCTGGTACGATGACATCCAGTTTGCGAAGATCGCCGTCCGTCAGGCTCGTATCGCCCGGGACCTTGGGGTGAAAAAGATCTCTCTTGGCGAATGTGGTCATGCCCACAAGGCAATGGTTGTTGTTGCTGACAGGGTTCTCACGGGGGATCTGAACATTCCACGGGAGAGTGTCATCCCTCTCCTCCGTGATCTTGTTGTCCATCAGAGAATACGGCTTGATCCCCGACGGAATGATTTTCCCGTTACCCTCCATGATCCCTGCAATATAGTCCGGCTCATGGGAATAGCGGAGCCACAACGGGCCATATTGCGCGAGATTGCGCCACAGTTCAGGGAAATGGAGCCTCACGGTGGTGATAACTACTGCTGCGGTGGGGGAAGCGGATCTGCCATCATCCAGTCGATGAATTTCCCGTCCTGGCGGAGTGCTGTCTCTGGACGGATGAAACTGAAGCAGATTCTCGATGTTTTTCAGGACGTCATATTGCCTGACAGGAAGAAATATGTCTGTGCACCGTGTTCAAACTGTAAGGGGCAGATACGGGATCTGTTCGATTACTACAATGTCTGGGAAGAATGCCGTATCTTTTACGGAGGCCTTGCGGAGCTTATTGCCAACGCCATGACCGATCTGAAAAAGCCGTTCATCGAGTGGGAATGGCGCTGAGATCGATGAATCTCTTGATTTTCACAGCGTTCATGAGGTAAGAACTCTATGAATATTTATTTCAATCTATCCTGAGAGGCCAAGAATATGGGAAAAGGCGATAAAAGAACAAAACGGGGCAAAATATTCAGGGGAACGAGCGGTAAGAGCCGTCCCAAGAAAGGCAAGAAATCACAGGCCAAGTAAGTCCGGCCAGATCCCTACCACAGTAACGATTTCCTGAGAGACCGCTGTTATTATGCATCCTGAATAGTCTTCATTCGCGGTGACCATGAAGGATCATCGTCGCAGGTGATTGACAGGGTGATGAAAAACCAATAACATTTATACCTGTTATATGTCGACTGAAACGAGGGAGGATAAATTTTGGGAATTCTCGATGACATAGCCCGGCTGGGTCTTTCGCTCAATGATGAAGATAACCGCCAGATCAATGCAATTATTGAGGATGCTCATAATCAGAAGCACGATGAGTTTCTACGAAAACCGGTGATAGAGTACCTTGTGTCCGAGTATATAACCGCAGCACGGCCGGACATCTGGGCTGTCCTGAAGCGTGACCGGGAGCAGGAGAACATGAAGGACGCGATCCGACTCAATCGGAAATTCGATGACAAGGGAGACCGGATCTGCGATGAAACGGGGTGTGGACTCACTGACGGCGTGAAAAAATGTGATCTCTGTGAACGGTTTATCTGTTCGAAACACACGTACAGCGAAAGCGGCTGGTGCTGTTACGCCTGCTGGATTGAACATTTCAAGGGAAGAGAGGCCTGATCACTGCGGCCTGTCAAAAAAGGTTCACTCCCTTAGAAATCAGTTAAAGAAATCTGGGAACGTGGCGATGCAACCTGTCTTCGTTCAGGCCCGATGTACACGAATGTGCGCTCCACGTTCTCTCGTATGGGATCGACGCCTACAGTCACCCATCTGCCTTCCGAAGGACGAAAAAAACGTTTAACCCTGTTCTTCGAGAGGAACCTGTCCAACGTTGGAGCGCTCACGTAATCGAACCTACCATCAGAATACTGAACGTGAATAATATATGCTTTCATTCAAAAGCGCCGTCCCTTCCTAAAGTAGAGTATAGATATTATTTTGTGAGTTTCAAGTGAAAAGTGAGACCCTTGAGGGCGGAGCGGTACCAGCCGGACGGTCCTGTATCTGCGAACCCTGAGGAGGAGAGACTAACAAAGCCTGTTAAGGCATCTCTTGGGCTCTCTGCTGGTTCTTTTTTTGTGCCTGGAGGTTTGTTCCTATCCCTGTGAGACATCGGACGTGTCCTGAAAAATGAGAAAGGCGGGGGACTTTTGGCAAAGGGGGCTTGTCCGAGTGGTTTTCTTTGCAGCCGACTGTTCAGTCGTCGACGCCGGGCGACGACTGACGAAGGACATCAGTCAATGATCTGGTCTCTTTTTCTGTCAGCGTGACTTCCCGGACGAGACCCGATTGTTTGTGGGAAAAAACCAGAGACCACCGCTTCCCTTTTCCCTGAATTTTAAGAGAATGATCCCTTGTTTCCCAAAGAAAAAGGTCACAGAGTGCCGCTTCTTTTATCTTCTCAATCGACTCCCAGGAAAGAGCGACATGGAAGATGTGAAAGCCCTCCCCGTCTTTTGGCCAGATAGAGACGAGAATCTTTCCCCTGCCGTCACCATCATGTTCGACGCGGATCACATCATTTTTTCCGTGTCGGATCACAAGTTTTTCTCCAGGAGAATCCATAACTCTCAGGAAAAATATAAACTATATTGGATCCGTTCATCAACTGTGTTCTTTTTCCATGAAGATCACTGTACAATAAATGATGGTAATTCACGTGAGTCCCGAAGAGAGGCAGCTCTGTCTCCAGGGGATGAGGATAGGAAGTTCGTGCTTTCCGGCTTTTTCGTCGAGAGGGTGTATGTGCCTCCTGTCCGGGGAATATTTACAACCGCAGATGTGTGTTCGTCCGGAGCTGCGGTTGTTTCAGGACCCACGGCTGGGGAGGTATCGGTGAGCGAAGAGAAAAGGCATTGATGAAAGAGATGTGAAAAGGATATATATAGCCATACTCTATGGAGAAAAAGAGCCTTTCCCAGCTTTTCGAGAACATCGGAACACTCCTTGAGATCAAAGGGGAGAATCCTTTCAAGGCCCGGGCCTACCACAATGCTGCCAGAACGTTGGAAGAGATATCCGACCTCGATGCCCGCATGACTTCAGGTCGGATAAAGGATATCAAAGGAATAGGCGAAGCCCTTGCAGCCAAAATCAAAGAATACAGTGAGACAGGTGTTGTCCAGTATTATGAGGATCTGAAGCGGGAGGTCCCCGAAAGCCTTCTTGAATTGCTTCGCGTACCCAACCTGGGGCCGAAGAAGATCGGTCTCCTTTTCCATGGCCTTGGTGTGACGAATATCGGTGAACTCGAGTATGCCTGTAAGGAGAATAGACTTACAAAACTGACCGGTTTCGGAAAAACGACCCAGGAGAAGATCATGAAGGGCATCGAGTTCATTCATCGACATTCTGGAGAATTTCTCTTCCATGAGGCCCTTGCCCAGGCCGAAGCTCTCTGCGAACCCTTCGAGGATCATTTCGGCCGGGGAAGGGTAGAGGTCTGCGGGAGCATAAGACGAAGAAAAGAGGTTGTCCGGGATATTGACTTGCTCGTTGCATCCGAAGACCCGGACAGTGCCCGTAACATCCTCTCTTCCATTCCCGCCGTGGCCGAGGTCCTCCTCACCGGTACGACGAAAACATCCTGCCGTCTCCAGTCAGGCATAGAGGCCGATCTGAGGGTTGTCAGAGATGACCAGTTTCCCTCTGCTCTCCTCTATTTCACAGGAAGCAAGGAACACAATGTCAGGTTGAGAGGTCTCTCCAAAAGACATGGGTGGAAACTCAATGAGTACGGTCTCTACGATTCTGCTGACAGGGTCTTTTCTCTCTCTTCGGAGGCCGCGATTTATGATGCCCTGGGCCTCAGCTACATCGCTCCCGAACTTCGCGAGGACATGGGGGAAATAGAAGCGTCCATGGAAGGGTCCCTGCCGCAGCTTGTGACAGCCGGCGACATTCAGGGTCTTTTTCATGTTCATACCGATTTCAGTGATGGAACCGACTCGCTGGAAAAGATGGTCGACGGTGCAAAAAGACTGGGGTTTTCTTTTCTTGGTTTGTCTGATCACAGTCGGAGTGCTCCCTATGCCGGAGGTTTAAGGGAGGACGATCTCGAGAGGCAGTGGGAACTCGTTGACCGGCTCAACAGTGTGACCACCGACTTTGTCATCTTTAAAGGTATTGAGAGCGACATTCTTCCTGACGGCAGTCTTGATTATGATGAGGATATCCTCAAACGCTTCGATTTTGTTATAGCCTCCATCCATTCAGGTTTTGCCATGAAAAAGGCGGACATGGAGGCTCGAATTATCAGGGCGATCCACAACCCCTACACGACGATGCTCGGTCATCCCACGGGCAGACTCCTTCTCTCCCGGGAGGGGTTCGATATTGACATGACAGGGGTAATCGATGAGGCGGCAGCGTCGGGCACCATCATCGAACTGAATGCAAGCCCCTACCGTCTCGATATCGACTGGCGTTTTCTCAAATATGCAAAAGAACGGAACGTTCTGATCTCTGTCAATCCTGACGCTCACTCAGTGGCAGGTTTGGCCGAATACGTTTATGGGATAGGTATTGC
>CAYQXL010000018.1:8470-43094 GCA_964421445.1 uncultured Pseudomonadota bacterium
CTGACGCTCACTCAGTGGCAGGTTTGGCCGAATACGTTTATGGGATAGGTATTGCAAGGAAAGGATGGCTTGAGAAAAAGGATGTTTTCAATACACGAAATGCGAGGGACATTGGAACGTTCTTTTCGTCGAAACCGTAACATCTCCGTCATGTCCGGCACCCTGCCGAAATATGGTGTATTGGGAGAAAGATGGCACACAGACCCGTCGTTGCAGGAGAAAGTCGAAGACGGCTTATTCCCGTGATGTTTCGCGTGGTTGGGTCATCGGCGATTGGCATTGAATAGAAAAGGTACAAGTGGTATAAAGGATGGACGCGGTCCCTAAAATGAACAAAGATATACAGGATATCGTTACAAAATTGAAAGCGATGCACGGTGTTCCAAGGTGCGAGCTCGTCTATTCAAACCCCCTCGAACTGACCGTTGCAACGGTCCTTTCCGCTCAGTGCACCGATGAACGGGTGAACCGTGTCACAGCCTCCCTCTTTAAGAAATATCGATCCCCTGAAGACTACATCCGTGTGCCGCTGGAGGAACTGGAAGATGATATCAGGCCCACCGGTTTTTTCCGGAACAAAGCGAAGAGTGTGAAGAATATAGCTGGGGAGATCGCAGGGAGATTCGACGGAAAGATCCCTGACAATGTCGATACGTTTGCCACGGTCAAGGGCATTGGCCGGAAATCCGCCAATATGATTGTCGGGCTTGCGTATGGAAAACCGGCTATCATCGTTGATACCCATATGATAAGGGTTACGGCACGGATCGGTCTCACTGTTAGCAGCGAGCCTGACCGAATCGAGAGCGATCTTAGGGACATTGTTCCTGAAGCTCTCCAGACGGACTTCTCTTTGCTTATGGTTCTCCACGGACGTTATATATGCAAAGCCCGGAAGCCTGCCTGCCCTGTCTGTCTTCTCCAGGAGGTATGCGACTACTGGAAAAAGGGGATGTGATAAAGCGGGCGATCGATGGTGTTCTTCTTCCCTGCTTGTGCTACGTCAGGAAAACAGGTTAAAAATATACCCGAATCAGTATTTGTTGAAATATACCAGTGAATGGAGGTCTTTCACGTGTTTGAAGCGGAAAAATTGACAGCAGAAGGGTTTCAGGAACTCTCGGAATTATCACGCAAAGCAAAAGGGGACATACTGACCATGACGACCCTCGCCGGAACGGGCCATCCGGGAGGCTCCATGTCGTCTCTCGATCTCTATCTTACCCTCTTTCGGCATGGCCGGTTTGACGAGGTGCTCCCGGACCGGGTTGTTGTTAGTCACGGTCATACATCGCCAGGTGTCTATGCGGCCCTTGCCCGTCTGGGGCACCTTCCGGTGGACGAGGTGGTGGCTTTCTTCAGGAAAGGCGGCTCCCCCTTCGAAGGCCATGTTGTTAAGGGCATACCGTTTATTGACTGGTCTACAGGTAATCTTGGTCAGGGCCTCTCTGCGGGGTGTGGTTTTGCCCTCTCGGCGAGGATTCTGAAAGAAGACCGTCATATCTATGTGTGCATGGGCGACGGTGAGCAGCAGAAAGGCCAGATCGGAGAAGCCCGCCGCTTTGCCGTAAAGTATGGACTCTCGAATATTACCGTCATTGTCGATTACAATGGACTTCAGATAAGCGGCAGAATTGGCGATGTGATGCCACAGAATGTGGCCGATAATTATCGTTCCGATGGCTGGGAGGTTATTGAAACGGACGGTCATGACTATTCTCAAATTTTCAGCGCATTGAAGAAGGCGAGGGAACTGACCGGACCGGTCTGTGTTCTGGCCCATACAGTCATGGGCAAAGGTGTTCCCTTCATGGAGCACAAGGAGAAGTATCACGGAAGCCCCCTGACGGAAAAAGAGTATGGAGAGGCAATGGCGATACTCGGCCTCGAAAACGGGCTTCCGTTCTACCGGGGGCTGCGGCCGGGAAGATGCCAGTGGCAGCCGAAGGAGACACCTGTTCCTATGGCTATCAGGACAGGAAAGGCTTTTCATTATAGCGATGATGACAAGGTGGATAACAGGACGGCATTCGGGAAGGCCCTCAAAGATCTGGGGGAACTGAATATCCCTAACGGCACACCTATCTGTGCGCTCGACTGTGATCTCGCCAGTTCAGTCAAGACCGGCGATTTTGCAAAGACTTTTCCTGACCATTTTTTTCAGGGTGGTATCCAGGAACATAACACCGCTACCGTTGCAGGGGCTCTGTCTGCGACGGGAATACCGACATTTTTTGCCGATTTCGGGGTCTTTGGTATCGATGAAACGTATAACCAGCAACGCCTGAATGACATCAACAGAACGAATCTCAAGGTGATTCTCACCCATGTCGGTCTCGACGTAGGGCCGGACGGCAAGACTCACCAGTGTATTGACTACATCGGTCTTGTGAATAATCTTTTCAACTTTCGTGCCATTGTCCCCTGTGACCCCAATCAGACGGACAGAGTTGTGCGGTACGCAGCGGTCCACGAAGGGAACGTTCTTCTCGGCATGGGGAGAAACCGCTGGCCTGTTATCTGTGACGAGAAGGGTAAACCCTGTTTTGGAGAGGGATACCAATTTGAATATGGAAAGATGGATCTCGTCAGGGAGGGTACTGACGGTGCGATTCTCACATACGGAGCGATGGTGTCAAGAGCGGTCCGGATCAGGGATACTCTCGCCAGGGAAGGGTGCTCGCTCGCTGTGGTGAATGTCCCTTGTGTCCAGGAGATTGACGGGACTGTCATGAAAACGATGGCTGGTCTCCCGTATCTTTTTACCTACGAAGATCATAACGTCCGTTCAGGGATCGGATCGTTGATTGCCCGCCACCTCCTCACTCTCCGGTATAGCGGACACTTTCAGTCTTTTGGTGTTACGGGATACGGCAAGTCGGGAGAAACAGACGATGTCATGGCTCTGGCGGGCCTTGATGTAGATACGATGATCATGGTTCTCAGGGATATCATGAAGAAATGATTGCGGAGAAAAGCGAGGAGAGGCGAAGATGGACGATATAAAGGGGATGTACAAGAAGATCGTAAAAGACAACTTTCCCGAATCGATCACTGTCGATATGGGTGGCCAGAAGCTTATCTACAGAAAGAAAGTGTGGAACATCTTCGACGGGGATGAAGGGTGCAATGTCGAGAGAGGGCTTCGGTACGGAGAAAACCCTGACCAGCCATCGGCGATGTACGAACTGATCAACGGGAACATTCTCCTCGGCGACGTCCGGTTTTTTGATTTTGAGACCGGTCTCGTGAGTCGTGTTACGGAGACCGACATGATACAGGTTGGTAAACATCCGGGTAAGATAAATCTTACAGATATCGATAATGGACTGAACATTCTCAAATTCCTCGACAAAAAACCTGCCTGTGCTATCATGAAACACAACAACCCCTGTGGGGCAGCATACGGGGTGACAAGCGCCGAAGCTTTTGAAAAAGCCTTTTGGTGCGACAGGATTGCAGCTTTTGGAGGTGCTGTCCTTTTTACCAGGACCATCGATGTTGAGGCGGCTAAGGCCATGGTGCCCTACTATTTCGAAGTCATATGTGCACCGGATTTTGAAGGGGGGGCAATTGATGTTCTCAAAAAGTGGAAGAACCTGAGGCTCATGAGGATCGAAGAAATAGGCAATCTTGGCCGGTTCAAGGCGAAACGTCATATCGATATCAAGAGCCTTATGGATGGCGGTCTGGTGTTGCAGGAATCCCAGCCATACAGAATAAAGGGGAGGGATGATCTCAAACCGGCGGAAGCGGTTTACCGCGGGGACACGTATAGGATCGGGAGGCTTCCCACGGAAAGAGAGTATGACGATATGCTGTTCGGGTGGTATGTCGAATCAGGGGTTAGTTCCAATTCTGCACTCTTTGTGAAGAATGAAGCGACTGTGGCGATCGGAACGGGCGAACAGGACCGGGTCGGTGTGGTCGAGATCGCCGTTTTTAAAGCCTATAAGAAATTTGTTGACGGGCTTGTCTTCAGGACTTATGGTGTTCCGTCCGCTGTGTTTAAGCTCGAAGCTGAACGGGGGGCACGGGATATCAGGGACCTGAAAGAGATCGAAGAGACCGCGGTACGTGAGTGTGCGGGGCTGAAAGGATCGGTTGTTGTTTCTGATGGATTCTTTCCATTCCGGGACGGGGTCGATGCAGCTATAGCCCAGGGAGCCACCGGAGTGATTCAGCCCGGTGGTTCTGAGCGGGATTTTGAAGTCATTGAAGCATGCAACGAGTCGGATGTATCGATGGTCTTTACCGGTCAGCGCTTATTTAAACATTAGCGTTCCGTTGAAGGGGGTTCTATGGGAAGGAAGTGTCTGTTCGTAAGTCTCGCAGTAATCCTGGCGATTGCCTGGTTGTTCTGTCTTTCCCCTGCCATGGCGAAGAATGGCGGCACATGCGTGTCCTGTCATACAGATCCGGACAGCCTGAAGAAAGAGTTCACGATTCCCAAGATTGACCTGTCTGAAGGTGAAGGGTGAGCAGGCGCACCTCCCCCGGTTCGGGTGGAAGAACTGTATAAAGGGCTTTTGATCGACAAAAATGTCCTTGCCCAGGATCCTCATTTTACATCAGGGTGCCCTTCGTGCCACAAGGGCGACGACAAGGCGCCATCGAAGGAAAAGGCCCATAAGGGTATTGTAAAAAGACCCTCTCAGGATCCCAAGGCATGTGCGCCGTGCCATAAGGAGATTGCCGCAAACTACACAACGTCGCTCCATTTTACCACTTCAGGGCTGAAGCACGGTGTGGCGGGACGGTTTTCTAAAAGCCAGTTCGCTCAATTTGAATCGAAGGTCTTTGAAAAATCATGCCGAAGCTGCCATGCATCCTGTGGTGAATGTCATGTCAAGAGTCCCGCTATCAGCGGTGTCAGTGTTGGCCTGATCAAAGGCCACCGGTTTGTGAAAAAAGACGAGGGAAAGACCTGTTCATTCTGCCACGGTGGAAGGGTCTATCCCGAATTCACTGGTGAATATGGTGGCACCCCTGATGTCCATTACCAGAAAGGCATGACCTGCCTCGACTGTCATAAGGGGAAAGGTTTCCACGGCGATGGCAAGGCATACACCTCCCGGAAGGACGTGAAAGAGAGACCATCATGCACGGGATGTCATGCCCAGGGAAACGAAAAAGATCTGCAGGTAAAGAATACCCATCTGAAGCATAATGGGAAGGTCTCCTGCTCTGCGTGCCATGCGGCAGGGGTCTACCGTAACTGCACCGGTTGTCACATCGGGAAAGGTGCAGTGTCGAAACCGGGTTTCATTCTGGGGAAAAATCCGAGAAAACCGGGAATGCTCACGACCCTGAGACTGATCCCCACTGTCCGGGATACCTTTTCCGGCGAAGGCATTGGTATGGATCAGTATGATGCGGTTCCTAACTATTGGGATGCTAATCCTCATACGATACGGAAAAGAACGGAACGGACCCGTTCCTGCGAGGTATGTCATAACGAGAAAAAAGATTTTCTCTCCAAAGAAAATCTTATTCAAGGTGGGGCGAAAGCGAATGAATCGCTTATTTATACCCCCAAACCCCTAAAAACAGGAGGTATGAAATGAGAAAACGGAGCATCATCACATGTGTTGTTGTGGCGGTCCTTCTCCTGCCGGCTCTCGGGTTTGCCCGGGACATCCCACTTTTTGTATCCGGTGATTGGCTTACACAGAATCTGACCAATCCCAAGGTGAAGGTTGTCGATATCAGAAAGGTTGAAGAGTATAAAGAGGGGCACATACCGGGATCGTTCAATGCCTTTTTTGGATCATGGGTAATCAAAAAAGGCGATCTGAGAAATGAGTTGCCTAACGCTGAAGATCTGGCGGATGTAATCGGGGGACTTGGTATATCAAGCGCTTCATGGGTAATCATCGCCGGTAAGGCCGGTAATATAGCCGAAATCACCGATGCGACCAGGGTGGTCTGGACGTTAAAATATGCAGGAATTGAAAATGTGGCTCTTCTCGACGGTGGATACGACGGGTGGATCAAAGACAAGAGAACCATGGCTCCGGCGGTCACGAAACCAGCCTCGTCAGGCTATAAGCCGCAGTGGAACAAAGCCATGGCTGTTGACAAAGGATATGTTCAGAAGGCTCAGAAGAAGACTGCGATTATCGATGCACGACTGCCTGACTTCTTCTTTGGTGTGGCAAAACTTGACTTTGTCGATAAGGCGGGCCATATCCCCGGTGCGGCGAGCCTTCCTTCGGCATGGATGTTCACAAAAGAGGGTATGATAAAAGGCAAGGGCGATCTCGAAGGAATGGCACAGGGTGTTATAGGCCAGGATAAAGCGAGAGAGGTCATCATTTACTGCGATACAGGGAAGGTCTGTACGGCGTGGTTCCTTGTTTTGCACGATATTCTCGGGTATAAGAACGTGAAGAATTACGAAGGGTCAATGGAGGAATGGTCGAAAGATCCAAACGCTCCTGTCGTAAAGTATCGCTGGAACTAAAGGGAAACCCCACCGGAGACGGTGGGGTTTTTGCTTCACTCTTAAAGGCCGGTCTAAACGAGTGCCCGTCGTAAGGCGAGGTGAAAAAGAGGCAATCTGGTCAGGGGTATAGAGAAAAATATCACATGCCTTCTTTTCCAGGGTTCGGAAAGGACGAGCGATGCTACTTCATTGAAATCAAATGGGAATTTTGTCATAAGTTTTTTTGGTTTTATGTTGACAAAGACGGCGAAATATAAATATAATTGTGAAAATAGTAACAAATACACTTAAAGCCAGTGGAGGGACTATATGAGGCCGTATTTCGAAAAAATGCAGGAATGGGGTAAGCCAGTTAAGGTAAATGCTGCCAATGCCGAAGAGATCAAAAAAGTCGAGCAGGGCATCGCTGATCTTGTATTGGAAAAGAAGAATGCCGGAATGTCCGCAGAGATCCTCAATAAGAGAGGCGAGTGGACCGTTCATCAAAGGCTTGAATACATCGTTGAACCAGGAACATGGTGCCCTCTGCACACGCTCTATGATCCCCTTGATGAAGAATCAGGAACGACTGGTGTCGTCGACGGCCTCGGAAAGATTAACGGCAGATGGTGCGTGATCATCGGCTTTGATAACAAGGTTATGGCCGGTGCATGGATTGCAGGCCAGCCCCACAATATCCTGAGAGTAACGGATATCGCCAAGAGACTTCATTGCCCACTCGTATGGCTCGTCAACTGCAGCGGCGTGAAGCTGCCTGAGCAGGAAAAGATGTATGCAGACAGAAGGGGAAGCGGAACGACCTTCTTCAGGCACGCTGAACTGAACAAGCTTGGTATTCCTGTCCTTGCCGCCATTTATGGAACAAACCCGGCAGGTGGCGGATATCAGGGAATCAGCCCGACCCTTCTTCTTGCCCACAAAGATTGTAATATCGCTGTCGGCGGGGCCGGCATCGTCAGCGGAATGTCCCCGAAGGGTTATTTCGACGAAGAGACCGCAGAACAGCTAATCGAGGCGACACGGAAATTCAAGGCTGTCCCTCCGGGCAGGGTTGAGATCCACCATGATGTCACAGGATTTTTCAAACAGGTATTCCAGACAGAAGAGGCCATTCTCGATGCAGTGAAAGAGTGGGTCACCTATCTTCCTGCATATAACAACAAATTTTTCCGCGTTGCAGCGCCTGCGGAACCAAAATTCCCGACAGATGATCTTTACAACATCGTATCGTTCAACCAGAAGATGACCTACGATATCGAGCAGGTCATGGCACGGCTTTCGGACGCCAGCGAGCATATGGAATTCAGACCGGGATATGGTCCTGAACTGTATACAGGCCTCATAAAGGTTGACGGATTCCTCATGGGGATCGTGGCAAACAGACAGGGCATGATGCCGAAAGGGTACCCTGAGTATGCACCGTATCCGGGCATCGGCGGCAAGTTCTACCGCCAGGGTCTGATCAAGGTCAACGAGTTCGTAACGCTCTGCGGCAGAGACAGGGTCCCGATGATCTGGATTCAGGATACGTCAGGTATCGACGTTGGCGACATTGCGGAAAAAGCAGAACTTCTCGGTCTTGGTCAGTCACTGATCTATTCTATCGAGCAGAGCGATCTTCCCATGATGACAATCATATTGAGGAAAGGTACGGCCGCTGCCCACTATATTATGGCCGGTCCTCAGGCGAACAACAACAACGCATTTACCCTTGGGACAGCAACAACGGAAATCTATGTTATGCACGGTGAAACAGCAGCAGCAGCAAGCTTTGCGAGACGGCTTGTAAAAGAGAAAGATGCAGGAAAACCTCTCGGAAAAGTCATTGAGCAGATGAACAAGCTCGTGAAATCCTACTATGACAATTCAAGACCTTCCTACTGCGCAAAGACCGGTCTTGTTGACGAAGTAGTCCCGATGAAAGACCTGAGAAACTATTTTGTAGCCTTTGCAAACTGTTGCTATCAGAACCCGAGATCCATAACCCCTCAGCATCAGATGATTCTCCCCAGAATTATCAAGGGTTAAAGGGAAAAGTAGAGCTTCAACAGGGTGGATCAGCTGATCCACCCTGTTTTTTTCAGGTATATGTCAACCATTATACTGAAGATAGTTAACCGCTGTGGGATAGTGGGAGATGGACAGGTATGAGTGACGATTTTATCGCAAAACTCTCGGGTATTCTCGACGATATCAGGCGGAAAGGCAATTACCGGCAGATCCGGTATCTTACACCTGTTTCTGAGACGAAGGTTCTCTATGAGTCGCGGCAATATGTGAACCTCTGTTCCAACAGTTACCTTTCTCTCCATAATCACCCCAGAATCATCGGGGCGGTGAAGGAGGCTGCGGACCGTTATGGTTCGGGAACCTGTTCGTCGCGAAGCGTTTCAGGCAGCGTTGATCTGTACGATGCTCTTGAACGGGCCGTGGCATCGTACAAGGGGTATCCCCGGGCATTGATCTTTTCCAATGGCTACATGGCGAACATAGGGATAATCTCAACGCTGACCGACGAAAATGATGTTATTTTTACTGACGAACTAAATCACTCGAGCCTCATTCACAGCATGCGGCTCTCCCGGGCAAAAAAGGTTCTCTACAAACACAGGGATATGAGAGACCTGGAACGGAAGCTCAGATTAGACCACACTGAGGGGGTGCGTTTCGTTGTCAGTGAATCGGTCTTCAGTATGGATGGTGACCTTGCCCCGCTCGACGAACTGGTTGGGCTGAAAGAACGATACGGATGCCGGCTCATTCTCGATGATGCCCACGGCACCGGTGTCTTTGGACAGGACGGCTCGGGCGTCGAAGAAATGTTCGCTGTCAAGGGCAGGATGGATATCCACATGGCAACGTTCGGCAAGGCCCTTGGGTCTTTCGGCGCTTTTGTCCTTGCTGACCCGGTCGTTATTGAATATCTCATAAACAGGGCAAAAACCTTCATGTATACGACAGCCCTTCCGGCGCCTGTGCTGGCAGCGTCTCTCGAGGCTCTTTCGGTTGTGCAGGAGGATCTGTCACTGAAAGAGCAGCTTTGGCGAAACATTGCATATATGAGGGAAGGCCTTGTGTCGAGCGGATTTGATGTGAAGGAGAGCGTCGGTCCCATCATACCCATTGTTGTCGGTGAAGACGCAAAAGCCCTGGAGATGCAGCGAATGCTTATGGATAAAGGGCTCTTCCTGCAGGCCATTCGTCCCCCTACGGTTCCCGAGGGCACCTCGCGGCTCCGCCTTACGGTTATTCGTGGATTTGCCAGGGAAGAGATGGATTATGCCCTTGAAAACATAAAGACTGCAGGAAAGATAATGGGGCTTATCTGAAAGACGATCGGGGCAGAAAAGAAGTGTGTATCAGGAGGATCTATGCAGGGTAGCGGGATGGTGAAGGACTGGGACAGGCAGTATGTCTGGCACCCATTCACCCAGATGAAGGACTATATGGAAGCCAATCCTCTTATTATCGAGAAGGGGGATGGTTTCTATCTTGTAGATGTTGACGGAAAACGGTATATCGACGGGGTCTCGTCCCTCTGGGTTCTCGTTCACGGACACGGGAAGGAAGAACTTGTTGAGGCTCTTGTGAGGCAGGCGAATCAGCTCTGTCACTCAACTCTTCTGGGTATTGCTAATCTCCCTTCCGTAATGCTCGCAAAAAGGCTTGTTGACATCGCTCCTCCCGGTCTTTCGCGGGTATTTTTTTCGGATAACGGCTCAACATCCGTTGAGATTGCCCTGAAGATGGCGTATCAATTCTGTCAGCAGAACGGTAAGCCGGAAAAGAAGCGGTTCATTTCGTTTTCCAACGGTTACCATGGTGACACCATCGGCTCAGTCAGTGTGGGAGGGATCGATCTGTTTCATAAAGTCTACGAGCCACTCCTCTTCCCTAATTTCAAGGCCCCGTCTCCCTACTGTTACCGCTGTTCCTATGGGGAAAAGCAGTCGACGTGCCACCACCGGTGTCTCGATGAACTTGAGGCCATGGCACGGGATCACCACAATGAAATTTGTGCCGTTGTCATTGAGCCCCTTGTTCAGGGAGCGGCGGGAATGATACTTCAGCCGCCGGGATTTTTATCGAGGGTCAGCTCTATCGCCCGGGACAACGGTCTTTTTCTCATCGCTGATGAGGTTGCTACAGGATTTGGCCGGACCGGTACGATGTTTGCCTGCGAACAAGAAGGTATTGCGCCGGACTTTCTCTGTGTGGCAAAGGGTATTACCGGCGGGTATCTTCCCCTTGCTGCCACCCTGACTACCGATGAGGTCTTCAACGGTTTTCTTGGCGAATTTGACGAACTGAGAACCTTTTTTCATGGCCATACCTATACAGGAAATGCCCTGGGATGCGCAGTGGCCCTGGCAAATATCGATCTCTTTGAAAAAGAGAGACTGATCGAGAAAATAGCTGTCAACGCCCGTCTGATGGAAAGCTGGCTCGAAAGGTTCAAAGACCTCCCTCACGTCGGTGAGGTCCGTCAGAAGGGTTTTATGGTTGGCATAGAATTGGTTGAGGACAAAAAGACCAAAACGCCGTACGCTCTATCGGAAAAGATGGGACAGAAGGTTATCGCCGAGGCGCGACAGCGCGGTGTGATCATCCGTCCCCTCGGCGATGTCATCGTGCTTATGCCGCCACTCGCCATAGACCAGGATACGTTGAAGGAACTGGTTGACGTAACATGTGAAAGTATTGTCGTCGCCTGTGGAGCTTAGAGTATCGCTCCTATCCTTCCGCCCGCCCGTGGAACATCGGGTGGTTTGGGGCCGCAACAGGTTATTCTGCCTGCCGCCCTGTGAACGGAAGCTTCATAGGTTGTCAATGTGCCGTGATGTCTGCTTCAACGTAAAAAGATAAGGGAGAAAGGGCTTTTTCTACGGTTCAGGGAGGATTGCCGTGTACTTATAGTACTCGTGGAGAACCTTTTTCACGAAAGGTGTATCCGGTTCTTCTTCACGGGCAAGACGGAGTTTTGCCCGCTGAGCACCTGCATTGTACACGTGAAGTGCTGCAGCGACGTTGTCGTAATCTTCCATCAGTTTCGCCACGTGGTATGTTCCGAATTTGATGTTCTTTTCAGGTTCCTTGAGGTCTTTGGAACCTGTGAATGTCTCTCCCTTCTTCCGGGCAATGCCTTTTGCCAGGGAGGGCTGAAGCTGCATGAGACCCGTTGACCCATCGCGGGCAGTGATGTGCGGTTTGAAATTACTTTCAACCCTGATTATTGCCAGAACGAGCCGGTAATCGACCCCCTGTTCATGGGACTCCTGATAAATCGTCTTGGCCATCGTCATTATCTTGCTTTCGTTCAGAGATACCTTCTGTTCCTTAAGAAACTTAAATATCTCGCCCGTGATCGTCTGACCCTTTGATTCTTCCTTGCAAAAGGCTCTGTCCGACGCAACAAAGAGACCGGCTGCAACGACGAGCGCAACGACCATTGAAAGCAAACCCAACCTAGTGTTCAGTCTGGAAAACATAGGCTATTTAAATACTATAATTTTTATGGCTATGTCAAATCGGGCCAGGCAAGGGGATTCTTACTGAGGGGTTGCGATCTCTCTTTCCCTCACTACGTCCCGCTTCACCGCCGTGAGAAGCTCCTGGAGAACGGGGAGAACATCTGTCCTGAACCGTCCGGCCACAAGGATGAACATGATATCGTCTCCAACTGCCAGCGTTCCTTCGTTGATCCAAACCCTGATCGCCACGATACCCTCTCGCTCCTGAAATGCCGCGACCAGCCGGTCCAGTTCCTTCTTATCATAGGACAGTTCCATTCCCCCGACAGGCCTGCCGTCCTTCGATGTTGCCCTGACGATGCCATTGTGAACGAGGAGCATCCCCATCTGTTCCTTGTTGCCCGAACGCTTAATCTCTTCCAGCCATCTTTCGATCATACTCCCTCCTGAAAAACGAATAACTGAATATCAAAACCAATTATATAATAGTTTGTGCTTGTTGTGGAGATAAAGAGGACGGTACCGGTCCAGGGCGAAGGGCTGCATGAATGCGAGAGGTCTTCGGCGAGAACTCTCAGAAGATGGAGAATGCGTCTATCCAGACTCGGCGGGAAGGATCATGGAGAAGGCGGACAGCCCTGTACCAACCTCTTATCGCCAAGATTATCGGGAAAGGCTCACAGATACACGATCAGGGGCAGAAGGAAAAAGGAACTGAGACAACTCACTGCTGAACGTGACACCGACGAAGGCTGATCCCGCTACCCCTTCTTTTTGTAAAGGGGGGAGAGATTCCGTAGGAATTCAACAGTCTTTTTAAGCGATTCTACAGACTTATCTATCTCCTCCGATGTCGTATCAATGCCGAGGGCAAAGATGAGCGTTCCCTGTGCCAGGGCATAGTCTGTTCCCGTGGCGATCAGGACATGGGATGCCCTGAGTGATCCCGATGCGCATGCCGACCGTGTTGAAACGGCTATCCCGTCTTCATCGAGCATCATGGTCATCGATTCTCCTTCCACATAGGCGACGGAAAAAGAGACGAGTCCGGGAACGGTCTTTTCGGGATGACCGTTAAAGGTGATGTTCTCGATCTCTGCGAGTCGACCTTTCAGTTCCTCTCTCAGTATCCGAAGGTGCTTCATGCGGTCCGGCATTTCAATCCGGGCAAGCTCGGCAGCCTTTCCCATTCCAACAATGCCGATCAGGTTGGGTGTCCCGGACCGTCGCCCGCCTTCTTGTGTTCCTCCGTCGATGAGAGGCAAGATCGGCGTTTTAGGCCGTACATAAAGCCCACCGGTGCCGGAAGGTCCATAAAATTGATTTGCAGAGAAGCTGAGGAGGTCTACGCCCAACTCATCAACGTTGACGGGAATAGTACCGCATGAGACCACTGCATCACTGTGAAAGACGATGCCCCTTTCCCTGGCGATCTTCCCTATCTCTCCGATCGGTTCGATGGTTCCGATCTCGTTATTTGCGTGCATGATGGTGATGAGAATCGTATCGTCGGTAATGGCCTTCTTAACATCGTCAGGATCGACCATTCCATACTTGTCCACAGGGACCGTTGTTACCTGGTAGCCCATTCTCATAAGCACTCTCAATGGCCTCGCCACCGCCTGATGCTCGATGTTCGATGAGATGATATGTTTCCCCTTTTTTCCCAGGGCAAAGGCAACGCCCTTGATGGCGTGATTGGTCGATTCTGTTCCTCCGGACGTGAAGACGATCTCGCCGGCATTGGCTCCGATCAGGCCGGCAACCTTGGCCCTGTTTTCTTCCAGTGTTTCCACGGCACTGTCGCCAATCCGGTGCTGGCTCAAAGGATTTCCGAAACCATCCTTTTCGATATAGTCAACCATTGCTTTTTTCACGTCCTGATGAAGAGGAGTGGCTGAGACGTGGTCGAGATAGACTATTTTCATGTTACCAATCTCCTTCCAAGATAAGGATTATCCTTTTTCAAGAACCGGTTTGCCGCACTTCGAACAGACGGGCAGCAAGACCGGCATCTCGGTGTCGCAGTAGGGACAGTAGCACTTTCCCTCCCGTTCACCGATATACTCAACAGGTTCCGATGGCGGGACCTTCCCCTCTTTTCGGGCATAGTAATCCATAATGGCCTTGTGGAGGGCATCGGCACCGAGATTGGAGCAGTGGAGTTTATTTTTGGGCAATCCGCCGAGGGCTTCTGCGACCCCGTCGTTGGTGATCGTCAACGCTTCTTCCAATGTTTTTCCTTTTGCCATTTCTGTTACCATGCTCGATACAGCGATAGCTGCTCCGCAGCCAAAGGTGTTGAATTTTATTTCGTCAATGCGGTCATCTTTTACCTTGATTGTGATGATCATCATGTCGCCGCATATAGGATTTCCAACCTCTCCCAGACCGTCGGCGTCTTCGATCCTCCCCACGTTCCTGGGATTCTTAAAATGTTCAAGGGCGATTTCCGAGTATTGCATAGGAACCTCCTTTGTATTGGGCTGTCCCAGTAATATACCCTTTCCCGGAGAATTTTCAAGGTTAGCATTCCTGACCCGCCGTTGACAACACATGTCTCTTAAGCCTGGAACAATGCAAGAAAGGGAAGATATTTCCAACCCCGGGGTGGTGGGAAGAACAGAAGTCACGTGGTGGACCGAAGACGGGCTGTTACCTCTCTGATAGTCTAAGTGTTCGCCACCCTCCAGATCCTTACATTCCGCACATCTTGTCTTTGGCGGTGTCCTCCTTTCTTGTGTCTTAAATGTGAAGCGAGAGAAGAGAAATGGGACGGGGTGGTTGTAAGTGTCCACATCCCGTCCCCGAAGGAATTATGTCTGCGCGAGAAAGAATGTGGTCATGATCGAGGCAACAGATCGATAAAAGGGCACGGTCCCGTGCGTACCGAGTCGGTCGGCAAAACTCAAGGCAAAAGGTTTGAGATGGTTATGCATCAGGTCTTCTGCAAGTTTCCGAGCGAGGGAGTGATTGTCCCTGTTCCCCGTCTTCAGGGCTTCCAGTTCATTGACCATAATATAGGCCATTGCCTCAAGTTCGACGGCGATGTGGTCCGGAGGAAGGGTAAAGGCATCGTCTACCTTGAGGCCTGCCTCGAAATAGATCCGTGCTGTCTGAAAGGTTGAATCCTGAAGGAGTTTTCCCTCCTTGTAGACTGACTCAAAGAGGTAGACGAGTCGGGGTTTTGAGGCGAAGCACAGTCGAGTATATTCTCTTTCGAGGTCTAGGAGTATCGTATCGTGGTCTGCGACCCTTCCTTCGTACGTGGTCCGGAGCGTTCTCAGGGCGACGGCACTTTCGGTGATATTGAGGCCTTCGCAGGCTCCGGTGATGGTTGTTGCAAAATCGCCGGAGATCAGATCGTTCACGAGACCTGCATCGGGATAGTTCGCCGCCTGAGCGAGAAGGGTGAGGACAACAGCCGATAAAGAAATGTCTTTTTCTGGTGTCATTGAGCCTTCCTGAGTTTCGATAGAGCAGGTGCGGAGAACCGGGGCTGTTGTGAAGACAGCCCCGTTCCGCAGCCAAACAAATTATTCTTCAGCTTCTTCAGCTTCGATCTTTGCTCTGCGATCGCTGAATTTCTTGAATCCTGCCAACGTTAACCCGGCGATGAGAGGAAGTGAAGATTGCGATGTTTTGCTGGTCTTTTTGGGTGGGACAGATCTGTTCCCCACTTTCGGATAACCGAGAACGGCTGGTTTTTCAGCAGTAAGGATCAGAACATGTGTTCCTCCGTTTTCTTCGATGCCGTACAGGTTCAGCTTATGTGCTGCCGCAAGTTCCTTTGCTCTGGCGAGCATCTCATCGTATTCACCAAAGAGCAGTGCGCTTGTCGGACAGGCTTCAACGCATGCGGGTTCTTTGTTTTCCGTGATTCTATGGGCGCAGAGGCTGCACTTGACGATTTTGGTTGTCGCAGCATCATACTGGGGAATATTGAAGGGACATGCCCCTACGCACTGCTGACATCCTATGCAGATGGCCGGATCGTAGAGAACGGGGCCGTATGCCGATTTTGTCAAAGCCTGTACGGGACAGACCGCGACACAGGACGGTTCTTTACAGTGCATGCATCGTTTGTGGTATTGACCTTCATCCTTCAGGTAAACGAATGTCCTGAAGAGCCCCCTCTTTCCTGGTTCGTGCACCCTGTTTTCCTGAACGCACTTGTACAGGCAGGTATTACAACTGGTACAGAACCTGTTATCTATGAGTATTGTATTTTTCATCGTTGCTCACCTCTCAGGCCTTTCTGATTCGTACGTTAACGTCCTCGACCCACCCCATTCCGGTGGGATCGTGTTTCTTCGCAATAGCCGGATTCTTCTGGGGCACGAGATCGCCGTCACGGTAGCCGAAATCCTTCGCCACTTTCAGATTCTTGGCCCTGTGGCCAATGCCGTGGAAGAGAAGGATACAGTCTTTCCGGGCTACCCTTTTTGTCAGATGAGCCTTCCCTTTTACAGGTCTGGGGACGTCAGTCATATATTTTGGGTTGTTTTCGAGGATAATCTCGTCGCCTTCCTTCACCCCTATCTCCTTGGCCGCATCAGGGTGAATCCAGATGCAATCCATGAAGTTCTTCACCGTCACCTGTTTGAGGACGGGATTGTTGATAAAATTGGGATCTGCGTGCATGTACCATGGGGCCCGGGTGATGAGGAGGGAAAATTTGTACTCTCCTTCGGCAGCATTCCACCGTGGCGCCCATTTTGGAAGGGGTTCATGGCCGACGGCTGTAAACTCGTCGATGAAAATTCTTACCCTTCCCTGGGGCCTTCCCCATCCTATTTCAGCAATCTGCTTGTAATTCTCGTAGGGTTTCCGGTTGATCCAGAAACCGCCTTTCTTCATGAAGTCGGCGTAGTTCTCCCCTGCTCCTGCGGCCTTGACGGCGTGATCGGATATATTTGTCGGAATCGTTTTGGAGGGGTCGCCACTGCCATCGGTTGTCCAGTACTTCGGAGCCAGACCCATGCCGATCTTGGCGGCTAACCCACCCCACCCGATCTGGTCTCCAGGGGATTTCTGAACCGGCGATCCTCCTACGAGACAGGGGTATTTGGGATAGTAGAGCCTGACATCGAGCTTCCCTTCTTCAAACTGATGGGGCGCAGGCAGGACATAATCACACCAGTACCCGAGATCATCGAGGTAAAGGTTCCAATCTACGACCAGTTCCTTTTTTTCAAGTGCCTTTTCGAGCATCTGAGGCTGTATCATTGCAAAAAGACCGCGGTGAGGGTTTCTGAAGAAGACTGCTTTTGTAAAATCCGTCTTGTAAAGTCCCCAGCCGACCATGCCATAATGGCCCGGTGCCGAAAAATCCTTGTTCAGGTAGATGTCGTTCGTAACAGGAAACTCATTCCTGTAGTCGACAGGTTTTGCCGGCTGTTTCGGGAAAGGCGCAACCGGGGGTGCGATCTCTTCAAGCCAGGGAATCTTGGTCCCGTGATAGAGAAGAACCCCTCCTTCGTGGTCAATGGAACCGACGAGGGTATTCAGGATGTTGATGGCATGACGGAGCCGCCAGCTGTTCGCATAATTTGGTCCTGCGGCATCCCTCTTCAGCGTGGGGACAAAGGAGAATGGTCCTGCCTTGGCAAATTCTTTGGCTATCCTCGTGATGGCTGCTGCCGGTACATCGCTGATCCGGGAGGCCCATTGAGCCGTATAGGGTTTGAGACTGTCCTGGAGAAGCTGAAATGCCGGTTTGGCCTGAACCTTTTTGCCATCGATGACTGCTGTAAAGGGTCCGCCCGTCAGCGCCGGGTTATCGCACTCATCGATAGGCTCGGCCTTCTTGTGCTTTGCGCACCAGGCATAGAGCATGCCCTTCTGATCTTTGACGACCATTCTGCTTTTCGTATTAACAAGGGCGATGGCATCGCTGTGATTTTTTAGAAAGGTCTCATCGTACAGCTTTCCTGTGACAATTGTTTTTGTCATCGCCAAAGCGACGGCGAGATCTGTGCCCGGCCGGACGGCATAAAACTCTTCTGCATAACCATCTGCAAAGGGTGTTTTTACGGGGTTGAAGATGACGATCTTTCCTCCCCGTTTCTTTCCTTCGGCAAAATGATTGAGGATACCTGCCTTGCCGCACTTTGAAAACGAATCGAAACCGAACCAGACCTGATAGTCTGCCTTGTCGTAATCGTATCCGCAGACATGATGGCTCGGGGTGTAGGTGGATGAATAGTACTTATTCGGAGGATTTGTCATGGTGAGGCAGTTGATGTAGTAATGGGTCCCGAAACACTCTGTTCTCTGATCGCTCCGCGTTACGCCGATAGACTGACAGAGACGATTGGTGTACGGGTCCCCGGGAGAACAGAAGAGCATCTCTTCGGGCTTGTACTTTTTAAGGCGGTTGACGATATCGTTTGTAGCATCAGCGGTTTTGACCGTAACCCACCCAGGATCGTGGTCTGTTCCCCGTTTCGGGTTTGTTCGCTTTAACGAGACCATGAGCCTGTCAGGATCGTACATGGAATCGACAAATCCCATGCCTTTAATACAAAACTTCCCTCGGGAGACGGGATCTTCCGGTCTGCCTTCGAGAGTGATAGCCCTCTCGAGACCTGTGGCAGGATCGGTCCCGACGATGATGTTGTACGCACAGTCGGCCTCGCAGGCCCTCGCGCAAACCTGAGGAACCTTTTTTGTAATGGTGTACGGCAGTTTCTCCTGGGGATGGTTCCCAAAGGCCCATGCAGGCTTGAGATTGGTAAAGGGAAAAGAAACGGAAGCCGCAACGCCGGCAGTGCCGAGGATTTTAAGAAAGCCTCGTCGTGTTAGATGTTTTTCATCAGCCATATCTGTCACCTCGCTGGCTTAAATAGGTTGGTTTGGGTATTTTTGGTTTGATACACAGAATGGAGGTCGCTGCTGCACGTGCAAGAAAGATCGAGGAGGTTAATAATACACTTTTAATTCTAAGCCGGAACATCGAGAAAAGTCAATGATATTCAACCCCAACAACGAAGTTCCCTCCCCTGACGGAGGTTTTTTGGCCATTGAAAAGCGCCCGTATGTCCGGGCTTTCCATCGTGTCCGATGTGTACTTCAGGTTACGTTGTATTCCTGTATGGCCGATGCATGGCCCATAGCTGTGAACTATCGGGGAACCGGTATTGTTGCCAAAGGTTACAGAGGAAATTAAGATCTTGGCAGGAGGACCTTGGCGTGGTATTGTGAATAGATAAAGTCACAGATTATCAGAGGTGGGCCCGGTCCTTGTTGAAAAGCGGTGAAGGAAGACGTTCTGTTCTACCAGATACTTACGGTGATATGACGAATATGGGGGTCGGTTCCGGAGGACGTCAGATAGTGAGACCACAAATCAAGAAAAGGGGGTCAGTATGGCTGATGTGAAGATCAATGAAATCCTGGAGAAACTTGACAACAGTCTCGAGATTCATCAGGGTGTTATTCGGGTCACGAACCCTTCGAAGTTCCGGGAAAATGTGGGAAAGCTGGCGGGGATGTCAGCCCTCGGATCGGGGGAAACACAGGGGCTTGCCCGGTATCTGACAAGGGCTGCGGCACTTGACCTGGGAATAATTCCCGCTTCAATCCACGATCTCTACATGGCGAGGGGCCGGGGGGAGGTACCTCTTGTTTTCACTGTTCCGGCGATCAATCTGAGGGCACTCTCCTTTGATGCGGCGCGGATTATTTTCAGGGTGGCAAAAAGTATGGACGCAGGGGCTTTCATTTTCGAAATAGCCCGGTCGGAGATGGGGTATACGGAACAGCGGCCCGCAGAATACACAACATCTGTTCTCGCTGCTGCCATTGCCGAGGGTTTTACCGGCCCCGTCTTTATTCAGGGTGATCATTTTCAGATATCCGCCAAACGGTATGGAGCTGACCCGGTTGCCGAGGTTAAAGCTGTCAAGGAGCTTATCGATCAATCGGTGGCTGCCGGTTTTTTCAATATCGATATAGACACATCCACGCTTGTTGATCTGAGCAAGGCGACTGTTCCCGAGCAGCAGCGTCTCAATGCCGAGCTCACAGCAGAGTTGACGGCCTATGTCCGAGCGGTCGAACCGCCGGGTGTTACCATCTCTGTAGGCGGGGAGATCGGTGAGGTTGGCGGCCGTAACTCGACAGAAGAAGAGCTGAGAGCCTACGTAGAAGGGTTCAGACAGGATCTCGATGCCCGGGGTGCAGGTCTGACAGGGTTGAGCAAGATCAGCATTCAGACTGGTACGTCACACGGTGGCGTGGTTCTGCCTGACGGATCGATAGCGAAGGTGAAGGTCGATTTTGAAACCTTGCGCCATCTGGGTCAGGTAGCGCGGCAGGATTACGGAATGGGCGGAGCTGTCCAACACGGCGCGTCGACACTGCCCGAGGAAGCATTCGGGGCCTTCATCGAGACGGAGACCTGCGAGATTCACCTGGCGACAAATTTTATGAATATATTTTTCAACCACCTTCCCCAGACTCTCCGGGACGAGATGTATGCTTTTCTCCGGGAGAAACACGGTTCGGAGCGAAAGAACGACATGACCGACGAACAGTTCTACTATAAGGTCCGGAAAAATGCCGTTGGTCCCTTTAAGGCACAGTCATGGGGACTGCCTCTTCCGATAAAAACCGAAATAGGAAAGGATTGGGAAGCCCAGTTCACAAAGCTGTTTACCGTTTTGGGCGTTGCCGGAACGGGAACGTATGTCGAAAAATGTATCAGGCCTGCCGTCATTCAGCCCCGTTTGAAGGATTACCTCGGAGAAGCGGCAGGTGTGGAAAATGTGAGTGATCTGGCCGACTGACCGGTCAGCGAGAGGATACAGAAACCTCCCTTTGCCGTCGGGGCATGGGGAAGGATCTGAAGAAGGTTATCTCCGGTCCTGTTTCCATCCTTTGCGAACGAAGGGTGTCGTCTCGCAATACCGGAAGGCATCCTTCGTCTAAAGTCCAGGATCGCCGGCCTCTCGGAGCGGGCAGCTTCTGCGAGAATCTTATGCCAAAGCAGAGCGCAGGGATACTGATGTTTCGGACCAAAAGAGGGGGCCTTCAGGTGCTCCTGGTCCATCCTGGTGGCCCCTTCTGGGCGAAGAAGGATGACCATGCCTGGTCGATCCCCAAGGGCCTGCTCGATAAGGATGAGCCTGCTCTCGAAGCGGCGATACGGGAATTCGAGGAAGAGACAGGTCTTCGGCCGTCAGGACACTTCGTTTTCCTTACACCGAGGAAACAGCCTGGTGGTAAGTGGATTCATGCCTGGGCCCTGGAAGGTGATTTTGATATAGCCGGGCTTACCAGTTCCACATTCTCTCTCGAATGGCCTCCCGGTTCAGGTTCGAGACAAGAGTTTCCTGAGGTTGACAGGGCGGCGTGGTTTGATCTCGACGAAGCCCGGAAGAGAATTATTCCCGGTCAGGCAGGATTTCTCGATGATCTGGCCGGTGTTGTTCGAGTGTAAGGGTCTGTTGGTATACCTTCCGGCGAATCTGGACGACGTATATCCGATACTCGGGGTCAGAGACCCTTGAGCACCTGATCAAGCATTTCGCCAAGCCGCGCTTCCTCACTCTTGTCTGCATATCCCGGCCGTTCCACATCGTCAAACAGTCCGAAGATTCCATCCATCAATACTTCCGCATGGGGAGGACACCCGGGGAGATGTTTGCCCTGGAAAGCGTTATGCTGCTGGCAGATACCGAGGAAGATATTTGTCTCATCGGGATTGATCGGTTGTGTTGCAGAAGGGCCGAGAAAGACACTGACCTTTTTCTCGAAGGGTCTGTCGATGAGTGATCGGCTGCTGTCTTGCGGGTCAGGTTTCCGGAGTTTGGAGAGGACGAAGTGGAGGTATCCCCGGCAACCGGAACAGGCCTGTCCGTCGTAAACGTCGAGAAAGTTCCCTCCGCTGATGTCGATAACCGGTTCCCTGAAGGGGTTCTTCACCTCGTTTACCGGCGACCCTTTTATGGTGATCAGAGCCGGGTCTACGGGACCGAGGCCGTTCATGTAGGCTATCCAGACAGGAGGAGAGGAGAGGGGGTCGAGGCCCATGATCTCCATTGTCACGGCGTCTACGGCAACAGGATTGGTTCCGGCGATTAAAAGATTCATCTCCTTCGGAGTTCCCGAAATCGGCCCGAAGTCTTCCTGTCCCACCAGACCGTCAACAATTATAAGATCGGGCTTTACGACGTAGTGAATGTTGACGAGATTCTGCCAGAGACCGAAGAAGTGGGTCATATATTTCTCCAGGGGCGGCATGGCTCCCTGGAGGTTCTTGATAGCCAGCGAGACCTTTGCAGCAAAATGGATCTTCATGACAGGAACGCTGATCACTACATCCGCCTCATCGATGGTGACAGGAACCTTCCGCGAGATCATCCGCTTGCCGCCAGGAATTTTTTTCTCCACGAGGCGGTCTGTATTGAGATCGACAAGATGGACGCGGTCAGGATCAAGGGCGACCAACTCGTCATATCCGTAGTGGCGGAACATCTTTGTCGTTTCACTCCTGTTTATCGACGATCCTTCGCCAATAATGACCTTGCCCGCAAGGGGAAGGAGGAGTTCGACGAGGGCCTTGACAACCCGTTTGTCTGTCACGATGCCGCCACGAACAACTCCATCCTTCAGTCCATGATCGCTGACGATGTTTGGTTTGATGACAACGGTGGAGCCCCGTTTCACAAACCTCTCCATGCCTCCCAGTTTGTCGAAGACATTGACCAGGGCAGCCCGTATATCCTCATAAGTCTGTTTCGTGTTTACCCGTTCAATGACCACAGTCTCGACTTTCTCGTAAAGCCTCGATGGCGGCTGGGTCTTCAGCTTTGCCATCATGACCGACGTACTGAGATCCATCCGTATCATCGACGTGCCGCGGAGAACATAGTGCCGTGTGGGGCGGAACCCGTACCCGATCATCCATGCATATGCTTCAGTATCGTCGCTCACGATCTCTGCTGCCACGAGATTCTCCTTCGCGATGAGTGCATCGACCATTTCAGGTTTAGGGTCCACGCCCGTCCATGAAGGGTTTGTACAGATCTCCCTTATCATGCTCATGTCCGGATCATAGAGAATCCACCCTGCAACGGTTCGGCCTTTTTGTGCTGCCAGAATGATCGTGTTGCCGTGCTTCCTCCATCGTCTCCGCTGAGCGGCAATGAAGTCTCCGCCCTTACCCATCTGACTGTAGTATGCTTCGCAAGCCTTCCGAAATGCCGGCGAACGGCGTCGTGGCACGAGAACGAATGTGGCGGACATCGTAATCTCCTTGAAATAATCTTTCACCGGCTGGTCATGGTACAGCGAAAATAAAGGTCGCAGGCGCCATCATCGTCCAAACGGTCAATTGTTGTCTCTATCGTTGATGAAAAGCCACAGTCATGACCGACAGATTCAAAGAAAGGAACGAGGACGGGCCATGTCAGATGGCCTTCGATGTTCAGATTCCGGGCGATCCGGTAGTATCTGCATGTTCCTTTCAGCCTGAAAGCTGTCTCCTGTGGTCTGTATGTGACGGTGGAAAAGATGTATTCAGGACTGCTCGTAAAGATCGCCGTGATGATGACGATAGCGAGTGCCCGGGTGTCCTGCGGCAGGTCGATTCCGGCATCCCGGGCTTCCCTGCTTTTGGCGGAACCGAGGTCATGGAACAATCCCCTGGAGAGGGCATCGATTGTTTCCCACCCGTAGTGGAGCCCGGCCTGTTTCAGTGTGTATCCGTAAAATGCACCTGTTACGTTCGAAAGCCGTCGGATCGTTTCTCCCGGGGTTCGGGGAAAAATCTTCTCGCTCAGTTCCCTTTGGAGTTCCTGTGAAGGGTAAATATCTCCACTCCTCATGGCTATCAAATCGTCCGGATCAGATCTCTTCTCCACCATTCGGCCTCCATGGTAAAGTATACCATCCCGGGAGTTCTTCAGGCAACCGGTTCGTGCCGCCGGGGCCGTCCGAGACAAGGGACTTTTGTTTCCGTATATCTGTTCCGCAAGACATCCATAGCTTTATGTTGAAGAGGAGAGGATCGGCAGGAAGATTTTCATTGAAAAACGGGTGGTCCTGGCGGAGAATGTGGGGAACAAAGGAGAGCCATTGGTCACAATTACCGACAACCGGGGGTTTTCGAATGATTCAGGAAGATGACATCACGCTCCTCAGATCGATCCTCGGAGAGGAGAGGGTTTCAACGGGCCTGTCGGTCCGGCAACTCCATTCCCACGATGAATCGTTCCATCCGCCCGTTCTCCCCGATGTTGTCCTGTGGCCGCAATCAACGGAAGATGTGAAGAGGGCTGTCTGCTGGGCTTGGGAGAGAGATGTTCCTGTTACGCCCTGGGGTGTTGGCTCAAGCCTTGAAGGGAATCCTATTCCGCTGAATGAGGGGATGGTCATAAGCTTTGAACAGATGAACCGTGTTCTTGCTGTGAGGCAGGAAGACTTTCAGGTCGATGTCGAGGCAGGGGTTGTCTACAAGGAACTGAACAAAATGGTGAGCCACAAGGGTCTCTTCTTTCCTCCTGATCCCGGGGCTGCTGCCACGATAGGGGGAATGATCGGGAATAATGCAAGCGGCATAAGAACGGTAAAATACGGTGCCACAAAAGACTATGTCATGGCCCTCACGGTTGTTTTGCCGCAGGGGGATGTGATACGGGTCGGCACACGGGCGAGAAAGAGTTCGGCAGGGTATAACCTGTGCGCCCTTTTTACGGGCTCAGAAGGAACCCTTGGCATAGTGACCGAGGCGACACTGCGGCTCGTTCCGTTACCGGTGAAGTACATGGCTCTCAGGGTGACCTTTCCATCTGTCTATGATGCGACCACAACGGTATTTCACATCATGAGCTCGGGCCTCGAACCGGCGGCAATGGAATTTGTCGATGGCCCGGTTATCGCTGTAGTCAACAGAGACAGAGACCTCTCGATGGATGAGTCCCCTACGCTCCTTATGGAGTTTCACGGTTTCAGCGAGAAGGGTTTGCAGGATGAGATGGTCTGTGTTGAGGAGATTTGCCGGGATAACCACTGTACTTTTGTGGATAAGGGCATAGGGGAGATGGAGCGGTCACGGCTCTGGGAGATGCGTCATCTCACCTTCGAATCGATCAAACGGTCCTGTCCCGGCCTTCTTCCCCTCATCGTTGATGTCGCCGTCCCTCTTTCGCGGTACAGTGACATGGTAAGCGTGATCAAGGAAGAGATTCGGGAACTCTCGTCAGCCTTCGTCTTCGGCCATGCAGGAGACGGAAATGTGCATGTGGTGATCATGGATGATCCCTCTGATCCGATGCGGTGGGGGAAGGTGGAGGAGGTCAACAGGCGCATCGTTGACAGGGCCCTTGCCCTGGAAGGGACATGTACAGGGGAGCACGGCATCGGCATGGGAAAGTGTCTGTTCATGGAAAAGGAGCACGGTGACAGCGTGGGACTCATGCGTGCGATCAAGGGACTCATGGACCCGAAGAATCTTCTCAATCCAGGCAAATTTTTTCCCCGGTGACGAAGGATCGTTAAAAACCGGAAATACACTCCCGAATGTTACCTTCAACAGGGAAAACGGTGTTCTCCGAAAGATCGGTCCCTATCCCCCGTGAACCCTCCAAATCATCCCGGCGAAGCCGTTTCTCCGTTTGAGACAGGGGTCGGAAAAAGGGCGCTGTGTTGACAAGGGATCCGGCGGCGGGTAGAATCACCCTGATGGACGACCTTGATCGAACGATTCTGAATCTTCTCCAGGAGGAGTTCCCTCTCGTTTCCCGCCCCTATGAGACGATCGGGAAGACGATCGGGCTCAGCGAGGAAGAGACGAGAGACCGGGTTCTCCGGTTGAAGAAAAATGGCTATATAAGGCGGATCGGGCCCGTGCTGGAACGAAAAAAGCTCGGGTATGCAAGTGCTCTCTGTGGCCTGGGGGTGTCTGAGGACAGAATTGAAGCCGTGGCCCGGGAGATCGGGAAAGAACGGGGCATCACCCACTGTTATGAAAGAACCGGCGAACTCAATCTCTGGTTTACGATTACGAAAAGGACAGAGGCCGAGCTTGAGGCGTTTCTTCTCGACGCAGAGCGGTCACTGGACGTTCAGATACATCGTTTCCCTGAAAGACGTACATTTAAAATTAAAACCTTTTTTCCTCTATGATAGCGGACCATTTCGATAATACGTCCCTGACCGGGACACATCAGAAAAAGTATATTCTCATTGACGGCCATTCATTCGTCTACCGTGCTTTTTTTGCCACACCGCATCTCTCCAATGCCCGCGGTGTTCCGACAAATGCGACCTACGCATTTCTCACCATGATTAAGAAACTGAAAAATGATGAGAATCCTGATTTTCTCGCTGTAATTTTTGATTCGAAAGCCCCGTCCTTTCGGGAGGCGATCTCGGCAACATATAAGGCCCAGAGGCCGCCCATGCCGCCCGCCATGTCTGTTCAGTTCCCCCATATTAAGTCACTCATGGAGGCTATGGGCATACCTGTCGTCGAGAAGGAAGGTTTCGAGGCCGATGATATCATTGCTACAATGGTTGGTCACTTGAGGAACGATGACAATCAATCGCTTGTCTATATTGTAACCGGTGACAAGGATATGGCCCAGTTGGTCGGCGGGAATGTGTATATCTACGATGCGCAGAAGCAGATTGTCCTCGGGGAAAAAGAGGTTGTTGAGAAGTTCGGTATCCCTCCGGCGGCAATGAGGGATTTTCTCGCACTTGCCGGGGATACGTCGGACAATATCCCCGGTGTGCCGGGGATCGGCGCGAAAACAGCCCGTGATCTTGTGGCAGCCTTCGGATCTCTTGGAGAGATTTACCGGAGGATCGACGAGGTCGGAAAAAGATCGGTACGGGAGAAACTTGTCAACGGGAAGGAGTCGGCGGAACTGAGCGTCCAGTTGGCAACGCTGAGGGATGATGTCCCCCTCGAGGAGATGTCTGTCTACCTCGCCGGTCCCGGCGAGGATCGGGCGACTCTCCGGGCTCTGCTCCGGGATCTCGAGTTTACAAAGCTCTATCGTGAAATTGTTGTCGAACGTGAGGAAAAGCAACAGATACGGGAAACGGGCCTTGAGGGGCTGAGAAAGGGAAAGTGGTCTCTTTCCTGCCTTTTTCAGGGAAAGAACTCGTACGATATGGAGGTTGCCGCCTTTGCTGTGAGCGATGGGTCTGGTGTCTATTTCTCCGATAGGCCCGGGGATCTGACCGGTGTCATGGCACGATCACCGGATATTGTGATGCACGACTACAAGCCTCTCTGCTCGTTCTGCATTCGTGAGCACATCTCCTTCCCTTCTCAGGTTTTTGATACGATGCTCGCATCGTACCTCGTCAATCCGCTGCGCAAGGATCTCACTGTTGATGGTCTTGTCGAGGAGTACCTCGATCTTTCCATCCCTCCTCGTGATCTGAAACAGGCGGTCACGGAGAGGGCAGTCCACCTTTTTGACCTTGAAGAGACGCTTGCGGGGTTGCTGAACGAACTTGAGCTTTTCGATCTTTTTTCAACGATTGAAATGCCTCTTGTTTCCGTACTGTCCGCAATGGAGATGGCCGGGGTGAAGGTGGACAGAAGGATCCTTATGTCCCTGTCGAGGGTTTATGACCAGAAGCTGACGGCCCTTATGAGGGAGGTCTATGGTCTTGCCGGCGAATCGTTCAATATCAATTCACCGCAGCAGTTGTCGAGGATTCTCTTTGACAGACTGGGCCTCCCGCGCTTGAAAAAGACAAAGACAGGCTATTCAACAAATACGGATGTACTTCAGGTCCTTTCGGAACAGCATGAGTTGCCAAAAAGAATCCTTGAGTACAGGACACTGGCGAAACTGAAGAGTACATACATCGACGTGCTCCCGACACTCATAAACCAGCGGACGGGCCGTATTCATACGACCTACAACCAGATGGTCGTATCAACGGGCCGACTGAGCAGTACTGACCCGAATCTTCAGAATATCCCCATCCGGGGCGAGGAGGGACGGAAGATCCGGGAAGCCTTCATCGCTGACGATGATAATCTCCTCCTTTCGTCGGATTACTCACAGATCGAGCTCCGTGTTCTTGCCCACCTGTCGCAGGATGCAGTTCTCTGTGAAACCTTCCGGAGAGATGAGGACATTCACAGCCGTGTTGCCCAGGAGGTCTTCCACGTCTCAGCAAGCGATGTGACGCATGAGATGCGGAGGGCGGCAAAGGTCATCAATTTCGGTATTATATACGGTATGAGCGGATACGGTCTTGCCAGGGAACTGGGTGTCTCGCAGAAAGACGCCCAGGCCTACATAGACGATTATTTCCGGAAGCACGAAGGTGTCAGGGCTTTCATGGACGGCATCATCGAAGATGCCCGGGAAAGAGGATACGTCCGAACATTTTCCGGAAGGATACGGCGCATCCCCGAACTGGCCAGTCCCGACAGCGCACTGAGGCAGTTTGGCGAACGGGTCGCCATGAATACGCCTGTCCAGGGAACGGCTGCAGACATCATCAAGATGGCCATGATAACGATTGCCTCACGGATGAAACGGGAGAACCTCCGGTCCAGACTGATCATGCAGATACACGATGAACTTGTCTGTGAGGTAGAACGGGAGGAACGGGAGGTGATGGAGATCGTTGTCAGGGAGGAGATGGAGAACGTTGTCCATCTCTCCGTTCCCCTTAAGGTCTCGATGGGGACAGGGGAGAACTGGGCTCTTTCCCATGAGTGAGCCGGTTGATCAGTATTGACTGGAGTTCTGTGCAACAGACGAAGACAAAGACCGAATAGTAAGTCCAGAAGAGAAATGCGATAAAAATTCCGTACGTACCGAAGAACGCCGTCACTTTCATGAGATATACGATGTAGTGTTTAAAGAGCGACCGGCCTGCATGCCACGCCACGGTAGCGAGCAGGGTAGTGCCGAGAAGGATGGCCTTCGCTTTCCGGGCGGGACTGAGTACGTAATAGAGGACCCAGAACATAGAGAACGTAAATATCATGTCGAGGGCGAGGAAGATGAATCTGAAGAGGCCTGAGTCCGTATAGTGGGGCATGGTGTGGGACAGGCGTGACTGAAGGATGACGCTGAAAAGAAAACTGAAAAAGATCAATGCCTGAAGAAGGGCAAAGATCGAGGTATAGAGGATCTCTTCTCCCCGGTTCTTCAGAAAGCCTCTCGACCTTCGGCCGAATATGATCCGGAATGACGTACGGATGGCGGAAAAGAGTCGGGTGCTGAAGAAGAAGAGCATGATGAAGCCGAGAGGCCCGGAGAGCGTCCGGGAGACGGATATGAAATTGAGTTCACGAAAGATCCGTTCGATGATAGCGTTTTCATACTGATCGGGAAGGATGCTTCTGATGATATACTCGAACTGAACGGCAGGGTTACTGAGCGTAATGACCGTTCCGAGCAGAAAGATGCACAACAGGGTGAAGGGGATGAAGGAGAGGAGTACATAGAACGAAATGGACGAGACGATAATGTTTCCGTTGTCCTGCTGATACTTGGAGAAAAGGGCCTTTATAATGGCCCAGACCGCCGCCGGCCGCTTTCTTTTGTTGCTCCTGTCCATCGATCACGAAAAACGGTTCATCCTATGCGTATCCTTGGATCAGCCACGGCATAACAGATGTCGGCGAGGAGGTTCCCGACGAGTGTCAGGAAGGCACCGATGACGAGTATGCCCATGATCGTCGGATAATCCCGTGACATGACGCTCATATAGAAAAGCTGGCCCATACCGGGAAGGGAGAAGATGCTTTCAAAGATGACGCTTCCCCCGATGAGCCCCGGGACCGACAACCCGAGGATAGTGATAACGGGTAAAAGGGCATTCCGCAAGGCATGGCGGCGCATGACCATCCTTTCGGAAAGGCCTTTCGCGTAAGCCGTGGTGATGTATTCCTGCCGGAGTACTTCGAGAAGGCTGTTCTTCATGTATCTCGAGATTCCTGCAAGCCCACCGAAGGCTGAAATGGCGATGGGGAGCAGGAGGTGCTTTGCCAGATCGAAGATTTTTTCCAGAATGGAGAGATCGTCATAATTGTACGATTTGAGTCCACTGATCGGAAGCCATTCAAGATAGACACCAAAGAAGATCATGAGCAGGAGGGCAAGCCAGAACGTGGGCATGGCATATCCTGCAAAGACAAAAGCTGTGAGGCTTTTGTCCATGATGCTGTCCTTGTACCGGGCACAATAGACACCGATCGGTATGCCAATCAAAAAAATCAGGGACATGGACAGGAGATTGATACTGATGGTTACCGGAAGGCGTTCTTTGATCTTATCAAAAACGGGTCTCCTGTCCGGCGTGAAAGAGGTTCCGAAATCAAGCCTCACGATTCTTTTGAGCCACATGCCATACTGTACATACAGGGGTTTGTCGAGACCGTAGAGGGTTCTGATCCTGTCCCGGACCTGTTTTGTCACCTTTGGGTTCATCTCCATGCCGACGATATCCGGCTCTCCCGGTGTCAGGTGAATGACGACGAACGAGATGATCGTGATTCCGAGAAGCATGGGAATCATGAAGAAGAGTCGTTTAAGGAGATATCGAAGCATGGGTCCTGTACCTCATCTGCCCTTCCGGCACATACCACCAGGGGAAGTTGTACGAAATGCCTGCAGGAGCGGGTTTGATCCCCTTCACTCTTTTGTGGACAGCCACATTCGCATAGGGGACGAAAAGAAAGGTGTAGGGCTGTTCATCGGCCAGGATCTCCTGGATACGGAAATAATAACCTCTCCGTTCTTCCTTGTCGAAAGTATGACGGGCCTTTACGAGAAGGTCATCGACCTCCCTGTTTTCGAATCCGATGAAATTGAACTCTTTGGGACCCTGCTTCGATGAATGCCAGATATCGAACATGTCGGGATCGTTGGGGATCGTCCATCCAAGGATGACGGCATCGAAGTTTTTTTTGTCGATAAATTCGTTGATGAAGGCGGCCCACTCAATGACCCTGATCTTGACTTTTATTCCAATATCGTCGAGCCTCCGCTGGATCAGCTCTGCACAGCGAATCCGGACATCGTTGCCCTGGTTTGCGAGCACCGTGAACTCAAAAGGTCGGCCATCCTTCCGGAGGACTCCATCAGGACCTTTGACAAAACCTGCCTCGGAAAGAAGGATTCGGGCCTTGGTGATATTAAAATCGAAATTTTTGATATCTTTGTTGTATGCCCACATCCCCGGTTTATAGGGACCATGGGCCACAACGCCCTGGCCCAGGAGAATGCCGTCTATGATCTCCTGTTTATCGATTGCGTGACAGAGAGCCTGACGGACCCTTTTATCTTTGAAAAAGGGGTGGCGGAGATTGTAGCCGAGATAGACGTACGTCGATGCGAGGTACCGGTATTTGTTGAACTCCCTTCTGAAACCGGCGTATTCGGTCTGTTTCACGTACTGGAGGGGCGTGAGCCCCATGAGATCGACAACGCCCCGCTTCAGCTCGAGAAACATGGTAGCTGTGTCGGGAATGATGCGGGTTACCCGTCTCGACAGATAGGGTTGTCCTTCGAAGTACGTTTTGTTCGCTTCCACGGTCACCCGTTCCCCGGGAATCCACTCCTTGAAGACATAGGGTCCTGTTCCCACAGGCTTGCGGATGAGAGGAGACGATGTGATCTCCTTTCCCTCTACCAGGTGCCGGGGAAGGATGCCCAGACCCCAACTGATGAGCCCGGGAGCAAAGGCCGTTTTATAGGTCACCCGAAACGTGTGGTCGTCAAGGACCTTCGCCTCCCGCACCGCCTGAAAGTCTGATGCATAGGCCGTAGGCGTTTTCGGATCGACGATGATCTTGTACGTAGAGAGAACATCATGGGCTGTAAAGGGTTTTCCGTCCTGCCAGGTGACGCCTTTTTTAAGGTGAAACGTAATGGTGAGATTATCCCTGGATATATCCCATGATTCGGCCAGATCTCCGACGATGGTGAGATCCTTGTCGTACTTGACGAGGCCATTGTAAATATATCCTGCAATCTCGTGAGATGCCGAGTCAGTGGCGAGCAGGGGGATGAGGTTTGATGGCTCACCGATGGATCCTGTCACAAGGGCGTCACCGTAGGCCGGCTGCCCCTGGTCATCGTAGAAAGATACGTCCCTGGATCTGGTGCAGGATGCGAAGAGAAATCCTGCAAGAAGAAGAAGGAGCAAAGCCTTTGTTTTCATTTCAGTGGGCTCATTGTAACAAAGGGCCGGAGCAAAGTAAAGAATGGTACTTAAGGAAGAGGTCTGATTTCGAGTATGCGGTCAACGCGGAAAACACGCTTCTCTTTCCGTTTCAGGCAGAACGCCTCAACACCGAGATAGGTGCGTTTCATATATTCCATCGTGCCGATAAAGGTGGGCTCTATGGTTCGCCGGGTCTTCACATCGCTTGTTTTCAGGTAGACGATGTCAAGCATCTGCCCCTGTTCGATGGCGTCGGTGATGATGGCGACCTTCTCATCGATGGTGCATCGCTTCTCGGCACATGCGTACTGAAAAGTGGTGAGAAACCTCACAACCCTGTAATCCATGATGACGTGTCTCTTTTCAACAGGTTTTCTGAGGAAAATGCCGGCGAGCGTTGTGCACCGGCTGAGGGCAACATAAATCTGGCCGTGGGCAAAGGTTCCCCGGCCGATATCGATGATGACCTTTTCGAATGTTTTTCCCTGGCTCTTATGGATGGTCACGGCCCAGGCGAGTTTCAGCGGATACTGGGTGAAGGCCCCGACGACCTGGGACTCTATGTTTTTTGTTGCCGGATTGAAGAGGAAATGAAAAAGTTCCCATCTGTATGGCGTGACATCGACAATCTCTCCGTCAGGAAGTTTCACCATTATGACAGCATTTCTTCCATTCCCTTCATCCCACCCCTCTATCCCTGAAATCCTGCCGATCGTACCGTTGACCCAGCGGCCGGCAGAGTCGTTGGCGAGGAACATGACCTGCGCTCCCTTCTTTACGACCAAATCTGGCGATGTAGGAAGGGATCCGGGGTCAACGGCTCCGTCGACTGAACCGTGAAAGAGATACTTCTTTGTCTTGATCCTGGCGAGTCTGTCGCTATTGATCAGTTTCGCCTGTTCATTTGTTGTTGTGAGGGTTACACAGAGAGTCTCTTCTGTACCTGATTCGGTACAGAGCCGCTGATTGAGGATGGCCAGTTCGTTATCGGTGATACTGTTGTTCCGTATCCTGTTCAGGATGGAGATGAAGACATCGTCCTTCTGCCTGAAGATCTTCTCGAGCTCAATGAAGTCCATCTCCAGCCCTTCCATGACCTTGGCATCGAAGAAGTAAGGGCTCCGATACATCGTTTTGAAGAGTTCCTTCTCGTGGCCTTTGTAGACCGGAGGGAGCTGATAGAGGTCTCCTATAAATACCATCTGTATCCCGCCGAAAGGACGTTTCTTCGTTTTCCCATTGAGCCGCAGGAATGTGTCGACAGCGTCGAGAAGGTCGGCCCGGACCATGGAGATTTCGTCGATCACTATTGTATCGACCCTTTTAAAGATATCGGACCCCGCTCTTCTTACTTTCTTTATGCCCCCCGGGGTCACATCAGGCTTGAACCCGAAGAAGGAGTGGATCGTCTGGCCGCGGACATTGAGTGCCGCTACTCCTGTCGGAGCGAGAACGACGATCCTCTTCCTGGTGATTGACCTGAAGTAATCGAGGAGCGTTGATTTGCCGGTCCCCGCTCTGCCTGTTATGAAAACTGTATGATCGGTGGATTCGATGACGGTGAGGGCTTCCTCGAACTGTTCGGTGATCTCAATGGTCTTTGTCTGTTCGTTCTTGTTAATGGTCACAGGCCCCTTCCTGTTTTCCCGCGGAGAGAAAACCCTCTGTATGGGAGAAATCTATCATACCCGCCGGAGAGCGGCAACCTGTTTTCCCGGGCTGAAGTTCCAGCGAGTCCTGGTGAAGACAGATGGAGGACGGAGAGTTCCATGGATGACCCTCGCCGGCGGATCAAGAAGAAGTCCAGGGAGCCACCGTCCATCACCACTGACCTGCCGACCGTTCAAACTCGTCCATCGCTTCAGGGCAAAAAACACAACATAGTGGTCCATGATGCCCCATGTATGGAACAGACGATCGCGCCGTCCTCCCGGAGATCGCGGCCTTTGGAAAAGAAGGCTCCCTGGTAAACTGGTTCCATTCCGGTTACTTACACCGTGACGACAAGGGCCTTTGAAGGAGGTCGTGATCTTTTTTTAAATCTTTTATTCTTAGTGCTTGACATCGGGGCGAAAATATATATAATTATAACTCGCTTCACGGTTAACACTTGTTCTTTGAAAACAAAATAGTAGGTCCTCGTTCAATACAAAAGGTGTAAAGTTCATTTTGAGAGTTTGATCCTGGCTCAGAACGAACGCTGGCGGCGTGCCTAACACATGCAAGTCGAGCGCGAAAGTCCCCTCGGGGGCGAGTAGAGCGGCGGACGGGTGAGTAATACGTGGATAATCTGCCCTTGAGCTCGGGATAACCCCGCGAAAGTGGGGCTAATACCGGATAAGACCACGTGACCCAAGTCACGGGGTAAAAGGTGGCCTGTATTCATACATGCTATCACTTGAGGATGAGTCCACGGCCTATCAGCTTGTTGGTGAGGTAATGGCTCACCAAGGCTATGACGGGTAGCTGGTCTGAGAGGACGATCAGCCACACTGGGACTGAGACACGGCCCAGACTCCTACGGGAGGCAGCAGTGGGGAAT